>JAXLYL010000004.1:0-276313 GCA_046351475.1 Polyangiaceae bacterium
CCTCTTCGACCGTCCGGGTCCGTCGGGCGGCGTCTGCCAGACGAGCCGCGACTTCGCGGGCACCTACCGCTTCGTCGACACGGGCGGGACCATGTCCTCCGGCTCGGCGTCCGTGATCGCTCCCGGCGACTACCGCGCGACGACCACGGCCGACGCGGTCGTCACCCTCGACGCGAACGCTCCCGGCGGATTCAAGGGGCTCGCGGCCGCGGGCGTGTGGACCGTCACGGTGACCGACATGGGCACCATCGACACGGGCAAGGTCACGGGCGTCCGACTCGAACTTCGATGACCGCCACGTCCGGCACGTACGACGTCGCGGTCGTCGGGCTCGGGGCCATGGGAACGGCGGCGGCGTTCCACCTGGCGTCGCGCGGGACGAAGGTCCTCGGTCTCGAACGCTTCGGTCTCGCCCACGATCGCGGCAGCGCCCACGGCGAGACGCGCCTGATCCGGAAGGCGTACTTCGAGAGTCCGGCCTACGTGCCCCTCCTCGAACGGAGCTACACCCTGTGGGACGAACTCGGCGAGCGCGTGAAGGAGACGCTCTTCTCGCGCTCGGGTCTCGTCCTCCTGGGCCGCGACGGCGCGAAGACGACGCGCGCCCGCGACGTGGCGGCGACCCACGGGATCCCCGTCGAGACCTTGTCCGCCCGGGACGTGCATCGACGGTTTCCGCCCATCCACGTGGGCGACGACGTCACGGGGCTCTTCGAACCGGACGCCGGGTACCTCGCGGTCGAGGCGTGCGTCCGGGCGCACGCGAACCTCGCGACGTCCTTCGGCGCGGATCTCCGGTGGAACGAGCCGCTCCGGGAATGGTCCGCGGAGAAGGGGACGATCCGGCTCGTCACGGAGACGGGAACGTACGAGGCGAAGCGTCTCGTCCTCGCGGCGGGCGCGTGGTCCGGTGACGTCCTCCGGTCCCTCGGCTTGCCCCTCCGCGTCGCGCGGGTCGTGCAGCATTGGTTCTACGCGGGGCCCGAGTTCGAAGGGGAGGCGGGCATGCCGTCGTACGCGTTCGACATGGACGGCACGTTCGTCTACGGGTTCCCGCGCATCGGGGGCGCCATCAAGGTCGCCGAACACGCGTCCCACGACACGGTTCCCCACGCGGACGTCGTCGTGCGGGAGGTCCGACCCTCGGAGTCGGCCATCGTCTCGCGATTCGTCGCCACGTACCTACCCACCGCCGACGCCGGACCGCACCGGTCGAAGACGTGCCTCTACACCATGACTCCCGACGAGCACTTCGTCGTCGATCTCCATCCGGACGTCCCGGGAGTGACGTTCGCGGCCGGTTTCTCGGGGCACGGCTTCAAGTTCGCGTCCGTGATGGGCGAGATCCTCGCGGACCTCGCGCTCGACGGCAGGACGCCGACCCGTCGATTTCCTTTCTTCCGGACGTTTCGCGAGGACTCCGGGGTTCCGCCTTGATGCGCGTCCTCGTTCCCACGCTCGAATTCTTCCCCATCCTGAAGGTGGGTGATCGCCGACGCCTCGCCGCGTGGGCGCGGGAGCTCGTCGTCCTCGGACACGAGGTCGTGGTGGCCATGCCGCGTGTCGAGCGGCGTGGACGCCGATCGGGTCCTCGATTCGGCGTGCGGTGGACTCGATGCGCCGGGTTTCGATCGCGGCGCGATGTACGGACACGACGTGTCTCCGACGATCCGATGGACGCCGCGAAGCACGCCGCGTTCACGCGTGCGGTGCTCGGCGTGCTCGCCTCCGCGAAGGAGGCCGGAAATCCCTTCGACGTCCTCCACGTGCACGACTGGCCCCGTGGCGCTCGCGCCGTACCTCGTGGCCCGTGCGGGGGCGCGGACCGTCGGGGCCGTTCGGGGACGTCCGCACGGTACTCACGGTCCACAACGCCGCGTTCCAGGGCGTGTTCCCGCGCGACGCCACGCGCGTCTTCGGGTTGCCTCCGTTCGCCGCCGACGATCCCGCCCTCGCCCACGCGGGGCGCATCGCGCTCTTGAAAGCCGGTGTCGTCACCGCCGACGCCGTGCTCTCTCTCTCTCTCTCTCTCTACCGTGTCGCCCTCGCACGCCGACGAACTCCGTGCGGCCCGGTGGCGCGTTCGGTCTCGAGACGCCTTGGCCGCACGCCGACGGCCCGCGTCGGCATCCTCAACGGCATCGATCTCCACGTGTGGAATCCCGCGGACGACGGAGCCCTCGTCCGCATGACGCCGCGTCCTGGCGGACGAAGGCCGAGAACGTCGCCGCGCTCCGGCGGGAGTTCGGACTCGAACCGGGGACGGACGTCTCACCGTCGGTCCGTCGGTCGTCTGTTCCACGAGAAGGGGGAGCGACGCCGCCGACGCCGTGGCCCTCGCGAAGGCGCGGGAACTTCCGTGCGACGCCCGGCGGGAACGGGCGATCCGGACATCGAGGCCAGGCTCCGGAGCCTCGCGGGCGACCACGGGAACCTGCGCGTGCTCGGCTTCGTGGACGAAGCGCGACGGTGCACCGCATCCTCGCCGGTTCGGACGTCGTCGTGGTCCCGTCGCGTCTCGAACCTGGTGGACTCGTGCAGATGTACGCCCAGAGGTACGGGACGCTCCCGGTCGTGCGGAACACGGGAGGACTGCGGGACACGGTGGTCGATCTCGTCGCCCAGCCCGACGGGACGGGATTCGTGTTCCACGAACCGCGCGCCGACGCGCTCGTGGACACCCTCGCACGTGCCCTCCGGATGCGACCTTCGCCGGCGGGGAAGCCGCGGTCCGTGCGCGCCATGGGTCTCGATCGGAGCTGGGCACGGTCGGCGAAACGGCGTCGCGGACCCCGGCGAACTCCGGCGCCACGGCCCCGGTTCCATGTAATCTGACCCGCTCCATGGCGACGGGTACGCGACGGAAGGTTTCTACGACGAGATGTTCGAGGCGGACGGGACGCCCCGCGCCGAGACGAAGCTGCTCGCCCAGAAGCTCGGGTCCCTCTCGCCCGGCGAACTCCGCGAACGTCAGATCGCCGCGGAACGCACGCTCCTGGCGCGCGGCATCACCTTCAACGTGTACGGGAACGAGGCCGGCACCGAGAAGATCTTCCCGTTCGACATCGTGCCCCGCGTTCTCGGGGCACGGGAGTGGGCGACCATCGAGAAGGGGCTCCGGCAACGGGTCCACGCCCTGAACCTCTTTTTGGGAGACGTGTACGGCGACCAGAAGATCCTGAAGCAAGGGGTCGTCCCGGAGGACCTCGTCACGAGCGCGAAGGGGTTCCTGTCGCCGTGTTTCGGGATCGTCCCGCCGAAGAAGATCTTCTGCCACGTGGTCGGCACGGATCTCGTGCGCGACCGGGACGGCCAGTTCTACGTGCTCGAGGACAACCTCCGGTGCCCCTCCGGCGTCTCCTACGTCCTCGAGAACCGGCAGGTGATGAAGCGGACGTTCCCGCAGGTCTTCGACGCGCTCCGCGTGCGACCCGTGGACGGGTACCCCGGCAAGTTGCTCGGCACGCTGAAGCACCTGTCCGCGAACGCGTCGCCGACGGTGGTCCTCCTCACGCCGGGCGTCCACAACTCGGCCTACTTCGAGCACTCGTTCCTCGCGCAACAGATGGGCATCGAGCTCGTCGAGGGGCGCGACCTCGTGGTGCACGACGGGCGCGTCCACATGCGGACCACCCGTGGATTCCAGAAGGTCGACGTCATCTACCGCCGCATCGACGACGCCTTCCTCGATCCGGCGACACTCCGCCCCGACAGCATGCTCGGCGTGCGCGGGCTCATGGACGTCTACCGCCGTGGCAAGGTCGCCCTCGCGAACGCGCCCGGCTCCGGCGTCGCCGACGACAAGGTGCTCTACGCCTACGTCCCGAAGATGATCGAGTACTACCTGGCCGAGAAGCCGATCCTCCCGAACGTGCCGACCTACGTCTGCCGCGAGGACGCGGATCGGCGTCACGTGATCGACGACATCGAAAACCTCGTGGTCAAGGCGGCGAACGAGTCGGGAGGCTACGGAATGCTCATCGGCCCGCAGTCGACCGAGGCGGAACGCGACGAGTTCCGTCGGCGCGTTTACGCCAACCCGCGGGATTACATCGCGCAACCGATGCTCGGCCTCTCCCGGGTGCCCACCATCGTCGGTGACGCCTTCGAAGGGCGGCACGTCGATCTCCGACCCTACGTCCTCTACGGTGAGGATATCTGGGTGAGTCCCGGGGGTCTCACGCGCGTCGCGCTCAAGAAGGGATCCTGTGTCGTGAACTCGTCGCAGGGTGGGGGAAGCAAGGACACCTGGGTCGTCGACGCGCCCTTCGATCCTTCGAGTTCCTCGCGCATCTCGCCCGTTCCCCCGCGAGGCGCGTGATGCTGAGTCGTGTCGCCGACGCCATCTACTGGATGAACCGCTACGTCGAGCGCGCGGAGAACGTCGCCCGCTTCGTCGACGTGAACCTCCACCTCGCGCTCGACTTCGGGGACGTGGACGAACAGTGGGGGCCGCTCGTGGCCACGACGGCCGACGAGGAGTCCTTCGCCGCCCGGTACGACGGCATGTCGAAGGACAACGTCCTCCGGTTCTTGACCTTCGATCGCGAGAACCCCAACTCCATCCTCGCGTGCCTCGCGAAGGCCCGGGAGAACGCGCGCACCGTGCGCGAGGTCATCTCGTCGGAGATGTGGGAACAGGTGAACCGGGCCTTCTTGATGGTCACGGACGCGGCGAAGAACCCGCAGGTCATGGCCGCGCCCCACGACTTCTTCACGGCGGTCAAACAGGCGGCGCACCTCTTCGTCGGCATCACGTACCTCACGATGACGCACAACGAGGCGTGGCACTTCGGTCGCCTCGGTCGCCTCCTCGAGCGTGCGGACAAGACGTCCCGCATCCTCGACGTGAAGTACTTCATCCTGCTGCCCCACGAGGCCGACGTCGGCTCGACGGTCGACGAACTCCACTGGGCCGCGCTCCTCCGTTCGGCGAGCGCGTTCGAGATGTACCGGAAGCGTCACGGGACGATCCGTCCGCAGGACGTGGTGGATTTTCTCATGTTGAGCCGGCGATTTCCCCGTTCGGTGCGCTACTGCCTCAACACGGCGGAGCGGTCGCTCCACGCCATCACGGGAGCCCCCGTGGGAACGTGGACGAACCTGGCCGAACGCGAGTTGGGGCGGGTGAACGCCGATCTTTCCTACGCCGACACGGCCGAGATCATCGCGCGTGGCTTGCACGAGTACATCGGCGATCTCCAGCTCCACCTGAACCACGTGAGCGACGCGGTGTACGCGACGTTCTTCGCGATGAAGCCGTTGACGCCGGAGGAGGAGGACAGGAGATCTCTGCCTCCGCTGTCCGTGGTGAGAGGGCAGTAACGCCCCTCGCGGAGCGAGGGGCCCGTGCCCGTGCCCGAAACCCATCGCGACGAAGAACGGTGAAGGTTCACACGATAGTGAACGTGAACGTGAACGTGCACGTACACGTGCCACGTGCCACGTCTTCCCCGCGCATCGTCACGGGTTGGCTAGAAGCCGGGCACGGGCACGTGTACGGGAGGTCGTGGCGGGGCAGGGGTCGCCACGTGTACGTGCACGTTCACGTTCACGTTCACGTTGCCTCGAAGTCAGTCCCGCAGTTCCACCCTCACGTCCACATCGAGCGTTTCGCCCTCTCCTCCGACCCACAAGGTCCCCGACGTCGGCGTCGCATCCACGTAGTTCCGTCCGACGGCCACGCGCACGTGGTCGGTCTGCGTCACCGTCCCGTTCGTCGGGTCGAAGCCGCGCCAGCCCACCTCCGGAAGGTAGACCTGGGTCCACGCGTGGGAGGCCTCACCCATGCGGACGTTCGCGTGTTTCGGGCCCGTGAAGACGTAGCCGCACACGTACCTCGCGGGCACGCCGAGGAGACGGGCGAGGCACATGAAGAGGTTCGTGAAGTCCTGGCAGACTCCCTTGCGGGACGTGTAGACGTCGAAGGGGCTCGTCTGGAGCGTCGTCTCTCCCTGCCGGTACGCGTACTCCTTGAAGAGCGTCGTGTTCAGATCGAGGAGCGTGTCGAGAAGATCGTAGTCGTTCCGCTCGACGAAGGTCATGGCGTACTGGGCGAGCTCCCGGAGCTGGCTCTCGGGGAGCTCCGGAGGAAGCAAGAACGGCTGCAGCATGTGGTGTTGCCACGGCATCCACACGAGCGGAATGGTCGATCGTTCGCGGATGGCGGCGAACGAGAAGGGATCGGTGTCGGTCACCTCGACCTCCGAGCGCGCCTCGATCACGAGCTCGGTGAACGGCGTGTCGATGCGCACCACGCGCACGCGGTTGCCGAAGACGTCGTCGAACTCGCGGGACACCCCGTCGACCGACACGTGGAGGTGGTGCGACGCCAGGCGCTGCAACCTGTCGTGCATCGGTGCCAGGCGGAGCACGTGCGTGCTCCGTTCCACGGGCTTCTGGTAGCGGTACACGGTGCGGTGCCTGACGGAGAAGCTCTTCGGCGGCGCCGAGAGCGGACGTGCCACGGCCATGCGCGAGGCCGACGGTCGCGTCGACTTCGCCTTCGCGTCGAGCTCCGTGCGGAGCGCGCCCTGTCGGACCACGACCATCTGTCCGGGGGCGAGCGTGCGCCACGAGGGGACGGCGCGAACGCGGCCGGGATCTCCGTGGGCGACGGCGACGAGCGGATCCGACGAGACGATGACGCCCTTCCGGCTCGACATGCCGCGCGAGGTGAGGTCCACGGAGAGATCGGCGTCGCCGAAGACGACGTCTCCGTAGGGAGGCACCAGGTGCCACAGGTGCAGGTGGCTCTCCGCGTTCCGGTCGGCGTACGCCACGAGATCCCGACCGTCCGTGAGGACGAGTGAGAGATCGCCGAGATCGTTCAGCTCGTCGAACCAGTCGAGGAGGGTCTCCGTCGGGAGGTCCCCGATGCTCTTCGCGCCGATCTTCGCGAACCGGTTCAGCAGTTCGCAGAAGACGAGCTCCGTGTCCGTCGCGCCCACGGGTTCGAACGCGGGGTTTTCCGACAGGCCCAGGCGGCTCTTGAGCGAACCGCCGTGGGCGACGATGAAGTCGCGACCGCCATGACTCCGCAGGAACGGCTGCGTGTTCGCGTCGCAGTTCTTTCCCCACTTCGCCTTGCGCATGTGGAGCACGAACGAGGACGCCTCGAGGTGCTCCCACGCGCGGACCAGCTCGCCGCGGATGCTGCCTTGTTGCGGGGCCGCCTCCTTCAGGACCTGCGCGCTCGGCTCGCCGCCGGGATAGAACCCGAGGCCCCATCCGTCCGGCGGCTTTCCGCCGGGCCGGAGGCACGAGAGGTCGAACGAAGGGGCGAGTTCCCCTTCGAAGGACATGGCGAGCAAGTTCGGCATCGCGGACCGGTCAGCCGGCCGCGAGCTTGTCGACGAGGGCGACGTACGCCGTCATCGCGGCGTCCTTCGACGTACCCTTCTTCGTCGTCCACGCGTCGAACTTCGCGCGTCCCTTGAAATCCATCATGCCGGGACGGTTCCCGGACACGTCGCCCGCGCTCGCCTGCTTGAAGAGGGCGTAGAGCTCGAGGAGGTCTTCGGTGGAGGGGGCTTTCGTGAGCCCTTTCACGCGGGCTTGGGCGTCTTCGAACTTCGCGGTCAGGTCCATGCCCCTACAATACCGTGACGACGACCGATTGTGCGCTCGTGAGCGTGGTGTTGCCGAAGGTCGTCTGGACGCGGACGGCGAACTGACCGGACACGTTGAACTGGATCGACCCGGTGCGGATCTGGGTCGCGGAGGTGACGACGGAATTCGGGATGACCGTCGTGCCGATCACGACCTTCGACGTCGCGCCGAAGTTCGAGCCGCCCACCGTCAGGTCGACCACCGTCCCGCGGTTCACCGCCGTCGGCGCCAGACTCGTGACGTTGGGCGCCTGCATCTGGGCCGCCGTCACGGTGAACGTCGTCGCCGCCGACGCCGTGACCGTGCCGCATCGGATGCTGACGGGAAAGTTCCCCGCCTGCGTGAGCACGCCCGAAGGAACGACCGCGGCCACGGCCGTCGACGACACGTAGCTCGTCGTGAGCGCCGTGGCACCGAACATCGCGGCGCACCCGGGGACGTAATTCGTGCCGAGGATCGACATGTTGAAGTCGGCCGAACCTGCGGTCGCGGTGTTCGGCATGAACGACGCGATGGTCGGCGCGGAGGGGCCCGTGTCGACGGGCGCGTCCACGCCCACGTCGGGCGTGCCCGAATCGACGCCGCCGGAATCCACGCCGGTGCCGCCGGAGTCCACGGGAGTCGCTCCGCCCGAGTCGACCGTCGTTCCGGTGTCGACGGTCGCGCCCGTGTCCGGGGACGCCGCTCCGTCCGACGAGGGCCGTCGCCCGCCGTCGGTACGCAAGGCCGCGTGGAGATCGACCTCTCCCGGATCGGGGGCGCTGCAGGCGGAACTCCCGAACGGCAGGGCCGACCCTGCCAGACAGAGAGCGACGAGGGCCGCACGTGTCCGCATCGGTTCCATCCTACTCCGGGATGGCGCGCCGCCCAGTTTTGCCGGCGTCTCGGAGCGCGACGGTCGCCGAACGCCGGGAGAACCCGGGAAACCCGGGAGCCGAGGGGACGATGTGGGACACTCTCCGCGAACGCAGGATCCGGCGTCCGTTCGCGTCCTCACGGAGATTTCGGATCCCACCATTTCGAGAGTTGGCCGCTGCCGGCGCGCGCGATCTTCGGTCCGTAATGCGCGACGTCGTTGTAGGCGATGAGGCGCGCACGGACGGGATCCTTGAACTCGAGCACGTTCAGGCACGCCGGCGACTGATCGAGGCGGTCCCTGTACCCGCGGGCGTCGATGCCGAGGAAGCTGCAGAGGACGAGGCGGATGGTCGCCTTGTGGGACGCGACGACCACGGTCTTGCCGGTGTGCGTGGTGACGATCTCACGGATGACCGGGAGTGCGCGCGCCATCACCGACAGGCCCGACTCACCGCCCTCCGGCGCGAACGTGAACGGGTCCTCTTCCCAGGCCGAGTACTCGCCTTCGTACTTCGACTCGACCTCACGACGGGTCATGCCCTCCCAGCGACCGTGGTCGATCTCGCGGAGACCGTCGTGCGTCACGATGCCGAGACCGTGGGGCGCGGCGAGGATGGTCGCCGTCTCCACCGTGCGCCGGAGGGGACTCGCGAACACGGCGTCCACCTTCTCGCCCGTGAGTCGCGCCGCCAGCGCGGACACCTGCGCGCGACCTTCTTCGGAGAGGTCGACGTCGGTGGAACCGGCGAAGCGGTCCTCGACGGACAACGTCGTCGCGCCGTGGCGGACGAGGAGCACGCGCGTGGTCATGGTCGTTTCCTCGCTCTCCGTCGTCAGTCGGGGATGCGGCAGGTGACGACCACGTTCGCGACGTCGCCGTCGCCGACGGTGCCGTTGTCGTTGTCGACGGTGCACGCTTGGGAAGGCGGGGCGGGCGGCGTCACGGTCACCGAGTACATGGATCCGCTCTCGATCGTCGTCGGGAACTGGAACGCCCCGTTCACGCTGACGGGCAGCGCCGTGCCGCCGTTGAGTGAGAGATTTACGGTGCCCCCGATCAATCCCGAGACCGTCCCACCAACGTGGAACTTCGTGGTCACGCAGGTGACGCCGACGTTCGTGACGTTCGCTCCGCCGACGGTGCCCGTGGCCGACGCCAACGTGCAGACCTGGGTCGGCGACGTGGGTTGCGTCCGGATGGTCACGGCGTAGGTCGAGCCGCTCTTCACGTCGTTGCCGAACGTGAACGGTCCGTCCATGCTCGGTCGAACTTCGTCCGCGCCGTTGGCGAGGACGAAACCCTCCCCCTTGAGGCCCGTGATCGTCCCTCCGACGGAGTAGAGGTTCGTCGTGCAGGTGACGACGACGTTCGTGACGGCGCCTTCGCCGATGGTTCCCGAGCCCTCGTCGACGACGCACGTCTGCGTCGGCGTGACGGGTCCGGTGCCCACCGTGACGTCGTAGGGCTTGCCGCTGGCCACCTTCGTCGGGAAAGTGAACGCCCCGTTCTTCGTGATCGGCAGCGAATCGCCACCGGAGTTCTTCAGGACGAAGCCCGTGCCTTCCAGGCCCGAGACCGTGCCCCCGACCGGATAGGTGTTCGTCGTGCAGTCCACGACGATGCCCTTCACGTCCTCCGCGCCGAGGACTCCCGTGCCGCCGGTCACCGTGCACGTCTGGGAAGGCGACGTCGGCTGCGTCTCGACCGTGATCGTGTACGCGGTCCCCGCCGTGAGTTCGGCGGAGGCGGTGAAATTGCCGTTGGTGGTGACCGGGAACGTCTCCGTGTTCACCCGGAGCACGAGGTTCGAACCCTCGAGTCCCTTCACCGTTCCGGACAACGTGTACGTCTTCACGGGGACGTCGCCGTCCTCCGTCGCGCCGCCGTCCTCGCCGCCGTCCGTCGTTCCGCCGTCGGCTCCTCCGGACGAGGGCGTGGACGAACACGCCCCACCGAGTCCGACGAGCGTCGTCGCGAGACCGAGGAGGGCGAAGAACCAAGGGGACGAAAGCGGACCGTACGTTCGGGACATGGGAGAACGGTATCACTCCTTTCCACCGCGAACGCTCCGGATTTCCGGGGTAGTCTGCGCGCCGATGGACGTCTTGCGCGCGGTCTTGGCCACGACCCGGGACGCGATCCTCCTCAGCGAGGACGGCGTCGTGCGGGGTGCGAGCGAGGCCGCGGCCAAGTTGCTGGGCTACGACGCGGCGGACGAGCTCGTGGGGTTCACGGCCACGAACTTCGTATCGGTCGACGACGCGGCCGTCCAGAGCGCGATCCGCGAGCGAATCGAGACGGGAGCCTTCATCGGGGAGCTCTCGTACAAGAGGAAGGACGGTACCTTCCAGCCGGTCGAAGCTTCGAGCGTCGTCGTCGAACGACGGGAAGGCGGTGGCGTGACGGTCTTCACGACGCTCCGCGACCTCCGAAACGAACACGCACGCCGCGAGAGCGAGGAGCGCTTCCGGGCGATGCACGAGGGTGGGTTCGAGGCGGCGTTCGTCCACCGCGAGGGCCGCGTGCTCTTCGCGAACGTGGCCGCGGACGAATGTTTCGGGTTCCCCCGGGGCGGCCTGGTCGGAACCACGATCGACGAACACATCGCGCCGGAGTCCCTCGAGTGGGTGCGCCAGAACATCCAGGCGAACCGCACGACGCCGTACGAGGCGTACTCGATCCGGAAGGACGGGACACCTTTCCCGTGCGAGGTCCGTGGTCGCGCCGTGACCTACCGCGGCCTCGACGCGCGTCTCGTTTCCATCCGCGATCTCACCGAACGAAAGCAGATGGAAGCGAGCCTGATGCTCGCCGACCGGCTGGCGGCCATCGGCGCCATGGCCGCGAGCGTCGCCCACGACATCAACAACCCCCTCGCGTACACGCTCCTCAACCTGGAGATCGCGCGCAGGAACGTCGGGCGATCGACGACACTCGCCCCGTCCGAGAAGCGGCAGCTCGACGACGTCCTCGCGCTCGCCCACGAAGGCGCCGATCGGGTCCGGACCATCGTCGGCGAACTACGGGCCTACGCGCGCCGTTCGAACGAGGCGCCCGCCTCCGTGAACCTCGCGCGGTCCTTGGCGTTCGCGTGCGCGATCGTCGAACCCGAACTCCGTCAGCGCGCGGAACTCAAGGTCTCCGTCGCGGACGACGTGTTCGTCCAGGGCAACGAGACCCGGATCGGTCAAGTGTTCGTGAACCTGCTCGTGAACGCCTTCCAGGCGATTCCCGAGAACGGGACCCGTCGCCACGTCGTCTCCGTCACCGCGACCACGGTTCCGGACGTCTCGGGCTTCGGAGGCGATCACGACGTCGTCCGCGTCGAGGTCACGGACGACGGCGCCGGCATCGCGCCCGAACTGATTCCCCACGTGTTCGCACCCTTCGTCTCCACGAAGTCCGGAACCGTCGGGACTGGCCTGGGTCTCGCCATCGCCATGGGGATCGTCACGAGCATCGGCGGGACCCTGGACGTCCGGAGCGTCCTCGGCGAGGGGACCACCTTCACCGTCACTCTGCGCGTCGCCGAGGCGCCCGCGTCGTCGCCGTCACCTTCCGACCACGCGGACGTCCCGACGACGTCACGACCACGCGCCCGTCGCTCCATCCTCGTCGTCGACGACGAACGGAGCGTGAGATCGAGCATCGCGGCGACCCTCTCGGGTGCCCACGACGTCGTGTCTCTCGGTGCCGCGCGATCGGCCCTCGCCCTCGTGCGGGCAGGGGAACCGTTCGACGCGGTCCTGTGCGACATCGTCATGCCCGGCATGAGCGGCGACGAGTTCTTCGTCGAACTGGAGGCGGCGGCGCCCGACCTCGCGCGGCGGACGGCGTTCGTCAGTGGCGGGACTCTCGACGAGCGGACGCGTTCCTTCGTCCGGAAACGAAGGATCCCGCTCCTGCTCAAGCCGTTCACCGTCCGGGGGCTCGAGGAGCTCGTGGATCGGCTCCTCGAGGGGGACGCGACGGCCTGAGCCTCGCGACGCGGATCACTCCGCGGGTTCGTGGACCGCGCCCGGTGCCCCCGGTTCGAGCATCGCCTGCAGATCACTCTCGCCCCGGTCGCGCGCCTTGCCTTTGAAGAGGCGTCCGAAGAAGAGCGAGACGTCGTCGAACAGCGAATAGAAGACCGGCACGGCCAGGAGCGTCAAGAGGAGCGAGAACGTCTGCCCTCCGAAGATGATGGCGCCCGTGTTCTGGTTTTTCCCGGCTCCGATGCCCCGGGAGAGCATGAGCGGGATCATGCCGGCGACGAACGCCAGGGTCGTCATGAGGATGGGCCGGAGGCGGTCCTTGTTCGCGAGCATGAGCGCTTCGAAACGCTCCATGCCCTTGTGACGGAGCTGGTTCGTGTGGTCGACCTGGAGGATGGCGTTCTTCTTCACGACACCGAAGAGGACGAGGAGCCCGAGTCCCGAGAAGATGTTGATCGACTGCCCCAGGAAGAGCAGCGACGCCATGGCGAACGGCACCGTGAGCGGAAGCGAAACGAGGATCGTGGCGGGGTGGAGCCACGATTCGAACTGCGCCGCGAGCACGAGGTACATGAAGATGAACGCGAGCGCGAAGACGAGGAGGAATCCCTTGCCCATGCGCGCCGTTTCCTTCGTGCGACCGACGAGCGTCGGAGCGTAGCCGGAGGGGAGCTTCTCCTGGATGAGACGTTGGAGTTCGGCTTGGACCGTGGAGTCTCCGACGCCCGGCGCGGCGTTCGCCATGAGGGTGACCTGGCGCTGGCGATTCAGGCGCTCGATCTGGGACGGGCCGACGGTCTTCTTCACGTCGACGATGCTGAGGAGCGGCACCGCTCCGAACTTCGAGGAGGGCACGGTGACGAGGCCGATGTCCGCTTCGGACGATCGGAACTCCTGGAGCGCGCGGACGCGGATGTCGTACTGCTCCCCGCTCTCCGCGTACGTTCCGACCTTCACGCCGCCGACGAGGGCGCCGAGCGTGTTCGCGACGTCGGCCACTTGCACGCCCATGGAGGCCGCGCGGGGACGATCGATGCTCACGCGCACTTCCGGCTTGCCGACGACGTAGGAAGTGTCGACGTCGACGGCACCGGGGAACTTCTTCAGCTCCTTCGTGATGTCGAGCGCGACGGCCGCGAGGACCTTCAAGTCCGGACCCTGGATCGCGATCTGCGTGTTCTGGGCGGCGGCGCCGGTCGAGATGGCCTGGACCTCGTTCACGTTGCCACGCACGTCCGCCGGGAGCTTCGTGAGGACCTGCTTGCGCACGGCGTCCATGATCTGCATCTGGGTCGTGGTGCGCTGCTTCGGGTCGGTCAGGTTGACGTACACCTTCGCGACGTTCGGGGCCTGCTGCGCGCCCTCGCCGACCGTGACGAGCACGCTCCGGATGTTCCCGAACTCGCGGACCTGGGAGGCGACGCGGTCGGCGAGGTTCCGCGTCTCCGGGATGCTCGTCCCTTCCTGCGTGCGGAGACTGATCTCGAACTGCGCGCGGTCCTCCTGCGGGATGAACCCGCCGGGGACGCGCTTCATGATGGGGCCGAGCGAGAAGAGCGCCAATACGCTCGCCACGACGATGACCCACCGGTGCCGGAGCGAGAAGCCGAGGAGCTTCATGTAGACGGACTCGATGGGCTTGTAGAAGGCGTCGACCGCGCGCGTCGCGAGGGAGGGCTTCGCGTCGTGATCCACCGCCTTCACGAGGCGTGCGGCGAGCATCGGCGTGAGCGTGAAGCTCACGAAGAGCGAGACGAGGACGGCGAAAGCCATCGTGAGGCCGAAGCTCTTGAGGAAGCGACCGGGGATGCCCGGCATCGCCGCGACCGGGAGGAACACCGCGCAGAGCGACAGGGTCGTCGCGAGGACGGCGGGACCGATCTCCTTCGTCGCCATCACCGCGGCGGGGAAGGGTTTGACGTGTTTCTCCTCCACGTACCGCACGATGTTCTCGAGGACGACGATGGCGTCGTCGATGACGATGCCGACCGCGAGGGCGAGCGCGAGAAGGGTGAGGGAGTTCAGCGAGAAGCCGGCGGCGAACATGACCGCGAACGTCCCGATGATGGAAATCGGGATCGCGATGGCCGCGATGAAGGTCGTGCGGAAGCTGCCGAGGAAGACGAGCACGACGAGAGCCGCCAAACCGGCGCCGACGACGAGGTGCTCCTGCACCGAGTGGATACCCGTGCGGACGACCTGCGAGTTGTCCCGTACCATCTCGAGTTCGATGCCCTTCGGCAGCCCCTCCCGGAGGTTCGCGAGCTGACCGAGGATGGTGTCGACGACCTCGACGGTGTTCTCGCCGCTCTGCTTCCGGATGGCCAGGATGACCGTGCGACCGCCGTCGAGTTCGGCCCATGTCTTCGCGTCCTCGATCGTGTCCTCGACGCTCGCGACGTCGCGGATGCGGACCTGGGAACCGTTCACGTCGCGGATGACGACGTCACCGAGATCGCGGACGGAGTCCACGCGGCCGGCGACGCGGAGGCTCACGTTGACGGGGCCCGTCTCGAGGGAACCGCCGGGAGTCTGCAGGTTCTGGCTCTGGATGGTGCGCTGCACTTCGGGAACGGTGATTCCCAGCGCGGTCATCCGCGGCACGTCGAACTTCACGTGCACCTCGCGCTTCTGCGCGCCGATGAGCGTCACCTGGCCCACGCCCCGGAGGGACTCGACGCGGCGCCGCACCACCTTGTCGGCGTACTCGCTCAACTCGCCGAGGGACTTGTCGCCGCGGAGCCCGAGAAGGACGACCGGTGTGGCGTCGGGATCGATCTTGGTGACGGTCGGCGGGTCGATGCCCTTGGGGAGGTCGACCGTGATCTCGTTGATCTTGTCGCGGATGTCCTGGGCGGCGACGTCGATGGGTTTGTCCAGGTTGAACTGCACGACGACCTGGGAGACACCTTCGGTCGAGTTCGAGCGGAGCTCCTCGATGCCGCTGATCGTGCCGACGGCGCCCTCGATTTTCTCGGTGATGTCCGCCTCGACTTCCTCCGCGGCCGCGCCCGGCAAGCGCGTGACGACGACGACGACCGGGAAGTCGATGTTGGGGAACTCGTCGACCCCCAACTTGCCGTAGCCGAACGCTCCGGCCACGAGGACGACGAGCATCAGCACCCAGGCGAAGACGGGGCGTTGTACGCAGATTCGGGCGAGCCATTGCATGGTCGGTTCCTCGCGTTCTCAGTGCGTGCCGTTGCCTGCGTCGGTCCCGGTCGAGCGGGTCTCCGCCGTGCGGGCGTCGGAAGTGGGCGCGTTCCGGACGACGGAGTCCCCCTTTTGCACGCCACGAAGTACGGCGATTTGGTCGCCTTCGACCGCGCCGAGCTGCACCAGTCGTTCCTGCACGCGTCCGTCGGTGACGACGCGGACGCGGTCGTTGCCGTCCTCCACGTACACGGCGGAGCGCGGGATGACCGCCTGGACGCTCTCGCCGGTCTTCACGTCGACCTGCGCGAACATGCCGGGCCGGAGTCTCCTGTCGGCGTTGTCGACCATGGCTTCGACGACGACGTCGCGCGTGGACTCGCGGACGGCCGGGCTCACGAACTTCACGGTTCCCCGGAACGGGGCCTTGCCGTACGCGGCGACGTGGAACGTGACGGCTTCCCCTTCCTTCGCGTTCGCGAGGTAGGCCTCCGGCAGCGTGAACCGCAGTCGGAGCGGATCGGGTACGACGAGGCGGGCGACCTTCGTGTCCTGTCGAACGAACTCGCCGACTTCGACGTACCGATCGTCGATGACGCCTGTGAAGGGGGCCTTCACGACGCCGTCCACCACGTTCTGGAACGCCATCTCCGCGCGGCTCGTCACCGTGCCGAGGTTCAGGGCGGTCGTGCGGCAGGAGTCGGTCACCTTGTCGTATTCGGCCTGCGAGATCGCGCCGCTGGCGAGGAGCGACTTGTACCGTTCGCACTCGCGGAGGGCGATCGTGGCCTGGGCCTCGACGAGGTCCACGTTCGCCCGAGCCTCCTTCGCCGCGAGCTGGGCCGAGCGCGTGTCGAGCACGAGGAGGACGTCCCCGGCTTTCACCGCGCGTCCCCGATCGAGGAAGCTCCGCAGCACCTTGCCGTTCGCGCTCGCGGCGAGCTGCGCCTCGCGTTCGCCCTGGAGCGTGCCGCTGACGGTGAGGAGGTTCGGCATGGGTTTGGAGACGGCGGCGACCACGTCGGTGGGTACGGGCTCGGAGGGGCCGGTCTTCTGGGGCTTCAGCGTCGTGTCCGGCTTCTTGCACCCCACGGTGGCGGCGAGGACGAGCATCGACGCGAGGGCGAACGGGGTACGGATTCGGGACGGGATCATCGGGGGTTCTCCGTGGAGCTGACCTTGGTCGACGCCGCTTTCGATCCTTCGTCGGCGCGCGTCGTGACGATGCGGAGGAGGGAGCGCGCGTACGCGAGTTCGGCCTCGGCCTGGGACCGGTTGGCGGAGGCGGTGAACGATTGCCGCTGGGACTCGACGACGTCGAGTTGCGTCGCGACCCCACCGCCGTACCGGTCCACCGCCAGTTTCTCCGCGTGGGAGGCGACGCCCTCCTCCGCCCGGGCCGCACGGACCTTCTGGATGCCGGCGTGCACCCGTTGCCAGGCCTCGAAGATCTGGTCGGAAGCTTCGCGCTCGGCGAAGCGTGCGCGGACCGTCGCCACCTCGGACGCGGCGGCGGCCGCCTTGTCGTTCGACAACATGGAGAGATCGAAGCGGATCACCGCGTTCGCCGAAAGGGTGAGGAACGCGGCCTGGCCGGTGAATCCCGTCGCGTTCGTGAAGCGTTCCGAGCCCTGGAGCGAGAGCGTGGGAGCGAACGCGTACCGCGCGACGCGATGGGCTTCGGCGGCGACGCGGTCGGACGCCTCCGCGAGTTTCCGGTTCGGGAGGTCGGGAGAGGCCTCGAACGTCGCGAGGGCAGGCTCCTCGTGCAAGTCGTCGGTGGGCGGAGAACCCTCGGAACTCGGAGAAATGCCCGAGAGGGTCTCGAGCGTGCGCCTCGCGAGGGCGACCGTGAGCTCGGCGTCGGCGAGGGCCTGACGCGCGCGCTCGACGTTCGCCTGGGCCCGTTCCACGTCGAAATCGGACGCGGCGCCGACGTTCTTCTTGTTCGTGACCACCTTCACGTTGAGTTCGGCGCTCTCGACGCTCTTCGACGCTGCCCGCGCCAGATCCGCCGATCCGGCGAGCGTCGCGTAGGACCGCGCGACCGTCTTGTCGATCTGGAGTCGCGTCATGGTTCGCGACGCGTCGGCGAGCCCCGTCTGCGCGCGGGCGAGGCGGTACCGCGCGTACGACGAGAGGTCGACGACCGGGACGTCCAGCGTGATGAACGCGTCGAGCTGGTCGAGCGGCTGGATGACGAGCTTCTGTGTCGTTCCGTCGCCCTTGGGGAGCGTCGCGGCAGCTTCGAATTGGTTGCGCGTGTAGGTTCCGCGGGCCGAGATCGCGGGGAGCAACTTGCGGAACGCCGCGTCCGACTCGTAGTCGCGCTGGAGGGCGGTGAGTCCGGCCGCCACGTTGTCCACGTTCTTCTCGCGTGCACCCGCGAGGAACGTCTCGAGCGGCTGGAGCGCGGAGGCCCGACCGGCCACGAACACCGAAGCGGCGATCACGGTCGTCGCCAGGGCGCGGGCCGGGATGCGGGCCAGGGGAGCTCGACGGGGTGAGGAGGTTCGCATGGGGATCCTGGGAGAATGCGGCGCAGAATTGTGGCAACGAGTCGTTGCCTTAGTTGTCCTATCGCGCTCCGCGTGTTATCGCAACTGGAAGTTGCAAACATCGCAACGGCGAGTTGCGATACGAATGTCGCCCCCGCGACGCCCTGTCGGCTCGCGGACAGCTGTCGGCGACCAGCCGACTCCGACACGCACCATGAAACGAACCGCACACCTTCGATCGTCGAGAGCGCGTCCCGTCGCCGAGTCCCGGGGGGCGTCGCGGGGTGAAGCCGTGGTCAAGGCCATCGTGGATGCGACGCTCCTCGAAATCGCGGAGAAGGGGTATGCGGCGTTCACGGTCGAATCCGTGGCGAACCGCGCGGGGGTCAACAAGACCACCGTCTACCGTCGCTTCCCCACGAAGGTCGACCTCGCCCGAGCCGTATTCAAGAGTCGGGCCGAGAGCGGACTAGGGCCGGTGGTCCCGTCCGGCAACCTCCGCGACGACCTCGGACGGACGCTGCGCAAGATGCGCGCATTCGCCGCCAGCATCCGCGGGCTCGGGCTCTTCCGCGCGGTCATCGCCGAAATCGCGAACCCCGAGCTGCGCGCCGTGGTCCGCGAAGCGCGCGAAGAAAAGCTCGCCGCTCTCCGGCGCGTGTTCGAACGGGGGAGGGAAGAGGGCACGGTCCGCGACGATGTCGACGTCGCGCTCGCGGTCGACATGGTCGTCGGAGCGTTCCATCAACGGTTGATGCACGGAGAACTTCCGTCGGACGCCCAGATCGACGCGTCGGTCCATATCCTCTTCGACGGGATCGCGTCGGGGACGCGTCCTATCCGCGAGCGTCCGGGTCCCGCGAGCCGTCCGCCGACGCGTCGGGACGCGACGCCCCGGAAGAATCGGAACGAGGGGCTCCCGCTTCCGTCCCGGACTCGGACTCGGACTCGGACGCGACGGCGTCGATGACCACGTCCGCCGCGCCGCCGACGAGGCGGTTCACGAGGCGGATGCTCCCGTAGACTCCCGTCAACACCGCGTCGTGGACCATGCGGACGCCTTTCGTGGGAACGTCGACGCCCGGGATCGCTTCGAGCACGTCGAACGGCCTCTTCGCGATGTTCCGATGCGTCTTCTCGACGGTGCGCGAAACGACGTCGACGCCGTCCTGGACGAGATCCTTCCACCCCCGGATTCGACTCATGGCGTGCTCTCCCCGAAGCGCTCGGCGAACCACGCCCGCAGAACGTCGTACACCGAAGGATGATGCGTCAGGGTCAGGTGCGCCACGTTCGGGACGACGCGCACGTGCTCCTGGGGAAACTCCGGGGATTTGTCCGTGACCCCCGCACGTCCCGCGGCGCTCGCGACCCGCACCATGGCATCTCCGAACAGGACGGCGAGGAGGTCCTTCTCGTCCGCGGCAATCGTCCCGACGACGACGTGGTGCCGGACGTGTTCGAGGAGAGGAACGAGCGTCCGGAGGTTCTCGATGGCGCGCGGATCCTTGCCGTCCCAATCGGCGCGCACGAGGTTCGCGTGGCGGAGATCCTTCACGCCCGCACTCCGCACCTCGAGAATCGACGAGAGCAGGCGCGTCGTCTCCGTCGGCACCTTGCCGAGGACGAGGGATAACACGTTCGCGAATTTCTCGAGCGGTGCGCCGAGGTGCGGGGAGCCGAGGTAGAATGCGCTGTCGAGCTTCGCGACCCACCCGTGCGCGCGTTCGGTGCCCGCGTGGCACGCGCTCCGGATGACGAGGCCGCCCATGCTGTGTCCGACGAGCGCGAGGCGCCTCACGGGAACGGGGTGGTGGCGGACGAGTCGCTCGAGCGTGTCCGCGAGCGCCTCGCCGTTCTCGGACACGTGGAGGCCGGTGTTGTACCGCACGGCGTACGTCGAGACCCCGAAGTCGCGCGCGAGCTGGGAGCCGTAGGTGGTCGTGTCGTCGTCCGGGTACTCCCAGACGCTCTCGGTGCATCCGAGTCCGTGGACGAACACGACGACGTCCGCGCTCGGGGAAGGCATCATCGCCGACAGCGTGGCGGCGTCGATCTTCACGACGCGACCGTCGTGGACGATGCCCATGTCGAACGCGAGACCGTTCTTCCGCGCGCGGAGGTAGTCGCCCAGGGTGGCGTTGAGCGCGCCAAGCACCTGATCGTGGATTTTTCCTCGCGACCTCGGCTTCGAGCCTTCTGCCACGTCCCGAGTGAACCGCGGGTGTGCGCCCGGGCAAAGTTCGTTGCAGCGGGGCGCCCACGGGTGCACAGCGGCCCCATGCTCTCCCCGCGATTCGGCACCCGACGTCCCGCTTCCCGCTCCCTCCCGTTCGCCGCACTCCTCGCGCTCTCCGCCGCGGGAACGGGCTGCGACGGCGCATCCGCGGCATCCGACGAGGACGCTTCGGCGGACGGGGGAACGCCCGGCGTCCTCCTCGTCGATTCGGGATCGACCGCACGGGACGCGACGTCCTCCGTCGACGCGCGGGGCCTCGGGCCGGACGGCGCGGTCCCGAAGGACGAGTGCGAGGCGGAGGCGGCGCTCGCCTCCGTGTGCGGGCACGAACTCCAATGCGGGGCGACCAAGTTCCTCGGGTGGTGCGGGAAGCTCCGCACGTCGACGACGAGCGCTCAGCGCGCCGAGGCCATCGTCCAGTGTTCGACGGCGGATCGGTGCGATGCCGACGACCTCGCGACCTGCATCTACCAGAGCTACGGATCGAAGAGGCTCTCCGACACGCAGTTTCGTCTGGTCCGCCACTACTGCGACACCTGCTATGCGGGCGACATCACCGGGGCCGCGAGTTGCTTCGTGGAGTCGACGCGCTTCACGCGGCTCTCGGCCGTGACCGACATCTTCCTCGCGGCGTGGGAGCTCGGGGAGACGCTCACCGCCGCGATCGACGCGGAGTGTCTGCCCGCTCCCGACGCCGGGGTTCCGATGGACGCGGGCATCGTCACGGACGCCGGACACACCGACGCGAGTGCGGAAGGAGGCGCCGACGCGTCCGATGCCGGGACCTCCGACGCCGGGACCGCCGACGCGTCGAGCGACGCGGGCATCGACGCCGTCGCTGCATGCGCGAGGGCGTTCGCGCAATGCGCCGGCAGCTACTACGTCGATTCGCTCCCGGAGTGCCCCTGACAGAACCTCCGGTCGCCGGCGTCGATCAGAATGCTTCGATCTCCGCGAGCGTCGGGTCGCTCGACGTCGCACCCTGCACGCGCACGCGCACGGACCGGGCGTTGGGCACGGGCGTGAAGTTCACGTCGACGTGGCGCTCGCGGGAGGGAAGGGAGGTCACCTTGCTCGCGAGGAGGAGTCCGTTCGGTCCGAGAACCTCGATGGTCGCCACGGTGACGGCGAAGCCGGGAGTACCGTAGGGGTTCCCGCGGACGCCGACCTTGGACACCGTCGTCGGGGTGGGAAGGAACGCGGTCACCGAGGGGCCGTCGAACGCGCAGACGGGCACGGTGCAGCTCCCCGATTCCCCCGACCAGCGCGTGGTGACGTCCCCGTCGGTCACGTTGCTCGCCGCGTACCCCGAGCTGTAGACCGACGTCGCGGAAGCGTTCGCATGGAGCAGCAAGTTGGCGCCGACGTGGAACCTCGGCCACACCCACGAACCGCGCGGCGTGCGGATGGTCAACGGTCCGCTGACCCAGTTGGCCGGAACGACGAACGTCCGGTCGTAGCGGTCGCCGGTGAGCGCCACCGCGTGACCGGCGGAGTCCTCGATGGTCGCCGGATCGGAGAAATCGTAGCCATCGATGGCGATCGTCTCGCCCGCGACGCCCCAGTCGGGCCAGAGCTCGACGACGCTGGGCGGCGTACCGCCGTCTCCGGCCGCGGGATACACGCGGAGGTACGCGGGATTCGATTCCGAGGCGGGATCGCCCGGCACGTTCCGGATCGTGATGGCGAAGTCGCCTCCGGCGCCGAGCGTCGCGGAACCGGGGAAGGTGACCGACCCTTCGGAAATGGCGCCGCCGGCGCGCGCGATCGCGAAGACCTGTCCACGGAAAACCACCGCGGCTTGGGGCGACCATCCCGAACCCGTGATCGCGATGGTGGTCGCGCTTCCCGCGTTCACCGAATCGGTGTCCGTGGTGTCGAGGCGGAACGTCGGGAATTCACCGGGACCGGAGCCCGAGTCCTGGGATGCTCCGCCGTCGTCCGCGTTTCCGCCGTCGTTCGCCGACCCCGCGTCGGACCCGTCGCCGGCGTCGGTCGCACCGTCGGACGTCGTCCCCGCGTCGCTTCCAGCTTCGCCCGCGGCGCCGTCGTTCGTCGTGGCGCCGTCGTTCCCGGAACCGTCGCCCGTGCTGGCGCCGTCGTTCGCGGAGCCGTCGTTCGAGGTACCGGCGTCGCTCGTGGCGTCGATCGACGCGTCGCCCGCGTCGTTCCGTCCCGCGTCGATCGTCGCGTCCGTCGCCGCGTCGCTGCCCGCGCTCGCGTCCCGCGCCGTCGAGCTTCCGTCGGCCGCGCTCGCGTCGCCGCCCGGCCCCGGACCTTGCCCGTCGCTCGAAGCGTCCGCCGTCGACGCGTCGCCGTCGACGGTACCGTCGCCGCTCCCGCACGCCGCGAGCAAGCACACGACGGCCACGGCACCCGGAAGGATCGAAAGCGCATCGTCTTCAGGCTATCGAACGCCCTTCCACCCGACAACTCGTCCCGTCGCGCGCAGGCGCTCGTCGGAAAGGAAGAGCCTCACCGAAAACGGTCTCGCCGGACATCGCCCTCCTGTGTGGGAACGTGTGCGGCGCGGGTGCCACGAAGTCCCGTCGATCCGGACGCGTACGGTAGACTCCCGTCATGGACCCCTCGGACAGCGCGCGGAAACCGAACCGCGCGATCGCGGTCGTCCTGTCCGCGCTCACCGGCTGGGGAACGGGACACTTCTATGTCGGCATGCCCCGACGGGCTCTCGCGTGGCTCGGGGCCGGCACCTCCCTCTATCTGATCCTGTCGGCCGCTTTCCCGACGATCGGCGCGAAGGCCGGTTTCGGCGTCGCCCTCGCGCTGTCGATCGCCGCGCTCGTCGCGCTCTGGGTCACGTCGATCTTCGATCTGCTCTCGCTCGACGCCGCGCGCTTCCGCGTCACGACCACGGGTCGGATCATGGCGTTCGCCGTCGTCGCGCTCGCCGTGGGATTCGTCACGCGTGCGATCGCACGGGCCACGTGCCTCGAGGCGTTCAAGATTCCCGCGGGGTCCATGATGCCGACGCTCTTCCCCGGCGATCACTTCTTCGCCGACAAGCTCGTGTACTCCTCCCGGCCTCCCGCGCGCGGTGAGGTCATCGTGTTCGACTCTCCCGAAAGCCCCGGCACGGATTTCGTGAAGCGCGTGATCGGCGTCCCGGGGGATCGCGTCGAGTTCTTGCGGGGTCGGACGGTCGTCAACGGATGGGAGTTGCCGAATTGCTACCTCGGCAAGGCCACCATCGCGTCCGACATCGCGCGAAGTTCGGCCGTCACCGGCGAGGTCTACGTCGAGTACCTGCAAGGTCACGCGTACCTCACGTTCTTCGAGGACGGCCGTTCGGCGCCCGCGTCGCGCGCCACACCGTTCGTCGTGCCCGAGCGCGAGTTCTTCGTCGTGGGGGACAACCGATGGAACAGCCACGACTCGCGGTCGTGGTTCGGGGGGCGAGGCGGGACGGTGCCGCGGAAGTCCGTCCGGGGGCGAGCGACGAGCGTCTGGCTCTCCTTCTCTTCCGCCGGAATCGAACGCGGGAGGACCGGCATTTCCGTGGACCTGCCACGACTGCCCCGGGGCTTCCTTCACCTCGACGTGCCGTTCAAGAAGTGCCTGGCGTCGACGCCGCCCCTCGAGAAGACGACGCCACCGCCGCCGTCCCCGGCTTCCGTTCTCTCCCGCTAGGCCCGATCGCGACCGCGTACCGTGGCGAGGCTCCTGTCGAAGGCGCGCCGGATCGCCTTCGACGACGCGAGGACGGCGTCGAGTCGGCGTTCGTCGTCGGGAACCACGCGCCCACGATCGAGCCAAAGGTCCTCGAAGAAGAGGGACGTGGCCGCCATCGCGAGGGAGGGAAACGCGCCGTCCGGCACTTCGCCCACGCCCACGACGAGGAGCCGCGACCACAGCTCGCCGACCGCCTTCTGGTAGCTGCGCTCGTTCTCCTTGCCCTCGAGTCCGGACGACCTCCGGAGTTCTTTCGTCGACTGCGGCGAGTTGTCCTCGAGCGACGCCAGCACTTCGCGCGCCGCGGGAGACAGGCCGTCCGCGATGCGGCCGTCGGCGTCCAGGCGACCGAGGATCGTCCGGAAGATCGGCTTCGCGAAGAACGTGGCGCGGCCGCGGAACCATTTCGCGTACACGACCTCCCGCGACCGGGCGAGGCGTTCGCGGAGGTGCCACGTGGACGCCACACGCGGATCGGCGTCCGCGTCCCAACGCCAGTCCATCGCACTGCCCGGATACAGGCGCGACCACAACGACGGAGGGTCGTCCCGATCGGGGAGGGGAAAGACGAGGACGATGCCGTCCTTGTCGACGATCTGGACTCCGCGTCGGACGCTCATGACGGACCTCGGCACGATACGGCACACGCGTGGTCGTCGCCAAAACGTGCGCTTCCACCGGAGATCGAAGGGGAATCGACCGCGTCGCGCGTTGGAACGCCGCTTGCTGTTTCGCGTCCAGGAGGATTTCTTTCATGACCCGTTCCCCGCGTTCCACTCGCACGTACGGTCTCGCCGCACTGGCTCTCACGCTGTCCGCGTCGCTCGCCGCGTGTTCCGACGACGGCACGTCCGTCCCGAAGAGTGCCTCGGGCGACGGCGAGATCGCCGGGAGCGGCGGGAGCACCGGCGGAGGCGCGCTCCCGAGCCACGGCGAAGGCGCGGCGTCGGATTCCGCGGCGGCGGGGCCGTCGTCCGGATCGACGGGAGTTCCCTCTTCGGGCGCGACGCGTCCGTCGGACGGTGAAACTCCAGGCGCGACGCGCCCGCAGACGTCCCCGGGAATCCTCACGGCCGGTGCGTGGGACGACAACCTGAACTTCGCGCGTTTCCTCGACTACAGGAAGACGATCACGACGAGCGAGCCCTCGTCGGTCCTCCCGTTCACGGACGCGGAGCACTCCGCCGCGCACGACGCGTTCGCGGGCGCACGCACGCCGAAGACGCGGCTCGACATCGCCCTCCTCGTCGACACCACGGGCAGCATGGGCGACGAGATCGCTTATCTCAAACGCGAGTTCCAGAACCTCACGGCGGCGATCGCCCAGAAGTACCCGGCGTCGTCGCAACGCTGGAGTCTGGTCCTCTACCGGGACACGACGGACGACTACATCGTCCGGTGGTTCGACTTTCGCACCGACCTCGACGACTACCGGAGCAAGCTCGGAGCGCAGGGCGCGGGGGGTGGCGGCGATTTCCCCGAAGCGCCCGACCAGGGGTTCGAACGCATGAACGCGCTCTCGTGGCGGCAGGACGCGGACGTCGCGCGCGTGGCGTTCTGGGTCGCGGACGCTCCCGCCCACGACGCGAACGTCGGTCGTCTCGCGACCGCCCTCCGCGGCTCGCGGGACCGGGGCGTCCACGTCTACCCCGTCGCGTCCAGCGGTGTCGACGAACCGACCGAGCTCGGCATGCGATCCGCGGCCCAGATCACGGGCGGCCGCTACTTGTTCCTCACGGACGACTCGGGGGTCGGCGGAGCCCACAAGGAGCCGAGCATTCCCTGCTACTTCGTGACGAAGCTCGATCAGGCGATCCTCCGCATGGTGGACGTCGAACTCACGGGCGCCTACCGAGAGCCCGATGCGTCCGAGGTGATCCGCACGGGAGGCAATCCCGTGAACCGCGAGTGCTCGCAGTTCCAGGGTGGAACGCTGACGGCGTTCTGACGGCGTTCGGATCTCGCCCACGGACCCGGGGGGCGATACGACGGGTCCATGGCGTTCTTCCAGGACCCGCCCGAACTCGCCCCGGGATTCGACGACGATCGTGTGCTCGTCGCCCGACTCCGTCGTTCGTTGCCCGAGGACGTCTTTCGTGCGGCGCTCCCCGAACTACGTTCCATGGGCGAACTCGCGTCGGGGCCGCTCTATTCGCGGCTCCTCGCCGAAGGATCGACCACGCCGACGCTCACTTCGTGGAGTCCCTGGGGTCGTCGGATCGATCGCATCGAGCTGACGCCGCTCTGGAAGGAAGCGGCGCGTCTCGCGGCCGAACGCGGACTCGTGGCGATCGCGTACGACCGACCCTTCGCCGAACACTCGCGGCTCGTGCAGTTCGCGCTCGTCCACCTCTTCGACCCCTCGACCGCCGTGTACTCGTGCCCGCTCGCCATGACGGACGGGGCCGCGAAGACGCTCCTCGCTTCCGGCAACTCCGATCTCGTGGCGCGTGCCGTGCCCCGACTCACCTCCCGCGATCCGGAGCGGGCGTGGACCAGCGGGCAATGGATGACGGAACGCACGGGCGGTTCCGACGTCGGACTCTCCGAGACCCGCGCCGTTCCCGACGGCGACGCCTGGCGACTCTTCGGGACGAAGTGGTTCACGTCGGCCACGACGAGCGAGATGGCGCTCACGCTCGCACGCCCCGACGGCGGCCGGACGGGCGGTGCGGGGCTCGCGCTGTTCTACGTCGAGACCCGGGACGGGGACGGCCATCCGAACGGCCTCCGCATCCATCGCCTCAAGGACAAGCTCGGTACGCGCATGGTTCCGACCGCGGAGCTCGAACTCGACGGTGCCCGCGCCCTCGCCGTCGCCGGCACGTCGGACGGGGTCCGGAACATCACGCCGATGCTCGGGATCACGCGCACGTGGAACGCCGTGTGCGCGGTCGCGGGAATGCGTCGCGCCGTGGCTCTCGCGCGCGCGTACGCGAAGAAACGGGTCGCGTTCGGTGCGCCACTCTCGGAAAAGGTCCTCCATCAGGAGGTCGTCGCGACGTTGCAGGCCGAATACGAAGGCGCGTTCGCCCTCACGTGGAGGGTCGTGGAACTCCTCGGTCGCGAGGAGACCGGCCGCGCCTCGGCCGAGGACGTGGAGCTCCTCCGCCTCCTCACCCCGCTGGCGAAGCTCGCCACGGGCAAACAGGCCGTCGCCGTCGCGAGCGAGGCGCTCGAGAGTTTCGGCGGTGCCGGGTACGTCGAGGACACCGGCTTGCCCCGGCTCCTCCGGGATGCGCAGGTCCTCCCCATCTGGGAAGGGACGACCAACGTCCTCGCGCTCGACGTCCTCCGCGCCCTCGCGCGCGGCGCCGACGCGGAGGTCCTCGCCCGCGAGGTACGACGCGCCCGCGACACGGCGCCCTCGGGAAGCGACCTCCGCGCCCTCGGTGACGAAGCCGTCCGTCGAGCGGAGTCCGCGCTCGCGACGTTCGCACGTCTGGCCGGCACGCCGTCGTTCGTGGAGGTGAACGCCCGGAAGTTCGCGCTCGCGATCGCGCGTGCGCTCTCCCTCGCACTCATGGTCGAGTCCGCCGCGGTCGATTCCGCGGACGGACGCGCGGTGCATGCAGCCCGGAAGTTCGCCGCACGTCCGGTGGATACCGTGGACCCGGCGCCCGATCTCGCCGCGACCGCCGCGCTCGCGAACGACGTTCCCTGAAGGCTGCAGGAAGGACCTGGCGCCTCCGGATCTCGTCCGCACGCGGAATCGTCTACGCTCCCGCGGGCGGAGGCGATCGATGCGGAACGTTCGACGGAGTGCGTGGTTCGGGGCGGCGTGGGCGACGATGATCGCGGGGACCGTCGCGTGCGGGGCCCCTCCCGGACCGGGCGTCGGACGAAGCGTGACGGGCGGAGCGAACGGTCCTTCGGGAGCGGGGGCGTCCACGCCGGGGACGTCGGGGGTCCTCGCGACCTCCGTCGGAAGCGCCGCCGGACCGCCGTGCACGCCGGCGCACACCGACGGTGGTTCCGCGGAACGGACACGCGGCATCGACGCGTTCGCCCGGGGGGACTTCATGGAGGCGCGTGCGGCGTTCCGTGCCGCGCAGTCGAAGCGCCCGGACGACCGGGCGTCGACCCTCTACGGCGAAGCCGTGGACCGGGGCATCCGGCGACGCCAGACGGAGGCCTACGAGAGTCTCCGCGCGCTCGCTCCCGTGAAGCTCGCGGCCGCACCTCCTCCCGCGTCGTCGCTCCGTCCGGTTCCCACACCCCGCCGCGCGTCGCTCGTCCTGCGGCAGGACAAGGTGGCGCCCAACCTCGTCGTCGACGTACTCGAGTGGGCGAAGGCGCACGGGCTGACGTTGCCCATCGGTCGCGCCGACGGCGAGGGATTCCCGGACTTCGTGCCGATGTCGATCGAGACCGTCGACGTCACGATGCGGTTCACGCACCCGGACCACGACGTCGCCATCTACGGCGACGAGATCCTGGTCGTGTTCGCCCGTGGGAAGGTGCCGCGGATGTTCGACCTGCGCGACGTGCGGGAGCCGAAACACTCCGTGTCGTTCGCGCGCCTCACCGGCGACGTCCTCCTCCTCGCGCTCGGTCCCGATTGGGTGGGCGCGCCGAGCGCGCGCGCGAACGGCGTCCTCGCGGCCTACGACGCGACGTCCGGGGCTCCCCTCTGGGTCAGCGAACCGCGGGTGTCGAACGCCGGCTCGGTGATGGTGACCGACGCGGAGCTCGTCGCCGGGTACGGCGCCTCCGGCGAGCCGGACTTCCTCCGCGTCCTCTCGCTCGCCGACGGCACGACGATCCAGAAGCTCCCTCTGGCGACGGCCCCGGAGGCGATCCTTCCGAAGGACGGCGTCCTCTACGTGCGCGCCTACGACAAGGACTACGAGTTCCGACCCGACGCGCCGTTCGGTGCGCCGAAGCCCCCGGCGCTCCTGGACGCTCCCTCGGCCGGTCGCGCGCATGACGCCGCGGCCGCGACGTGCCACCTCCGGTCGCTCGCCGCCCTGCTCGACGCGCGCAAGGACGACGAGGCGCGGACGTACGCCGAAGCGTTCCGCGGGCACGAGCTCTCCGAGGCGGGGCGCGTCGTCAGCGAGCGCCTCGCGCCGACGTCCGGTAAGAAGCGACTCGATCTCTCGACGAAACCTCTCCGAACCCTCGCCGCGCCACCGTGGGCGTACACGGTGCCGAAGACCGTGATCCCGCCCAACGAACCCGTGCCCGTGCTCACGTTGGGGGCACTCACCGAGCGGCAGACATTGCGCATCCGCGCGGGCGGCGACCCGTCCATCGTCGCGATCCCGCCGTTCCAGAAGGGCAAGTCGCCGGCGACGCTCGCGGAGAACGTCCCGTCCCGGTACGGCGACGAGGACCTGCGTGCGATCATCCTCGACGGAGACCTCCGTCACCTCGTGTACGGGGGTCGTTTCGTCGTCGGCGTCCGGGGCGAGGAAGTCCTTCACGCGTTCGACTTCGAAGCCTTCCGCCACCCGCCGAAAACGGATCCCCGGAGGAAGGAATTCGCCATCGAGGACGTCACGTACGTCCGTCAGGTCGGTCCCACGCTTTACGTGTGCAACGGCGGCGGCTCGTACGCGAAGGAGGTCGCCGGCAAGAAGGGGTTCCTGTCCGCCATCGACGTCCCCACGGGCGAACTCGTCTGGCGGAGCGATCCCCTCGTGTGCAACTCCACGTTCGTCGTCGAAGGGAACTACCTCCTCACGGGGTACGGCTTCACGGACGAACCCGATTTCGTCTTCGCGCTCCGCCGTTCGGACGGGAAGATCGTCCAGAAGAAGGCGGTCGCGAGCGCCCCCTCGCGCTTCATGGACCGTCACGAGGAGTCTCCGGAGCTCGTGCATTACCGGATCGACACGGCGAACGAAGCCTATGCGCTCTCGTTCCGCACGTTCGCGCCGGCACTCCCACGCTGACGCGTCCCGAACGCACCCGGGCGCCCTCGCGCGAACCGCCCCGATTTCCGCACGGTCGTACCTGGACCTACCCATTTCATGGACGGGGTCTGGAAAAATAGAACGACCGTTCTATTGTGTGGGCATGGCCAAGGGCGACGAGACACGGAGCGCGATCCTCGCGGCGGGCATCTCGCTCGCGAGCGAGATCGGTCTCGACGGCGTCAGCATCGGCGCCCTCGCCGATCGCGTGGGGATGTCGAAGAGCGGCCTCTTCGCGCATTTCTCGTCGAAGGAGAATCTCCAGGTCGCGATCCTGCGGGAGGCCTCGAGCCGGTTCGTCGATCTCGTGGTCGCGCCGTCGCTCCGCGAGCGGCGAGGGGAGCCCCGCGTGCGGAGCCTCTTCGCCAAGTGGCTCGCATGGTCCTCCCGGGTCGACTTCATGCCCGGCGGCTGCATTTTCGTGGCCGCCAGCGTGGAGCTCGACGACAAACCCGGCCCGGCCCGGGACGCCCTCGTCGCCTCCCAGAAGGACTGGCTCGAGGTCGTCGCGACGGCGGCGCGACTCGCGGTCGAGGAGAAGCACTTCCGGGAAGATCTCGACCCGCGACAGTTCGCCTACGAAATGTTCTCCATCGCCTACGGCTACCACTTCATGAACCGCCTCATCGTCGACCCCAAGGCCGAAAAGCGGGTGCACCTCGCGTTCGAGCGCTTGATGGCCGACGCGGCCGGACACTCCCGTCCGAACCGTGTTGCCCGAGTCACGTCCACAGACCGATCGAAAGGAAGGGAACCATGACGTCCCGAACCGCCCGCTCTGTCCCGAAAAATAGCACGAACGTTCGCACGCAAGAGGCGGCCCTCGGCGCCCTCCGATTCGGACTCCGCGCGGCGCGTGCCGTCTCCCCGTCGCTCGCGACCGCGTACGCGGAGCGCGTGTTCCTCACGGCACGCCGCCACACGCGGCCGGCCTGGGAGCGCACGATCCTCGACGACGCGGTCCCGTTCCGCGTCCCGCTCCGCGCCGGTTGGTTGCCGGCGTGGTCCTGGGGTGAGGCACGCGGGGAGGGGAAGACCGTGCTCCTCGTCCACGGGTGGGAGGGGCGAGGATCGCAGCTCGGGACCTTCGTCGCGCCCCTCGTGACCCAGGGCTACCGGGTCGTCACGTTCGACGGACCGGGTCATGGCGACGCACCGTCGCGGCGCGCCTCCATCGTCGATCACGCGGCCGCCGTGTGGGCGATGCGTCACGCCGAAGGGAAGTTCGCCTCGATCGTCGCGCACTCCGTCGGATGCGCGTCGACGATCCTCGCGTCGGAGCGGGAGCCTCTGGCCGACCGGTACGTCTTCGTCGCGTCGCCCCTGGACCCGACCGCGTTCATGAGGACGTTCAGCCGCGTGCTCGGGCTCGACCCTCTCCTCCAGGACCGATTGACGGCGCGCCTCGAGGCGCGGTTCGGGATGCACATGACCGATCTCGACGTACGTCGCGTCGCGCCGAAGATGGAGGTGCCGGCACTCGTGGTCCACGATCGCGACGACGCCGAAGTGCCCCTCGCGTGCGGGGAGACGCTCGCGTCGTTGTGGCCCGAGTCCCGCCTGCACGTGACGACGGGCCTCGGTCACAGACGGATCCTCCGGTCCCCGGACGTCGCGAAGGTCGTGCTCGACTTCGTGGCCGAAGGCCGACCCGTGTCCGACGACGGTCGGAACTGGCTCGACCGCGACCTTTACGATCGGGACCGGCGATGGCGCCAATCGGCCTGAAGGCGGAGCGACTTTCGGAGTGAATCGGCGGGATCGTGCGGCGTGGCCACGCGCCAACGGGAGCGCTACGCTTCTGCCATGAGCTTCCGTGCTTGCCGTCTCCCGCGTCGTCGCGGGTCGGGTCGTGTCCGCGGGGTCCGTGCCGCCTTCGTGCTCGGGCTCGTCGTCGCCGCCGGAACGGCGGGATGCGACCTCGCGGTGTCCGGTCTGGGCGCCGCGACGGAGGAGGACGCGTCCTCTTCCGTTCCGGACGCCGGCGTTCCCGCGACGGACGGCGCGGGCGGAGCCACGGACGGCACGGTACCCGACGGGCGGGGCGACGCGTCGGACGCGGGCGTCGATGCCGCGTCGGATGCTCCTTCCGAGGCGTCCCCGGGCGCGGACTCCGGCGCCGACGCTCCCGCGCCGCCCACGGACGGCGGGACGGACGCTCCCCAAACTCCGGATGCGGGCGACGCGGCGTCCGACGGGGGGGCCACGGATTCCGGCACGAGCACGGGGCTCGCCATCACCGCGCTTTCGGTCGATCCCATCGACGAGGGGCAGAGCGCGAACCTGCGTGTGGACGTCGCGAGCACGATTCCCGGAACGCAGACCCTACGCGTCGATTGGGGCGACGGCTCCGTCCCGACCACGTTGACGGACGTCGCGGCGAGCGGGACCATCTCGGTGCCCGCGCACAAGTACGTCCGCGCGCAGGTGCCGACGTCGACGTCCGACGGCTCCTACACCGTCCGCGTCACGCTCTCCGCCGCCGGGTTCGCGGACGCCACCGCGTCGACTCCTCTCGTCGTCCGCAACGTCGCGCCCGTCTGGAACGCCGGTTCCCTCGACACGCAGAAGTACCCCGCGGATGCTCCGTTCAACGCCTTGGTCCGGTTCACGGATCCGGGGGACGACGGATGGACCCTCGGGTACCGGTGCGCGCCGTCCGGCCGCGAGGTCACGTCGAGCATCGCGCGGGGCGGGAGCCGGCGCTCGGTCAACGTCGAGTGCCCCGCGCAGGCGGCCGGCACCACCTACACCATCGCCGTGCGCGTGAACGACGGCTTCGGCGACGTGACCGCCAACCTCGTCGTCGAAGTCGTCCCGGACGTCCTCGCCGGCACGGCCGGGGACGATCCGTGGCGCGCGGAATGGTGGAACCTCTCGTTCGCCCCGACGACGGCGATCTTCCACTGCGATCGCGGGAGCATCTTCGACGCCGCGAACGGCAACTACCCGCTGATCTCGCCGCCCGCCGGGACGAGCGACGAGACCACGATCGAGTTCCCGAAGGCGAACCACCCTTGGTCGACCGAGACGTCCAAGCCCCACGCGAGCCTCGCCCAGTCCGACTTCTGTTCGCGGTTCAAGCGCACGGTCACGTTCCAGGGCGGTCCTCACGACTTGCTCGTGCACCACGACGACGGCGTCCGCGTCTACCTGGACGGCACGCGGATCCTGGACGAGTGGACCTACGACGACGATCGCGTGAAACGGACTTCGATTCCCGGGAACCTGCTGAACGGCGCCGGTCCACACACGTTGGTCGTCATCCACGACGACACGGGTGGGGACGCCCACCTCGGTGTCCACGTCGTCCGTCGGTGACGTTCAACCGTTCCGGGGAGGCCGGGGCGTGAGGTGATCGGCGACGTGCATGGCGTGGACGCGATCGCCCTCCGATTTCGTGACCACGCCGTACGCGAAGTGGGGAGCGAACGGTCCCTCGTGCATCCGGTAGCGTCGGATGGCGTCGAGCAGGAGTTCCTTGCCTTCGGTCCACGTCAGCTCGGGCAGATCGGGAGCGCCGGGGATCGGCGCGCGCAGGTCGTGACGGAGGAACCCCTGCTTCAGGAACTTCGCGAGCGCGACGCGACCGATGGTCGCCCGGAACAGACCGGAGCGTAGGGACGGGAATCCCGTGAGCGAGAACGTGATGCTCTGCGCGCAGTGGGCGAGGGCGGCTCCCGCCGAGAACGCACCGGCGTCCGACCTCTTCGGAAAGGCGGAGGCGTCCCGGGATGCGAGCCATCCCGCGGCGTCCTCAAGGATTCGAACCGGACCCGGCCACTGCCCGCGGAATCGTCCATGGATCCAAGGTATCCGGCGCGCGGCCCGTCGTCTCGTTGACGTCACCGGGGGAGCGAACACGAACGAATCCGTGCCTCACGCGAGAGTGTCGCCTAGGGTCCCCCGCGATGGGCACCGGAACCCGTGCGATCGCCGTCATGAGCCTCGCGTCCCTGTCGTCCCTGGGAGCGTGCGGGGAGGTGTCGGAGTCGCCCGCGTGTTTCCACTGCGTCGATCCCGAACGGCCGAGCGCCGTCGGTCCTTCGATGCCGGCGGGAAGCGACGTATCCGACGCGGGCAGGGTCGGCGACGCGGCGCCCTCGTCCGACGCCGGGAGTGGCAGCGGCGGCCCCGAGGGCGACGGCGGACGCGCCGATCGTTCCCTGGGCGAGAACCCCGTCCTGCTTCAAGGCTTCTACTGGGACGTGCCCTACGCGAACGGCGCCACACCGTGGTGGTCCGTGCTCCGGTCCCGCGTCTCCGACTTCTCCTCCCTCGGTATCGACGCCGTCTGGATTCCCCCGCCGTACAAGGGAAAGGGCGTGGCGGACGTGGGCTACGGCGTCTACGACCGGTTCGACCTCGGAGAGTTCGATCAACGGGGCACCGTGCGCACGCGGTACGGCACGCTCGCCGAACTCGACGCGATGATCGCGACGTTCCACGCCGCGGGCATCGGCGTCCACGCCGACATCGTGATGAACCACGCCCTCGCGTCCGACGGCACCGAGACCCTCGCGCGCGACGGCGGGACGCTCCGGGTGCCCACGCGTTTCGACTTCCCCGGACGCGGCACGAAGTACAGCGCGTTCGCGTGGAACTCCACGCGCTTCAACGGGTGCAACACCGCCTCCGGCTGGGTCTCCTGGTCGCCGTGGGACTTCGCGCCGTACGCGGACGGTGACGCGTGGGACAACCTCCTCGGCTGCGAGATCCGCTACTCCGACGTCGCCGTGCAGGACGAAATGATCGCCTGGGGCAAGTGGATCACCGCCCGGCTCTCGCTCGACGGCTACCGTCTCGACGCGACGAAACACATGCTCACGTCGTTCGTGAACCGATGGCTCGACGAGGTCCGAGGAGACCGGTTCGCCGTCAGCGAAGCCTGGTTCGGCAACCTCGCGAACCTCCGCGCCTACGCCAAGGACACGGCGCGGAGGACGCGCCTCTTCGACGTCCCGCTCCACTACGCGTTCCAGGCCATGAGCCAGGGCGACGGCGCGTGGGACATGCGGGGACTCGTCGCGGCCGGACTCGCGGGTGTCGACCCGGCGCTCGCCGTCACGTTCGTCGACAACCACGACACCGACGCGCCGAGCGGCGCGCTCCGCTCGCCCATCGTGAACTTCAAGGAGCACGCGTACGCGTACATCCTCGTCCGCGAGACCGCGATCCCCATGCTCTACGTCCGTGATCTCTACGACTACGGACACATGGATGCCGTGAAGAAGCTGGTCGAACTGCGTCGCGCCCACGCCCACGGACCGGGTCACGAGAACCCCGCTTCGGACGCCGACACCTACGTGTACACGCGCGACGGGGACGCCTCCCACGCGGGGCTCGTCCTCGTCCTGTCGGACGGCGCGACCGATCGCACCAAACGCGTCGGAACCCGGTGGAAGTCCACGCGGCTCGTCGACGGTTCCGGCCGTCACGGGGTCGCCGTCACGACGGATGCGACCGGAACGGTCGTGCTTCCGGTCGCGGCCCGGAGCGTGGCCGTGTGGACGCCGTCACCGTGAGCGTGGCAGAGTCCTGCCATGTTCTTCGGGACGAAAAAGCCACTGACCATCCCCTCCGCCGCCGACGCACTTCCCGGACGTGAGACGCGCATGCCCGTTCCCCGTTCGCACTTCGTGAACGGGGCTCCCATGGACGGGCCGTTCCCGGACGGGACCGAGATCGCGATGTTCGGACTCGGCTGCTTCTGGGGCGCGGAGAGGAAGTTCTGGCAGGTGCCGGGCGTCGTCTCCACCCAGGTCGGGTACACGGGCGGTCCCACGCCGAATCCGACCTACGAGGAAGTCTGCACCGGCAGGACGGGCCACAACGAGGTGGTGCGCGTCGTCTTCGATCCTTCCAAGGTCTCCTTCGAGAGCCTCGTCCGCACCTTCTGGGAGAACCACGACCCGACCCAGGGCATGCGTCAAGGCAACGACCTCGGCACGCAGTACCGATCGGGCATCTACACGTTCTCGGACGAGCAGAGGCGCGTCGCCGAGGCGTCGAAGGCCACCTACGGTGCGGAACTCGCGAAGGCAGGCTACGGCGCCATCACCACCGAAATCCTCCCCGCGCCGACGTTCTACTTCGCCGAGGAGTACCACCAGCAGTACCTCGCGAAGAATCCGGCGGGCTATTGCGGTCTCGGAGGCACCGGCGTGAGTTGCCCCGTGGGCATCCGTCCGAACGCGACGTCCGTCGCGTCGTGAGGGACACGCCGAACGCGCGACGCGCGATCGTCCTTCTCGCGCTCGTACCGACGTTCGCGTCCGCGCCGTCGACGGCCCGCGCCGACGGTACGTGCCCCGTGCTCGACGCGTCGACGTTCGAGCTCCCGCCCCTCGACACGTCGGCCATCGACGCCCCCGTCCCGCCGATCGTCGATCCGACGGACAAGGTCATGGCCTCGTTCCACGAGAAGCTCGCCGCCCTCGTCCGAGGACGTCGCAAGGAGCCGATCCGGATCGCCCTTTACGGCGATTCGAACATGACCCAGGACGGCATCTCCGGCGGCGTGAGGCGGACCCTCCAGGCGAAGTACGGGGACGCGGGACACGGCTTCGTCGCCCTCGGGCGCGCGTGGCCTTGGTACCTGCACATGGACGTCCTTCACGACGCGGAGCACGGCCGGTGGAAGGCGTACTCGACCTCCGTCCAACCCGCGCCCGACGCCTACTACGGCTTCGCGAACATGGCGTTCGAGACGAAGAAGAAGGGCGCCCGGACGTGGGTGTCCACCGAGGACGGCGCGCCCGTCGGCGCGAAGGTCTCGCGGTTCGACACGTACTTCCTCAAGGGACCGAACCGCGGGTCGTTCGACGTCCGCATCGACGGCCGACCCGTGCGCACGGTCTCTACCCGGGCGACCGCCAACGAGGCGGGCTTCGAAGCGTTCGACGTGCCGGACGGCGCGCACAAGTTCGAGCTCTTCGCCGGTGGCGACGAATCGATCCGCGTGTTCGGCGTCACCCTCGAACGGGGCACGCCCGGTGTCGTCGTCGATTCGCTCGGCACGGGCGCCCTCAACTACGAGCAGATGACGCGCGTCGAGGCCAAGACGAGGCGGGCCATGCTCGAACGCAGGAAATACGACCTCGTCTTCTTCCACATCGGCTCGAACATCTTCGCCCCGGGGGAGGCCGTCTCGACCTCCTGGATCAAGAAGGTGGTGGACGCACACCGCGAAGCGCGTCCCGGCCTCCCCGTGGTCATCCTCTCGCCGTCGGACATCGTGTCGGACAAGACGTCGAAGAAGTCGGACCCGCGGATCAAGGCCCTCGTCGGCGAATTGCGTCGCGGCGCCGAAGCGACGGGCTCGGCCTATTGGGACTTCTGGAGCGCCATGGGCGGCGAACAGTCGATGTTGGCGCTACGGAAGAAGGGGCTCGCGTCCACGGACCTGATCCACTTCGTGCGCAAGAGCGGGATCATGATGGGTGACCGCATCGCCCACGCCCTCGTGGCCGACCTCGCACGCTACGTCGCGGCCCACCCACGCGCGGGGTGCGAAGCCGGCGTCGACTGAACGGAGCCGACGGTCGGGAAGTCGTCCTGTGCCGGACACGCTTCTCGTCACCGGTTCGCGCACGTCGCGACGAGGGCCACCGCGCCGAAGAGCACGACGAGGATCCCGAGGAGGAATGCCAGCGTGCCGCCCCAGGCACCGAACAGCGATCGTCCCTTCGTGCGGTCGCACTCGAGACAGATCGCCCAGGTGGTGGCGCCACCTTCCGTCAGCGTGCAGCACGCGCCGCACACCGATCTCCGGCAGGACGCACACGGGCCCGCGGCGTCGCGGGAACAGAACGAGCACCGTTCGACTCCGTCCCCGCCTCCTCCGTCCGCGAGCATCGACATCGTGGAGCCCCGGGTTTCCGCGTCGGCGCCGCGGAAGACCACCTCAGTGCGAGGTCGCCTTCCAGAGATCGAAGGTGCGGAGGAGTTCGCCCGCGAAGCCGGCGCCGAGGCGCTCGTAGCCCGCCTTCGTCATGTGCACGCGATCTTTCCGCGCGAGGGGAGGTTCCACGCTGGCCCAGAGCTCCATGGACCCGGGACCGCCCATCGCTTCGAGCTGTCCGTAGTACGCGCACCCGTACGCGCCCGCGATCCGTCGCTGCGTGGCGATGACCTCGAAGAGCTTCGACGGCGTCGCGCGCTCCCCGTCGCGACCCTTCATGGACCAGTCGGGCGGGCCGAGGAGGAGACAACCGGCGTTCGGAGCGGATCGGACGATGCGTCCGAGCACGTCACGAAGTTGCTTCTCGTAGGTCGCGTCCGACGTGCCGAAGCCGGATTCGTTCGTACCGAACGCCAGGACCACGAGGTCGGGCGCACGGTGGCGGATCTGTTCCGCGAAGTGAGCGGCGTCCCAGTTGAGCATGCCGGAAGCCCGCGCTCCGCCGATGCCGAGGGCGTCCACCGTGACGCCCACCTCCGGTCGATCGAGCGCGAGCCCGAAGATGCGGACTTCGCCGTCGCCACGAGGAACGAACTCCACGTGATGTGCCGCGTGACCGACGTCCACCGATCGGAACCCGGAACCGAGGGTCACGCGGGACGTCGCGACGCGTCCGCGTGGAACGCCGTCGACCACGAGGTCGAAGCTTCCCCCGCCGGGTTGCTCCAGGAACGCGATCTCGATGCGCGAGGAGGGGGCCGCCACGTCGAAGGCGAGTGCGTCCCCGCGACGGGTCGTCTTCGCCGACGATCCTCCGAGGCCGTAGTGTCCGTCGCCGACGAAGCCACCCCGTTCGGATTTCCCGCGTTCGATGGTCCACGACGGCGGGAGGACGAGCTTCGCTTGGGTCTGGAGGTAGGTCTTGTACGGCTTGACGACGTGCAAGAACCCGCGACCACCGTCACCGAATCGCGCTGCGAGTGTCTGCCGGACCACGTCGGTCGCGATGTCGGGTTGCGTGTGCGAGTCGCCGTAGACGAGGACGCGCACGTCCCGCGTGGTCGCCGCGCCTTCGATTTCCCGGAGACGCTGGAAGAACGGTCGGAGCGCCGAGGCACGTTCGATGGGGACCTGGGGCGCGGGCGGAACCCGTGCCTCGGAAGGCGACACGATGCGCTCGCCCGGACCCAGCGAAGGGACCACCGCGTTCGTGTCGAGGTCGTCGAAGTCCGGGGATCCGTGGGAACCCGCCGCCAACTTCGGATCGGCGAGAAGGTCGCCGGAGACGGTCGTCGCCGCGAGCACGGCGCCTGCGGCGACCAGCGGAATCGAGGGGCGAAAGGTGCGGCGCACGACGTCTCCAGGTGTGCCACGGATGGCGCTTCGGGGGAAGCTTTTCGGCCCCGTCCGTGCCGTCACTTCTTGGCCGGCGGATCCTCGTGGATGACGACACGCGTGCCTTCGTCCGCATTCCGCGCGTTCACTCCGTGCCAACCTTCCGGCAACCGCGGTTCGCTCCACGCGAACAGCGTGCGCGCGTCCTCCGGAGAGAGATTGACGCAGCCGTGGCTCCGCTTGTGTCCGAACTGGTCGTGCCAGAAGGCTCCATGGAGGGCGTAGCTGCCCTGGAAGTACATGACCCACGGCACGTCCTCGATCGAATAGGGGCCGTCGGATGCCACGTCGCCGTCCATGGTCGTCGTGACGTGCTTTTCGCGGATGCGGAACGTGCCGGTCGGCGTGGGGAAGTCGCGCTCCTTGTCGACGGTGTCGCGGCGTCCGGAGGACACGAGGGTGGCGAATTCGGGTGTCGTCCCGCGGAAGGCGACGAGGGTCTGACGCGTGAGGTCGACGTCGATCCACCGTTCCTCGGAGCCGACGTCCGCCGGGATCGCGGGCTTCGCGAAGGTGACGTCCGTGGGTCTCACGGAGAACCCCTCCGTGGTGTCCACGAGTGCCACGCCGCCGATCACGTGGGACGCCCCGACGAGCAGTACGGGACGGCGTTTCGGCAACTCGGGTCCCCAGGCGACCTTCTTTCCGTCGGGCGAGACACGGAGTTCGTGGGCGCTGCCGCTGTTGACGAACGCGACCTGGAGAGACGGCAGCGAGGTTCCTCCGTCTTCGAGCGGCAGCCCGCCGTCGTCGAGCGCGGCGTCGGCCGTCGTCACGAGGTGAGGCATGCCGGAGAGCCCCGAGGACGTCGACGTGACCGGAGGGAACCATTTTCCCGAATAGGTGGTCACACCGCGTTGGATCTGGATGCGTTCGAACGGGACGGCGAAACCGTACGTCGTCCGCCACCATCGAGCGCCGGCCGCGCGAAAGTCCCGATCGAGCGCGAGGTAGAAACCGCGCGCCATCTTGCGGACGAGCACGCCGCGACCCCGGAGGTCCTTGAGCTTCGGCTTGCCCGCGTCGGACGCGCCCGCGTCCGCGGGAGCCGTGGAGGCGTCCGCGACGCGTCGAGGGGCGTGGGGCGTCTCGAGGACGGTCGTCCGGGACTCGTCGTCGTGGGACGGAGTCGCCGGTTCGGCGGAGTCGGTCGAGGGAGCGGCTTCGCCCGCGGGAGGTTCCTTTTCCGTGGGTTCGGACGTCGACGACGAAGGCTTCGGTTCGGCCGTCGGTTCGTACTTCTTCCGGTCCTCCGCCTTCAACACGCGACGATAGAGCGGCGTGCCGTCGACGAGGTTCACGCCGTACCGGTAGGGCATCCCCGCGTCCACGTCGGGATTCTTCGGCGCGAGGCGCACCCGCGGATTCTGACGATCGAAGGTCGCTCCCTTTCCGCAGACGTATCCGCCGCCCACGAGCTCGTACCAACCGTCGGTGCACTCCTCGTTCACGAGCGGAGCTTCGTACGCCTCCACGGTCGAACCGCTCCGCAGGTAGCCGAGTCGGATCGCGCCACCGTCGCTCTCGGGCCACTCGGGCACGTCGAGGACCGACGTGTGGAACGCCGCAGCGGCAAGAGTCTTCACGGGACCGCGGAGACTGGGGTCCCGCGAACGGACACGCGCGGCGGCGCCGTCCGCGGCGTCGACCTCGGTGCCGGAATCCGCTGCGGCGACGTCAGCATCGTCCACGTCGGCGTCGGGCCGCGCGGGCGCCTTCTTCGCGCAACCGATCGTGGCGATCATCGCCACCACCAGTTGCGCGCGGAGGGTCGAAGCGACCAGGCCCATGGCCTCGGACCTAAACCAGCCGTGGTGCCGCGGCATCCCCGGAAATGGGACACCCCTCCGCGACTGTGTCGCGGCATCCCGACGCGAAACTGACGGCGAAACGCCGCCAATTTCGTACGCTTGACAATGTAGGTTTTGGTGCGACATAGGCGCCTGCGAGCGCTTCCGCTCCCCCCTTCCCGAAGGTCCGCCATGTTCCGATCCGTCCTTTCTCTCCTCGCCGTCGGAGTCGTCGTCGCGGGATGTTCCGTCGAATCGTCCGAGGCCGACGCCGATGCCGACCTCGACACCTCCACGTCCGAGGACGCGATTCGCGCGTCGGTCACGCCCGGAACCTTCAAGCTCTACGCGAACGCGGGCACGACGCCGGACGCGTTCTGCGATCTCCACGACAAGCTCGAACTCGTGAACGCGCCCCTCGGCATCGCGAAGATCTCGGCGACGCTCGAAGGTCTCTGCGAACTCGCGCCCCCGCACAACGACCGCTCGTACAACCTCCACGCCGCCGGCACGTCCTGCGGTTCGAAGATCTACACCGGCCGCGCGAAGGTGAACGGTGGATGGAACACCGTCCGCATCACCGACCACCGCAGCCGCACCTGCCGTGACATCCAGCCCGCGAAGATCGTGGTCGAGGAGACGACGCCTGGATTCCCCGGTCGCGTCACGACGACGCTCTTCAGCGCGAACGTCCCCGTCGCGCCCCCGTCCCTCTGGCTCACGACGAGCCCGAAGCAGTGCGGCACCAACGCGTGGGAACGCGCTCGCCCCGCGCGCCTCAACTCCGTCCTCGGAGGCGAAGCCGGACAGGTGGACACGTACTTCAAGTCGCAGAACATCGCGCTCGACGAAGTGGCCTTCCTCCAAGCGACCGAGCCGCGCATGGTGTGCATGGCGTGCTCCTGCCCGCGCGGGGACGTGCTCCTCGTGAAGGCGAAGAACGCGGCCGACGCCGCGGCTCTCGTCGCGAACCACGGCTTCCGCGCCGCGGAAAACGTCTACGCCAAGGGCACCGTCCAGTGCGGCGGCAACCCGTGGGAAGGTGGTCAGATGAACCGGTCCGAGGAGGCGACGAACCTCGCGGCGTGGCTCACGGGCCAAGGCATCGAGACGACGGACGTCGGTTTCGCCAACAAGACGCAGTCCTTCGCCGTATGTGCAGCGTGCCAATGCTCGCGCGGGGACCGCGCGATCGCGATCGCGGCGTCCGCTTCGGAGGGTGCGGAGCTCGTTTCGCAGGGTTTCGCGAAGCTCTGAGCGCGCGAATCCGCGCAGGCCGGCAGGTCGTCTCCTTCGCGAGGTGAGACGACCTGCCGGCCTGCTCGCTTTGTATTCGTGTGCTTTCGTCGCGTTGGGTTTTCTGCTCGCGCGCTGGCGCGCGACGCCCTGGAGGTTTCGGACGGCCTTGAACTCCGCGATCGGCCGGCAGGTCGTCTCCCTTCGGGTGAGACGACCTGCCGGCCTGCGGGCTTTGTATTCGTGTGCTTTCGTCGCGTTGGGTTTTCTGCTCGCGCGCTGGCGCGCGAGCCCTGGAGGTTTCGGACGGCCTTGAACTTGTGGCCGGCAGGTCGTCTCCCCGGGTGAGACGACCTGCCGGCCTGCTCGCTTTGTATTCGTGTGCTTTCGTCGCGTTGGGCGTTCTGAACTCGCGCGCTGGCGCGCGAGCCGCGGGGTGACGGCACTTGGACGGCCTCGGCCGGCAGGTCGTCTCCTTCGGGTGAGACGACCTGCCGGCCTGCTCGGCGTATTCGTGTGCTTTCGTCGCGTTCCTTGGGGAGGAGCGGACGTCCCCAACGTCGGCGTCCCGGAAGGCGTCGCGCTGGGTGAGACGTCTTCCTGGACGCCGACCTTCGCCGAGGCCCGTCCGTACTCCGGTTGGGTCTCAGCTCGCGCGCGTGCGCGCTCGTTCTTGGAGACGTGCCGACGAGCGTGAGGTCGAGACGCGGATGTCCACGTCGCGCGTCGGGCGCGAAGTGCCGACAGTGACGACCTTGACACGGCCTCGCGGAAGGACGCGTCTTGGAGACCGTATTCGATCGCGCGAGGCAAGCTTCCGCCAGGGCGAGCGAGCGAGCTGAAAACCCATCGAAGCGCGGGCAGGAGAAGTGCCGAGCGAGAGTGCGTTCAGGACGCCTCACCCCAGGGAGGCGCGCGCAGCGTCGCATCGCAACGCATCGCTGCGATCGCTTCCGATCGAGGCAAGCGCGCAGAAACGATCCGCCAGGGCGAGCGAGCGAGCGAGCGAGCGAGCTGAAAACCCATCGAAGCGCGGGCAGGGAAGTGCCGAGCGAGAGTGCGTTCAGGACGCCTCGCGCGCAGCGTCGCATCGCAACGCATCGCTGCGATCGCTTCCGATCGAGGCAAGCTTCCGCCAGGGGGAGCGAGCGAGCGAGCGAGCTGAAAACCCATCGAAGCGCGGGCAGGGAAGTGCCGAGGGAGAGTGCGTTCAGGACGCCTCACCCCTGGGAGGCGTCCTGAACGCACGACGCGCTGTCGATCCCCGCCCCGTCGATTTGTGAGCGGAATGCCGACGTTCCACGCAAGCTCCGCTCTCGAAACTCGGCGTACGGCACCTTCGCACGCGCGGGTGAGCGCACATGTCGGGCGGAGGCGCTTCGTTCGAATTCGGCCGGGATCGCGTCCGGCGTCCGGGTGTGCGCGTGTGCGATCGCGCGTGGCGGACGGCTCCGGGGCGCACATCGTCGTGCGAACGGAGGCGCGCGGATACGCATGGATCCTCGGGAAAATGGCTCTCGCGTGACCTTTTCGAACGGCGCGCGAAGGGACAGTATCGATGTTCGCAACCCTCTGTCGGTGGTGACCCCATCGAATGGACCCTCGCCGAGTCCCTGCGAACCCCGGAGAATCCGAGATGCCCACGTCGCCCGTTCGTCTGCGAAGTTTCCTCGCCGCTGCCTGCCTCGCGACCGCGCCCTTCGTCGTCGCCTGTGGCTCCGGGAGTTCCGGAGGCATCGCGATCCAATTCGGCGGACAGCAGATCCAGGAGCAGTACGGTGACCCGACGTCCCAACAGACCGCGGCGCACCGCGAGCTGACGAACCTCGTCGGGCACCCGCTCGCCGTCGACGTCGACGAGAAGCTCGCCGTACGCTGGGGCGCGACGGCCCACGAGAGCGTGCGTAACGCGCTCGTCGGACTCACCGGAGAACTCAAGGCACTCAAGACGTCGAAGCCCGAGATCTTCACCGAGACCGCCATGCGCATCCAGCGCATCGCCTACGTCCATTCGTCGATCACCGATCACACGGAGACGACCATGGACCCGCAGAAGGGAACGCTCACCGTCGTCGTCTCCGCGAACGATCCGGGGTGCGCGTGCGGTACCGTGCTCGCGGCCCTCGCGGTCGCACACGATGCCGAGCGCGTCCGTACCTACGAGAACGCGTCGCTCGACGGCATCGCGGACAAGGACATCCCCAAGTACTTCGCGATCATCAGCCGCCACACGTTCCGCGGCGACACGCCGTCCAAGGTCACGAACGACGAGGTGGCGACGCTCGAGCGCTACATCGGGCTCCACAAGCGTCTATCGAAGTCCACGAACAAGAACCCGGAGCTCATCAAGATCCACGAGACCGTGGGCAAGGCCCTGGGCGGTGCGGGCGCTTCGCTCGCGTACGCCTACAAGTTCCACGGAGGCGAGCTCGGTGGCATCCATGGCGGCAAGCCGTTCCGCCGTTTCGAGTCCGCGTGGTGCAACTTCTTCAAGACCGAGTACTGGAACCTTCCCGCCGCCGAGCGCAACGAGGCCCTCAAGGGCGTCTTCCGTGTCTGGCAGCAGGACCGAGCGTTCCCCGGAATCGACCGCACCGCCCTCGCGACGGACATCGTGTCGCGTTGGGTCGCGGCCGGCTCGCCCGTCAGCGCCGGGACCAAGACGGCGCGTACGGACGACGCGAGCACCTTCGACGCCGTGCTTTGTCCGCGCGGAAAGAACGACGAAGGCCAATGGAAGATGCCGGAGGGGTGCGCGACCGACCTCTACTCCTTCCTGAAGGCGGACGACGCGCGCATGAGTGCGTTCACGCGCGTGCTCTCCGCGAAGAAGGACGAGCGCGCTTCCGAGTCGATCTTCGCCAACGTCCAGAAGCCGGGCAAGACCGACGGCACCGCGGTGGCGTCGACGGGTGAAGAGACGAACGGCACGGCGCGCGTCGCCGTGACCACGCCGCAACCGGAGTGACCGACACGCTCCGCGAGGAGCGAGGAGTCCACGAAGCCCACGCGAGCCATGGCGCGCGTGGGCTTCCGTGCGTCAGCGGGGACGCACGCTCGGAGGCAGCGATTCGCCGCGGGCGTGCGACCGGAACGCGAGACCGCTCGCGAAGGCGATCGCCACGGCCGGAGCGACCATCGCCCAGCGACTCGCGCGGAACGTGAGCATCGCTCCGAGGAACGCGCCGAGCGTGAACGACGCCGCGATCGTCGCGAGCAGGACGATGCGACGTCCTTCGGTACGTCGGGTCGACTCGTGGACCCGGTGTCCGCGGATCCAACGGGACGCCTCGATACCGAGGTCCGTGACGACGCCAGTGAGGTGGGTCGTCCGGATGACGGCGCCGGAAAGGCGCGTGACGAGGGCGTTCTGCAGGCCCATCGCGAAGGAGAGGAGGATCGCCGCTTGGTCCATGGCGCGGGTGGAGAGCTGACTCGCCACACCCGCGAGGAGCGCGAACGCGAGCAACGTGAGCGCTTCGACGGCCAAGGCGATGCCGTACCCGACCGCTCGTCGGGACGCGTTCCATTCGACGATGAGGCTCGCGACGAAGGCGCCCGCGAAGAACGCGAGGACGAAGATCGCCGCGAAGGACGCGTCCGCGAGTTGGAACCCTGCCACGTTCACCGCCATCCGTCCCACGGAACCCGTGACGTGCGAGGTGAACGTGCCCACCAGCACGAACCCGCCCGCGTTCACGAAGCCGGCCGTCAGCGCGAGGTACCCGGCGAGGAACCAATTCCTCGCGGGATTCGCGGAAGGACCGTCGTGGCGGAACACGATCGCGGAGTATCCGCGAGAGGACGGGACGTCGCCACTTCCCGACGGATCTCGTCGGGACCGACGGCGACGATCCTCGCTCCGAGGTACTTCAGGAAGTCGGGGCGTGGACGCGCATGCGCGAGACGATGCGCGCGAAGGCCGGGGCGGGCCCGGTCCCTCCCGTGAGGTCTCCTCCCCGAACTTCCATTCCGACGAGCACGACCACCGGGCGCGTGCCGAACCACGCCGCGCCGACGAAGCTCGCGTAGGTCCGTCGGTCGTCGAGTTCCGCGGTGCCGGTCTTGCCGACGACGCGGATCCCGGGAACGCGCGCGCGTCCTCCGGTTCCGACCGGAGATTCGACGACGTGGCCCAGGAGTTCGAGGAGCGTGTCCGTGGTCGCCCTTCGGAGGACGCGCTCCGAAGGCGCGGGGGGCGTGCCGATGGCGGTCGGTCTCACGAACTCGCCCCCGCGCACGATCGCCGCGTATCCCGCCGCGACGGCGAGGGGAGTGGTCGCGAGGACTTCGCCGCCCGCATACATCGCGGACGCGTACGCGTCCGAGTCCGTGAACGTGGTCGCGGGGGCCGGCGGATCGGTGAGGTGCATCCGACCGAAGGATTCGCGGAGCGCACCGACACCGACGCGGTCGAGGACGCGCGAGGTGCAGACGTTCGACGAGACCGCCAGGCCGTCGGCGAAGGAGATGATTCCCCGATCCGCCGGATCGCGCAGGACGCGTCCGTCCGGATAGGCACGCGTACGGCAGTCGACCTTTTCCGCTGGATCGATCGCACGTTCCTCGAGTCCCACGGCCATCGTGAACGTCTTCAGGGTCGACCCCGTGACGAGCGCGGTTCCGTCGGGCGCGGGACCCGGGGTGCCGCCCGCACGTCGGCCTTCGAGCGCGAGGATGCGACCGGAGGGTACGTCGAGGACCACGGCGTAGGACGCGTCGAGACCGTGTTCCACGACCGAACGATCGAGCTCTTCCCGCACGATGATGCCCGTCTCGGTGGCCCACGACGGGGAGGGGTCGGAAGGTCGGACGTGGGTCGCGTCGGCCGCGGGGACGCGCGCGCAGGCCGGTGCGGCGAGGACGGCGGAGAGGAGGAGGACGTCGCGGATACGGCTCGGGAACTTCGGAGAGCGGATCATGGAAGCCGGGAACGCTCGTCGGGAAGGACCTCTTCCCGCACGACCACGTTCCGGACGGCCTCCGCCGTCGCGAGGGCACGGAGGGCCTCGCCGAGAGGGACCGGCATCGACTCCGCGCCCGCACGGACGGCGCGCAGGAACGTGTCGAGCTCGCGTTCGAGCGAATCGGTCCCCGCGACCGGGACCTCCACCGCGACGCGAGAGCCGCGACGCGTGCCCGGGCGCGAACGCACCACGCACGTCCTGCGGAGGAGATCGACGGTCGCCACGGCACGATCTCCTTCGAGCGTCAGGACGCGCTCGGCCTCCGGTGCGTTCCATCCGACGTGGACGTCGACCGCCACCGGCCCCGCACGAAGCAGTGCCTTCGTCGACACGAGCGGCGCACCCGCACCGATCGCGGACACCACGTCGAGGGTCGCTCCGGAGAGCCACGCCACGAGATCGAGATCGTGGATCGCGAGGTCCACGAGGACGTCGCCCGCTCGCCGGACGTTCGCGGGCGTGCGACCGAGACGCCGCGTCGACACGGCGACGAGCCGTCCGAGCATCCCCGCGTCGAGGATCCCTCGCGCGGCGGACACCGCCGGATTGAACCTCTCCACGTGACCGACCATCACGGGCGTTCCCGTGCGACGACTCGCGAGGACGAGACCGAGCGCGCGCGCGGAGTCTTCCGCGGCCGGCTTCTCGACGAGGGTCGGAATCCCGGCCGCCAGGAGAGATTCCGTGACCTCCACGTGGGCGTCCGTGGACGTCGCGACGATGGCCGCGTCGGGCCTCACGACGTCGAGCGCCTGGGCGACGTGCTCGAAGCTCTTGGCCGGCACGGCCACGGAAGCCCGTGCCCGCGGATCGGGATCGACGCACGCGACGACCTCGCATGGCGTGGTCACCCGTCCGAGGGCTCGCACGTGCCGCATGCCCATGGCACCCACGCCCGCCACCAGCACGCGGAGGGGCGGCTCCATGGGCGCCGTCGACCTTCGGGTCATGGGCGGGACGACCGGCGCTTCGCGGTCGAGGAAGAACTCCTCGTGACGGCCTTCCGCGCGGCCTTCTTCGCGATCGAGGAGGAGCGCTTCTTCGTGGACGTCCGCGCGGAGTTCTTCGCGGCCTTCTTCGCACCACCCTTCGCGGCCATTCGTGCCGCGTTCTCGCGCATGCGGTCGCGGACGATGGCGATCACGAGTGCCTTCGGAAGGGGATGGTCGGGCGTGAAGCGGAGGGTCCCCTTCGACGTGTCCAGCCCCGCGAGGTCCAGGCCCGAGCCCGACAGGTAACTGCCGCTCATCACGTAGAACGCGCAGTGGCGCGTCGCGGCGCCGAAGCCGACGAGCATGCCGTCCTGTCGGTAGGACGGAATGCCGTAGCTCATGATCTCCTCGGCCTTCGGAGCCGCCTTCCGGATCGTCGCGCGGAGCGCCCCGAGAGCTTGGCGCACGTCCGCGGGCCAGCGGGCGAGATACGCCGCGAACGGGTCCGACTCCGATTGCTGGGAACGCATGGTCCGGAGGGGCATCGCGGGACCTCGGCGCTCAGTCCGCCTTGCGGACGCCGGTGACGAAGTAGGGGGTGTCGCCGAAACAGGTGCTCGGCACCCCCGAGTGCTCCTCGTACTGGAGCGAGACCTTGTGACCGGCGAGGGCCTCGATCTGGTCGACGACCTTCGCGTCCCGCACGCTGAAGGAGAACATCGCCGCGGGCTGGCCCGGCATGTTCACCATGGCGAGATCGCCTTCGAAGGTCTTGCAGACCCAACCGCGCTTCGAGATTTTCTGCACGAAGCCCACGCGTTCGCCGGAGGAGTAGACGAAGGTCAGCGAGAACCACGTGTACGCGGCCGGGACCACGACGACGATCACGAACAGGGCGGCGACGATGCGCCGGATCCACTTCTTCTTCGTTGCAGCTTCCACGGGCGGACGGTTTAGGCGTCCTCGCCTTCCCGTACAAGGGGCCCGGCGAGCGATCAGGGACGCCCCGGAAACCGTCCTTTCCGGAGCGCCGTGATCGTCGACGGGACAGGACGCCGGGGGAGGCGTCCATCCGACCTCAGAATCGGGCGAAGAGACGACGCACGACGACGCGGAGGGAATCCGGCGTGCGGGTCTCGGTGGTCTCGATGGCAGGAAGACGGGCCACCGTCGGGCACGAGAAGTCGCGGTTGTCGACCAGCTGGAGGGTCGTGCCGTCCGCACCGACCGCCGCGTACCTCTTCGCGCCGCATTCGCCCTCCGTGACGGACGACAGCGTGTACGTCACGGGAGGATCCACGACCGCGATGGCGCAAAGCTGGCCCTGGGCGTTCGGGCCGACCTTCCTCTGGATCGTGACGTGGCCCGTTCCGTCGAGCGTGAGCTCGTGGAAGAAGTCGCATCCCGATTCCGACCTCGTCTCACCGTAGGTGGCGCCCATCTCGAAGGTGCCGGGCTCCGTCGCGAGCGCGACCACCTTCGGCGCGTACCAGAGGCGACCGTCGACGCGCGCGATGACCGGGTTCTCCGAAGGACGGCCACATCCGCGTCCACCCGTCGCGTCCTGATGATCGAAGATCTCGACGCTCCGACCCGAGGCCAAGGTGCCGCGAAGGAGCTTCGAGCCGCAGCCCAAGTTCAGCGCCGTGAGAGCGAACGTCTCCGGAACGGGCTCGGGGTGACCGGCGACGGTGCAGCCTTCCCACGCCGACGTGAGCGTTCCCGTCGTGACCGTGGTGGAGGGATAGGTCGGCAGGAGGACGGATCGCACGGAAAGCTTGAGCACCCGTTCGCATCCTTGGAGGCCCGCGGGCGACGCGTAGAGCGTGGTCGCGGGACCGTTCGGGCGGAGGGCCGTGGCGGCGGCGGAGGTTTCGTCGGTGTCGGTCGCCGGCACGTCCGCATCGGCGACGTCCGCCGTGCAGCCGGCGAGAAGGAAGGAGAAGCCAAGGGAAGCGACGACCAAGGAAAGGGACTTCATGGGAAGACTCCGGAAGGGAAGGACGCCGCCGGCGTGCGAGGCCGCGGCGGAAGATGCGAACGGCGCCGGGTTCGGTCCGGCGACGCGGCCCACACTGTCCGACATCGTCTCCGACGTCGAACCCAGCGACTGCTCACGCGTCGATCGGGAATTTGTCGAGTGTTTGCCGTGCGTTGCGGATCGTTCGTGCGGAGTGCTCACCCGTCGTCTCCGACGGTGGTCCGGACCCGAATAGACTTCCAGGATGCCGACCGTGAAACGGCCCGCGCGTGCCCGCGCCATCCGCAAGTCCCGCGTGTCCCCCCGCAAGGAACCGGGGTCGACGGCGTCCAACGAACTCGTGCAGACGGTGCTCGTCGCCGCGCGGCGCCTGCTCGAGACGGACGGATGGGACGGCGTGTCCACGAACCGGATCGCCAAGGCGGCCGGCGTGAGCGTCGGCTTCCTCTACAAATACTTCCCGAATCGGGAGGCCATTGCGCGCGCGGTCGTCCACGACTTCTGGAACTCCGAACTCGAGGTCCTGGGTCGTGCGGCTTCGGCTCCCGGGGCCAGCATCGAGTCGGTCTCCGACGCCTACGTGGACAGCGTCGCGGCGAACCCGCGCATCCACGCCGAAGTGTCCGCGTACCTCGTGCCCCTCGTGGCCGACGACGCGGGAGCGTGGGACGAGAAGGCGGTCGCGGCCGTCGTCGCCCTCTTCGATCGCGAGTACGAGGACGATCCGCGGAAGTACATCGCCTGCGAGAACATCTACGTCGCCGCCATCCAGATCACGCGACGCGCGGCGCTCGTGCGACCGGAGTGGCTATCGTCCGGCGAACTCCGTCGCGAGATGCGCGAACTCGTGCGGGGCTACCTCGGATCCTTCCGACGCCGGACCTGATCCCCGGTCGCGAACGCACCTCTGCGTGGACTCATCGCGGAGCGCGCGTCGGCGCGCACGTCGACACGGCAGCGCCTTGCCAACTCTTGGGTGCCCCCGCGACCCGCGCGGGCGTCGCGAACGTCTTGGTCGCGAAGTCGTAGCGGAGGACCTTCGGCGTCGTCCCCGAAAGGCCGTTCGTGGCGTCGGGCTCGCCGAGGAAGAACCACAGCGATCCGCCCCAGAACACCATGGGAAGCCGGTTCGAATCGCGGACGAGGGTCGTCGTGACGCGCACGGGCGCACCCACGAGCGCGCCGGTCTTGGGATCGAGCTCCACGACTCCGTCGAAGCTCGGTCCCGCGCCGTGGATGGACGAGTCCGAACCTTCGATGCCCGCGAAGAGGCGCCCGTCGGCCGTCCCGGTGAGACCGCCGAAGCGGAGCGGCGACGCGAACATGGGATGCGCGACGACCTTGCCGTCTTCGCGGCGCTCCACGAGGCCCGCCCACACGTTTCCGCCTCCCGCGTCCCCCCGGAGCGGGAACGTGCCGAAGGCCATGATCGAATCCTGGCCGTCCACGCGCACGGTGGCCATTCCCACGGGATAGCCGAGGGCCGCGAGGTTCGACCCGAGCACCGTGGGCGACGTGCATCCGCCGCCCGGCACTTCGGATCGGAGCTCCCAGCGTTCGCTCAAGGTGGCGACGAGCTCGTTCCGACTCACGGCCACGAGCGGGAATTGACCCGAGCCCGTGGGCGCACACGCTTGCGTCGTCGTCGTGAGGGCGTTCGCGACGGCGTCGAACCGGAAGTACCCGTCCGACCCGATCACGAGCGGCGACGCGAACCGACCGCATCCCTGAGGGACGTCGGAGCCCGTGACGGGCGATCCGAATCCTCCGTCGACGGTGGGCGCGACCGCGCTGCCACCATCGACGCCGGGCGTCGTCGGCACCGTCGGTGTGCCCGGGAGCACCGGGCCTGTCGGGACGTGGTCCGGGCCCCGTCGACTTCGGGGACCCCGTCGGACGTGGACTCGGGCGAGGCGACACATCCCACGAGCGCCGCGGCGACGCACGCACCCAAGGCGAAACCACCGGGGAGACCGAGTCCCCGGGTACGACGAAGAAAGGAAAGCATCGCGAACCGAGGATGCAGCGCTCGTGCCTCCGAAAGGTGGATGGCGCGGTCCGGGTTTTCACGGGAAAAACCATGTGCGCGCCGTCACGAACGCAGGAACTGGTCCTTCCATGGACCAGTGGAATCGTCCAGCCTCACGGTCCGAAGACCGTGAGGCCGACCGACGTTCAGCCGTCGGTGTCGCCGTGTTCGACCGCGAGCACGGTGTGGTGCACGTCGTCCACGACGAAGACGGTGTCCGAGTTCACGCTCGGCGCCCAGTAGCCGCTGCCGATCAGGATGCGGGTGCCGGGGGCGTTGCGGAGGAAGGCCTCGTAGGCGTCCATGGTCCTGCGGATGTCGGTGTCGATGGCGGACTCGCCGGCGACGATCGCGCCCGGCGTGCGGGAACGGAGCGTGCGCACGGCCTCGTCGATCGTGACTTCGTGCACGTCGGCTTCGTCGACGCTCCGGTTCGTGAGGAGGCGCGTCCACGCGACGCCGTCCACCGGGCCGGAGAACGAGTAGCGGTCCACGGTGGGGCAGTAGAACGCGTCGTCGGCGCGCTTTTCGACCTCGAGGCAGTCCGCGCGGAGGGCCTTGATGGCCTTGGTGAGCGTGAGCTTCCGGTAGGTGGCGCCCTTCTTCGCCTTCGGGGAGACGGTGCACGACTCGAAGTCGCCGTCGTGGATCTCGGCCACCTTCTGCGCGGTGCCGGCGGTGAAGATGGCGCCGTAGGTGTTGTCGCCCGCGCCGTAGAGGAACGCGGTGAAGGCGCGGTGGCCTTCGTCGTCACGGAGCTCGTAGCGATCGACGAGGTTCTCGTCGACGCGATCGATGGCTTCTTCGGCCGTGCGCACGTCCTTGTGCGAGGAGGCCTTCACGGCGAGGACCACCTGGCGGCGCGTGACCGCGTCGAGTCCCGCGGCGCTCGTGAACTCCGAGTGGGCGGTGACGACGACGGTCTCGCCGAACTTGAGACCGAGGCCGTTCGCGTCGACGTCGAGGACTTCGAGGCTCGTGCCGAAGAGGCATTCGGAGAGCGCACCTTCGGACGTGCCGACGTCGGTGGGTTCGGAGCCGTCCGCGCTCACCCCGCAGCCCGCGAGGGTCGCGACGGCGAAAAGGGAGAGGGCGGCGAGGGACGGGACGAGCGCGTGGGACGCGTTCGGCGAGACGATGCGACGGAGCATGGGGAACCTCGGAATCGGCGCAGAACGCGCCGTGAAACGTCGGGGGAATTGGCGTGGCGCCAATGTAGTCCGGGGTGGGATAGTCCTGATTTCCCCGGGCGCAACCCGCGATTTCGTGACGAACGTGCGACGACGTCCGAGGTTTCGACGCGCGAACGGCGGCGTCCCGAGAAGGAACGCCGCCGTCGTGGCGGAGCGTGGGAGTTTTCAGGTTCGACGGGACGCCGAACCGTCGCCGTTCAGGGCGCGGACGTCTCGGAGAGACCGAGCACCGTGTCGAGATCGTCCCGGGAGAACGTCTCGGCGTCTTGCTTCGAGGAGGTGCAACGGAGCGTGTAGAAGTTGTTCGATTCGTCCGTGACGACGAGGCCGGTGCCACACGCGAACCGACCGCTGTCCCCGGGCAGCGACACGAGGGGCGGATCGGCGAGCTGACCCACGAACGTGAACTTCGAACCCTTCGGCCGGGCGACCTTCGCGTCCTTCTTCGTGAAGGGCGTGCGTTGGAGGAGACAGGAGGCCGCGTCCGACTTGAGGGACGCCGCTTCGAAGCCCGAGCCGGACATGTCCGTGGCCTCCACCCTGGAGACCACCTTGAGCCCGAGCATCACCTTGTAGCCCTCGATCCACGTGGGGGCCTCCATGCCGCAGGCCGACACGGGCTTCTTGTCCTCGAAGGCGAGGACGCCGTCGATCTGGGACCGCTCCGCGTAGGACGACGCGATGCGCTTCTCCTTCTCGCTCGCGCATCCGAGGCCGATCCATACCTTCGAGTCCGCGCTCCGGAGCATGAGCCAGTTGCCCGAGAGCTTCGACGTGGAATGGGCGCCGCCGACGGGGAGACCGGAGACCTGACCGGAAACGAGGAGCTTCGTGTCCGCGGGGAGCGTGCTCGGTCCCATGCTCCGCGCGAAGGTGCAGCCCTGGGAGCTGGAACTCGAGATGTCGTTCGTCTCGAAACGCACGTCCTCCTTGAGGGAGACGGTGGTGCCGAGCGGGATGTCGGTGAAGGCTTTCGTCCACGCGATGACGCCGTTCTCGTCCACGATGACGACGGCGTCCTGGGATTCGCCGTTGGCTTCGCCGGCGGAAGAACACGCGGCGAGGGCGAGGAACGCGAGGGAGAGCGGGGCGAATGCACGCAGCGACATGGAGACCTCCAAGGACGGGGCGATGAAAACGGTGCACCCACCGAGGAGCAGAATGTGTGCCTGGCACCGAGTCGTCGTAACGTCAGGATTCCCCTCGGATGCGCCGCGTCGAACTCGGATTTCTCCGGTGGTACTGGAGGTGCGGACGATCCAGGGCGGCGTCGTTTCGACGGGACGCGGGCAGAAGGACGGACGGAGGTCACGACCATGGGCGGACTCGGAAACGGTTGGACCTACGCGCTCCTGTCGGCGGTGTTCGCGGCGGCGACGGCGGTGCTCGCGAAGACGGGCGTGAAGGACGTGCCGTCGAACCTCGCGACGGCCATCCGCACGGCGGTGGTGCTGATCTTCGCGTGGGGCCTCGTGCTCGCGACGGGGGAGGTGCGGGAGCTCTCGAAGGTGACGACGCGATCGTGGACGTTCCTCGCGCTTTCGGGCGTGGCGACGGGGCTCTCGTGGATCGCGTACTTCAAGGCGCTGTCTCTTGCACCGGCGTCCCGCATCGCGCCCATCGACAAGTTGAGCCTGCCGATCACGATCGTGCTCGCGGCGGTCGTGTTGCGCGAACCGGTGACGCCGAAGATGGGCGCGGGGATCGCGCTCATCGTGGGGGGGACGTTCTTGACGATGCGGTGAGGGGGGCGGAGGAGGAGAGATTCGAACTCCCGGTAGGTTGCCCTACGGCGGTTTTCAAAACCGCTGCCTTAGACCACTCGGCCACTCCTCCGAACGGCCTCGCGACCGTCCCGAGGTCTACTACCACAGGCGTCGTGGTGTTCGGAACGCGGGATCCGGGCGAAACCGCCCGCGCAGGAGGCCGCCCTTACGCTCCGCCGTTCCCGCGAACCCGGTCGTAACCCGGCAGGAGCACGCGGAGAAAACGGCCCACGTCAGTCGCGAGCTCCACGTCGCCGTCCTCCACGTCGGACGCGATGGCCTGCGCCCGCGCCTCCGCGGTCGTCACGACGGGAATCGGTTCGTCGCACGACTCGTGTTCGTTCAGAACGACGAGTCGACCCGCCGCGGCCAGCTCGAAGAGCACGGCGATCGCGGACTCGATGGCCCCCTCGATCGACACCGCACATCGCAGCCCGCCGAAGTCTTCGAAGTGCATCCGCGCGCCCGCGACGACCAGATCGCCTTCGCCCGCCTCGAACGTGCCGCCGTGACGACGGACCACGGCCTGCACTGCCGCTCGCTCGTCGGCGTTCATCGCGAACGTCGGCAGCATCTCCGAACCGCCGGTGAACGGGTTAATCGCCGCGCGGGGCTCGGCCCGGTTCGTTCCCGTCAGCGAAAATGCGTAGCTCATGGAAGGTTTCCGGTCTCGGCCGATTCGCTCGGACGGGCTCGCCCTTCGACGAGGGACCGCCCGTGGTATTCACGTCGTACCTCGCGTCCCGCGCGCGAGGGTTTGGAAAGTTCCTCTTCCGAATCTTTCGCGTCCGTGCGCCCACGTTCCAACCCGGACCTTCCCCATGACCACCCACTCCGGTTCCTGCCTCTGCGGTGCCGTCCGCTTCACCGCCGAAGGCGTCAACACCGCCCACTCCGCCTGCCACTGCGGCATGTGCCGCAGATGGGGCGGGGGAGGGCCGTTCTTCGGCGTCCGGACCACGTCCGTCACCTTCGAAGGCGACGATTCCATCACGCGTTACGCCTCGTCCCCCTGGGCCGAACGAGGCTTCTGCTCCAAGTGCGGGACCCACCTCTTCTATTTCCTCGTGCCCGCGGCGAAGTACATGATGAGCGCCGGCATCTTCGCCGACACCGCCGCCTTCCGGCTCGCGAGCGAAATCTTCGTGGACCACAAGCCCGACGGCTACGCCTTCGCCGGCGACCACCCGCGCCTCACCGAGGCCGAGACCCTCGCCAAGTTCGCGCCGAAGACCTGATCGCGTCGTCGCGTCTGCTTCGGACGTCGCCCGCCGCGCCGCCCTTACCGTTGACGGAAACTGTGGGATCACGGACCGGCCCTGTGGAGCCCGGTGCCGACGTATCTATCCTTTGCGGACAACGGACTAATCCTCGAAAAGGTGCAATGACGAACAGTCGGGGCCGTATTATCGAGCGATGGTCTCGTGGCTTCCGTGGCCCTGAGCTCTTGGTCGTTCTTAGCCTGGCAGGATGTGCACAAGACCGTGACAAGCGTGGCTCTGCGACATCTTCATTGGCAGATCCTTCCGCACCTCTTCCAACGGCAATGACGCGAACTTCTGACAAGCCCACCATGGCCGACGAGCGCATTTATCTTTCCGAGACAGACGAGGTCGACGTCGCAGCAGCAGTCATGGACTTTTCCTCGGTCGACCCAACGAAGAGGGGACTCGCTCGAGCCCGTCTGTGGCTACTTCGAAGGAGCAACTGGGGTTGGGCCCGCCTGCATGAAATTGCAGCAAAGGTCGCGGCGGAGGAACCCAAAATGGCGTTCTGGCTGAAGGTCGAGCATGAGGGCGACGACGTTGCCGTCCTCGGTTCTGTCGATGGCGCGCTGGTGACCATAAAGCCCGAATCGGTGAAGGACCTGTCGGTCAAACGGTTAGCTCGCAGCTCGGGTGAAGCAGAGCGCGTGTTGAAAGTCTTGGTTCCCCCGAGGGGCGCGGACGCAAGCCTTGCGGAACTGTCCGAACGCGAACGCGAAATCGTGGGGGACAAGCTGGTGGAGCCTTCATGGCCAGAGAGCGAGACGTTGAAGGATGGTGAGCTTGTGCGGGGCAGCTCCTTCACGGACTTTCGCATCGAAGGCAATCACTACATGCCCGAACGTCTCGTGAAGGATGTCACTGAGCTTGCTACGAAGCTGGACAGGTCAATGTCCTATGTGGTGCAGAAGGCGTATCTTCGAGCACGCGATCGAATTCAGCGGGTTACGTCCCGCGCCGAACTTCCCAAGCCTCCGCCTACGTCTGCTCCGAATACAACAAGACTCACCGAGAAGAGAGCCGTGTTTCTCGTGATGCCGAGCTGGATGGCCCTCGAGGTCGAGCGCAAGGCGGCACAGATAGATTGCTCGAAATCAATGGTTGTTACCGCCGCCGTTGTCTTGGGTCTGCCCGAGATTGCGACTGAGAAGTAGTGACTCCAGGAAGGGGGTTCGCGGGTTTGGTCGGCAATGTTGGTGGGCTCAACGTCACGCCTCGAGAATTGCAGATCCCCTCGGATGCCGATTAGCCCAGATGGATCAAGAGCCACTTGTCGACGCACATCGAGGGGCGGGCAGCTCTCCAACGAGCTCACGCATCGAGATCGCTCGAAATCGCACGTGGTATACACCTTGGTATCCACCGCATGGTTTACAGCCCATATACCAAGACCCCTTGGTATTTCGTGTCCCCTCCGCTGCACGAAGATCCTTTGATTTGGACTCTCGTGAACATCTGAGCCGCTCAGTGTACTGTGCAAGTACCATTTTGAAAACCGCCGTAGGGCAACCTACCGGGAGTTCGAGGCTCCGAGCTCTGTTTCGCGAAGCGAAACAGCAAGCGTAGGAGGCGGGGAGCGAAGCGGACCGCGCATCTCTCCTCCTCCGCAAGTTGCCCTCGTCCGCCCGGTCCGGGAGTTCGAGGCTCCGAGCTCCGTTTCGCGAAGCGAAACAGCAAGCGTAGGAGGCGGGGAGCGAAGCGGTGTGCGGGGCTCAGTCCGCGACCGGGACCGCGGACACCGTGACGTCGACCTCGTCGCCCGAGTCTTCGCGCTTCAGCCATGTGCCGAGGAGTTCGACCGCGACGTCGACTTCGCGAGGGTCGCTCAGGTACACGTGGACCGCGATGACGTCGCGACCGCGGCATGGCGCCCCGAATCCCGTGCCGTGGACCGACCGAAGCGAGGCGAGCACGTCGAGAACCCGGGCGCGGAGTCGGTCCCGAGCCGCCGCGTCGTCCAACGTCGACGGGGAGCCTCGCCCCTTGCCCACGACGGCGAGCGTGCTCACTTCGCACGGGCGACGGACGGAATAGCCGTCCCGATCGCCTTCGCGTGCACGCACGTGCTCACGACCCGTGGCGACGTCCGCCGCACCGGAATTCGGGGAGACCGGGTGCCGCGCACACGCGCTCAGTGCCAACAATCCCAGGGTCGCCATCGGACGCATCCGACCATTGGACGACGACCTATGCCGAGCCTTCAAGACCGACCCAGCGGCCCGACGGCTTCGTCGCGGATCCCTTCCTCCGGGCTCCGCCCGCCGAGTCCTCCTGGCATGGGACCTTCGTCGCCGCGCCTTGACGGAAACTGTGGGATCACGGACCGGCCCTGTGGAGCCCGGTTCCGGGGCCGTTGCTATGGCCCCGGGATGACCATCGCCCTTCGTTTCTCCTCGTTCGCCTTCCTCGCCCCTTCGCTCGCGCTCGTCGCGGGATGCTCCGGTCCTGCCGCCGAAGACGCCGTCGAAACCGTCGCCCAGGCCCATGAGATCGCGTCGAACTGCTCGTTCATCCCGGGATGTCTTTCGCTCGTGGAGGCCCGAGCGCGCCCCTTCGTCGCCTCCGTCATGCGGTTCGACGACGGCCGCGGCAACGGCGTCCGGGAACGGCTCGTGGTCACCTACCTCGAGGACATCTCGAGCTCGTTCCTTCCGTGCACCGACTTTCGTCAGCGCAGGGTCGTGAACTTCGTCTTCGTGTTCGGAGCCCCGGAGGCACGACGCAGCCTCACGCGGGAGGCCACCGTCCACTGCGTGAACTCCTACGGCGACGGTCAGCGGGAACCCCATCGCGCGACGCTCGTGATCGACAAGGCCTCCGACCCCGGGACGTGGGACACGCTCTTTCCCCCGGCCGCCGACGGCAGCCGATGGTTCGCGTTGGAAGTGGCGGCCTCCAACGATCGCGGCGCCTGGGACAGCCGCTACGGCGCGAACTACCCGCTCGTGTTCGTACCGCGCTGAATGCGATCGTTCACGGACACGACCCGGAGCCCGCATCCTTCACGTACGGCGTGCCGCCGTTGCTGCACGTGAGCGTCCCGGATCCGTACCGCCCGTAGCCGCTCTCGGTCACCGTGCACTCCGGGATCACGGACGCACCCGCGTCCGTCGTGCAGCAGTGTTGCAGGCCCATGGTCGCACCCGAGTAGCACTCGCATCCGAATTGCTGGGCGCCGGATTCGCACGTCCACTGGCCTTGGACGCACGTCGCCCACGATCCGAAATCGCACGGCCCACAGTGGTGCGGCCGTCCCGTGCATGCCGTGGCGTTCGCGTCGCCGTCGTGGGTCGCGTCGTTGCCCGCGTCGTTGCCCGCGTCGTTGCCCGCATCGGAGGTCGCGGCCTCCTTCGCGGCGTCGACGGAAGCCTCGATCGTCCCGTCGGTTCCGGCGTCCGAGGTCGGACCGTCGGCGCCCGGCGTCGAACTGCACGCGACCACCGACGCAGGAACCGAGACGAGGGCGAAGACGACGGACAAGCGGGAGAGGCGGGAGCGGAGGCGCATGGTGGACCCAAGGGAAGAGCAACGAGCGTGCCGCCCGCAATTCCCGGCGAATTCCAGGGCGCCGCGGAGCGTGGTGCGATCCGACGTTCCGGGGCTGGCACAGCATGGCAACTCCGGCCTGGGCCAGAGAACTTTCCGGAGGAATCGCGGAACGGGTGAAGTACCGTGCGTCTCACCATGGGCAAGACGACGTTGGGCATCGCGTTGGGGGTCTTCACGCTGCTGACGTCGGCATGCGGTCCCAGCCGGGAGAGTGTCGTCGCCAGGATCGCGACCCACGACGAGCAACTCCGCACGCGTGCCGCGTTCGACCTGCAATGTCCAAAGGACACGCTACAGGTGACGCCGCTCAAGCAGCGCCCCACGGCGTTCCACGAGGACGTCCAGTACACCGTGGTCGCCGGCGTCACCGGATGCGATCGGCAGGTGACGTACGTCTACGACGAGATCCGCGGCGTGTGGATCCTCGACTCGGATTCGCGGCCGGCGAAGCGCTGACGCAGCGTCGTCCACGCCGCGTAGGCCCCGCCGATCTCACCGCAGCCACCCTTCGTCCGTGACGAAGGCCCTCACGCGCGCCGCGATGGCCTCGCGAATCCGACGCACCTCCTCGATGGAACCCGACTTGGGATCGTCGAAGGGCCAATCGAACCGACGGACGTGCGGAGGCGTGACGGGGCACCGTTCGCCGCACCCCATGGTGATGACACACGCCGCGTCGGCGACGAGCGCGTCGTCCAAGAGGCGAGGTCGGGCCGACGACACGTCCATGCCCACTTCGCCCATGGCGGTGACGACGACGTCGTGCACCTTCGAGGCCGGCTCCGAGCCTGCGGCGAGGGCCCGGGCCTTGGCGGGATCCGCGAAGTGGTTGAACCACGCGGTCGCCATCTGGGAACGACCCGCACCGTGCACGCACGCGAAGACGATGGTGTTCATGCCGACGTCTCCCCATCGCCTGACGACATCATCCATCGGGACACCACGAAGGCCATGGCCGCGCCCGCACCTTGCGCTATCACGAACATCGGCACGTCGGCGGGACGGATGCCCGCGAACGTGTCGCTCGCTGCCCGCGCGAGGGTGACCGCGGGGTTGGCGAAGGAGGTGGAGGCCGTGAACCAATAGGCCGCCACGATGTACGCGGCGACCGCGAACGGCGTCGCTTCCGGACGGCGCCGCGAGGTTCCGGCGATGACCGCGAGGAGCCCGAAGGTCGCCACGAACTCCGAGAACGCCTGGGATGCACCGGCCCGGACGTGGGTCGAGGCCGCGTACACCGGCAAGCCGAACATGGCGTGTGCGGCCGCGACGCCGCCGAACGCTCCCGCGATCTGTGCGAGCACGTATCCGGGAACGTCCCGCCACGGGAGGCCACCTTCCGCGGCCGCGACCAGGGACACCACCGGATTGAAGTGGGCTCCCGAGACCGGGCCGAAGGTCAGGATCAAGGTGACGAGCCCCGCGCCCGTGGCGAGCGTGTTGGCGAGGAGCGCGACCGCAACGTTCCCGCCCGCGAGGCGCTCCCCCATGATCCCCGATCCGACGACCGTGGCCAGGAGGAACGCCGTGCCGAGCGCTTCGGCGGCGAAGCGACGTGCGCGATCAGCCGCAGCAGCCACTCTTGCCCTCGGCCTTCGGCTTCGTGTCCGCCGTCGGCACGCAACACGCCGGCTTCGCGCCCGCGGCGGCCGCCGGATCGTCCGTCATCGTGTCCGTGTCGCCCTTCACGACGAACACTTCCCACTCGTTGCCGTCCGGATCCTGGACCCAGACCTTGTCCTGCAGGGCGTAACAGCAGGAGGTGTTCTCCTCCGTGCGCGTCGGCAGGCCCGCGGCCTTGAAGCGGGTCCAGGCCGCGGCCACGTCCTCGCTCGAGGCGACCTGGATGCCGAAGTGGCTGGCGTTGGTTCCCGTGCGAGGCGCTTCCACCATGGAGAGGTTCAGGGAAGGGGATTGCAGGTCGAACTTGGCGTAGCCCGGGCGCCGCTTGAAGGCGGCGACGCCGAACACCTTCTCGTAGAAGGCCACGGAGGCGTCGATGCTGGAGACGTTCAGGGAGACGTGGGGCTTCAGGACGTTCATGGGATTCTCCTTCTATTGTTCCGCAATCATCGAAATAACGATCCAAAAAAATGGGTTCGGGGCGCTCGGCGCGTGCCGGTCAGCAGCACGTTCCCTTGCCGCGCTTGCAGCATTCCTCCCAGAGGTAGTCCGTGAGGGCCTTCAGGGAGTCAAACACGGGGGCGTAGTAGATGAAGGTGCCTTCGCGGCGCGACTTGAGCAGTCCCGCGGACGCGAGTTTCTCGAGATGGTGGCTGAGGGTCGACGGCGGGATGTCGAGCTTCGCCTGGATCTCCCCGGCGGGCGTCCCGTCCGGTCCGCCTTGGACGACGTACCGCAGGATGGCCAGGCGGGCAGGGTGGCCCAAGGCGTTGAACTGCTCGGCGTGGTGATCCAGCTTCGCGGCCATCTGTTTCGATATTTCTACGATCGTCGAATCATTTGTCAAGGACGACGGCCGACACGATCGCCACCGACGGATCCGGCGACCGAACCCGTTCCCCTCACGCGAACCGCTCCGCCCCTTCCGGCACCACGACCCACGCGTGCTTCCGGTTCTCGTACACCGAGACCTTCGGTGCCGGGAACGTCGGATCCGCGAACGCGCCGATCGCCACCGCGGTGAAGCCCGGAACGTCCACGAGCGTGTAGTAGACCGTCGCGCCGCACGTCGGGCAGAAGTGGAAGATGGCGCCTCCGCCCTCGTCTCCCGCGCGATGCCACGTCGTCGAGGCGCCTTTCGTCGTCACGTCCTCCGACTTGAAGCGGGCCTGCGCCGCGAACACGCTGCCCGAGCGCTTCTGGCACGCGAGGCAGTGGCACATGGAGATCCGCACCGGCTCTCCCCGGCACTCCGCCGAGAGCCGACCGCAGGAACAGGACGCGAGACGGGTGGTCATGGGGAGCCACCCTAGACCTCACTCGGGACGACGTCGAACGCCGCCGCCGCCGAAACGTCCCACGTGCGTCCACGGCGGCGCGCCCCGGCACGCCGTCGTCCCCGTTCGAGGGACCGGGCCAGGTCGCGGTCGGGCCGGTTTCGCGGGGCCCACTTCGATGCACACCGCGGCCACGTCCCCGAGCCGGGAGCGCCTCGGAAGTCGTGAAGGGGGGGCCGGAATTCGTCCCGCCGAAGCGGCGCCGCTTGACAACGTCTCATCACGTACTCATAAAAGTTACATGAAACGCGGAAGCCGACTTTCGGTCGCTCTCCACGCCCTCCTCCACATGGCGGAGAGGACGGAGCCGCTGACCTCCGAGGCACTGGCCGTCATGTTGCACACGCACGCGGTGGTCGTGCGGCGGACCATGGCGGGGCTCCGCGCGCGCGGCATCGTGTCGTCGGAGAAGGGGCACGGAGGCGGGTGGCGGTTTTCCGGATCCCTCGAGACGCTCACCCTGGGCGACGTGTACGAGGCGCTCGGCGCGCCGGACGTGTTCGCCATCGGTCCCCGGGTCGAGCAGCCGGGATGCCCGGTCGAACGGGCGGTGAACCGCGCCATGGGGGCGGCCCTGGAAGAAGCGGAGGCGGTGTTCCACGGGCATCTCCGGGACGTGACGCTCGCCTCCATCGCGGCGGACGTGAAGAAGAAGAAAGAAAGGATGCGGCCATGTTCGACGTCGTCGTGATCGGGGGAAGTTACGCCGGGCTCTCCGCGGCCCTCCAGCTCGGGCGCGCACGGAAGAAGGTCCTCGTCGTCGACGGTGGCCAACGGCGGAACCGCACGGCCGCGCACGCCCACGGGTTCCTGGGGCGCGACGGCGAATCGCCGGCACGCATCGCGGAGGACGCGCGACGCGACGTCCGCGCGTACCCGACGGTCGCGTTCCGGGACGGACACGCGGAACACGCGCGGGCGATCGGCAGCGGCTTCGAGGTGCAGGTGGGCGGCGAATGGATCGCGACGCGGAGGATCCTCCTCGCCATGGGCGTGGTCGACACCTTGCCCGCCATCGAGGGGCTCGCCGAACGATGGGGCCACACGGTGGCCCACTGTCCCTACTGCCACGGCTACGAACTCGACCGCGGGCGGCTCGGGGTCCTCGCGACGCCGACGCTCCCCCACCATCTCCCCATCCTGATTTCGGAATGGTCCGAACCCGGCGGAACGACCCTCTTTCTCCAGGGCACCGAACTCGCCGCGGACGCCCTGGCGGCCCTCGACGCGCGGAAGATTCGACTCGAGAAGAGCGCCGTCGTGAGGATCGAAGGTCCCACGGCCGCGCCGGGGAAGGGCATCGCGCTCGTTCTCGCCGACGGGCGGAAGACGGAACTCGCCGGACTCTTCGTTCCGCCGAAGACCCACATCCCGGGAACCCTGGTCGACGAACTCGGGTGCGCGCTCGCGGAGGGACCCATGGGCCCCTACGTGAAGGTCGACGACATGAAGGTAACGTCCGTGCCCGGCGTCTTCGCGTGCGGGGATCTGGCGATGGCCGCGGGCACCGTCGCCCTCGCCGTGGCCGACGGAGCGCGTGCGGGCGCGAGCGTGCATCAGTCCCTCGTGTTCAGACCGGCGTGAACGACGTCACGACGTCGCCGACGAAGACCTCGACGCGAACGCCTTCGTGTACGCTCCCCCGCACCATGGACCCCCGCATCAACCTCCTCACCCTCGGCGTCTCCGACATCGCCCGTGCCCGCGCCTTCTACCGCGACGGTCTCGGGTGGAAGACCGCGCCCGGCAGCAGCGACGAGGTCGTCTTCTTCGATCTCGGTGGCTTCGTCCTCGGTCTCTTCGGTCACCGCGCCCTCGCCGAAGACGCGAAGCTCGATCCCGGACCCGCTCCTTCACCGAAGGCGTTCCGTGGCATGTCGATCGCGCACAACTGCCGCTCGAAGAAGGAGGTCGACGACGCCATGGCCGCGGCCCTCCGCGCGGGTGCCACCCTCGTGAAGGCCGCCGAAGACGTCTTTTGGGGGGGCTACTCCGGGTATTTCGCCGACCCCGACGGACACCTCTGGGAAGTGGCCTGGAACCCCCATTGGACGATGCTCGCCGACGGACGGCTCAGCCTCACGACCACGCCCGACGCGAAGATGTAGCCGCCGAAAAGTGGGCCCGTCCGAGGCCCTCCGTACGATCGTCCCATGGGCGACGCCGTGCACCGTCCCACGCACATCCGTCCGTCGAAGCCGGGGATGGACGCGATCGTCCTGGTCCTCGTCCTCACGATGGCGTCGTTCTTCGCCACGGGTTGCGCGACGCGCACCCGGGAGCCGTTCGTGCCCGGCCCCGCCGCCTACGCGCCGCCCCGACTGGCGCTCGTACAACCTCGTGCGCTTCGCCGAATCGCAGGTCGGCAAGCCCTATTGCTGGGGAGGCACCGGCCCGTCGTGTTTCGATTGTTCGGGCTTCGTGCAGACTGCATACAATTACGTGGGCGTCCGCGTGCCGCGCACCTCCGAGGCGCAAGCGAAAGCGCTGCCCGCCATCTCCCCGTACGCTCTCCAGCCCGGCGACGTCCTCTACTGGCCCGGTCATGTCGCCATCTACGTCGGCGGCGGGGACGTCATCGACGCCCTCGGGAAGAAGTACGGCGTCGTACGTCGGAAGCCGCGGGAAGCGCCGGAGCGGATCCTCCGACCGTGAGTCCCGCGCCCTGAGTGCGCGGTTCGCGGACCCGTACCCGGTCCTCGGTCCTCAGTGTCCGCCACCCACGGTCGCCCCCCGCCCGGGGGGCTTGCCGAGGAGGAACACGAGCGGCAGCGAGACGAGGATCATGGCGCCCGTCGCCCAGAAGGTGTCGGCGAACGACAGCACGAGCGCCTGTTGGTTCACGGTACCGTCGAGAAGGGTGAGCGCGCGCGCCTTCGCGTCGGCCAGGGTCGCGCCCTTGGCGAGCATGGCCTGGGTGAGCATGGTCACGCGTTCGGCGACGGCGGGGTCGGTGGCGGAGAGCTTCTCCACGAGCACGGCCCGGTGGAACGCCATGCGCGTGTCGAGAAGGAGCGAAAGGAGCGCGACACCCACGCTCCCGCCGAGTTGCCGCGTGAGCGCGAAGATGCCCGTGGCGCCCGCGATGTCCTCCTTCGGCAGCGGCCCGAGGGCGCTCAACTGGAGGGGAAGGAACGTGAACACCGTCCCGAACGAACGGATGATCATCGGCCAGTAGAGATCGTCGCCGCCTGCCTGGACGTTGATGGCGGCCGTGAGCATCGCCAGCGCCCCCACGAGGGTGAGCGCACCTCCCGAGAGGACGGCCCGCGCGTCGAACTTCTGGATCATGCGTGATGCGAGGATCATCCCCACGGCCGACGCGAGAGCCCCCGGCAGGAGCAGCATGCCCGTCTCCTGCGAGGTGTAGCGGAGGATCATCTGGGCGAAGATGGGCACGGCGAAGAGCGTCCCGTAGAGCGACGCGCCGACCACGAAGCCCAGGATGCACCCGGCCCAGAGCGATCGGTGACGGAGAATCCGGAGATCGACGACGGGGCTCTTCGTGGTCAACTCGCGGTGGACGAACGCGACCGTGCCGACGACCGCCAGGACCGCGAGCGTCGTGATGAGACGGGACTCGAACCAGTCGTCGGAGTTGCCCTCCTCGAGGAGCGCCTGGAACGACCCGACGCCCACGGCGAGGAGCAGGATGGCCCACCAGTCGACGGACCCTTTCGCGCGCGCGTCCGGGTCGTCGGCGGGGAGGTTCGCGGCCGTCAGGAACACGGCGAGGATGCCGACGGGGACGTTCACGAAGAAGATCCACCGCCATTGGAAGTTGGTCACGAGCCACCCGCCGAGGGTCGGACCGATGGCGGGTCCCGCGATCACGATCGCTCCGAAGAACCCCTGCGCGGTGGCTTGCTCCTCACGGGGAAACGTCTCGAAGAGGATGGCTTGCGCCTTCGCGAGGAGTCCTCCGCCGGTGAGTCCCTGGAGGATGCGCGCGACGACGAGCATCCAGAGGCTCGTCGACAGGCCGCACATGATCGACGCGAGGGTGAAGCCCACGAGCGAGAAGATGAAGTAGCGCTTCTTGCCGAACCTGTGCCCGAGCCACGCCGCGAGCGGCAGGATGATGACGTTCGCGATGCCGTAGCTCGAGACGACCCAGCTCACCTGCGAGAGCGTCGCCCCGAGCGAAGCCTGCAAATCGGGCATCGCCACGTTGACGATGCTCGTGTCGATGATCTCGAGCAGGGCCCCGATGGATACGGAGATCGCGATGACCCACTTGTCCGCGCCCTTCGCGGGCGCGCGGACGGGGCTCGGGGAGGCGACGGCGGCGGCCATGGGTCACCCCCGGGTGTCGATGGTGAGCGAGACGCTCATGCCCGGGCGCAGGGCGACCCCGGCCGGGACCTCCTTCACGTGAACGCGGAGGGGCACGCGCTGGACGACCTTCGTGAAATTGCCCGTCGCGTTGTCGGGAGGGAGCAACGTGAACCGCGATCCCGTCGCACCCGAGAAGCTCTCGAGGTTGCCCGTGAACGTGGTGCCCGGGAAGGCGTCGACCTCGAAGGACGCCGGTTGTCCCGTGCGCATCCGCGCGACCTGGGTCTCCTTGAAGTTCGCCGTGACCCAGAATCCGTTCGTCACGAGCTGCCCGACGGCCTGACCCATGGCGAGGTTCTGACCCACCGAGACGGACTTCTTCGAGAAGATGCCGTCCGACGGCGCGAGAATCCGCGTGTACGAGAGATCGAGCTTCGCCAGATCGCGGAGCGCGTTGGCCGTGGCGACCTCGGCATGGGCCGCCTTCGCCCGGGCGCGCGCCTGATCGACGATGGCCTCCACCACGTTCGTCTGCTTCGCCTTCGCGGAGGCCTCCGCCACGCGGCTGCCCGCTTGCGCCGCGTTCGCGGTGAGGGTGGTGAGGCGGGCGCGGGCGGCTTCCCGGTTCGACGCCGCGAGCAAGCTCCACGCGCGTCTCGCTCTGATCGAGGGCCGCCTTCGAGAGCGAGCCGCCTTGGAACAACTTGCGCGTGCGTTCGCGATCGACGTCCGCCTGTTTCGCCGCCACGACGGCCGAGTTCAACGCGGCCGTCGCTTCCGAGATTTGATCGCGCGCGCCGGCGGCCCCCACGGCCGCCGTCTGCAGCGACGCCTCCGCGAACGACTTGTTGCCGATGGCGTTCGATTCGGCGACGCGCGCGTCGGCGTCCGCCGCCATCGCCGCCGCTTCGGCCGACATCCACCTTCGCCTCCGCTTGCTCGAGCTTCGCCTTCATGGCGGCGTCGTCCAGCACCGCGAGGAGATCGCCCGCCTTCACCTGTTGGTTCTCGCCGACACGGACGTCGACGACCACGCCCCCGACGCGTGCCGGCACCGCGACCACTTCCGCGTCGACCTGCGCATTGTCGGTGGTCTCGAGGCCTCGATGCATCGCCCAATAGGTGCCCGATGCCGCGGCCACCACGCCGAGGACGCCGAAGAGGACGATGCGTCGCTTCCCGGATTTCGGGACCTCGGCGGCGGGAGCGGAGGCGTCGTGGGCGGGGGTGTCGGTCGTCGCGGATGTCGCAGACATGGGGAGGGGCCTCTCGGGCAACGAAGAGTCGCCTTTACATGTACGTCGCGGAACTTGCTTTGGCAACCGACCGTTGCCATAAAGAACGGGAAGGGTGGGGATCCCATGGCGACAATCGCGCGAAAACGTTCCAGGACACGACGCACCGAAGGCGTCCGTACCCAGGGAAGGAGCGCCCGGGTCGTCGGCTCCGTGCTCGAAGCGACCCTCGAGGTGCTGGGCCGTTCCGGGTACGGCGCCCTCCGCGTGGAGGACGTCGCCGCGCGTTCCGGCGTGAACAAGACCACGATCTACCGGCGCTGGCCCACGAAGGTCGATCTGGTGTCGGCCGCGATCCGCGAGCTCAAGTCCCAACCCGAACTGCCGGACACGGGAGCGCTCGAGAGCGACCTCGTGGAGTTCGTCTGGGAGTCGGTGTGCAACGTGAACCTGCCCGCCCAACGCGGCGTCGTGCGGATGATGCAGAGCGAGCGCGACAACCCCGAGGTCGACGCGATCTCGCGCAAGCTCCGCGAGGAGCACATGGGGCCGCGCATGGAACTCGTGAAGCGGGCCATCCAGCGCGGCGAGGTCCCGAAGGGAACGAACGCGGAGGTCGTCGTCGAAGTCATCTTCGCGACGGTCTACTCACGTCTCCTCCGCCGTCGCGAGAAGGTCGATCGTCCGTTCGTCGTCGGCGTCGTCGCTCTCGTGGTCGCGGGCGCGAAGGCGGGCGGCGCGGTCTCACGCCGGGCGTGATCGCATCGACTTCGCCGGCGGCTCGACGGAGTCCCGGTTGGCCCGCACGGGCGCGTAGGTGTGGATCGGTTCGCGCTTGCCCTTCACCGCCATGGGGCCCATGTCCCGCCACACGTAGCGATCGCCCACGAGACGCCGGGTGGTCTCCGAGACGAGGACATCCACGCCGGCCGATTTCGTGAGGCCTTCGATGCGGGACGCCACGTTCACGGCGTCCCCGATGGCGGTGTATTCGAGCCGATGGTTCGGGGAGCCGATGTCGCCGACCACGGCTTCGCCCGTGTGGAGGCCGATGCCGATACGGAGTTCCTGATCGCCCCTCTGCTTCCGGACGGCGTTCAGCGAGACGAGCTCCCGCACCATCTGCTGGGCGCAGTCGACGGCGTGCTTCGCATGATCCGAGTCGGCGAGGGGGGCACCGAAGTACGCCATGATGCCGTCGCCGATGAACTTGTCCAGGGTGCCGCCGTGGCGGAACACCTGCTCGACCATGCGCGCGTGGTACTCGTTCAGGACGCGCACGATGTCGGCCGCGGGCATCGTCTCGGAGAGCGAGGTGAAATCGCGGATGTCCGAGAAGAGCACGGTGACTTCCCGCGAGACCGCGCGGCCGCCCTCGGCGCCGAAGTCCTCGAGGCGCGCAGCGACGCTGGGCGAGAAATACCGCCCGAGCCGCGCGCGCTTCCTTTCCTCGGAGGTCACCTGGCCCACGAGGCCCTTGATTCGTTCGACGAGGTGGGACGAACCGGCGCCCGCCAACGCGAGGACGAGGACCGCCGCGACCCGACCGCCGATCCCGATGTTCGCCTCCATCTGGAGGAGGACCATCGCCAACATGGACGCCGCCACCACGACCCACGACTGGAGCTTGTCGAGGGAGAGCGTCGCGAGGAGGACGAGCAGCACGAAGATGCCGAGCGAGAACCCCGCCACGCCCCCGGGGGAAGGGGAGACCGGAATCGACGACGACTGCGAGAGGTAGACGGCGGGTACGTCGGCGAGGGCGATGGCGAACCCGGCGTACGTCGCGCCCCACTCCGCCCTGCGGACCGCCCACGCGAGGGCGATCGCGACGGGGAAGTACGCCGCGAAGATGCGGACGTTCACCAACCAGTCCGCTTGTCCGAGACCCTTCCAGAGGACGGTCGAGAGGACGAGGACGGCCGTCACGCCCGCGAGCCGGATCGTGGAGAGCTGTCGCGCCGTGGTGTCGCGCTGATCGCGAAGGGCCTCGAGGAGGAAGTCTTCCGAGGTCTCGGTCGGATCGGTGTCGGCGGGCGAACCTCCGGCCACGGCTCTCGGCGCCTCCTGCATGCGGGGGTCCAGGCTACCACGCCCCGATCGTGACGAATTGCCCCGGTGCAGTCCGGTGCACGAATTCGCGCGATCGCCTTCGTTTCAAGGGGTGGCGCGTGGAAGCTCGCCCGTTCCACCTCGGCACGCTTCTCGCTGAGGGCGTCGCATCCCTCACGGAGGTCCGAACCATGATTCTCACTCCCGTCCGAACGCTCTTCGCTCTCGCTCTCGCCTCGACGTCCGTCGTCGTGGGATGCGGAGGTGCGCCGCCGCCCGTCGCCAAGGTGGCCTCGACCCAGTCCGCGATCCGCGCCGCCCACGAGAACGGAGCGGAGAGCATTCCGTCCGCGCAGATCTACTTGAAGTACGCGACGGACCAGATGGCCACCGCCGAGAAGCTCATCAAGGAAGGCGACAACGAGAAGGCCGAGTGGATCCTCTCTCGCGCCGAGACCGACGCCGAACTCTCCGTCGCCCTCGCGAAGGAAGTCAGCACCAAGAACGCCGCGCTCGCCGCCCAGGAGAAGGTGCGCGCGCTCCAGAAGAAGTGACGGACGGGGCGACGTCCACGTCCCCACGTCCCAGATTCCCGGAGGCCAAGGAGGCCAAGTCATGAAAACGTCCGCTCTCACGTCCACGTTCGTCCTCGGTGCCGCGTTCACCCTCACCCTCGGCGCCCTGGGTTGCGCCACCACGAACCCGCCGCCGGAGCTCGTCGAAGCCCGATCCACCTACGCGCGCGCGACCACCGGTCCCGCGGCGGCGTACATGCCCGCGGACCTCGAGAACGCGCGGCAGGCGCTCGCCAAGGCGGAGACGGCGTTCAACGATTCGCCCACCGCCGACGCGACGCGCGACCTCTCGTACATCGCCAGCCGCAAGGCGCTCCTCGCGGAGGCCCGCGGACGTATCGCCGAGAGCGAGAAGGCGCGCACGGGGGCCGACACCGAGTTCAAGAACACGGCCGAACAGAAGCTCAACATGACGAAGGAGCAGCTCGAGGCCGAACGCATGCGCGGCGCGTCGACCACGGCGGCCCTCACGGCCGAACGTGCGGCCCGCGTCGAGGCGGAGAAGAAGGCGAAGGAAGCGTTGGACCGGCTCTCGGCGCTCGCCTCCATCAAGGAGGAGACCCGCGGAACCGTCATCACCCTCTCGGGCAGCGTCCTCTTCGCGACCGACAAGTCCGACCTCCTCCCGACGGCCGCGGAACGTCTGAACCAGGTCGCGGACGCCCTCAAGGAGCAGCCGGACCGCTCCGTCACCGTCCTCGGGTTCACGGACTCCCAGGGCAACGACGACTACAACATGAAGCTCTCGCAGCGCCGCGCGGAGTCCGTGCGGAGCTACCTCGTCAGCCGTGGCATCCCGACGGACACCATCCAGGCCGTGGGTCGCGGCAAGGCCGATCCGGTCGCCTCGAACGCCAACGCCGAGGGCCGCGCGAACAACCGTCGCGTGGAGGTCGTCCTCGCGCCGGCGAAGCAGAACTGAGCAGAAACGGAGCGCCTTTCCGGCGCTTCGAGTACATTGCCCTGCCATGGGCGCGGTTCTCGATCTCGCAGAACGACTGTGGCAGGGCGAAACCTCGACGGACGATCACCACCCGTTCACGCCCCTCCTAGCCCTCGAAGAAGTCGCGAACGGCGTGGCGTTCGTCTCGGGGTTCGCGAACGTCACCTCACTCCGTACCCGCGAAGGCATCGTCATCGTGGACACGGGCGGGCTCCTCTTCGCGCCGAAGATCCACGGCATGGTGCGGAGCTGGTCGAAGGCCCCGCTCCACACGGCCGTCTTCACCCACGGTCACCTCGATCACATCGGCGGCATCGATCTCTACGACGCCGAGCCGCGCCCCGCCGGCGCGAAGCCCCTCGAGGTGGTGGCGCACAAGAAGGTGCCGGAGCGATTCGCCCGGTACCGCATGACGCGGGGCTACAACGGCTGCATCAACGGCCGGCAATTCTCCACGTCCCTCGAGTGGCCCGACGTCTACCGCGAGCCCGATCGCCTCTTCGACGATCGCTTGTCGCTCGACATCGGCGGCACGAAGCTCGAACTCGTCCACGACCGCGGAGAGACCGACGACCACACGTGGGTCTGGTTGCCCGAGACCAAGGTGCTCGCCACGGGCGACCTCTTCATCTGGGCCTCGCCCAATGCGGGCAACCCGCAGAAGGTGCAGCGGTACCCGCTCGAATGGGCGGCGGCGCTCCGCAAGATGGACGCCCTCGGTCCCGAGGTACTGTGTCCGGGCCACGGCGTGCCCATCCTGGGCCGCGATCGCGTGCACGCGGCGCTGGTCGACACCGCCGAGCTCCTCGAAGGACTCGTCCGCGACACCCTCGCGATGATGAACGAAGGCGAGCCCCTCGACGCGATCCTCCACGGTGTGAAGGCGCCCGAGCGTCTGCTCGACAAGCCGTACCTCCGGCCGGTCTACGACGAACCCGAGTTCGTCGTGCGCAACGTGTGGCGACTCTACGGCGGATGGTACGACGGCAATCCGGCGCACCTGAAGCCCGCGGCCGACGCCCAACTCGCGCAGGAGCTCGCGGACATCGCGGGCGGCGCCGACGTGCTCTCCGAACGCGCCCTCCGTGCCGCCGATCTCGGAGACTTCCGCCTCGCCTGTCACCTCGCGCAGTTCGCGACCGACGCGGCACCGAACGACGCGACCATCGCGCGCACGCGCGCCCATATCCTGCGTGAGCGTGCGAAGCGCGAGACCTCGCTCATGGCCAAGGGGATCTTCCGCGCCGCCGCCGACGAAGTGGACGACGACTTCCCGGACGACGGGGAGAACGGGCCGCTTTCGCGCTGACGACCCACGGACGCTCCGGGCGTCGGCGGAGGTTGTCGTACAGGGCACCGTAGCTCGCACCCGGACGCCTCGTGGTGCGGGCCGGCGTGCGCGTCGCACGTCCCCTCCGCGATCGTCGGAAATCGGCGGGACCTTCGGGGCGGGAATCCGCTCCGGGCGCTACATTCCAATCTCGCGGCCCGAAGTCCGCGAGCGCCATGCCCGGCAAGACCTCCCGACAGAAAATCCCAGCGCCCGGCACCGTCGTCGCCGGCAAGTACCGCATCGAGCGCGTGATCGGTGAGGGCGGGATGGGTGTCGTGTTCGCGGCCCACCACGTGGTGCTCGATCAGCGCGTCGCCATGAAGATCCTCTACCAGGAGGCGACCGAGGAGAGCGGAGGCTTCCAACGGTTCCTCAACGAGGCGAAGGCCACCGCGCGCCTCAAGAGCGAACACGTCACGCGCGTGATGGATGCGGGCAACGACGAGGTCGCGGGTCCCTTCATCGTCATGGAGATCCTCGACGGCTGCGACTTCGGCGAGCTCTTGAAGCTCCACAAGCGCCTCGAGGTCGCGGACGTCGCCGACGCCATCCTCCAGGCGTGCGAGGCGCTCGCGCACGCCCACTCGGAAGGCATCATCCATCGCGACATCAAGCCGTCGAACCTCTTCCTCGCGCTCCTCCCCGACGGGTCCAACGTCGTGAAGATCGTGGACTTCGGCATCTCGAAGTTCGCGAACGGATCGAAGGTCGAGACCCTGACCGGCAAGAACATCGTCGGCTCGCCCGGCTACATGTCCCCCGAACAGGTACGGAGCGCGCGCAGCGTGGACCCGCGTTCCGACGTCTGGTCCCTCGGCATCGTCGCGTACGAACTCCTGACGGGGCGACTCCCGTTCGACGGCGAGGGCGTGGGCGAACTCCTCGCGGCCATCCTGGAGCAGGATCCGAAGCCGCTCGCGACCGTGCGCCCCGACGTTCCCGTCGCGCTCTCGGACGCCCTCGCGCGTTGCCTCCGGAAGAATCGCGACACCCGCTTCGCGGACGTCGGCGAACTCGCGCGCGCCATCGCTCCGTTCGCGTCGCCGGCCTGGGCACCCCTCGCCGAACGTGTCGCGGCCATCGTACAGCGCACGGAATTGCCGCCCGTTCCCGTGGACGTGCCCAGGACGCCCGTGCTCCTCACTGCACACGGCGCCGGTGGCTACCGGATCCGGTCCCCGCGTTCGTCGCTGCCGATCTCGGCCAGCAGCGCGGCGCTCTCGGTGGAGACCGCGCAGTTCCCGGAGAGCGCCGGCGTCGTGTCCCGGGGGAGGACACCGTTCCTTCTCGCCGCGTTCGCCACGGTGCTCCTGATCGCGGGTGTGTCGACGCTCACGAAACGTTCGGCCACGCGCACCGCCGAAGCGCGCGTGTCCGAGACCCACGTGACCACCCCGTCCGCGGCGGGCGTGCCGCCGGAATCCGGGCTCCGACTCCTTCCCACCGAACCCATCGACGTGGGGACCACCGAAGCGACGAGCGGCTCTGCGCCGGTCCTCGAACTCGACGACCCGCCGACCGGGTCCGCCCCGAACCGTGCCGTGACTCCACGGACGGTGGCGTCGAACGCCGCCGCGAAGTCGACCGGGCCGGTCCTCCCCCCCGGGGTGGTGGTGGGCGCACCGAAACGGGAGGGACCGAAGGCGCCTCCCCAGGCCGTGGCGCGGCCGAAGGTCCTCCTGTCCCGCGACTGAGCGCAGGCGCGCCGCCTTCGTGACCCGACCCCGAAGATCGCGATACGCTCCGGAGACCGTGCGTTCGGGTCCAGGAATCCTTCGATGGTCCGTAGTCGTCGCGTCGCTCGCCGCGATCGTGACGCCGCGGACCGCGTGCGCGGACGCGACGTCCCCGGGGCAGAACGTCGCTTCTCCCGTGCCTCCTGCGACTTCCGCCCGCGTCGAACGCGCCGAGCGTCTCTTCATCGACGCGCAACTCCACTTCGACGCCGCCCGGTACCCCGAAGCGTGTGCACGTTTCGAGGAGAGCCAGACCCTGGACCCCAAACTCGGCACGCTCCTGAACCTCGCGTTCTGTCACGAGCTGGAGGGAAAGACGGCGACGGCGCGCGCCGAGTTCGACCAAGGCGCGACGTGGGCGGCCAACAAGGGTCAACGCGAACGGGAAGCCTTCGCGCGGGAGCACCTCGCGACGCTCGAACGGAAGCTCTCCTACGTCGCCTTCGAGGTGAAGGCCCGCGAGGACGTGGAGCGTATCACCCTCGACGGCGAACTGCTCCCGCCGGCGAAGTGGGGGCCCCCCGTCGTCCTCGACCCGGGAACGCACGTACTCGTCGTGACCGGCGTCGGGAAACAGGCGCGCGAGTACAAGGTGGACGTCGCGTCGGGGCCGTCGAGCGAACAGTTCCTGGTCCGCGAACTCGAATCCGAGGCGCGTTCGGGCGACTTCGGACCCGCGTGGACGACGCCAAAGGTTCCCGGGGCGACGGAGCGTCGCATCGGAGTGGTCCTCGCGGTGACGGGGCTCGCCGCCGTCGTCGGCGGGGGCGTGACCGGCGCGCTCACCCTCGGCATGCGGGACGAGGCGAAGAGCCATTGCGTCGTGAACGCCTGCGACGCGCGCGGACTCGAGATCCAATCCGGCGCGCGAGGGATGGCGACGGCCTCCACGATCCTGTTCGGCGTCGGCGGTGCGGCGGCGGTCGGAGGCGCTCTCGTGTGGCTCCTCGCGCCTCCCGCCGATTCCGGGCGCCCCACGACGCCCCGTGCCGCGATCGTCCCCACGACTGGCGGTGCGGCCTTCTCCCTTTCCGGGCGGTTCTGATGGCGACGCGCGCCGAACGATCCTCCCTCGTCCTCGTCCTCGTCGCGGCGACGTCCGCCACGGCGTGTGCGTACGTGGCCGGCCTTCCGGACAACGTGCACCTCGCGGACGCCAGCTACGACGACGCCTCCGCCGACGGCGCCGGGGACGGCCGCGCCCTCGGAGCGGTCGATGCCGGTGACGCTTCTCCCCTGGACGCCGCCGTGGACGGGGACGCGGCCCACGACGCACGCGGGGACTCGGGGGACGCGGGTGACGCGAGCCACGATGGTGGCACGGACTGAACGGATCGAACGGACGCGTGCGCTCGCACGTCGCCGGCAGCGCCGCGAATCACGGCCAGGGAACGAAGGAGATCGACGATGCGAACGATGCAAGGAAAGCGACTGCGTGGACTCTTCCGGACCCTCTCGATGTCCGTGCTCGCCGCGTGCAGCCATTCGCCGACGATCGGCGACCCCATCGTGGACGGAGGCGCAGGTTCGGATTCGGGGTCCACGTCGGACGCCGGCGTCCTCGACGCGTCCACGTCCTCCGACGGCGCGACGACGGCCGACGGCGGGACGACCTCGGTGTCCGACGCGGGCGTCGATCGCACGGGCTTCGACAAGACCCCGTGCGCGCCGAACTACCAGCCGGTGCACGGCCTCACGCCCGCCTCCGCGGTCTCCTACGTCGAACTCCGACGCACGTACAAGGACGAGATGGACGCGTCGGCGTCGAGCTCGCCTCCGACCGTCCTCGACGCGTCGGGAACGAAGTGTGGCGGTGCCGCGAACGCCACCCAATGCACGGCCCAATTCGACGCCTTGCCCGGCGGTGGCTTCCGCGTCGCCTCCGCGGGCAACGACATCGGTCCGTCGTTCCTCCAAGTCGCGTACACGCGCGGCGACACCGCGGGCGTCCTGCGTACGACCGCCGAACTCGGGGCGTTCCTCGCTCCCGTGGACTCGGCGAACGAGGCCGCGCTCATGGTCACCGTGCAGGGGTACACCCTCGATTGCACGAAGAACTCCGTGCGGACCGTGACCGGCGGGTACGAGGTGATCGTCGGTTCGGGGACGCGGTGCGCGGACGGCAACGGTGGCCCGCCGATGGAGCATCGATTCAAGGTCGCGACGGACGGGACGGTCACCCTCCTCGAGACCGTCGATCTCGGCATCAAGCAGGAAATCTGCGGCATCGGCCGTCGGCCCGACGGTCTCGTCGCGAACGACGGACGCGCGTTCGGCGCGTGCACGGGTCACCCCGTCGGCGATTTCTTCGCAGACGTCGCCCGTCTCGAGGCCGCGTCGGTGTTCGCGTTCGAGCGTCTCGCGCGCGAGCTCGAAGCCCTCGGCGCTCCGACCTCGTTGGTGCTCCGAGCGGTGGACGCGGCGCGGGACGAGGTGCGCCACGCGAGGGTCACCTCCGAGTGGGCGGCGCGGTGGGGTCGCACGGCGGCCGAACCCGTGGTGGACGACGACCGGACGCGGACCGCGTTCGACGTCGCCCTGGAGAACGCCGTCGAGGGCTGCGTGAACGAGACCTTCGGTGCCGCCCTCGCGACGTTCCAGGCTTCGCGCGCCGTGGACCCCGGAGTGCGGGCCGCCCTCCGACTCCTCGCGGAGGACGAGACGCGTCACGCCGAACTCGCGTGGGACGTGCTCGCGTGGTTCGAGGCCACGCTCGACGCGGACAGCGTCGCGAAGCTCCGTGGCGCGCGCCGCCGGGCCGTGGACGCGCTCGCGGTCGCGTACGCGAACGAGCCTGCGCCGGGCCTCACCGACCACGCCGGATTGCCCACCGCCGCCGAGGCGAAACTCCTCCTCGAAGGGCTCGACGAAGCGCTGTGGTCGCGCGCCGCGTGAAGGATCCCCGCTGACGGGATCCGGACGTGATCAGGTGGTCAGACCGGCGCGCTGGAAGAGCGCGTCGGTCGTGGCCTCGCGTCCCATGAAGGTCCGGTAGAGGGCGAGAGGGTCGTCGCTGTCGCCCATGGCGAGGATCGACGACCGGAATGCCTTCCCCACGTCCGCGTTGAGCACGCCCTCGCGCTTGAACCGCGAGAAGGCGTCGGCGTCGAGCACTTCGGCCCATTTGTACGAGTAGTACCCGGCGGCGTACCCCACGGCGCCGCCGAAGAGGTGCGAGAACGCGCAGATCATGGCGTAGCCGGGCGGCGGAGCCACGGACATGAAGGGCGCGATGGACGCCCGAGCGTACTCGACGACGTCGCCGTCCTTCGACGGGTCGTAGTCGACGTGCAGCGCGAGATCGACGGACGCGAACCCGAGCTGCCGCATCATCGCGTTGGCGGAGCGGAACGATCGCGCCCGCTTCATGCGCTCGAGGACGTCGTCCGGGATCGGAGCCCCCGTGTCGACGTGGCGCGCGAACAAGTCGAGGGACTCGCGTTCCCAGCACCAGTTCTCCATGATCTGGGACGGAAGCTCCACGAAGTCCCACGCGACGTTCGTTCCCGCCATGCCTCGGATCGCGACGCGCGAGAGGGCGTGGTGCATCAGGTGCCCGAACTCGTGGAACAACGTCTCCACCTCGCGGTGCGTGAGGAGCGCCGGCCGATCGCCGACGGGCGGCGTCACGTTCGCCGCGAGGACGCCGAGGTGCTTCTCGCCCGGGCGCGTGCCCGTCACGAGGCCGTGCATCCACGCGCCGTCCCGCTTCTCCTCGCGGGGAAAGACGTCGACGTAGAAGGAGCCGATCCACGCGCCCGATTCGTCGGCCACGCGATAGACGCGCACCGAGGGATGCCACGTCGGTGCGGACTCCACCCGCTCGATGCGGATCCCGTAGAGCTTCGTGCCGATCGCGAAGAGGCCGGCGAGCACGTTCTCGAGCGCGAAGTACGGACGGAGCGCCTCGTCGTCGAAGTCGTACAGGGAGACGCGGAGCTTCTCGGCGTAGTACCCCACGTCCCACGGTTCGAGCGCCGGTGCGTTCGGGCCCTCGAGCTTCGCGCGGAAGGCCTGGAGCTCGGCGTTCTCCCGCGCGAAGTGCGGCAGGGTCTTCTCGCGGAGCGACGCGACGAACGCACGGGCGCGTGCTCCGGACTTCGCCATGCGATCCTCGAGGACGAGATCGGCGAAGTGGGCGTACCCGAGGAGCTTCGCCTTTTCGGCACGGAGGCCGAGGATCTCGCCCAGGAGGCGGCGGTTGTCGTGGGGAGCCACGGAGCCCCGGGTCATCCACGCGCGGTACATGCGTTCGCGGAGCGCGCGATCGTCCATGTGGGTCATCACGGCGACGTAGCTCGGGGGTTGCAACGTGAAGCGCCACCCCTCCTTGCCCTTCGCCTTCGCGCTCTCCCGCGCCGCGAGGACGGCGCTCTCGGGAAGCCCCGCGAGCTGCGCTTCCTCCGTCACGAGCATCTCGAACGCGTTCGTGGCGTCGAGGACGTTCTGCGAATACGTGAGCGTCGCCGTCGAGAGCGCCACGTCGATGGCCGACAGGCGCTTCTTGCCCGAGGCGTCGAGACCCGCGCCGGCGCGTCGGAATTCCGCCAACGTCTTGTCGAGGTAGCGCTTCTTCGGACCGACGAGCGCCTTCGCCTCGTCCGTGTTCGCGTAGTCGCGGAGCGCCGCGTAGAGCGGGTCGGACAGGTAGATGCCGCTCATCACTTCGCTGACCTTCGGCTCGGCGGCGTTGTACGCGTCGCGGAGTTCGGGCGACGTCGCCACGGATTCGAGGTGCGACGTCACGGCCATGGTCGCGTCGAGCGATTCGGTCATGGTGTCGAACGCGCGAAGCGTGTTCTCGAAGGTCCTCGTGCCCTTCACGGCGACGATCGCGGCCATGCGTTCCTGGGTCTCCGCGATGAGGGCGTCCACGGCGGGGAGCACGTGCTCCGCGCGGATGCGGTCGAAGGGGACTTCGTGGGCCATCGAGAGGAGCGGATTGTGGGACGCCATGGGGCCGTCATCGTACCGCGACCACGCCCTCGCGCGGGGGTCGACGTGGTATGCTCCGCCCGCGATGTGTCCCCACTGCGGTCAGAACGCGCCGGTCGTCTACCGCGGATTCGCCGCGTACTGTTCGGCTTGCGGAAAGACGCGGATGCCCCTCGCGGCCCAGTCGATCACCATGGCGGGTCAGCCGTCGAAGGTGGGCGGGAGCGTGGCCCGGGTCTTCGGATGGCTCGTCCTCGCCGGCGGCCTTTCGTTCGCGATCGTCGTGGCGCTCCTCGCCCAATGGCTCTGGCCGGCCGGTATCGTCGGCTACATCCTGGGCATTCCGTCGGCGATCTTCACCCTGTTCCTCGCCACGATGCTCCTCAAGGGGGGCGGCAAGTTGAAGGAAGTCGGCGAGGAGGCGTCGCGGTCGGCCCACCGGCAGGCGCTGTTCGCGCTCGCCGAGCACAAGGGGGGCATCCTCACCGCGCGGGACGTCGCCGCGGCCCTCGACATGCCGCTGCCCGACGCCGATCGCATGTTGACCCACCTGGCGACCCACGAAGCCGACCACGTGGTCCTCGACGTGGACGATCAAGGAGCCCTCAGTTACCGGTTTCCCGCGCTGCTCCGCTCCGGAAGTCCGGTCCATGGGGCGGCGTCCGGAGCTCCGGGCGTCCGTGTCGCGGCGCCGGGGACGCCCGAGGCCGTCGCCCGGGATCGGCGCACCGACGCGGAATTGCAGGCGGAAGCCGAAGCCGAGGTCGAAGCGCTCATGGACCCCTCGCGGCGCGGCCAGAAGCGCGTATAACGCGCGCCATGACCCAGGCCACGGTTCGGGACGCGGCATTTTCCGGCAACGCGCGCTCGGCGCTCATCGTCGAGGGGGGCGCCATGCGCGGCATCTTCTCCGCCGGCGTCCTCGACGTGTTCCTCGAGTCCCGGTTCATGCCGTTCGATCTCGCCATGGGGGCGTCGGCGGGCGCGAGCAACCTGCTCTCCTACCTCGCCGGTCAACACGGTCGGAATCGCCGCTGTTACACGCAGTTCATGGCACGCGCGGAGTTCTTCGACCCGTGGCGGTTCGTGCGCGGCGGGCACTGGATGGACCTCGACTGGCTATGGGACGAGATCACCCGCGAAGATCCCCTCGATCTCGACGCCGTGATCGACAACCCGGTGGAGCTCCGGGTCACGCTCACGTCGGCGGAGACCGGTTATCCCGTCTACCTCCGCCCGGAAAAGGACGAGATCCTCGCCGCCCTCAAGGGGTCGTGCGCGCTCCCCATCTTCTACCGCGGCTCCGTCGCCGTCCGGAACGAACGCTTCGTGGATGGCGCCGTTTCCGATCCGCTGCCCGTCTGGGAGGCGTACCGCCGCGGCGCCCGCCGCATCATGGTCGTCCGGTCGCGCCCCTTCGATTTCGTGAAGCGCCCTTCGTTCGGCACCCGCGTGCAGAGCCTGTTCCTGCGGAATTCCCCCGCCGTCGCCCGCGCGTTCGAGACCACCGCCATGGCCTACCGGGCCGCCATGGATTTCATCCGGAATCCGCCGCCCGACTGCGAAGTCGTGCACGTCGCCCCCCTCGTCCAGTTCGCCACCGGCCGTACCACCCGGGAAGTGTCCGCCCTGGAACGGGACTACCGTTTCGGCCGACAGTTCGGGGATCTGGCCATGCGCCAGTGGGCACGACTGAGCGAAAAACCTAACTGAATTCGTAGGTTGCCAATCGTTTTGGAGACGATGCACTAGGGAATTCCTGCGTCCAAAATCGTGAAGGGAAGTGAAGGTTCGTCTGCCGAACCAGACGACATTATGCTACACCGAACCATGTCGACCTACTGAAGTGCTTATCTGGGGCGCGGCGCCCCGGACTTCAGGGGGAAACCAGGCAGGCCATGGGTTCGTCGAAGCGGGTGGGGAAGCGGTCGAAGCAGTCCAAGCAGGTCGCGTTCGGGGCGGTTCGCAGCGTGGGCGCAGCCTTCGCGCTCGCCCTCCTCGCGGCATCGCCGCTCGCGGCCGGGTGCAGCGCCGACGCCGGAGACGAAGCGTCCGACGAAAGCTCCGACGCCCTGGTGACGGGACTCTCCGCCACGTCGATCACGACCCGGGCCGCGTTCGAGGCGCTGTCCACCGAGGGAGGTGGCTTCGGTCAGGCGGGCCGCACGGTGAAGTTCCTCATCGACGCCCGGAACCCGCGCGCCCCCAAGCTCCACTTCATCAACGGCAACTTCAAGGAACGCGGCGAAGTCCCCGAATACGCCCAGTTCCACTACCTCTTCGCGCAGAAGCAACTCGGCGTCACGGACGACAACCTCACCTTCAACGAGTCGACGTACTTCACGCAGTCCAAACGCTTCTTCGCCGGAACCCTCCAGACCTACGACCTCGCCAAGGCCGGCGAGGCGCCGAAGATGGTCTACGCCGCCCAGTTCTACCCGGACGACGTCATCGCCGAAGGCACGCTCGTGAAAGCGCTCTCGCTCGTCACGGCCGCGTTCAAGGTTCCGGGCGCCCAGATGGCCTTCGTCGCCACCGGTCCCCAGCAGACGGTCAAGACGATCTCGGCCGACCTCAAGAAGCTCAAGGTCCAGGCGCTCACCATCGACGGCATCCTCGGCGCCGTGAACTACCTCCCCATGAACTCCGGGGACGCGTGGGGATTCTTGCAAGTGTTCCCCGAGGACGTGGGCGGTCTCCGTCCCATCGACATCCCCGTGTTCGAGGAGCTCCCCCTCGATCTGGCGGTGGTGGCCGGGACGATCACGAAGTCCTTCCAGGACTCCACGTCCCACGTGAACCTGAAGTCGAAGGAGCGGAACACGCCCAACATGGTGCTCCGCGACGCGTCCAAGACTCATCCGGAGCTCGTGGCCTTCGACAAGAAGCCCGTCCACCTCAAGGTGGGCAAGGCGGGGTACGTCCTCGAGGAGACCACCGAAGCCAAGGTCCTCGAGAAGCTCCACGAGCGCACCAACAAGCCGTGGATCCAGTTGCCGGCCGTCTCCGAGAAGAACGTCCTCGACTACGACGACATGTGCCCCGAGCTCGGCGAGGAGTGCCTCAAGATGGGCAGCCGCTACGGCTCGAAGGCGGCGAACCTCGGCTTCCTCGCGAACTCCGAAGTCCTCGGTCGGAAGGACACCCGGGGCACCCTCAGCGCGGACATGGGCTACGACCTCACGCCCTACGGGTTCGGCATTCCGGTGCAGTTCTACCGCGACTTCGTGGCCGCCCCCGAGAACGCGGAACTCAAGGTCGCCGTCGACGACCTGATCACGAAGGAGAAGACGGGCACGCTCTCTCCCAACGACCGCCGCACGATGGTGAAGCGCGTGCAGGACCTCTTCTACAAGGGCCGGGTGCCGGCCGCGCAGCTCGAGGCGATCGACCAGCACGTCCAAGCGCTCAAGAAGAAGTTCCCCAACGTCGAGAAGCTCAAGGTGCGTTCGTCGGCGAACGCGGAGGACATCCCGAACTTCGACGGCGCCGGTCTGCACGACAGCTTCGGCGTGAAGCTCTCCTCGGAAGACAAGCCCGACTTCGCTTGCCGCATCGAGACCGACGGCACGGGCCCTGCCACCAAGCTCGAAGTGAAGCCCAAGACCATCCAGTGCGCGGTGAAGGCCGTGTACGCGAGTCTCTGGAACGACCGCGCCATCTCCGAGCGTTCGTTCGCGCGGCTCGACCACGCGACCGCGGCCATGGGCCTCTCGGTCGTCCCCGCGTACGACACCGAAGGGGAAGTCGCCGCGAACGGCGTCTCCATCACCCGCGTCGTGAACGCGCCCGACATCATCGGCTACACCCACGCCATCCAGGCCGGGAACAACCTCGTCACCAACCCCGATCCGGGCACGCTCGCGCAGACGACGGTGGCGACCTTCGCGGACGAGAAGCGCGTCCCGCGGTTCACCATCTCGCGCTTCGCGACGCCCGAAGCGGGCAAACCGGCGCTCACGCGTTCGGTCCTCGGCACGGACGAAGCCAAGGTGCAGAAGACCATGATCGACATCACGAAGATCGTGAAGACCGTCGAGGTCGCCTACTGCAACGCCAAGCCCGGGTATTACGACGGCGACTGCCGCTTCGTCTGGCTCGATCAGCGCAAGGAGCGTTCCCTCGACATGGAGTGGAAGCTCCTCGACAACGGCGAGTTCGTCCTCAAGCAAGCCCGCGAGTTCCACGGCAAGTGAGCCGGGAAACCCGGACCTCCGCGGGTCACGTCGGAGCGCGAAGTCCTCGCCGCGTCAGGGCGTGAGGACTTCGTAGGCCGCCATGCCGTAGCCCTCGAGCGTGACGCCCCTCGCGGTCACGCTCTCGCATCCGGGGAACGAACGGACCCGTTCCCCGCGGGCGCGCCCGAGGGCGAGGTCGACGTCGAAGGCCACGGGCTGCGACGTCGGGTTCGAGACGACGACGACGCGGCGTGGGCCGACGACGAAGGTCCGCCACTCGAGCGTGGAGCCTTCGCCGAACGCCTCGTCCGTCGCGACGTACATCGCGGGAACGAGGGCGTCGACGAAGGCGTGCATCTCGGCGTAGACCGCCCACGCCTTCGCGTCGTCCGCCGCGAAGAAACCGTCCCGGCCGGCGAGCTTCGGCTTGTCGCTCGTGAGCGTGTAATAGAAGAGACCCCGTGCCCCGTTGACCACGGCGCCCGCGACGAGGGCGCGGAGTTGTGCCGGCGAAGGTTGCGCGAGCTCCATCTCGGGAATGCCCACCATCTGGAGGATGGGGAACACGGGAGCGCCCTTCGACCCGAACGTGCGCGTGCGGGTCGTCGCCCAGTCGGAGCGGTTCACCTGCGAGCGCGCCGTCTTGATGGGGTAGGTGATCGGCAGGAGCACGTCGTAGAAGTTGGTGCCCTGCGACAGTCCCCGGTCGAACGCGAGGGCCGCACCGAAGGGGAGACCGTGCGGATCGTGGGCGGGCTCGTCGGCCGGCAGGAACGGATTCGGCTTCGGGGGCGCGTACGTCGTCGCGAGGGCGCGGTCGATCGTCGGGCTCGAACCGCGGAGGATGCGGCGGATGCCCACGGCGTCGTGGAAGTTCGCGTTGAGATCGACCTCGTCGGGGCCGAACCACATGACGACGTCGTCGTCCTTCGCGGCGGCTTCGATCTCCGCGACGAGCCCCGCGTGCCCTTCCTCCGTGAAGGGGTCGCTCCAGAGAAGGTGCGCGAAGGCCACCTTCGGGTCGGCGTGCACGGCGTCGAGCATGGCCGCGGGGAGGTACCGGGTGCGCTCCATCACGAGGTTGAAGCCGCCGCTCGCGAGGGTCGCGACGAAGGCCGCGGGCGTCGTCGGATTCGTGGACGCACACGCCGCCCCGGCCGGGCAGTTCTCGGCGACCTTCTTCCACTCGGAGCCGCCATTGTAGACGCCGCGCGCGAAGAACGGCGCACCCCGGACCCAGACCCGTTGCCGCCCGTCGATGCAGGTTCGCTTGCCGTCGCAGTTTGCTGGAGTCACGGGCGCGTACGCCTTCGCGCGATCCGTGGCGCACGTTCCTTCCGTGAGCGTCGTCTCGGCGGGGTAGGCGTCGTCCGGAACGTCTTCGGGATCGGGGAGCGCGACGTCCGTGCCCCCGTCGGCTCCGGCCGCGCCGTCGGCGGGACCCGATTCAGGGCCCGCGGTGGAACATGAGATTCCGAACGCCCCGAAGGACGCCAGGAGGCCCAAAAACGTGAAAACGAACGGTCCCCGACGCATGGCCCCGTGTCGTCCGGGGCCGGTTTCGCGTCAAGTTCCGAAGGCCCGGAGACGGTCCGGAGGCCCCCGTCCTCGGAGAGGGATCAGTGCTGGCGGCTCATCGCCACGACCATGCCCACGAGCACGACGATGATGGCGACGAGGATGCCGAGGATGATCTTCGGGGACTGGGACTCGTCCGCGCGGGCGAGGGGCGCGGTGCGCGACGGCGGCTCCGTGTTCGCGCCCGAGTTCGGACCCGAAATCGCGTCCACGACCGGTGCCTTCCCGTTCGAGGGAACGGGCGTGGTCCGGGCGTCGTCGTCCGGCGTGGCGATGCTTTGCGCCATGCGCGTCGGCTCGTCGTCGCCGTCGTCGATCACCGGCGGCTTCCGGACGCTCACGCTCGGTGCGAGCTTGGTGACGTCGGACTCCCGCTTCCGACTCGGCGGCGGCACGGTCGACGGCAGGTTCGCCGAAGGGGGAGGGCCGTCGGTCTCGATGTCCGCCTTGGACGCGCGGTCCACCAGCTCCTTCGCGAGCGGGGAGGAGATCTGGACGGTGCGTTCCTCGTCCCATCCGTCGTCGTGCTTGGCGACGCTCGGGATCGCACCACTCGTCGGCGCGACGCTTGGCGTCGGCTTCGCACCAGCGGCGGGGCGCGGGGGAGCGACGGGCATGCCTGCAGCGGGGCGTGGCTTGGGAGGGCTGTTCGAGTTCACGATGTCCTTCCGCGGTGGAGCACTCTCGGCTCCGCGCTGGGCGTCCGCGGTCCGCCCGAAGGCGGGCCACGACGCACTTGAGTCGCTCAGATCGGTCGTCTTGTCGCGTCGAAGATCATTCGGCATCAACTGCCGAAGGAGCCGACGACGTTCGTCGGCCGCCTTCAGAGCTATCTCCATGGTGCCACGTCGGGCACCTTCATGCTCCATCATGTATTTTGCGTAGAAAGCCGCAAGATCTTGGGGAGTCACCGGCGGACCGAGGGCCGAGATTGCGTCTTCCAGGCCTTTTTGGAGCTCCAGGGCGGTCGGGAAGCGGTCTTCGACGCGCACCTGCAGGGCCCGTGTGATCACGTGTCGGACGGGTTCGGGCACCGAATCCGGGATGGGATCGACCGGCTCGCCGCTGAAGAGTCGTTGGAACCGTGCGACGTGGTTCTTCGCTTCGTAGGGCGACTTGCCCGTCACGATGCCGAAGAGGATCGCTCCCACGGCCCACACGTCGACCCGTCGATCGATGGGCTTTCCCATGGCCTGTTCGGGCGCCATGTACTCGACCTTGCCCTTGACGCCGCCCGCGCTCGTGTCGCCCGAGACGCGTCCGCGGGCCTTCGCGATCCCGAAGTCGATGATCTTCGTCACGCCGTCCGTCGTCAGCAGGATGTTCTGGGGCGAGATGTCGCGGTGGATGACGTGCAAGAACTCGCCGTCGTCGCTCCGGAGCTCGTGGGCCGCGTGGAGCCCCGCGGCCGTGTCGGCGAGGACGCGCAGCGCGATGGGCAGCGGGAACGGCTCGCCAAGGGCAGAGAGCGTGCGCAACGCACGACGGAGGGAGTCGCCGTCGATGAGTTCCATGACGTAGTAGAGGACGTCGCCCACCTCGCCGGTGTCGATCACGCGTGCGACGTTCGGATGCACGACCCGCGACGCGATCCGCGTCTCGTCCAGGAACATGTCCTGGAACCGGCGCTCCACCGCGAGGTCCGGAAGGATCGTCTTGATCGCGACGAGCCGTTCCGGGTCGTCCGATCCTTCGCCCCCGTCCGCGGATTCGCCGCCGCCCGATCGCCCGAGCCAGATGGCTCCCATGCCCCCGCGCGCGAGGACGCACAAAAGCTCGTACTTGCCGAGCCGCACTCCCGGTTCGAGCTGCACCGCGGACTCGCGGCGGTCGGGCGGTCGTCCGCTCTCGCTCACTCCCGGATTGTCGCGGCGACCGCGGCGCCACGGCAAGCGTCATCCAAGGTCGCGTTCGGGCGCCTTACGTTGCACGTGCACCTGGGACCGTGTGGGGAACTTCATTTCCGAACGGACCTTTCGACGCGCTCGCGCGTAGACGGGGAAGGACCTTCGGGCGATCCTCGGAGGGTCCGGTACTCCGGTCGGGAGAGGACGACGACGATGGCCTTCGAATTTCTTCGCACCCACCTCGAACACGTCCGTGATCGCAGGAGGGACAAGGCAGGCGCCATGATCCAATTGCCCAAAGAGCGCTTGGAGAAGCTCCGGGAACGCCTCTCGAACCGGGGACGCAGACCGTCCTTGGTGCGCCAGGTGCTCAGCACGTCACCCGAACTCGCCGACGCGATGGAGCTCGTCGAGAAGTACGGTGCCATGTGCGAGGCCGTCTATCTCGTCATGGCTGCGGACAAACGCGTCACGACCGACGAACGGGAGCTGCTCCGCGGCGCGCTCGACGTGCTCTCGGGCGGTCGTGTCCGATCGCTCCACATGGACGCGATGTTGGACGCCGCCGCGCGCAAGGTCTCGAACCACGGCGTGGAAGCGCGTCTCGCCCACGTCGTCGAGGTCCTGCGCGAGGACCCTGCGCGCGCGGAAGCGACCGCGGTGCTCGCGGTCGTGATCATGGCGGCGACCGATCCCGTCGCGAAGGAGACCGAGGAGTTCGTGGCGAAGTTGCTTCGCGGACTCGAGGTCGAAGAAGAACGGGCCAGCCGAAAGCTCGACGAGCTCTCGAAGACCAAGCCCTAGTCCCGAAATCGGGAGAACGCTTCTCCCGACCTTCGCGGGCGCCTCAGCCCATGCAGGCGGTGGCGGCGGCGTAGATCAGCGCGATCGAGACCGCCAACGTCACCACGAGGAGGCCCATGAACTTGGGGGCCGTCCAGGCTTTGTCCGCGGGGTCGACTTCGGGCTCGAACGTGGTGCTCATGGGATGAGTCTCTAGCGCCGGAACGGACGGATGGGAAGGGGAGAAGGACCCCGGAACGCCGTTAACACTTCTTCACGGCCGCGCCCGATGCGCCTTAACACGGGCGACACACTCTTTTCGACGCGCTCACGGAGGCCCGCATCGTGCGGGGCCCGACCGGGAGCGGAGGAGAGTGGGATCATGTTCGGAATTCTCGTCGGTACGTTGTGCTTCATGGGCGCTTTCGCCGTGCTCCGCGGTGGCCGCGGCCGGTTCGGTCGCCACGGGTTCGGGGCGCGTGCGGTGCTCCGTCGGATCTTCGAGGAACTCGACACCAGTCCGGGGCAGGAGAAGGAAATCCGGGCCGCCCTCGAGGAATTCCGGGAGCGGGCCTGGGCCGCGAAATCGGACGCGAAGGACGCGCGAGCGAGCGTGGTCGACGCGTTCCGCCGCCCCGATCTCGACGAGGCCGAACTCCGCGGCATCCGCGATCGGGTGGGCACCGGAGTCTCGTCCGTCGGCGACGCCGCCACGGACTTCCTCAAGCGCGTGCACACGGCCCTCGACGACGCGCAACGTCAGCGCCTGGCCGATCTGCTCGCCCGTCGTTTCCACGGTCCCTTCGGCGTCGGTATCGGCGGTCCGCGAGGCCCCTACCGAGGCGCGTGGGGCGGTCCCCAAGCCTCGCTCTGACCCTGCTTACCCGTTGTCGTCGTTCCACGTCGTCCTTTCCAGGAGAGCATCGTCATGTCGTTCCCTTCGTCCCCCTCGCGGCGCTCGCGTCGCGTGATCGCCGGATTCCTGTTCCTCGTCGGGTTCGTGAGCATCGCGGGAGGTCTCCGCCATGCGCGGGCCCACCATCTCGCCCGGAGGGCCGCGTTCGAGTCGTACGTCGCGAAGACGTGCGTCGACGCGGCCCGCGAATCGAGCGAGACTCGCGGCTCGCCCACGTCCCCAACGGCCCCGTGACCGCCATGCCGCTCCACGTCCTCCTCGTCGACGACGACGTCAGGCTCCACGAACTGCTCGCGAGTTACCTCGAGCAGAACGGGGTCCGCGTCACGATCGCGAGCGACGGTCCGCGCGGACTCGCGGTCCTCGAATCCGGAGCCTTCGACGCCGTCCTGCTCGACGTGATGATGCCGGGCATGGACGGACTCGAGGTCGTGAAGCGCATCCGGGCGAAGAGCAACATCCCCGTGCTCATGCTCACCGCGAAAGGGGACGAGACCGACCGCGTCGTCGGTCTCGAGCTCGGCGCCGACGACTACGTCGCCAAGCCGTTCAGTCCCCGCGAACTGCTCGCCCGGCTCCGCGCGGTCCTCCGCCGTGCGATGCCCGAAGCACAGGCCGAGGTGCTGGCCGTGAACGACGTCCACGTCGACATCGGTGCCCGTACGGTGAAGGTGAGCGGGCGCGACGTCGACCTGACGGCCATCGAGTTCGACATCCTCGTCGCCCTGATGCGGAGGCCCGGTCGCATCGTCCCCCGCGATTCGCTCCTGAAGGAGGCCGGACGCGCCGACGTCGTCGTGGGCGAACGCACCGTGGACGTGCACATCTCCCATCTCCGCCAGAAGCTCGGCGAGGACCCGAAGGCCCCGTCCCGGATCAAGACCGTGCGCGGTGTCGGTTACGTGCTGGCGAAGGGCGACGACACGTGAACGCGCCGACGCGGGGGCCGTGGCGTCCCGATCGGACCCGGACGCGGCAGTTCCGTCCGTTCCTCCAGCGCCGCATCTTCTTCGCGTTCGGCTTCGGCATCCTGCTCATGGGCGTCTGTTTCGCCCTCGTGTGGACCCTCGGCGAACGTGCCGCCGGTTCGCCCTGGGACAAGGAGCGCGTGCGGGTGGCCACGTTCGTCGCGTCGCGCTTCGAACGCGTCTGGGACGACGTTCCCGGGCGCACGGAGCTCCTCCGCGCCATGCGGGAGGAGCTCGACCTCGAGGTGCGGGGGACGGACACGGTCGGTCGCGGCGTGTTCGCGACACCCGGAGCGTGCGACAAGCCCGTGGTGACGACCCCCGTGACCCGGAACGGCGTGGTCCTCGGGCAGGTCGCGGTGTGCGTGAACCGACGGATGAACGGCGGCCCCGGACGCTTCCTCCTGCCCTTCGGAATCGTCGCCTTCGCCATGTGGATCTCGGCAGGCATCGTGGCGCGGAAGCTCGCGCGGCCTCTTCTCCGAATCGCCGGCGTCGCCGAGGAGTTCGGTCGCGGGAACCTCGCGGCCCGCGTGGAGCTGCCCCACCATCACCGACGGGGCGAAATGCGCGTGCTCGCCGACGTGATGAACGACATGGCGTCGCGCATCGAACGCCAACTGAACGATCAGAAGGCGCTCCTCGCCGCGGTCTCCCACGAGGTCCGCACGCCGCTCGCGAGGATCCGGCTGCTCGTCGAGCTCGCCCGATCGGAGTCCGAAGACGCCACCCACCTCGACGGTATCGACCGCGAAGTGCTCGAGATCGACTCGCTGGTGAGCGAGTTGCTCGCGGGGTCGCGCATCGATTTCGCGGCGCTCCAGGAAACCCGCCTCGATCCCGTGGACGTCGCGCGACGGGTGCTCGAGGCTCGGGGGATCTCGGGCGAGGTGCTCGAAGTGGAAGGGGCGGACGGAAGCCACGGCACCCTCGCCGCCGACGCGACACTCCTCCACCGCGCTCTCGTGAACCTCGTCGACAACGCCGCGAAGCACGGAGGGGGCGTGAGGAGATTCGCCGTCACCATCCTCCCGGAACGGGTCCGCTTCACGGTGGACGACCGGGGTGCGGGGTTCTCCGCCGAGGAACTCACGCGTGCGTTCGAGCCGTTCTACAAGGGGGCGCGCACGGGAGGCGTCGGTCTCGGCCTGGCCCTCGTGCGCCGAATCGCCGAAGCCCACGGCGGCTCGGCGACGGTGTCCAACGTGGACGGAACCGCAGGCACCCACGGCCGCGTCGAGCTCGAGCTTCCCGCGGGGCGGGAGGGTTTGCACGGCGAGTCATCCATGCGGTAAACGGGGAAGGTGGCTTCCCAGGACGACGAGAGCGAACCGCCGCCGTCGCGGGTCGACAGGGACTCGATTTCGGGTCGCCTCTCCCTGGCCATTTCGGACGCCGAACTCCCCCGGATCGTGAGCATCCCGGCGCCGCCGGCCACGTTGCGGTCCCGTAAGCTCGCGCTCCGCGTCCTCTTGGTCCTCGCGTTCCTGGCGGCGGCCTACGTGGTCTCGACCTTGTGGGTCGGCATCATCTTCGGGACGGTCATCGCCTTCACGGTGCAGCCGCTCTACCGCCGCATGGCCCGCGGTACGCGGATGAAGAAGGAATTCGCGGCCGTCACGCTCACCGCCGTCGTCGGGCTCGTCACCGCGGCCATCGGTGCGGTCGTCATCTACGTGATGACACGGGAGCTCTTCGCCCTCGTCGCCGTCCTCCAGAAGAAGATGGCCAAGGGCAGCCTCGCCGAGTTCATCGGCAACCCCGCCGTCCGCGTCCTCGAGAAGGCGCACGTCGACCAGGCGCTCGTCGTCGACAAGATCAAAGAGCAGATGAGCGCGCTCGCCGGCTACGCCGGGTCGACCGCCGGAGTCATCCTGCAGGCCACGTCGAGCGCCGTGGTCGGACTCATCGTGGGCCTCTTCACGATGTACTACGTGCTCGTCGACTGGCCGACGATCGCCGTCCGCCTCGAGAAGCTCTCCCCGCTCGATCCGAGACACACCCGCGCCCTCATCCTGGAGTTCCGCGAAGTGGGTCGCGGCGCCTTCATCGGGACCCTCGCGACGGCCGCGATCCAGGGCATCTTCAGCGCCATCGGGTACGCGATGGCGGGCGTGCCGCAGTCGGTCACGTGGGGCATCGTGACGGGCCTCGCGTCCTTCGTCCCCGTCGTCGGCACGACGCTCGTGTGGTTCCCCATCGGGCTCTGGCTCGTGGCGGAAGGGCGGCCCGGCGCGGCCGCGCTCGTCATCGGGTGGGGCTTCCTCGTCGTCACGTCGGTGACGGACTACGTGATCCGCCCACGGCTCGTGGGTTCGAAGAAGGGCAAACACGACCACCCGCTGCTCACGCTGGTGGCGCTCCTCGGTGGCATCGAGGTGTTCAACCTGCCGGGCCTCATCGTCGGCCCGATCCTCATGGCGCTGTTCCTCGCCGTGGTCCGAATCTACGAGCGCGAACTCGAGCGGAGCGGTCTCACGTTCCCGACGCCCGCCGAGATCGAGGCCGCGCCGGATACCCCGCGCGAACCCGAGTCCGGCGGCGGATGAACGCCGCGCCGACGGCTGCCCACGCCACGACGGCGAACGAGGCGGACGTCGCAGGACCGGGAGACGCCGCGCACGTCGAACTCTTGAACGTGTTCGCGAGCGCCTCGAGTTCGTCCGACGTCGACGGAATCGGGACGTCGGCGATGGAGAACGGTGCCCGCACCGGTGGATCGGACGGTGCGGCGCTGGGGGCGACCGCAGCGGCACCCACGTTCACGGCTCCGTCCTCCGCCGGCGCCTCGGCGTCCTTGGAAAGCGACTCCCCCGAGTCCGTCGTGGAGGCGTCGACGGAACCGGCGTCGGGAACGGGGTGGGTGTCCGGCAGCTTCGACGTGCGTGGCGCCGCGAGCTCCGAGCCCGTTCCCGGTCCACTGCAACACCGGAGACTCTGCTGGTAGGCGACGAACTGTTCGCCGTGCGCGCGCGTCGAAGGACGGCAACGGGCGCGCACGGGACCCCAGTAGCCACCTTTCAGGATCGACGCGAAGCCCGTCTTCCGGACGCTCTGCGTCCATTCGTCCACGTTGCCCGTCATGTCGTGGACGCCGAAGGGACTCTTGCACTTCGGCTTCGAACCCGAGGGACGCCCCTGCCAGAGACGGTCGAGTTCCGCGCGCGCGTTGTCGCTCTTCCGGTCCGACAGCGCTCCCTCGACGAACGGCACCCATGGCTGGTCCACGACACACGCCTCGGCGTCGCGCACGTACCCGTACGGGTAGGGCGTCGCTTCCTCGCCTTCGCAGGCGAACGTCCATTCCGTCTCGGTGCAGAGACGTTTGCCCTGCGCGCTGCAGAGCCCCTTCGCCTCCACGTGCGTGACCACGATGATCGGGTTCTCGCCCCTCTTGTTCGGGTACTCGAACCGGTCGACGCAGAAGTCCATCGGCTTCGTGGGCAGCGATGCCGACAGCGCGAGCCACTTGTCGCGATCGAACTCGGCACACCTCGCCGGGAAGTCCCGACTGATCCAGTTGGTGCACGCGTCGTTCTGCAGGCGCTCGACTTCCTCGCTCGACTCCGAGCGGTACGTGTCGAGCTTGAAGCGGCCTTTCACGCGGATCATGCCGCGCGGGCAACCGGCGGCGACGTCGCCCTCCGAGTCGTCGGCTTCGATGGGCGCCGTCGCTCCGAGGACCTGCCAGTACTTGCCGTCGATCGATCGCCACTGGAAGCGCGGCTCGGGCGGGACGCCGAGGGCGTTCCGGAGCGCGATCGTGATCGCCGGGTTCCGAGCTTCGAGCCACCGGTAGCCGACCCAGGTCGCGAGCGACGCGACGAACGCCGAGGTCGCGACGACGACGGTGGTCCGACTCGGTCTACGCGTCTTCGCCACGCGCGCTCTTCAGGTCGACGACGAGGCGCGTGCGTCCGATGAGGAGTTCGTCGCCGTGGCCGAGCTCTTGTTCGCCACGGACACGGACGAACACGCCGGTGCGCGACTCGAGGTCGGTCAGGACGACCGAACCGGCCTGTTCCTCGACGACGCAGTGTTGGTCGGCGACGAGGGGATCGCCGGAAAGGATCATGTCCCCGACGCTCGACCCGATCTGCATGGTCGTGCCGTGGGCCATGGCGATCTGACCTTCCCACCCGCCTTCGATGATCTGGACGACACGGAACGACGAGACCCATTGGGGTGACGAGTAGAAGTAGGTCGGGCCAGGGTCGGGGCCGTCGTTGGGAATGGCGTTGCGTTCGAGGCGCAGGAGCTGATCGCCCACGATGAACTCGTCGCCGAACTCGAGTTCGACGGGCGTGCGGAGCCGGAGGAAGACGCCGTTGCCACCCTCCAGATCTTGGATGACGAGCGCGTCGTTCTTCCACCGGATGACCGCTTCGGTCGGGTGGCAGAACTTCTCGCCCGGGAGTTCGACTTGGCCCTTCGATCCGACGATGACCTCGTCGCCCTGGGGCGCGTAGCTCACCGGGCCTCCGCTCAGGCTACGGAGGACGAGGAGCTGGAACCGCGCGCGACGCGCCAGGGAACTCGGGGGAGGCGCGTCGACGACGGTCGCCGGATGACGCGCGGCGGTTTCCGGGATCGTCTTCGAGACACCGGGGCGCGCGGGCGCGACGACCGGCGGAGCGGCGGCGGCCGCGGGAGGCGCGTGGGCGACGGGCGGTGCGACCGCCGGTTGCGTGGACGGAACGGCCTCGGCGACGCTCGGGGACGCCGCGGCGCGAGGCGCGTCGGACACCTTCGCCGCACGTGTGGCTCCGGCCGGCGCTTGAGGAGCGACGCCGGACGCGGTCGCGCCCTTCTCGCCGCCTTCGGGCTTGGCGTCGGCGTCTTCGCCTTCCTTCTTCTCGTTGTGGGCGAGCTTCTTGACGTCCGCGACCGGAGGATGCTCGAGCGTCGTCATGCCGCCGATGGCTTTGCCGGCGATGACGTCGTCGAACTTCCCTTCGCGGAGGAGGAGCACCATCTCCATGTGCTGCGCCTTCATGAGCGAGCGCACGAACATGGCGACGTCGTCGCGCGCGACTTCCGCCGCGTAGGAGCGTTTGTGGCTCTTGATGATGCGACCGCCGTCCGCGAAGAGGTGGGTGATGATGTGCGGCTTGTCGAGACCGGAGTCCTCGGTCTGCACGTGGTAGACGTTGCCCTTGAACTTGATGTTGTTGTTGAAGCCGACCTGGGCGCGACGGAAGACCGGGCGCGCGATCTCCTTCTCGAGCTTCTGGAGCTCCTCGTGGGAGAAGCGTGCGAGGGCCTCTTCGAGGGCGCCGTGGTCCCCGCCGATGCCTTCCATGCGTTCGAAGGCCATCTTCGCGATGGGGGAACCGGGATCGATTCGGAGCGCTTCGGCGAGAAGCTTCTGCCCTTCGGGATCGTTCGGTCCGTTGACGGACCACGCCGCGAGCATGGCCACGGCGTCGGCCTGGCGATTCTTGCCGACCAGCCACTTGGCCACCTTCATCGCCGATTGACGCGCCTCCGCGGCGTTCTGACTCATCGGCCCATGATCGTCCGTTCGGGGCGCCTCGCGCAAGGGCGAATCCGCGTCCCTCGACCTTCGATTCCACCCGCGATTTCGGCGAGTTCACGCCGCGTGTCACCGGAAGGTCGCGCGCGCGTCCCCCGACGACCCCGGCGCGGCGGAGATCCCATGAACGAGGCATTCGAGGAATTTCTGCCCCGGCGTACCGTCGTGCGAGACTCACCGGTCGCGCTCGAAGCGCACGCGCCAGGATCACGCACCGTGCGGTGCGGATCGTCCACGTCCGCGGCACACGTCCCGAAGGGGGAATCGCTCATGCTCGTTCATCGCAAGGGATCGTCCATGCGTCCCATCGTCTCCATCGTCTCGGCGTTCCTCCTCGGCGCCGTCGCGTTCGCGAGCGGCTGCTCGTCGACGTCCGGGAGCGTCACCTCCGCCGACGGCGGCGCGACCTCCGCTCCCGTCACGACCCGCATCACGGCGGCGGCGGGCGGAACCGTCTCCGCTCCGGGCGGGAAGGCGACGCTCGCGATTCCGGCCGGTGCGCTCCCGGCAGACGTGGACATCACGCTCGCGCTCTCCGCGGCGTCGAACGGCTCGGTGTCCGAGGTGTTCGAATTCGGCCCCTCCGGCACCACGTTCTCCACGCCGGCGACGCTCGCGATCCAACTTCCAGCGGGCGCCACGGCCCCGGCCGGCAAGTCCTACGCTCTCGCGGTCGAGGAGAGCGGCGCGTGGAAGGCCATCGCCGGCTCGAGCGCCCAGGGCGGGTTCGTGACCGGTCCGGTCGCGCACTTCTCCAAGTTTTCGGTCATCCTCGTCGACGGCCAGGCCGTGGCCGTGTCCGGCTGCGCGGACGTCGTGACGAACTTCGTCGCCTGCGGCGGGGACGTGGTCGGCACGTGGGCCTGGGACGACTTCTGTTTCCGCAACCAGACCCTCGGAAGCGACCCGTTCCAAGGCAAGTGCCCCGAAGCGAAGCTCGAAGCGGAGTTCGTGCGCGAGGGCGACGTCGTCATCACGGCGACCACGGTCACGGTCGGTGCGGTCAAGCAGACCATCGGTGTCTCGGGAACCGTCCCGGTGAGCTGCCTCAACGGCGCGACGTGCGACGCGTTCGGCAAGGGCGTCTACAAGTCGCAGGACGCCGGCGTCCAGGGTTCGTGCACGACGACCGGAGCCACCTGCACGTGCAGCGGACCGACCGAGATCAAGTCGGAGGCGGCCGGACAGCCGGAGACTTACAAGCTCAGCGGCAACACGTTCACGGTCGGCGACGGCGCCGCCACCGAATACTGCGTGAAGGGCGACAAGCTCTACGTCTCCGACAAGAGCGACAAGGGCTACGTCTACGTGCTCCGCAAGAAGAACTGACCGTACCGTCGTCGACGTCCCACGGGCGTCGTCGATTGGGACCATGGAAGCGGCGAGGCCACACGACGGATCGTGTGGCCTCGTTCGTTTCGCGGCGTCCTGGACCGGGTCGTCCGGCTCCGACGTCAGGGCGTGATCGTGACGGTGAACGTGAACGTCTCGATCGGCGCCACGTTGGTCTCCCAGGGGCGGCGGTAGCCGAGGCGGACCGTGTGCGTGCCGGTCATGGGCAGGCCCGACGACGTGGACCAGGTGAAGACCTCCGTTCCGCCGCCGCCGACGACGGGGCCGGAGCCGGGGGGAAGCGGGTCGGCTTCGTAGGTGGAGCTCTTCGGGTAACCGAAGGTGCGGTTCGTGGACGTGACGCCCCACGAGTATCCGGTCGACGGATTCGAGGGGAGGCGCACGACGACGTCACGTCCGCGCGCGACGGTGAATCGACCGCCGTCGTCGGTGCTCGTGAGGGTGAGCGGGGCGGGCGCGGCGGGATCGACGACGAGGACGTCCACCGTGAACGTCTTCGCGGGAGCGACGTTCGTCTCCCACGGGCGCTTGTACTCCATGGCCACGTGGTGGAGGCCGGTGGTGTCGAGGAAGCCGTTCGTCTTCCAGGTGAAGACGGCCGTGCCCCCGGCGCCGACGATCGGGCCGTTGGTGCGTGCCGACTCGAAGGTCTCCGTGGGGTAGCCGAACGTGCGGTCCGTGGCCGACACGTTCCAGCCGTAGCCGGTGGACGGGTTCGACGGCAGACGCACCACGAAGTCCTTGCCCTTCTCGACCGTGACCGTGGTGGCGTCCGCCGAGTCGTCGACGACGACGGCGTTCGTGGCCGGAGCGGGAGCGGCCTTCAGGCGGAGGGTGAACGTGAACGTCCGCGCGGGCGGGACGTTGGTCTCCCACGGACGGCGGTAGGCGAGCGTCACGGAATGGGAACCGACCGGCGAGAGCAGGTTCTTCGTCTCCCACGTGAACTTGGCGGTGCCGCCGGCGCCGACGACGGGGCCGTTCGTGTTCGCGGCCTCGAACGATTCCGCGGGATAGCCGAGGGTGCGCGTCGTGCCGGTGACGGACCAGCCGAAGCCGGTGGACGGGTTCGAGGCGAGGGAGAGGACGATGGTGTCGCCGACCTTCGCGTCGACGGTGGCGCCGTCGTCCGAGGCGTCGACGTGGATCGTCGTCGTGGCGGCGCTCGTGACGTCGGTCGCGAGGTCGTCCGCGTCGGCGGACGCACCCGAACACGCGGCGGTGGAGAGAGCGAGAGCGAGAACCGAAACCGAGCCCACGAAACGAACCATCGAAACCTCCCCCGGCGGGTCGCCGGACGGGGAGGCTTGTGGCGGACTTATGTAGGTGAGTCAATGAGAAAAGCGCACATGGGAATACATAGTGCGCTTTTCTCGAAGTGACCGAATGTGTTCATGAAATTGTTGCGACGACGGGAGCTGCCAACCCGAAATCGGCGCGGCGTCCTCGGCCGCGATCCGGGAACTCCCGGCGGGGGGCGGTCACGGGCAGGTGCCCGGGAGGTCCGTGTAGATCGAGACCGTGTCGCGCTGCCCGGTGATGCGCACCTCGATGTCGTGGCCCGCGAGGACCAGGAGCGAGGAGGGCAACGTGCACGTGAGCTTCGTCCCGTTGCCGGTGCACGAGAGGGTCGTGCCGTCCGCCACCACGACGTCGCTCGAGGAGAACCCCGAACCCGTGAAGACGACGGTCGTGTCGTCGCAGTAGGCCGGGATCTTCGACGGCGCGACCGACAGCGCGGACGTGGACGTTCCCGTCACGGTGATCGTCTTCGTCTCGACGGCATAGACGCCGTAGGGGAACGGCGTGTCGTTGTAGACGCGCACGCTCAGCGAACCCGCGGAGGCGAGATCGGTGGCCGAGATCGTGGCCGTGATCTTGGTGGACGAGTTCACGACGGTCTTCGTCGCCAGGTGTTGGTTGACGGCCACCTTCGCGTCCGACTCGAAGTTCGTGCCCGTGATGACGACCTCCTTCGAGGTCGAGCTCTGTTCGAGGGTCTGGGGCGTGATCGACGCGAAGGTGGGCTTCGGGGGATCGACACGGAGTTGGATGGCGGACGTCGGGCTCCCCCCGGTGGAAACCGTGATGGCGACGTCGCCCGCGGCGCCCACCTTCGTGGCGGGGACTTGCACCTTGAGCTCCGTGGCGGAGACGAAGGTCGTGGGCGCTTCGGCGTCGGCGACGAGGACCTTGGAGGCGTTCGTGAAGCCGGAGCCCTTCACGGTGACGGGGATCGCGGTGGTGGACTTCACGACCTTCGCCGGGTCGATGGACGTGAGGAGCACGGCGGCGTTCGACGCCGCCACGGTGAACTTCAGCGCGGGACTCGCCGTGCCACCCGGGTTCTTCACGGTGACGTCGAACGCCTTCGCGTCCATCAGTTGCGCCGCCGGGATCGTGGCGTTGAGGACGGCGGAGTTCTCGAACGTGGTCGCGAGTTCGGTGGTGCCGAACGAGACCTTCGCACCGGAGACGAACCCGGTCCCGACGACGCGGATCCGCGTGTCGGCCGAACCTGCCCGCACGCTCGCGGGGTCGAGGGCGAGGACTTCGAAGCGCGTCGTGTCCCCACCGCCGTTGCTGCCGGCCGTCCCGGAGGTTCCGCCCGAGCCACCCGTGCTGCTCGGCACCTTGGCGACTTGGCCCGAACTCGGGACCTCTTCTTCGTCGTCTTCTTGGCTGCTCGAACCGCCCGTTCCCTTGCCGTTGCGGGAGTCTTCCGTCGTCGGACGTGCGCCGTACGGATCGGAGGAGTCGACGGGTCTCGCGCACGCCGCCGCGAGGGTCGCGAGGCCGAACACGGCGAGCAGGATCCTGGAAACGTGGTGAGGTCGCGAGGGGAGGGTCGGGGAGCGCATCGCGGGGATCTCCTGGCACTTCGGGCGGGGAACCGTCCGAGTCGGGTGACGTCCCCTTCCTTTTGCAACCGGCGCGCCGCGGTTTCCGGAGGACATGCGTGGATGTGCGATGACGTAGGAGAATCCTTCCGAGGTGCCCGGAAACCCGAAAAACGAAGGCCCTCCGCGCCGGGGGGCGGGAGGGCCTCGGGGGCCGTCCGACGGTCTCGCCGCGCGTCGCGGTTCGCCGACTGGATCGGATGGCCGGCGCGGATCCGAAGGTGACGGAGGTCCGCGCCGCGGGAGTCAGCCCTTGGCGACGAGCTGACGGAGGGCGAACGGCAGGATGCCTCCGTGTTGGTAGTAGTGGATCTCCTGCGGCGTATCGATGCGGACGGTGGCGACGAATTCCTTCGTCGTGCCGTCCGCCGACTTCGCGTGGACCTTGATCTTCTTCCCGCCGGCGAACTTCGCGTCGAGCATCTCGGCGAGGCCGGGCACGTCGAAGATCTCCTCGCCCGTGAGTCCGAGGCTCGTCACCGAATCGCCCGCGGAAAACTCGAGCGGCAGGATGCCCATGCCCACGAGGTTCGAACGGTGGATGCGCTCGTAGCTCTCCGCGATGACCGCGCGGACGCCGAGGAGCTTCGGTCCCTTCGCGGCCCAGTCACGGGACGAGCCGGAACCGTATTCCTTGCCGGCCAGGATGACGAGCGCGGTGCCCTCCTTCTCGTACTGCATCGCCGCGTCGTAGATCGACATGGGCGCGCCGTCCGGGAGGTGACGGGTGACGCCTCCTTCGGTGCCGGGAGCGAGGAGGTTCTTGAGGCGCACGTTCGCGAACGTGCCGCGCACCATGACCTCGTGGTTGCCGCGGCGGGCGCCGTAGGAGTTGAAGTCCTTCGGGGGGATGCCGAGCTCCTGGAGGTACTTGCCGGCCGGGCTCGTCGCCTTGATGGATCCGGCGGGCGAGATGTGGTCGGTGGTCACGCTGTCGCCGAGGACGGCGAGAACGCGCGCGTTCGCGATGGCGCGGACGGGCGGAGGCGTCTTGCCCATGCCCACGAAGTAGGGCGGGTTCTTCACGTAGCTGGAGTCGTCCTGCCAGTTGAAGAGATCGCCCTCGGGCGTGTCGAGCGATTGCCAATGGGAGTCGCCCTTGAAGACCTCGCCGTAGACGCGCTTGAAGCTCTCGGACTTGAGGCCCTTGTTCATGGCGGCGGCGACTTCGTCCTTCGTCGGCCAGACGTCCTTCAGGAAGACGGGCTTGCCGTCCTTGCCGGTGCCGAGCGGTTCGGTCGTGAGATCGAGATCGATGCGGCCGGCGAGGGCGTAGGCGACGACGAGGGGCGGCGACGCGAGATAGTTCGCGCGCACCTCGGGATGGACGCGGCCCTCGAAGTTGCGGTTGCCCGAGAGGACCGACGAGACCACGAAGTTGCCGTCCTCGATGGCCTTCGAGACCGCCGTCGGGAGCGGACCGCTGTTGCCGATGCAGGTCGTGCAGCCGTATCCCACGAGGAAGAACTTGAGCTGTTCGAGGTACGGCGTGAGGCCGGCCTCTCCGAGGTAGTCGGTGACGACCTTGGATCCGGGAGCGAGGCTCGTCTTGACCCACGGTTTCGTGGAGAGCCCCTTCTCCACGGCCTTCTTCGCCACGAGACCGGCGGCGATGAGCACCGACGGGTTCGACGTGTTCGTGCAGCTCGTGATGGCGCAGATGACCACGCTTCCGTCCGAGAGGGCCGCTTCGGATCCGGGCGCCGCGTTCGTGCCCGCGGCTTGGAGGTGCACCTTGCCGTCGCCGGCGGGCTTCTTTCCGTCGGCCTTGGTGAGCGAAGGGAGGGCGGCGAGGAAGGACTTCTTCACGTCGCCGAGCTTCACGCGATCCTGCGGACGCTTCGGTCCGGCGAGGGAGGGCTCGACGGTGCCGAGATCGAGCTCGAGGACGTCGGTGTATTTCGGATCAGGGGCGCCGTCGACGCGGAAGAGGCCCTGGGCCTTCGCGTAGGCTTCGACCAACTTCACCTGCGACTCGGAGCGGCCCGAGAAGCGGAGGTAACGGAGCGTCTCGTCGTCGATGGGGAAGATTCCGCACGTGGCGCCGTACTCGGGGGCCATGTTCGCGATGGTCGCGCGGTCGGCGGCGGGAAGGCTCGAGAGGCCGTCGCCGAAGAATTCCACGAACTTGCCGACGACGCCCTTCTTCCGGAGCATTTCCGTGACCGTGAGCACGAGGTCGGTCGCCGTGGCCGCCGAAGGGAGCGAACCCTTCAGGCGGAAGCCGATGACCTGCGGGAGGAGCATCGACACCGGCTGGCCGAGCATGGCCGCCTCCGCTTCGATGCCGCCGACGCCCCACCCGAGGACGCCGAGGCCGTTGATCATGGTGGTGTGGGAGTCCGTTCCGACGAGCGTGTCGGGGTAGGCCATGAGCTTTCCGGTGTTGCCGGCGATCTCGTCCGTCGTGAAGACGACGCGGGCGAGGTACTCGAGGTTCACCTGGTGGACGATGCCGGTCTCCGGCGGGACGACGCGGAAGTTGCGGAACGCCTTCTGGCCCCAACGGAGGAACACGTAGCGTTCCTTGTTGCGCGAATACTCGAGCTCCGTGTTCGCGTCGAAGGCCCCGGCCGTACCGAATTCGTCGACCTGCACCGAGTGGTCGATGACGAGCTCGACCGGCTGGAGGGGGTTGATGCGCTTCGGGTCACCGCCCAGCTTCTTCATCGCGTCGCGCATGGCCGCGAGGTCGACGACGGCGGGAACTCCCGTGAAGTCTTGCAAGAGGACGCGGCTCGGGGTGAACTGCACCTCGTCTTCCGGCACGGCTTTCGCTTGCCACTTCGCGACTTGCTCGATGTGACCCTTCGTGACCCCCTGACCATCCTCCGTGCGGAGCAGATTCTCGAGGAGAATCTTGATCGAGAACGGAAGCGACTTGGCTTCCGGAAGGACCTTCTCGACGGCGTCGAGCCGGTAGATGGTGTACGCCTTCCCGTCAACGTTGAGGATCGATTCGCTTCCGAAGCTGTTGGCCATGGTCGAGACTCCGTCGCGCCGTTCACCGAGCGCGTGACGAAACTAGCCCAATCCGTGGCCGAGGTCACCGACCTCCGTGGCGTCGCGACTCAGCGACCCGCGAATCCGGGCGCGTATGCGAGCACGACCGCTCCCGCGTACACGACGAGCGCGACGAGGGCGACGTTCGCGCGGATCCGCATGCCCGTCCTCCGAGCGGCCCAGATCGCCACCGGCGGGACGAAGACGGAGGCCACGACGAGGGGCGTGGCGAGGCGCTTCGTGTCCCCCGTGCGCCCGCGCACGCGCGCCACGACGAGGGGCCACGCGATGGTGCAGTGTGCCACGATGGCGACGGCGAAGGAGACCACGAGGAGCCCCACGAAGAGGGCGTCCACCGTGCGCAGGGGCGGGGCCGGCGGCGCCGTGACCTCCGCCACCGGGACGGTCGCCTCCTGGATCCGCGTCGTCGCGGAACGGATCGCGTTCGCGGCGTTCGCGTGGACGCTCGTGGCGTGCACGAGCATCCCTCTGGGGAAGAAAGCGGTCACCGCGTTCGAGATCGAGGGAGTCACGCGCATCGACGGCGGAGATTTGGAATCGAAGCTGGCGACGCGCGCAACCTCGAAGTTCCTCTGGTTGTTCCGGGGCGTCGTCTACGACTACGAGACCCTCGACAAACGCGCCCTCGAACGGGACGTCCAGCGGATCGAGCGCTTCTACCGGGCCCGCGGATTCTACGACGCGAAGGTGACGAAGTCCGAAGCCGTGCCGAAGGGGGACGACAAGGTCGCCGTCGTGATCGTGGTCGTCGAAGGGGAACCCGTCGTCGTCCGCGGCGCGAAGTTCGAGGGGATCGAGACCCTCTCCCCCGCCGTGCGCTTCACCCTCGAACGGGTGGCGTTCGCGCACGCCCCCACGGGACGCCCGTTCGACGAGACGTCCTTCGAGACCGCCGAAGCCGCGATCGCGGACGCCCTCACGAACGTGGGGAGGGCGCGCGCGAAGGTGAAGCGTTCCGCCATCGTCGACGTCGCCCACCACGTGGCGGACCTCACGTTCACGGTGGACGCCGGGCCGGAGCTCGACGTCGGCGAGATCGTCTTCGAGGGACTCGACGAGATTCCCGAGACGAAGGTGCGCCAGGTGTTCGACGTCGCGCGCGGCGAACGCTACTCGTCGGGGCGCCTCAAGGACGGCCGGCAAGCGCTCCTCGATCTGGGCGTGTTCGCGAGCGTCGAGGTGGAGCCGGACCTTTCGGACGAGGCCACGGCCAAGGGAGCCGTGCCGATCAAGGTCACGGCCGAACTGACGAAACTCCGGAGCCTGCTCGTCGGCGGCGGTCTGGAATTCGACGCCATCCGCACGGACCTCCACCTGATCTTCGGGTGGGAGAACGCGAACTTCCTCGGCGGACTCCGGCACCAGACCTTCAAGTTCAAACCGGGCCTCGTCTTCTTCCCGACCCGGATCACCAACATCCGCGCCCCTTCCGACGTGCTTCCCGAAGAGCGCCTCTCCGGGGACTTCCGGCAGCCCGGGTTCCTCGAAGCGCGGACGACCGGCGTCCTCCGCGGCGAGTACAACGTCTACCCCCTCATCCTGCCGGTGCAGACGTCGAACGTCGTCGGCTACCACGAGGTGCGGAGCACGGCGGGCGTCGAGCGCACGATCTGGAAGCTCTTCACGAATCCGATGTACGGAATCCAGGCGAACTTCCCGTTCGACTACGTGAAGACCTCTTCGCAGCCTCTCACGCCCGTCGTCGTGTCGTACGCGGAGCTCGTGTTGGCCGCGGACTTCCGCGACAGCGCCCTCAAGCCGAGGAAAGGTGTCTTCTTCGGCACCGACCTCCAGTACGCCGGGCTCGGCGGGGACGCGCAGGACTTCCGCGCGGTGCCCGAAGTGCGTGGCTACCTTCCCCTCGGGAGGCGCCTCACGATCGCGGCGCGCACGTCGGTCGGATTCCTCTTCCCGCAGAACTACGGGCAGAGTCTCGCGAAACGGTTCGGACCGAACGGCGCCCAGGACGTCGCCGACGCGGAGCTCACGCGCGACTACCAGATCCTCTTCTTCCGGGGATTCTTCGGCGGCGGACCGAACTCGAACCGCGGGTACGCCTTGCGGGGCATCGGTCCCCACGACGTCATCCCGTTCTTGAACCCCGTGGTGCAGACGCAGCTCGCGGCGAACGCCTGCACGGGGACGGCGGCCGATCCGCCCGAGTGCAAGTTGCCCACGGGAGGCCTGTCGCAATGGGAGGCGTCCCTCGAAGCGCGCATCCTGCTCGCGGGGCCGCTCTCGACCGCGCTCTTCTGCGACGCGGGAGACGTCTCGCCGAACCGCGTCGATCTGCGCTTCGACCGGCTCCATCTCTCCTGCGGTGCGGGCGCCCGGTACGACACGCCGGTCGGCCCGATCCGTCTCGACGTCGCCTACCGCATTCCCGGGGTGCAGACGCTCGGCTCGAATTCCGGGGAAGGTGTCCCCGGCACGATCTTCGGGGCACCGATCGCGATCGCGTTCGGCATCGGGGAGGCGTTCTGATGGCCCGCGGAGCCTTCGCTCGCGTCGCCTCGGCCCTCGCCTCCGCGCTCGCGTGCGTCGTGACCTTCGTCGTCGCCGCGGCGGGTGCGGTCGTCCTCCATCTCGGTTCGCCGCCCGTGCGGCGCCTCGCGCAGGGCATCGTCGCGACGGCGACCCATGGCGCGCTCCAGGGCGAAATCCGGGTCGCCCGTCTCGACGAACTCCGACTCGACGGCGTGGGATCCGTCGACGCCGTGATCGTGGATCCCGAAGGCACGCCCGTGATCGCGGCGCGGGGGCTGTCGGCGCGCCTACGTACGACGGATCTGCTCCGGTCCCTCCTCGCGGGCCGGGGCCTCGTGATTTCGCTCTCCGAGGTCACGGCCCGGTCCGTCGACCTGTCCCTCCACACGGATTCACATGGTGAACTCGGACTCGCGCGGGCCTTCGCCGCCCGCACCCCCACGCTCCCGGATCCACCGAAGGACGCCGCCAAGGGGGGCGTCCGCGTCCACGTCGCACGTGTGACCGTCGGTTCCGTGCACGTGCGCGGTCCGGCGCCCGAGTCCGCGGGAGGTGTCGACGTGCTCGTCCACGACGTCGATCTCGGATTCGACCTCGACGGCGCCGGCATGCGTACGAAGGCGACCCTTCCCGAGGTGATCGTACGCGCTCCTCGACCCGATCCGAGGCTCGCCGAGTCCCGACTCACGGTGCGCGCCGACGTCGGGTGGTCCATGGCGAAAGGTGCCTTGCCCGAAGGCGACGTGATCGTGGAGGGCGATCTCGCGGGCGCGTCCGTCCACGTGGACGCGAAGGTCCACGACCAGAAGCTCGACGTGAGGGTCGACCCGCTCCGCGTCCCGAAGGCCGTGCTCCGCGTGTTCGAGCCCGGCATGGGCGACGATGCCGTCGTGCGCGCCACCGTGACGGGGCCGCTCGCGGACGCGGTCGTCGACGTGGACGTGCTCCTCGGCAAGAGCCACGCGCGGGCCCTCGGGCGCGCGCGGCTCCTCCCTCCGTTCGCGATGCGCGGCGACGTGTCCGTCGACGCGCTCGATCTCGCTTCCGTGCGTGCGGACTTGCCCCGGTCGGCCCTCGACGCGCGCGTCGACTACGACGTCGCCATCGGTCCCGTGGAACGTCGCGCCACCGCGAACGTGACGGTCGCGAAAGGGACGGTCGCCGGTGAACGCACGCCTCCCGTCCTCGCACGCGCCTCGTGGGACGGGTCCGCCGTGCGTGCCACCGTCGACGCCACGGACGACGGCGTGAAGCTCCACGCCGACGCCGCGATCACCGCGCTCGAGACGTCCCCGAAGATCGCGGCCACCGCGCGCGTCGAGGTCGCCGATCTCGCGCGCGTCCGGAGGCTCGCGGCGCTGGGTGTTCCCCTGACGGGAGCGGCCACCGTCGACGTCGACGCGCGCGCCGATCTCGGCGCGAAGTCGCTGTCGGCCGACGTCGACCTCCGCGCCACGTCCGTCGGCGTGGCGGGGACGTCGGTCGAGAGGCTCGACCTGCGCGCGTCGGCTCGGGGGGCACTCGAGTCGCCCCACGTCGTCGCCGCCGGGAGCGTCCACGGAGTCCACGCGGGCTCGGTCGACGTCGAGGACGCGACGTTCGGCGCCACGGTCGACGTCGGAGCGGGCGCGGGACCCGGCGCGGCGGTCGTCGTCTCGGACGCGTACGTCCGGGCGCCCGCCCATGGACGCGTCCGCCACGAACTGGCGCTCGCCCTGGCGCGCCTGGAGATCGGTGAGCGCGGACTCGTGGCCGATGGTCTCTCCGGACGGGCGTTCGGCTCCGCGATCACCGGTGCCGCGGTGCGATCCCGCGGAGGGGCCCGCGTCGTTCTCCGCGCCGCCGACGTCGATCTCGCGGATCTATCCCGCTTCTTCCGCCTGCCCCGGCAGGAAGACGACGCGCGCGCGTCCGTGGACGTGGACCTCGACGTCCGGGGGAGAACGGTCGCCGGTCACGTGGTCGCCCACGCGTCGCGCGTGACGGCCGCCCTCGTACGCGAGGTCGCCGTCGACGTCGACGTCGACTTCTCGGGAGAGGCCGCCACGGGAAGCGTCGACGTGCGCGCGGGCGAGGGTCTCCACGCGACCACGCGCATCCGGCGCCTGCGGTGGGACGGGTCGCCCCTCGATCCGAGGGCTTGGGTGCGGGCCGGCGGATTCGCGCGGACGTCGGGCGAGATCGACCTCCGGGCGCTCCAAGTCCTCGTGCCCACGTTGCCCCCCGATCTCGCGGGGGATCTCCATTTCGACGTCGGCCTCCGTCGCGCACGGGGAGAGGCGGCGCCCTCGGTCGATGCCGCGGTCCGGAGCGCGGGCCTCACCTTCACTTCGGGAGAGCTCCACGTCGAGGGAATCGACGCGACCCTCGGTGCGACGTGGGACGGCATCCGTGGCGACGCCGGCGCCTACGCCCACGTGTGGGACCGCGGAGGATCCCTCGTCACGCTCGACGCGCGCGCGATCCTGCCGGGGATCTTCGAGGCGAACGAGGCGACGTTCGAGGAATTCCGCGACGCCGCACTCCGGGCGCCGATGTCGGTCGCCGTCCACGTCCCTTCGCGTCGCCTCGCGACCTTCCCCGAGTTCCTCGGCACGAGGGGCCTGCCCGGCGATCTTTCGGTCGACGTGTCCGCGCGCGGGTCGGTCGTCGATCCCGAGATCGACGCGACGGTCGGCATGCGTCGGCTCGCTCTCCATCCTCGCGCGGATTCGTCCGTCGACGCGGGACTGCACGCTTCGTACGACGGGCGTGTCGTCGTCGCGGAACTCGACGCACGGAATCCCACGAAGGCCGACGCGGGGAACCTGAAGGCCCGCGCCGTCGTCGCGTTGCCGTTCGCGGACGTCCTCGCGGGGCGGCCGTTCGACGACATCCCGTGGCGGGGGGACGTGGACGTCCATGCGAAGAAATTCGACGTCGCACCATTGGCCCGTCGTCCCCGGGACCTCGCGGGTGCGGTCGATCTCGACGTGGTCGTGCGAGGTCTCCACTCGGACGCGCGCGCGGAGGTGAAGGTGGATGCGCCGAACCTCGTGGTCAGCGGCGTCCGTTTCGAACGCGCGGAGGTGAAGGCCGACACCGACGGTCACACGGCCCGCGCGAACGTGTTCGTCGCTGCGCAAGGCGGGCTCGCCAAGGCCGAGGCGACCACGGGACTCGTCTGGGGTCGTGCGCTCGTCCCGACCCTCGACGGTACGAAGCCCTCGACCGCGAGCTTCGATCTCCAGAGCTTCCGCCTGCGTGCCCTGCGCCCCGTCCTCCGCGGGGTGCTCCCCAGGTTGGATGGCCGACTCGAAGGGCACGGGAACGTCGCACTGGAGGGCGGAAAGCAGGTGTTCGAAGGGGAGGTCTCCATCCTCGACGCCTCCGCCACGATCCCCATCATGGGCGAGACGATCTCGCACGTGCAGGGGCGCGCGACCATCGACCGCGAAGGGCGCATCACGCTCGAGGGAGGGTCGGCCGAGCTCGGGGGCGGCAAGATCGACCTCGCGGCGAGCGCGCGGATGCAGGGAATCGTCCCCACGGGGGCCGCCGTGGCGTTCCGCATCCCCGAATCGAAGCCGATCCCCTTGCGCTTCGACGGCGTGAATTACGGCGAGGCGAGCGGCGAGATCGGCGTCGAGCTCGCGCTCGAAAAGAGGTCCCTCGCGACCACCGTGCGCATTCCGAAGCTGAAGGTGGACCTCGCCGAGCTCGGAGCCCGCACCCTCCAATCGCTCGACAAGGATCCGACCGTGAAGGTGGTCGGCGAGAAGGCCCCCGAAACGGACGCCGACGACGGCGGTGACGACACGCCGTTCCGTACCCACGTCACCGTCGAGCTCGGTCAGGACGTCCGCATCCAGCAGGGCACGCAGCTCCGCGCCCAACTGACGGGAAAGCTCGGGGTCGACGTCGCGGAGGCCGTGAAGGTCGAGGGTGCGATCACGATCGCGTCGGGACAGCTCGACGTCCAGGGGCGGAGGTTCACGGTCGACCGCGGGACGATCACGTTCCACGACGGCGACGACCCTTCGAACCCCGTCGTCGTCGCGAGCGCGTTCTGGGACGCGCCCGACGGCTCGGCCCGCGTGTTCGCGGACTTCGTCGGTCCGGCGCAGACGGGCAAGCTGACGTTGCGCTCCGAACCGCGGCATTCGCAGGGCGAAATCCTCTCGCTGCTCCTCCTCGGGACGGCCGACGGCGGCATGACGAGTTCGGGGAGGGGCGGCGGAAGCAGCACCACCACCGCGATCTCCCTCGGCGGAGGACTCGCCACCCAGGGGCTGAACCGGGCCCTCCGCGACGTGACCAATCTCGACATCGAGACACGTGTCGCCACCAACGACTCGCAGAATCCGCGACCCGAGGTGGCCTTCCGCGTCGTGAAGAACGTGACCGCGCAAATCGGCTACAACGTCGGCGCGACGGTCCCCGGGAAGAATCCGGACCTCGTCGTCCTCACGCTCGACTGGGCGTTCGCTCCCCGCTACTTCCTCGTCGCGACGGCGGGCGACCGCGGCACGACGATCCTCGATCTGCTCTGGCGGTACCGCTACTGAACGGCCCGACGACGCGACCGGAGCGCGTGGAGCGCGATGCCGCTCGTGGTCGCGACGTTCAACGAATCGAATCCGTCCGCCATGGGGATCCGCACGGCGCGGGTGGTCGCGAGGATCCGTTCGGGAAGGCCCGGTCCTTCCGCGCCGAGGAGCAACGCGCGGCGCGGATGGGGAGGGAGATCCTCGAGTTCGTGGGAACCCGAAGGCGAGAGGGAAATCACTTCGAATCCCCGGGACTCGAACGCCCGGACGACGCCCTCTCCGTCCTCCGAACGCGCGTAGGGGACCCGGAGCACGCCTCCGACCGAGACGCGGAGTGCCTTCCGGTAGAGCGGGTCGCAGGTCGCGCCGTCGAGGAGCGCCGCGCGGACACCGAAGGCCGCCGCGTTCCGGAAGATGCCTCCCACGTTGTCGTGGTTCGCGATGCCCACGAGACCGAGTGCGAGGGTGGGCTCACCGGCGCAGTGCCGCGCGAGGCATTCGTCCGCGGAGGCGAGCACGGGGCGCTCGGCGACCGCGAGGATGCCCCGGTGGATCGGGAAGCCCACGACCGCATCCATCACCGCTTGGCGGACGACGTAGGCGGGAACGTCCGGATTCCTCGCGAAGTAAGGTCCCAGCAACGGGGCGAGCGTGGCGTCCCGGCCCTCGGCGAGCAGGAGCGCGCGGACCCGGTAGGGCGAATCGACCAGCACCCGGAGCACGACCTCGCCCTCGGCGACGAAGGCACCGTCGTCCCGCGCCAGATCCCGATCCCGCACGTTCGCGAACGGGGCGAGGCGCGGGTCGGCGGCGAAGTCGTCGGGGGAAACCTGGAGGGGAACGAAGGGCACGGCGTGGTCCGGGGAGGGCAGGGCGCTCCGGGAGCGATGGGCTTTCCGGGAGGCTTGGGGTAGGAACGTGCCACTCTCGTGGCGCGCGCCGAATCGAACAAGTCCCCCGTACCGTTTTATCGCTCGAACACGGCGACGATCTTCTACGGGATCCTCCTCGGGGTCCTGCTCGGCGGCTTCTTTCCGCAGGATCGGTTCCCGTTCGCCTACGAACTTTTCCGCTTCTTCTCGAAGGCGTTCATCGCGCTCATCAAGGGACTCATCGTCCCGCTCCTCTTCTCGACCATCGTGGCGGGGATCGCGCAGACGGGGAACGTGCGCGCCGTCGGGCGCATGGGCGGCAAGGCGCTCCTCTACTTCGAGGTCGTCACGACCATCGCGCTCTTCATCGGCCTCGCCGTCGCGGAGCTGACGCGTCCCGGGGAACACCTCCACCTCGATCTCGCCGCCCATTCGGCCGTCACGGCGAAGCAGGCGCAGACCGGTTGGGAGACCGTCCTCCACGCCTTCCCGTCGAACCTCGTGAAACACGCCGCCGAGGGCGACATCCTGCCGGTCGTCGTGTTCGCCACGCTGTTCGGCATCGCCCTCACGCGCACGGGCGAAGCGGGCAGGTCCGTCCGCGTGTTCTTCGACGGCGTCGCCGCGACCATGCTCGAGTACACGGACATGGTCATGCGCCTCACGCCCCTCGGCGTGTTCGGTGCCATGGCCTACAACGTGAGCCACATGGCGTCCGCGCACACGGAAGCGGGCGTGACCGTCGCGGGATGGCCCGCCGTGGGGTCGCTCCTCGTCGACTACGCACGGCTCGTGGGGAGTCTCTACGCGGCGCTGCTCCTCCTCTTCGGGATCGTGTTCGTGCCCGTTCTCCTCGTGACGCGCACGAAGATCGTGGCGTTCCTCCGCGCCATCCGTGAACCCGTGCTCACGGCGTCTTCCACCGGCTTCGAGCGAGGCCGCGCTCCCGAAGTTGCTCGAGGAAGTGGTGAAGTTCGGCGTCCCCGCCGCGTGGCGGCGTTCGTCATCCCGGCCGGGTACTCCTTCAACCTCGACGGGGTCGACGCTCTACCTCGTGCTCGCGTCCATGACGATCGCCCAGGCGGCCCACGTCGAGATGACGCTCTCGCAGAAGCCCTCATGCTCGGCAGCTTCGTCCTCACTGAAGGGCGTCGCCGGCGTTCCCCGTGCGACGCTCGTGATCATCGCCGCCACCTGCGACGGCTTCGGTCTCCCGGGCGAGGCGGGGGTGGCCAGCGTCCTGGCGGTGGACGAGGTCAGCGGACATGGCGCGAACCGCCATCAACGTGACGGGGAACGCACTCGCGTCGGTCGTCGTCGCGAAGTGGGAAGGCGTGGTTCGGCGTCGAAGACGCCTCCACGTCGTCCATCGAGACCTGAGGCCTCCCGGGTCGGTCACTCGTAGCGGAGGGCGTCGATCGGATCGAGGTTCGACGCCTTCTGCGCCGGGTAGAGACCGAACACGATCCCCACGAAAGCGCTGAACCCGACGGAGATACCGATCACGTCCATCTGCACGGCCGTCGGCCACTTGAAACGGGCCGCGAGCCAGAACGCGACGCCGAGCCCGATCCCCACGCCCAGGATCCCTCCCGCGAGCGAGAGCACGAGGGCCTCGATGAGGAACTGGAGACGGATGCTCATCGGCTTCGCACCGATGGCCATGCGCACGCCGATCTCGCGCGTCCGCTCGGTGACGCTCACGAGCATGATGTTCATGATGCCGATACCGCCGACGACGAGAGAAACCGCCGCGACGCTCGCGAGGAGCGTCGTCATGGTCTCGGTGCCTTGCTGCTGCGCCCCGGCCACCTCGGCGAGGTTCCGGATCGAGAAGTCGTCGTCCGCGGACGCGGCGAGTCGGTGGCGGTCACGGAGGAGCGCACGGATGTCGTCGAGGGCACGCTGCGTGGAATCGGCGCTCGGTGGCTTGCACGTACATCTGACCGGTGAGGTACTTGCCGAGGCCACCTGGATGCGGTGCGCGAAGGTGGTGGAGGGGATGAACGCCGCGTCGTCGTAGTCCTGCCCCATGGCGGACTGTCCCTTCTTGGCGGCCATGGCGACGACGGAATGCGCGGACCCCACGCGCACGGTCTGGCCCACGGGATTCGTCGACGGACCGAAGAGCTTGGCCACGACCGTCTGACCGAGGATGATCACCTTGGCGCCGGCATCGACGTCGGCTTGGGTGAACACGCTCCCCGCCTCCATCGGCCACGCGCGGATGTCGAAGTATTCGGGCGTCGTGCCGGTGACGCCCGTGGTCCAGTTCATCTGGTCGCTGACGATGGACTGGTTCGAACGGAGGGACGGCGCCGCGGCGCGCACCGTGCCGACCTCGTTCTTGATGGCCGCGAGGTCTTCCCAGGTCAACGTCGGCATGCTGCCGTAGCCGCCGAACGAACCGCCGGCGGTCGTCGAGCCCGGAAGTACGATGAGGAGGTTCGTGCCCATGGCGGCGAACGCGGCCTCGACCTGCGCCTTCGCTCCCGCCCCGATGGCCATCATCGCGATGACGGCGGCCACGCCGATGATGATGCCGAGGGTCGTGAGGAACGACCGCATCTTGTTGCGGAGCACGGCGCGGAGCGCGATGCGGAGGGTCACGAGGGCGTTCATGGAGCGACCATGGCTTCGGGGTTCTCGACGGGGACGTTCGACGGATCGGCGACCTTCGGCGTCTGGCGCTGGTCCTTCCGGACGAGGCCGTCGCGCACGACGATGACCCGCGTCGCGTATTCGGCGATGTCGGGCTCGTGGGTCACGAGGACCACCGTGATGCCGCTCCGACCCAGCTCCTGGAAGAGCGCCATGACCTCGATGCTCGTCTTGGTGTCGAGGTTGCCGGTGGGTTCGTCGGCGAGGATGACCCGTGGTTCGCCGACGAGCGCACGGGCGATGGCCACGCGTTGCTGCTGCCCGCCGGAGAGCTGCGCCGGCGTGTGATCGGTGCGACCGCCGAGACCGACCTTCGCGAGGGCGGCGTGGGCGCGCTCCTGGCGCTCCTTCCGCCCGACACCCCGGTAGACGAGCGGGAGCTCCACGTTCTCCAGGGCCGACGTTCGCGCGAGCAGGTTGAAGTTCTGGAACACGAAACCCAGGATCTCGTTCCGCGTCTCGGCGAGGGCGTTCCGATCCATCTTGGCCACCTCCCGGCCCGAGAGGAGGTAGGACCCCTTCGACGGCCGATCGAGGCACCCGAGGATGTTCATGAGCGTCGACTTGCCGGACCCCGACGACCCCATGATGGCGACGAACTCACCTGTCTCGATCGTCAACGTGACGCCCCGGAGCGCGTGCACCTCCACGTCCCCCGTCTTGTAGACCTTGTGGACGTCGGTCAGCGTGATGAGATCGGAGGTCGTCATGATCAGAACATGCGGCCCATGCGTGGTGCCCCGCCGGACGGGGCACCCCCCGCCGAACTGGGCTTGCCGGGCATGGACACGTCGACGACGACCTGATCGCCGACCGCGAGCTCGCTCCGGAGAAGTTCGGAGACGGTGCCGTCGGAGAGACCGCTCGTCACCTGGACGGCTTCCGGCTTTCCGTTCCGGAGGACGTAGATCGTGCGGCGCGTGACGGATTCCCGGAAGGCCTCCTTCGACATGACGGGCTTGTCCGTGCCCGCGTCGCCGGTGTCGGCGCGCATCGGCGCACCGCCGTCGGCCATCGCCGCCATCCTCCCGGGATGGCGTTGCGTCCCGTCGGGGCGGGGCGTGCCGTCGGTCGGTGCACCCCGCGGATTCGAAGGCGACGCCGAAGGCAGACCGAACGCCGTGATCGCCTCCGTGGGCATCCTGAAACGGAGCGCCGCGTTCGGCACGGAGAGGACGTCGTCTCGCTCCGCGTAGGTCACGGTGACGGAGGCGGTCATGCCGGGACGGAGCTTGAGGTCCGAGTTGTCGACGTCGATGACCGCGTCGTAGGTGACGACGTTCTGCACCGTCTGCGCGGCGTTCCGGATCTGGAAGACCTTGCCCTTGAACGTCTGTCCCGGGAACGCGTCGACCGTGAAGGACGCGTCCATTCCCGCGATCAACCGTCCGACGTCGCCCTCGGCGACGCTCGTGTGCACCTGCATCTTGCGGAGGTCCTCCGCGATCGTGAAGAGCACGGGCGCCTGGAGCGACGACGCGACGGTCTGTCCGACGTCGACGGCACGCGAGATGACGGTGCCGTCGATGGGCGAGAAGATGTCGGAATAGGAGAGGTTGACCTGGGCCTGGTGGAGCGACGCCGTCGCCTGCGAGAGGGACGCCTTGGCGACCTCGGTGGACGCGGAAGCGACGGACAAGGCCGTCGTCGCCGTCTGGAGATCGGCGGCGGACGCGAGGGACTGTTCGGCGAGCTGCTTCGTGCGGGCGAGGACGAGCTCGGCGTCCTTCTCCTGCGCCTTCGCTTTCGTCATGTTCGCCTTGGCGGAAAGGAAGTTCGCGTTCGACTGCTCGACGGCGGCTTGGAGGAGCTGCGGATCGAGCTTGGCGATGAGCTGCCCCTTCTTCACCGTCGAGTTGAAGTCGACGTTGATGGACTGGATGCGCCCGCTCACCTGGGCGCCGACCTGCACCGTGACCGTGGCTTGGAGCGTGCCGCTCGCCGTGACTTTCGCCTTGATCGCGTGTTTCTCGAGGGTCGCGGTCTTCCACGTGAAGGGCGGTTCCGCGTGCGTCTCCCTCCAGTGCCACGCGAACACGCCGATGCCGGCGCACGCGGAGACGACGAGGATCCAGAGCGCGATCTTCTTCATGGAGTTCCTGAGCAACGGGCGAGGGCGAACAACGATTGCAAGCGGGCGGTGACGACGTCGAATTCCCGGAGCGCGAGGGTGATCTCGGCTTGACGGAGCGCGGCGGCGGCAACGACCAGTTCGAGGCTCGTGCCTTGCCCGGCCCGGTATTGGGTTTGCGTGAGCTGATCGACCTGGGAAGCCAGGTCCCGCGATTCCTTCGCGACGCCCAACGCTTCCACGGCCACGTCCACGTTCCGGTTCGCCTGGGCGAGTTGCACGGTGACGGACCGCCGGAGGGCCTCGAGCTGGAACCCCGAGACGTCCCGGGCGGCGCGGGCATTGCGCAACGTCCCGTACTTCGCGCCGCCGTCCCAGATGGGGATGCTCAGGGTCGCCGAGACGCTCCACGTGGAAGGAAGGGCCGCGCCCGTGTCCGCCGTGGTGGTCTGGAACGAACTCGACGCCGAGAGCGTCGGGAGGAAGGAGAGCTGGACGTTGCGGATGGTGCGCTCCGCGACCTCGGCCTTCTTCTTGGACGCCATGACGTCGGGGCGACCCTCCAGCGTGTCGACGTGGGGGCACGAACGGGACGCGCCGTCGAACACGTCGTCGAGCTTGAGCGATCGCGTGACGCCCACGGCGGAGGGGATTCCGACGGCGAGGCCGAGGGCCTCCCGGGATTTGCGGAGCGCTTCGTTGGCCGTCACGATGGTCGCCCGGGCCTGGGCGACGTCCTGGTCGGCGCGGACGAGATCGAGGCCGGTTCCGACGCCGAGTGCGCGTTTGCGTGCGGTGAGCTCGCGGCGCTCGAGAGCGGTCCGGAGGCCGATGCGGTTCACTTCGGCGACGCGCTCCGCGGCCACGACGCCCACCATGGCGGTGGCGACGGAGAGCGCGATCACGCGTTGGGTGTCCTCGGCGGAGAGCTTGGCGGCGGCGACGTTGTCCTTCTGGAGCGAGATGTTCTGCCACGCCTGCACGTTGATGACCGATTGCTGGAGCTGCGCGTTGAACGAGAGGTAGTCGCTCTGCGGCGTCGTGATCGGTCGGACGCTCGACCCGGCGCCTCCGCCGGTGCCGATGACCGTTCCCGTCTCGCGGGTGATGAAGTGGTGGGGAACCGTCGCGCTGGCGTTGATCGTGGGAAGGACGGCGGCGAGGGCGGTGCGCGCCTGCGCCTCCGCGGCCCGGACCTGCGCGTACACCGTCCCGAGATCCGTGGAACGCGATCGGACGAGATCGAGCGCCGACTTCCAGGACGCGAGCTCCTGCGGTGCCGCCGGAATCGCCGCGAGCATCCGATCCTCGACGACGGGGGCGTTCGGGAGGGGCGCGGTGAAGGACGGAACGTCCGCCGTTTGCGCGAAGAGTGGGAGGGGCATCGCGGTGACCGAGGTCGCAAGGACCGCGCCGTACCATGGCCCCGACGTCCGGCGCCGGAAGGGCGGGGTAGGAGCATGGCAGGACGGGGCCTTCGGGACGCGCATGGTCGCCGGCACCCTAGTCGAAGGCATGCTTCGGCGTCCCCGCCAAACACCCTCGAATTCAAGGCCCACAGACCGGTGTTCGGGGCTCGTCCGGGACGGCCTCCACGTTCGGTCCGCTCCGGAGCCGCGCAGGGACCTTCACGCACGGGTGGGACTCGAGGCGCCACACGGAGGCGTACGCCGCGGATACATGGTGTTCCAAATTCGAACGCGGGACGTCGCCGCCGTCCGGACCTTCGTAGAGGTCGCGGTAGCCACCCGTGGCGCAGAGGGAGGCGATCGTGGTCTTCGCGAGCTCCGACGACGTCACGATCCCGTCGTGGTCCCCTCGATCGTCCGCTTCCGCCATCGGATCGAAACGGAGCGCGCCCGCGGCGCGGAGCGAATCACGGAACACGGCCTCGCCACGGAACGCGTACCGGTAACGGACCCGCTCCCCGGGCACGACCGGAGCGTCCGCACCCGCGATCTGGCACCGCGTCGGCTCCACGCTCCGGTTGTAGCCGGTGCTCGTCGTCGACAACGTGAACGTGAACACGAACCGCTTCGTCGTCGCTTCCTTCGTCGCGGTTCCCTCGAGGATTCCGATGCCCGCGTCGAGGCGTCCGAGGTCCGCGATGTCGGTCTCCGTCGTGCCGGGGCCGGGTCGCGTGAACTCGTCGACCGGAACGAACGCGAACCCGGTGGAGAGCGTGAAGAAGCGATCGCAAGAGTCCGCCTCGAGGCGGTTCCACGTCTCCGTCCACCCGACGCGTGGGTCCACCGTGCCGACGAAGAAGCGGAGTCCGTCCGTCGAGTGTCCCGTGTCGCGGCACGACTCCGATTGTTCGAGCGTCGGCTCCGTGGGAGTCACGTCGTCGGACGTCGTCGCGCCCTCGCGGTAGCGACGGACCGACATCGACGGGGGAACGACCACCGTCCGCGTGAACGCGATCGACCACCCGTCGTCGGTCGTGAATCCGGAGCGGGTCGCGTCGCTCGGGACGAAGTCGAACGCGAAGGATCCGTAGCGTGGGCCGGCGTCGTCCGGGGGAACGCACGCGGCGACGACGGCGCCGCCCACACCCGCGACCGCGGCGGTGAACGCACGCGCACGAGGCGAGCGTCCCCGTCTCGGTGTCCGATCAGAATCCACCTTCGACCCCCAGACTTCCGATGCTCACGGGGCCGAAGGCGTTGGGTTTGCACACGCCGTCCTCGCACGAATAGTCGAGGATCTCCTTCGTCAGCGTGACGTTCTGACCCTCGAGGACGACGGAGATGAAGCGCTCCTTCTGGAAGGTCCATCGCTTCTCGACGCGGAGATCCAGTCGTGGGAAGACCGGCGTACGTTCGGGAAGTCCCACCACCGTCGTCCCCTCGGCGACCTGGCGCACAGGGATGCCCGTGTAGAGCACGAAGCGGCTCCCCGCGCGGAATCCCTTGCCGATGTCGAAGGTGACCGCGGCGTTGAGCACGTGCGTCCGATCGAAGGCGGACGGGCCGTTCCGACGATTCGTCGCGCGGTTCGATCGCGAGAGCGTGTACGTGAGGAGGCCTCCGACCCGTCGCGTGAGCTTTCTGCGGAAGGACGTCTCGACGCCGAACGCGTCGCCCCGACTCCGGCGGAGGAAGTCCTCGAAGCCGTCCACGTTCGCCGACCGGGTCGCGCCGAGTGCGTCGCTCATGGCGTAGAACGCATTGTGGAACACGGACATCGTTCCGGCCACCTCCCAGGGCAGATCCGTTTCCACACCCGCGCTCGTCTGGACGGAGCGTTGGAGACCTCCGGGAATGCCCACGATGGAGAACCCCGGGATGGGAGCGATGAACGCGGGTGTCTGGTGGGCGAGTCCGAACGCGTGGACGAGCCGGAACCTGTCCGTCACGGAGAGGCGTGCGGCGATGCGCGGATCCACGGCGACGGCGCTCGCGTCCTTCGACGTGAACACGTCGAAGCGGAGGCCGGGTGTCACTTCGAGGCGCGGCGTGACGCGGAGCACGGCGTCGACCCACGCGCCGAGGAACGTGTCGAGGCGGGGCGAGAAGACGGAAAGCTCGGCCGCGATCTGCGCGTCGTCGGCGCTGTACTTCTCCGAAGGATCGGCTCGGACGACGTCGAACGTCGTGTCGAATCCGGCACGCAGGCGCACGCGCTTCGAGAGGGGAGTGTCCACGCTGCCGCGCGCCGCGAGCATGAGATCGGACGCGAAGCGGGCCCCCTCGAGGCGCGAGCGGTCGAGTCCGAAGGTGACGGCCAGACGCGCCATTCCACCCGAATCCATCCTGTGATCGAGTCGAAGGTCCGCGCGGTGGAACTCGGAGGCGAAGAGCGTCCGCTTCTCGCCGTCTTCCACCTGGGCCGCGAAGTCGTAGGCGCCGAAGCCGAAGAGCGAGAGCGTGTCCTTGCGCGTCAGGTCGTAGGAGACGCGCGCTTGGTAGTCCTGGTACGAGACCGTCGTGTCGGGAGAGACGAGCGACAAGAGCGCGGCCGTGTACGAGTAGCGACCTCCCGCGAGCGCGGCGCCGCGGCCCCCCGCGAACGGAACTTCGACGAGGGCTCCGGCGTCGAAGAGACGGAGGTTGGCCTCGCCGTGGGCGACGTCGCGCGCGCGGATCGTGTCGCCGGACACGATGGCACCGGCGAACCGTCCGAAGGACGCCGGGTACGCCCCGGGATGGAGATCGACCTTGTCGACCAGCGCCGGATGGACCACCGACGGACCGAGCCCGAAGTGGAACAGGTACGGGACGCGCACGCCGTCCAGGTAGAAGCCGACGTTCCCGGGCGGGGCGCCGCGCACGTAGTAGTAGGGCAGGCCGGAGATGATCGGCGTCACGCCGGGGAGCACGTCGATGGCCCGGAACGGATCGCCGAACGCTCCGGGCAACTCGCGCACTTCCGCACGGCCGATGGACACGGCCGTCGGCGCGAGCAGCTTCGTGCCGACGACGCGGACGTCTTCCGGAGTGTCGGCCGCGGGCTTCGTGGGCGTGACCTTCGGCGGCTCGGGGACGACGTCGGGTTCCACCGGCACGACTTCCGGCGCATGGAACAGGACTTCGAGTCGGATGACGGCGCTGACCCGACGCGTCCCGCGTGTCGCCGGATCGAAGGGCGCCGCACGCACCGCCTGGTCCGCGATTCCCGCGAACGGTTCTCGCCCTTCGAGCACGACGACGTCGGTGACGCGACCTTCGGCGGAGACGGTGACACGGAGGAGCACGCGTGCGTCCTCGTGTTCGGACTCCGGGTAGGGTGGCGTCACGGGCGCGACGAGTTTCGGCGGCACGAGTGCCGTCCCGTCCGCAGCGGAAGTCCCGCCGGTTGGGGCCGTGGACGCCGGCGGTTCGGCGTGCGCGTGTCGCGCGCCCATGACCCACGTCGCCATCGATGCCGCGGCGAGCACGCCGACGATGCGCGTCCGTCGGCGGTGGGTTCGCCCGAATTCGGGGACTCCGAGACGGCCGGCAAGCCGCCGAAGCGAGTCGTCTTGGGGTGAAAGGTCCACGCGCGTCCCGGAATTCGCGAGAGTAGACCTCGCGCCCGTCCCTTGCGAGCGGAGGCGGGGACGTCGTCGGATGTGCGACGGATCCGGCACGCTTTCGGTACCCTCGTGCTGGGGGATGCCATGCGAGAACTTTTCCGGACCCGGTCCGTAGTCGAATCCATGGGACTTCGTGCGCCGTCCGTCCGGGCCGTCCGGGGCTCGCTCCTCGTCACCGCCTTCGCGGCCCTCCTCGGGTCGGCGACGGCCTGCAAGACGAGCGCGTCGAAAGGTTCGACGTCGTCCGACGACGGCTCCCTGGGCACGGTCGCGGTCGTGCACGTCTCGGGCACCGGTTCCCGCATGGACCTCGAGGTCGGCAAGAAGGTCGCGAAGGGACAGAAGCTCCGGACCGACGAGAAGACCCGCGCCAAGATCGATCTCGCGCGCGGCGTGTCCCTGGTCCTCGACCGCGGAACGGAAGTCGTCCTGGGCGACGATCCTCTCCACGTCGAGCTGGCCTCCGGGGCGCTCTCCGTCGAGGTGGGGGAGTCGAAGGAATCGGCCACCTCGCCGTTCACCGTGAAGACGCCACGCGGAACCGTGACCCAGAAGGGCGGGAGGGTGGTCCTCACGTCCTTCGACCGTCGTCTCGAGGTGGACGTCGCACGGGGAGAGGCGGTCCTGAAGGACCCCACCGGTCGCGACGTCGACCTTTTCGCGGGACACGAAGCCACCGTCTTCCCGGACGACCGGGTCGAGGTGGTTCCTGCTCTCGATCTCGCGCGTCGGGCGTCCTTCGTCGAAGGTCTCGGTCCCGCCATCGCGGACCGCGCGACGAAGGACGGGGACGGCTCCCTCTCCGGTGTCGGTGAACTCCGTGCGAAGAAGCCGGGACGCAAGGACGAGAAGGACCACGCGGTCCGCCTCGCGCGTCACGACCTGAAGGTGCGCATCGTCGGCAACGTCGCGCGCACCGAAGTCGAAGAGGTGTTCGCCAACGACACCGACGACGAACTGGAGGGGCTCTGGAGGTTTCCGCTACCGGCCGGTGCGGAGATCGAACGGCTCGCCCTCGAGGTCGATGGCAAGCTCGTGGAAGGTTCTTTCGTCGACAAGGCGAAGGCAGCCGCGATCTGGCGCGGCGTGATCCAGAACGCGGCGCCGAAGGCACCGAAGCCCAAGGAGGAGATCTTCTGGGTTCCCGGACCCTGGCGTGACCCCGCGCTGCTCGAGTGGCAGCGCGGAGGTCGCTTCGAGCTCAAGATCTTCCCGATCCCGAAGCGCGGATCGCGGCGACTCGTGCTCGCCTACACGCAGACGCTCGACCTCGTCGCGGGGCAGCGTCGGTACGTGTACCCGTTCCCCGAATCCGTGGCGAGCGAGCTCACCGTCGACGACGTGCGTGTGGACGTGCAGGTCCTCGGCGTGGAGACCTCGGGCAAGGCCCGTCTGGGCGGATACGACGTCGGCGAGGCTTCCGTGTCTCCGACCGGAGCCCAGCGCTTCGAGAAGTCGTTCTCGCGGTTCACGCCGTCGGGGCCGCTCACGGTGTCCTTCCCCTCCGGAGACCGCAAGAGCGACGTGTCCGCGTGGGCGTACCGCGACGCGAAGGGGGACGCCTTCGCCGCCATCGCCCTCCGTCCCAAACTCCCGAAGTGGCAGGACGTCGCCGCCCGCGACCACGTGCTCGTCCTCGACGCGGGGCGCGGCATGTACGGCGAACGATTCCAGCGCGCGCGTCGGCTCGCCGTGAAGATCGTTTCCGAACTCGATCGACGGGATCGCGTGGCCGTGCTCGCGTGCGATCTCGCGTGCAAGAAGCTGCGCGGCGACTTCCTCTACGGTGGCGCCGCGGCCGCGCACGACGTCGAGGCGTTCCTCTCCTCCATCGAACCGGACGGTGCGTCCGATCTCGTGGGAGCCGTCCGGACCGCGGGCGCGGTGAGTGGGCGCGAGGAGGCGCACGAGCTCCGCGTCACCGTGCTTTCCACGGGGAGCGCCGGCGCCGGATACCGTCGCGCCGATCGGGTGACCGCGAACGTGGCCGCCGCCATGCCGAACGGGAAGGCACGCGTGAACGTCGTCCCCATCGGCGCCGATGCCGACGTCGATTTCCTCTCGGAGGTCGCGACGGGTGGGGGAGGCGTCGTCGTCCCCTACGTGCCGGGGGAGTCCGTCGACGCCGTCGCGTGGGAGGTCCTGGGAGCGAGCTACGGCGGTGCACTCCGGGACGTGGAGGTCACGTTGCCCGACGCCCTCGTCGACGTCGCCCCCGCCGTCCTCTCCCCGATCCGCGCCGGTTCGGAGAGCCTCGTCGTCGCGCGCGTCCGGGGCGAGCGGGTAGTGGGCGACGTCGTCCTCCGAGGCAAGGTCGGAGGCGAAGCGTTCGAGGCCCGGTATCCGATCGACGTCCGACCGAGCGACGCCGAAGGAAACGCGTTCGTCCCGCGTCTCTTCGCCGCCGGGCGCATCGCGGATCGGCAGCGGGTCGCGGGAGACGAGTCGAAGAAGGAGCTCGTGGAGCTCTCGTCACGATTCGCGGTGCCTTCGAAGTTCACCTCGCTCCTCGTGCTCGAGAGCGAAGCCATGTTCCAGGCCTTCGGCATCGATCGGAAGCGCACGGCGTCCGGTTGGACCGGGGAATCGGACTCGGAAGCGGCCGAGGTCCCGACGCAGGCGCCGAAGGACGACACCGGGGCGACCGGGACGCTCGGAGGACTCTCGGACCCCCTGCGCGCCGGCTTCCTCGCGGAGGGGGACACGGCCACGGCGGACAAGCGTGCCACCGGCGAGGTCTTCGACCTCGGGCACGGCGCCGGAAGCTCCGCGATGCCACCTCCGCCCGTCCGCCCCGCCATGCCCGCGCCGAAGGCCGCGTCCGCCGCCGACGAACCTTCCCGTGGGAGGCGCGACGAGGCGTTCGACCCTTTCGCGCCCGAACCCGACCGGTCACGGCGCGCTCCGAACCCCGTCCGCCCCGACGTCGCCAAACGACGTCTCCCGCCGCCCGACGACGGAGGGCGCTGGATGAAACGCGAATGGTACCGCGAGGCCGACGTCGTCCCGCAGACGGGACCGCGAGTCCCCTACGAGACGCTCGCCAAGGCGCGCGCCGAGCTCCTCGCGTTCCCCGACGAGCGGAAGAAACACGTCGAGCTCGTGCGGCTCCTCGCGCAGAACGGGAACGTGGACGATCTCGAGGACGCAGTCACGGCGTGGTCCCGTCGTGACCCGCTCGACGACGGTGCGGTCACCGCGCGCGCGGACGTCCTCGCTCGTCGTGGCGATCGCGACGCGGCGCTGCGGGTGCTCTCGGGCGTCCTGGCGTCGCCGACGCTCCCTCCCCAGGAAGTGGCGACGATCGCGACGAACCTCGCGACCGCGTTCGAACGCGCGGGCGCCGAGAAGGAGGCGTGTGCGCTGCGCATCGCCGCCCTCGAAGCCAAGCCGAAGGACGAGACCGCCCTCGCCGCGGCCGCACTCTGCGAACGGAAGACGGGCCACGCGCGCGCGGCCGAAGGGCTCCTCGTGAACCCGGCTCCGGGCATCTCGCGCGAATCCGTCGCGAGGAAGGTGGCCGCCCTCGACGTCGCGGAGTCGTCGAAGAGCGAACGCGCGACGGGGGACGTCGTCGTCGACGCGTCGTGGGACGGGGACGCCGATCTCGACGTCACCGTCGTGGATCCTCAGGGAAACCGCATCGCGTGGACGTCGCGGGCGAAGGGCGTGCGCGTCGCCGATCCCCGATCCCGGCGTCACGAGGTCCTCGGTTTCCCCGCCACCGTCGCCGGGGCGTACGCGATCGAACTCACGCGCACGGGCGACGGCTCCCGTGCCAGCCGAGGTGTCGTGCGCATCACCGCATTCGGGTCCACGAAGAGTCAGGACTTCGTGCTCACGGGGACACGCACGTCGGTCGGCGCCGCGATCGTGAAGTGGAAGTCGCGCATGGTTCCCGCGGACCCCATGGACTTCCCTCGGCCGCGGTTCGTGGAATGACGGCGGGGCTCCCTCGCGGGCTCAGTCCGTACGTTCGAGGGTGACGAGGACGAGTCCGTTCGCGGGGACGTCGAACGTGAGCGCATCGAGCGGTTCGTCGTCCCGTCGCTCGGTGGTCTCGTCCACGTGGGGAGCGTCGAGGTGGGTGGCCGCGAACGTCGTCGTCGTCCGCGTGTAGCGGCCCGCGGGAATCCTCGCCGTCACGCGCACGGGACCCGGGACCGGGCGCAGATCGCCCACGGCCAGGCCGAAGTGACGGTCTCCGCGTCGCCAGGCCAAGGCCGCGAGCGGTCCACCGTCGACGTCCACGTGGACGGCGCCCTTGGCCACGGCGAGGCGCGCGAGGACGTCGAAGGCCGGCGTCGTGCGCTTCGTCGGACCGAGGATCGCGGCGGCGTTCGCGAACGGGCCTCCTTCGTCGTCCTCCACGAGGATGTGGCGGACGCACGCGAGCGCACCGAGATTGGCGGACGTGCGGATCATGTCGAAGGTGACGAGCGCGTTGGCCCAGGTGTCCCCGCCGAGGAAGAATCCGAACTCGGTGAAGGCGACGTCCGGACGCCACGGGCCGTCCGGGACGAGTGCGAGGAGTCCGCGCGCGATGGCCTCGGCGTGGCGTGCGAGTCCGAGGCGTTCCGGACCGAACCGGAAGTCGTAGGGGTGGACGGCGAAGAAGTCGAAACGGCCACCGGCGTCCGAGACGAGGCGCGCGTTCCAAGGATCGTCGGTCCCGAGTTCACGGTCCGCGGCCCCGATCGCGCCCTCGTCGCCCGTGCCGAGGAGGGGAGAATGGGTGGCGACGCCGATGCGGAGGTCGGGATCGACGGCGCGGAGCAGCTCCGAGGTGCGCACCACTTCCGCCGCGTAGTCGCGGGCCGTCGTCGGCACGCGGACGCCCCGGATCCACCGCTCCGACTGCACGAACTGGGACGGCCGACCGCACGACGTGGACGGCCCCACCGGCATCCCGAGGTACGGCTCGTTCCCGATCTCCACGAGAGGGACGCCGTAGGGGTCGGGGTGCCCGTGTTCCGCCCGGAGCCGCGCCCAATGGCGCGCGGTCCGGAAGTCCCGACCATGGACGTCCGTCCCGAGCGGGACGTCGCCCCGCGATCCTCCGAGGGGAAAGTTCGCGTAGGCCACCATGGCCGCCGATTCCTCCGCGGATCCGTCGACCCACGGCGTCACGAGGCACGGCGCGGCCCCGAGAGAGCCCGCGACGGCGAAGAACTCGTCCGGTCCGTAGGTGGTCGCGTCCCGTTCCCCGCGGAACGGATCGCATTGCGCGACACGCGCACCGACCGGACCCACGGTCTCCGCGAAGTGGTACCGCATCGCGCGTGTGCCTCCGGGAAAGCGGAGGAGACCGGGCCCGAGCTTCCGGACGGAAGCGAGCGTCGTGACGTCCGGCGCGCGACGCGTCTCGTCCCACAGGCCGAGGCCGCCACGGCACCACACCGTGTTGTGCCCGAAGAGCCACGGTCCGAGGGCACGCGTCGCGCGGTCCCACGAAGGGACCAGTCGGGCGGCGTCCAAGGCGGTCACTCCACCACGCGGACGTCGATGGACGTCGGACGCCCCGTTCCGTCCGCGCGGAAAGGTTGGGTGACGACCACGGCCTTCTCGCACGGGAAGAGGAGGACGCCGCCTCCGTTCGCCTTGGTCAGACCCGGACACGCCGACGAGCCGCCCGAATTCGGACTCTCGCGCGACCCACCTCCGAGCCGGCCGTTCGACACGTAGCCCGTGCACGCCTTCCGGGCCGCGTCGGACGTCGGGATCGTGCTCGTGGTCTCGTAGATGGCGAGGTACGCGTCGTCCGATGCACCGCAGTTGGCCGACGCCTCGAGGTAGACGAATTCGTTCGTCGCATTCTGCACCACGGTGCCCGCGAACGGCGTCTGGGTCGAGCTGAGGTCGGACACGGGACACGTGTGGTAGGCGCTCTCGCTCGGCGAATAGTAGAACCGACGCGCGGGACCGTAGCCGTAGTCGAGCGACACACGCTGCGACGCGCCGACGACGTCGAGGACCGCGTCGACGCCGGTGCCGTCGCAGGACGTCCCGCCGGCGGCACGGATCGTCAACGTGGACGTGTCCGAGACGAGTCCGCCGGGATTCGCCACGCGCACCGACACCGAACCGGGACCCTGCGTGACGAAGCTGGGGACGTCGACGCGCAACTGCGTGTCGCTGACGAACTCGAAGGTGGCGGTGGAGTCGTCGAGGAGCACCGTGGATTCGCGCACGAACCCCGAACCTCGGAGCGTGACTTTCGCGGGATCCCCCGTGGCCTCGAGCGTGTCGGGCGACACGTCGGTGAGCACGGGACGCGTGCTCCGCACGTCGAACGTCGCGGCCGCGGACGACCCGCCGCCCGGCGCGGGATTCACGACGCGGACGGGCAGGCCGCGCACGCGCGCGAGGGCCGAAGCGGGAAGGGTGACGTCGAGGTTCTGCGCGTCGCGGAAGACCGTGGCGGCGGGCAGACCGTCCACGAACGCGGTCGACGCCGCGACGAACCCCGTTCCTCGGACCAGGACGGGTGTGGCGTCGGACCCGACGTCGAGACCTCCCGGCGTGAATCCGGTGACGACGGGCGCGGGGTTGCCGACGACGAAGGTCTTCGGGAGACTCACGCCACCGCCCGGCGCGGGGTTGGTCACGACGATCGGGAAGTTGCCGATCGTGGCGAGCGCCGTCACGGGGACGTCGACGCTCAACGTCGTCGCGTCGACGAAACGCGTCGTCACGGACGTTCCGTTGAACGTCGCGGAGGACGCGCCCACGAATCCCGTCCCGTTCACCGTCACCGACGTGGCCGCCCCACCGACGACCGCGGATGACGGTGCGAGGGACGTGATGGTGACGGTCGGGTTCGCCACCGTGAAGGAGAGCGGCGTCGACGCACCGCCGCCCGGCGCGTCGTTCACGACGACGACCGGAACGCTCCCCGCGGCGGTGAGCGCCGAAGCGGGGACGGTCAGGCGCACGCTCGTCGACGACATGAGGAACGCCGGAAGTTCGGAGGTGCCGAACCTCACCTTCGTGGTCGCACCGAACCCCGAGCCTTCGATCATGACGGTGGTCTCGCCGGCGTTCGCGACGACCGCGTTCGGAGTCATTCCCGTGATCGTCGGCGTCGCGTTGCCGACCGTGAAGCCCGTGAACGCGCTCGTGCCGCCGCCCGGCGGGGTCGTGGTGACGGTGAGTCGGCGCGCACCCACGGCGTCCATGGCTTCGGCGGGGACCTGCGCACGGAGTTCGGTTTCGGAAACGAAGAACGTGACGAGGGGCACGAAGTCGAGTTCCACGAACGAACGCCGGACGAAGTCCTTGCCCGTGACGGTGATGACTGGAGGAGGCGTCCTCACGACCACGAACGCCGGCGTGACGGACGTGACGACGGGCGCCTTCGCCGAAGGTCCGTCCTCCGTCTTCCGCTCCGGTGGCGTGTCCACGACGCCCCGGCCCGCGCCGCCGTCCGTGCCTCCTCCTCCGTCCGGCAGGCCGTCCGGATTCGCGGTCGCCTTGCATCCGAGGGGGCCGCCGACGGGCGCGGCGACGACCACGAGAAGGAGGTGGAGGAGGGGACGAAGCGGTCGAAGAAGCAAAGGACACCCCGGCAGAAAAGCAGCGGAAAACGCCTTCCTGGAATTTACCGCCGGAAGCACCCCCTGCACCGCCAAACACGAACGAAACGCGAGCGCCGACGAGGGCGCGCACCGAGGCCTGGGCGATTTCCGACCCAGGGCCTTCGCATCGCCGGGAAAAGTGACTGAAGGTGCCTGGCGCACATCGACCTACCTGCTAGACAGTGTGCCATCCCGGCCCCTGTTCTTCGCTCGGCCCGGGCCTCGGCCCCCGCGACCTTCGCGGGCGCCGATTCGATCCCACGTACCGCGCTCCGGCGCCCAAGGGGTTCCCATGGTTCGCTCTGCTGCTCCCCGTTTCGGACACTTCGGTCGCTTCGGCATGGCCATGAGCCTCGTCGTCGTCGGAGCCGCAGCCGCGTGCACCACCACCACCGAGCCCGCGAGCGTGTTCGTGGATCCCGTCATCGACGCGAAGCCCGCCGTCGACCCGGGTGCCGACGCCGGCGCCAAGCCCGCGCCCGCCGCTCCCGTGCCCTTCGGCGAGGACATCACGCCGGGTACGGCGGGCCGTCCCAACGGCCAGGAGAGCCTCGACGCCGGGTCGCTCCCCGACGGCGCGTGCGCCGCGTCGGTCCAACGCGCCAAGCAGCTTCCGCTCGACATCTTCCTCATGCTCGACTCCTCGGGCTCCATGAACGAGACGACGTCCACCGGCGCCACGAAGTGGGCCTCGGTGCGGAACGCGCTCCAGTCCTTCCTCGGGGACCCGGCGTCGTCCGGCATGGGCGTCGCGCTGCAGTTCTTCCCGAAGGACCGCGCGGGCATCTCGCCGACGTGCACGAGTTCCGCGCAATGCGGCGGCGGTGCGTGTGGCAATCGGGCGTGCACCAACGCGCCGACGCTCACCTACTGCACGACCAACTCCGATTGCGCGGGCATGGGCCAGTGCGCGGAGCTCGGCACCTGTTCGAACTCCACGACGATGCTCTGCTTCTCGCAGTACTCGAACGTGTGCCCCAACGGCGGCGGCACCTGCACGCGCATGGCGTCGGCGAAGTGCGCCGACTCCGAGTCCTGCAACGCGGACGACTACTCGAACGCCGCCGTCACCTTCGACACGCTCCCCGGCGTGCGCCCGGCGATCCTCTCGGCCATCGACAACCGCGCCCCCGAAGGTTGGACGCCCACCGCGGCGGCGCTCTCCGGTGCGCTCCGCCAGTCGAAGGCCCGCGCGACCGTGATGCCGAACCACACCGTCGCGACCGTCCTCGTCACCGACGGACTGCCGACCAAGTGCGAGCCGACGAACATCAATTCCGTCGCCTCCGTCGCCACCGACGCGCGCGCCCAGGCGCCCGCGATCTCCACGTACGTCGTCGGTGTGTTCGCTCCGGCCGAGTCGACCGAAGCGTCCGCCAACCTCGACAAGATCGCCCGTGAAGGCGGCACGAACAAGGCGTTCATGGTGACGACCGGACAGGACGTCGCGAAGGAGCTCGGCAACGTGCTCAACGCCATCCGCAACACGGCGCTCTCGTGCGAGTACCAGATCCCCTCCGCGCAGTCCGGCCTCGGTACGCCGTCCTACGACGAGATCAACGTCCGCTTCACCCCGTCCTCGGGCGCGTCGGTGGATCTCGGTCGCGTCCGCGGCGTCTCGGGCTGCACGACCCAGGGCGGTTGGTACTACGACAACGAACCGGGCTCTTCGCTCGCTCCGAGCAAGATCATCGCGTGCCCCACCACGTGCGACGCCATCAAGGCGGATCTCGGCGCCGCGATGGACGTCCTCGTCGGCTGCAAGAAGAACCTCCGCTGATCCGCGCTCAGCAGAGCGCACGAACGCATCTCACGACCGTCGCGAGCGCCCTTCAGCTAGGGAGGGCGAGCGATGAATACTTCCGTATTCATGGGGCGCAGCAGGTCGGGAGGCGTTCTCGCGGGTCGCCTTGCACTCGACCTTGCACTTGGTCTCGTAGCAGCCGCCGAACGCTCGCTGCGCGTCGACGCTCGGGGGGTGGTCCTTGTAGCAGGCGTCGACGCAGGCGTTGCCCGTCGTGAACCCGCCGTCCTTCACGCCCCCTTCGGGGATGACGGCGGCGTCGCGATCGACGGGGCCGCACTTCGTCACGCACGTGTTGAGGTCGGAGCAGTCCTTGTTGTCCTTGAAGCAAGCCACGGTCTCCGCGCAGCAGTTCTCCTGCATGCACGTCTCGCACGCGGTGCCCTGACGGAAGCCCAGTCCTTCGCGCGAGAGCGAGCACGCGCCGCCGTCGTCGACGGGCTCCTGGGCGAGGACCGCCGCGTCGGCCTTCTTCGTCTTCTTGACGACCGGCGGATCCTCTTCCTCGTCGTCCGCGGTGTCCTCCTGGATGAGGTCCTGCCGCACGGGGGCGGGAACCGAACACGCGACCGCCGAACCAAAGGCGACCGCCGCCAGACCCATCGCGAGGAGCGGCGCGAGGCGGACGGTGGGGTGCGGAGGAAGGGGCGACGTCATGGCTCGTCGAGGGGGAGAGCATGGTCCGTACCGTGGGACATCGCCGGGGCGCGGGTACCGGCGTCACGGTCGACAAGGGTGGAAAAGTCCTCGTGAATCCCGCCGGCGTCGAGGCGATGCCCGGACCCGATTTCCACCGTCGTCCGCGGCCGACCCTGGTGGGTCGGTCAATCGGGGTGGATGTAGGCAAGATCACCCCGGTGTCACGTCGGGGTGACGCCGAGGACGCGACAGCGACCCCGTCCGACGAGGGCTTTCAGAACGTGACCTTCTTCGTCACCGCTTCGTCCTTCGCGATGGTCACGAGGAGCGTCTTCGTTCCCCGTTCGGGGTTGTCGAGGCGGATGGCGTAGGTGCCCGGCGGAAGGGGCACGCGGACGAGGGGCGTGTTGCCGAGGACACGACCGGCGGTCGTCACCTTCGACCACGGGTAGGAATCCACCGTGAGGAAGCCCGTGCCCTTCGACTCGGTCGCCGACGACGTCGCCTTCGGGGCTTTCGCGATCTTGGGTGCTTCGGCCTTCGGCGACGTGCGCGCGACGGCGTGCTTCGGAGGCGGCGGGGCGGCGGGTAGCTCGCGCGCCTTCGGTGCGGGCGTCGTCGGCGCGACCTCTGCGACCGGTGCGAGCGCCACGGGAGGCGGCGTCGCTTCGACGACGGGCTCGGCCACGGCCTTCGGCGGCGGCGGTTCGGGGTCGCCGAGGTGCGCGAGAGGATCGTCGTCGTCCGACGCGGCCGCGGGATCGAGCGCACGTGATTTCGGCGTGGGCGCGGAAGCGGCCGTCACGGATCGGGCTTTCGTCGGGGCGGCGTGCGTTCCCGTGGACGCGAGGGCGTCGCCCGGAGCGACGACTTCCGCGGCGACGACGCCATCGGCCACCGCCGGCTTCGCGGAGGCGTGTTTCCACGTGGCGACGATGAGTGCGAGGCCGAGGAGCGCGCACCCGGCGGCGCCGGCCCCGAGGGCCCAGCGCTTCTGTCGGGTGTCGAAGATGGAGTCGGGGGGCGTGTCCGCGATCACGGTGGGGACGGCGACGGCCGTCCTCGGGTCGGTGCCCACGCTCGTGGACGTTCCCGTGAACGCGAAGGGCCCGGACGTGCCCATCGCCACGTTCGCCATGGACGACGTGCGCGCGTTCGCGTCGAAGTTGCCGGAAGGCGTCACGCCGAACGCCACGGCGGGAAAATCGCCCGAACCGGCGCGAGCGGCGACCTTCGCGAGGTACGCCTGGATGGTGAGTTGCTCCGCGCGCCGCTTGTCGGCGAAGAAGCCGTTCATCTCGCGCGCGACGTCGTCCCGCCGCACGATCTGGCCCGAGGTCGCGAGATAGGCCGTGAGATCGTCCCTCATGGCGAGGGCCGTCGGGTAGCGATCGGACGGATCGCGTTCGAGGGCGCGCGCGACGATGGCGTCGAGGCGCGGATCCACGCTCGGGATCACGGTCGACACCCGCGGGATCGGCTCGGTGAGCAGGCGGTAGAGCGTGTTCGCCATGTTGTCGCCTCCGAAGAGGCGCTGGCCCGTGAGCATCTCCCAGAGGACGATGCCGACGGAGAACACGTCGCTGCGGCGGTCGATGGGCGAGCCCACGGCCTGCTCGGGCGACATGTACCCGACCTTGCCCTTGACGGTGCCGCTCTCCGTCTGCGACGAGCTCGTCTTCGCCTTCGCGATGCCGAAGTCGACGAGCTTCACTTGTCCGTCGTAGGTGACGAACACGTTGTGGGGGCTCACGTCGCGGTGGACGATGTCGATCGGTTTGCCGTCGAGGTCCTTGAGATCGTGGGCGTAGTGCAGGCCGGCCAGCGCGCCTTCGACGATGCGCGCGGTCATCGCGTGGGAGAGGATACGCTGTCGCGCCTCGCATTCGCGGAGCACCGCCCGGAGGGACTGTCCCTCGAGGTACTCCATGGCGATGAAGAGCTCGCCGTTCTCCTGGCCCACGTCGTAGGTCACGACGACGTTGGGGTGGCTGAGTCGCGCCGCGAGGCGACCCTCGTCGAGGAACATGGAGACGAGGGTCTCGTCGTTCTCCGTGTCCGCGCGCATGCGCTTGACGACGACGAGTCGCCGCACTCCGGCCGGACCGCGGGCGACCGCGAGGAACACCTCGGCCATGCCTCCTCGGCCGAGCACCGTGAAGAGATCGTACTTCCCGAGGACGGTGACACGTTCGCCCCGATCGCCCTCGACGGGGGCGAGCGGAAGAGGCGTCTTGTCGCTCACGGAAATGGCCACGGAAGTCCCACCCTTCATGATGGCGGGCGACCGCACCGATGCAAGACCGGTGCGCGGCGATCGGGGCCCGGGAGCGCACTTCCGTGGGAGGTTGTCCTACGTGGTTTTCGACCGTGTCGCGGGACCGGCGTGGATGTGGTTAGGTTCGTCGTCCCATGGCGAAACACGAGGGTCCTTCGAACGATCGGCGCGGGCGCGAGCCCGACTTCGTCGAGATCACGGGCGCACGCGAACACAACCTCGACATCCCCCGGCTCGCGATCCCGAAACGGAAACTCGTGGTCTTCACGGGCGTCTCGGGGTCGGGCAAGTCGAGCCTCGCCTTCGACACGCTCTACGCCGAGGGGCAACGCCGCTACATCGAGACCTTGAGCGCCTACGCGCGCCAGTTCCTCGGACAGCTCGAGAGGCCGAACGTCGAACACCTCCGCGGTCTCTCGCCGACCATCGCCATCGAGCAGAAGAGCGCGTCGTCGAACCCGCGCTCCACCATCGGTACCATCACCGAGGTCTACGACTACCTTCGCGTCCTCTTCGCGCGCGCCGGTGTGCAGCACTGCACGAAGTGCAAGAAGCCGGTCGTCTCGCGCACCGCCGGCGACGTTGTGCTCGAACTGCTCGACCTGCCCGAGGGGACGAAGCTCACGATCTCCTCGCCGGTCGTCGTCCTCCGGAAGGGCGAGTTCAAGGATCTCTTCCGGGACCTCGCGGCGCGCGGCTTCGTGCGCGTCCGCGTCGACGGCAAGGTGCACACGCTCGAAGACCCGCCCATTCTCGACAAGAAGTTCAAGCACACGATCTCCATCGTGGTCGATCGCGTCGTCGTGCGCCCCAACGAACGCGCGCGCCTCGCCGAGGCCGTCGAGCTCGCGCTCCGCGAAGGGAAGGGAGAACTCGAGGCCGAGATCGAGACACCCTCCGCGAAAGGCAAGCCCGAGACGCGCACGTTCTCCGAGTCGCGAACGTGTTGCGGTATCGCGTATCCGGCGCTCAGTCCTCAGAGCTTCTCGTTCAACAGCCCGCTCGGCATGTGCCCCTCGTGCAACGGCCTCGGTCGCACGGAGGAGGTCGACGCGAGTCTCGTGATCGCCGATCCCGAGCTCTCGATGCGCGCCGGCGCCATCGCGCCATGGGCCGCCGCCATGGAGCGCGGCGAAGGGTGGACCTTCCGCATCGCCGACGGTGTCGCGAAGGCGTGCGGCGTGAATCTCGACACTCCCTGGAAGAAGCTCGCGAAGTCCAAGCAGGACGCCGTGCTCTTCGGCATCGCGGGGAAGAAGATCGCCATCGCCTGGGGCAACCAGACGTCGGACAGCCACGGAATCTACGGGATGCGCTGGGAAGGTGTGATCCCCAACCTGATGCGACGCTTCCGCGACACGTCCTCCGACGCCGCTCGGGAGCATTACCGTCGCTTCATGCGCGAGCGCGCGTGCCCCGCGTGCGACACCAAACGCCTCCGGCCCGAGAGCCTCGCGGTCCTCGTCGGTGGCTCCAGCATCGCCGACCTCACGTCGATGACCATCGGCGAAGCGCAGAAACACGTGGGGTCGCTCCGGCTCACGAAGGCCCAGGCGACGATCGCCGAAGGCGCGGTGCGGGAGATCACGAGCCGGCTCGGATTCCTCCTGAACGTCGGCCTCGACTACTTGAGCCTCGATCGCGGCGGTCCCACGCTCTCGGGCGGCGAGGCGCAACGCATCCGACTCGCGAGCCAGCTCGGGAGCGAACTCTCGGGCGTCATGTACGTGCTCGACGAGCCCTCCATCGGGCTCCACCAGAAGGACAACGCGCAGCTCGTCGCCACGCTCGAACGCCTCCGCGATCTCGGCAACACGGTCGTCGTCGTGGAACACGACGAGGACACCATCGCCGCCGCTGACTGGGTCGTGGACTTCGGACCGGGCGCGGGGCACACGGGCGGGAAAGTCGTGTTCGAAGGCACGCCCGCCGCCCTCCGCGCGTCGAAGACCAGCCTCACGGGCGCGTACCTCTCCGGTCGGGAACGCATCGAGGTGCCCGCCGAACGACGCACGCCGTCGGGAGCGCTGGAAATCCGGGGCGCCCGCGAACACAACCTGCAGGACGTCGACGTCACGATACCCCTCGGCGTCTTCGTCGCGGTGACGGGCGTGAGTGGCGCCGGCAAGAGTTCCCTCGTGGGTCGCATCCTTCTCCCGGCCCTCGCCCAGAAGCTCCATGGGAGCCTCGATCCCGTGGGCGCACACCGGTCCCTGAAGGGACTCGACGCGCTCGACAAGGTCATCGCCATCGATCAGAAGCCCATCGGGCGCACGCCCCGGTCGAACCCCGGCACGTACACGAAGGCCTTCGACGCCATCCGCGAGGTCTTCGCCCAACTCCCGGACGCACGGACGCGCGGGTTCAACGCCGGCCGATTCAGTTTCAACGTGAAGGGTGGACGTTGCGAGGCGTGCAGCGGCGACGGCGTGGTGAAGGTGGAGATGCACTTCCTCTCGGACGTGTGGGTCCCCTGCGAAGTCTGCGGCACGAAGCGCTACAACCAGGCGACGCTCGAGGTCCGTTACAAGGGCAAGAGCATCGCGGACATCCTGGACACCAGCGTCGAGGAGTGTCTGGCGCTCTTCTCCAGTTTTCCCGCGCTGCGGCGAACCCTCGAGACCCTCGTGTCCGTCGGTCTCGGGTACATGAAGATCGGCCAGCCGGCGACCACGCTCTCCGGCGGCGAAGCGCAACGCGTGAAGCTCAGTCGCGAACTCGGCAAGACTCAGACGGGGCGCACCCTCTACGTCCTCGACGAGCCGACGACGGGACTCCACTTCGACGACATCAAGAAACTGCTCGGCGTGCTCTCACGGCTCGTCGACGCCGGGAACTCCATCGTCGTCATCGAGCACAACCTCGACGTCATCAAGTGCGCGGACTGGGTCGTGGATCTCGGACCTCTCGGCGGCAAACGGGGAGGGCGCATCGTCGCCCAGGGCACCCCCGAGACCGTCGCGAAGACGACGGGATCCCACACGGGCGAGTTCCTCGCCAAGCTCCTCGACGCGCCGCGCTCCGCGGAAACGACCCGGAGAGCGCGGGCTTCGAGTCCGTCGCGTCAGCCCTCCTTGGACTGACCGACGTCCCGACGACGGCGGCGGCGGACCGCGATTCCCGCCACGAGGCCGAACACGCCCGCGACGAGCGCGCCGTCCCCGCGTGCCGGGCCCGGGGTGGCCGAGCACGTGACGCCACCGCCCTCCAGGAGGGTTCCGTTCGGGGTCGCTCCGTCGACGGTCGTCGCGTCCGCGACCGTCTCCGCGTCACGCGCGACGCTCGCGTCGGAGGGCACGATCGAACCGTCCGACGACGTGGATGCATCGCGGACGCCCGAATCGGGCACCGTCGCGTCCGTGGACGCGTCGGCGAGGGCTCCGGCGTCGCGGCCGGCGTCCGTGGTGCCCGAGTCCGTGGCGGTCGCGCCGTCCGTCGATCCGGAGTCGGTCGGCACGCTTCCGTCCGCGATCATGCCGCCGTCGCCCGCTCCGGCGTCGGTCGTGCCGCAGATTCCCGCGCTGCACGCGTTCGAACGGCATTGGGTGGCGGACGTGCACGCTCGTCCGTCGGGAAGACCGCAGAGCGTGTCGGTCGCGAAGCACACCGCGGAGCGGCAGACGAGCGCGTCGCCGCACGGTTCGCCGTTGGGCTTGCCGCACGTCCCGTCCGAATGGCACGCGCCCGAGAGGCATTGGGCCCCGCGGGAACACGCGGCGCCCTGGGGACGTCCGCCGTTCGGGGCGTCGGCGAGGCAGGTCGAGGTGCCCGTGTCGCAGTACCGGTCGCTCGTGCATTCGGCGTCGTCGGCGCATCCACTCCCGCACGTACCGTTCGAGCACGCGTCGGTGCGGCACTGCGCGACGCTCGCACACGCCTCACCCGTCCGCGCCCCGCATTTCCCGTCGGCGGCGCAAAGGCCCGACGCGCATTGCGCCCCGCGGTTGCACGCGCCGGTCTGCGGATCGCCGTTGGGGAAATCCGCCACGCAGACGTGGGTCGTGCCGTCGCAGAAGAACGGCGTCGCGCATTCGGCGTCGTTCGCGCACGTCGAGGTGCACGTTCCGCCGTTGCAGACACTCGCTCCACGGCAGACCGACGACGCGACGCAGGACGTGCCGTCGGGTTGGCCGCACATGCCGTCGATCGAACAGACGGCGGAGAGGCACTGCGCGGCTCGTTCGCAGTTCTGTCCACCCGGGCGGACCCCGTTCGGGGCGTCCGGGAGACAGGTGCGGGTCGTCCCGTCGCAGTAGGACGTCGCCGCGCACTGCGCGTCACTGATGCAATTCGACCCGCATCGTCCGTTCTCGCATAGCGCGCTTCGGCACGTGGTCGAGGACGTGCACGCCGTCCCGTTCGGGTCGCCGCAGTAGCCGTCCGCGTTGCACACGTTCGAGCGGCACGTCGAGGGCGACGTGCACGCGGTGCCGTTCAGCGCTCCGCAGAGTCCGTCCGCCGGCGTGCACACGTCGCTCCGGCACTGCGCCGAGTTCCCGCACGCGTTGCCGTTCGTCCGGCCGCAGCGATCGTCCGCTTCCTCGCAGACCGCGCTCGCGCACACGCGCGTGCCGTTCGCGACCGAGCACACGCCGCCGATGGGGGACGTGTTCGGCAGGGCCACGCCGTTGTCGGTCTTCGGGGTGCACGTGCCCGCAGCGCACCATTGCGTGCTCGTGCAATCGCCGTCCACGAAGCACACGGTCCCGCACGCGCCGGTTCCGACGTTGCACACCGGTCCGGAGTGGCCGACGCAATCGGTGTTCGACGTGCATTTTCCGCAGGAGCCGTCCGTTCCGCAGAACGGCGAGGTGCTCTGGGGGCACGGGCGTGACGTGGAGACGCCGAAGTCCCCGGTGCAGGCCGCGCAGGTGGAGGCTGTCGTGTCGCACGTGGGGGTTGTGCCTGTGCACGCGGTGCGGTTGCTGCCCGTGCACTGGACGCACGTGTTCGTCGTGCTGCACACGGGCGTGGCCGGTGTGGACGTGCATTGGGCGTTCGCGGTGCACGCCTTGCAGAACCCGGTGAACGCCCCGCTGGTGACGCACACGCCCGATCGGCATTGGGGAGTCGACGCGCACGTTCCCTTGTCGAACGGGATACCGCACGCGTTGTCGATGGCGTCGCACGCACCCGTGACGCAGACGCGTTGCGCGAGGTTGGTCGTGCATGCGCCGCCCGTCACGGTCGTGCCGTTCGCGAGCTTGGGGGTGCACACGCCGGCGTCGGTGATGTCGTTGCAGAAGTTCCCGGCACCGCAGTCGGCGTCGACGTTGCACGCGGTCCCGCACGCGCCCGTTCCGGAGTTGCAGAACGGCGCGGACGCTTCGCACGCGTGGCTCGCACCCGAGCCGGCGTTGCCGTTGCAGGGCGAACAGACTCCCGTTCCGGTGTCGCAGATCGGCGTCGTCGAACTCGCGCCACACGTCGTGTTCGACGTGCACGCGCACGTGTGGGTCGCGAGACGGCACACGGGCATGGTCCCGCCGCAGAACGAGTCGGAGACGCAGCCGCCGCAGTTGTTGATGCCGACGGCGCAATCCAGGGGACCGAAGCCTCCCGGCGGCGGGGTCTCGGGCGTACCCGGCGTGTTCGCGAGCGGGGTCGCGCCGTAGTGGGGACCGTCGATGGCCATCGGGTCGGTCTGCACGCCGGCGACGCCCGTGGACGTGTCGATCGTGCAGGTGGAGGAGAGGGCTTGGAGGAGGACGCGACCACTGCCGCCGCCCGCGCCGGGGCCGTGGGTGATGAAGTTCGGGTTGCCGCCGTTGCCGCCCCGCGCGGTGATGGGCGCGGTGCACGTCGCGCTCGTGGCGACGCGGATGGCGATCGTGCCTCCGGCGCCGCCTCCGCTCGCCGCATCGTTCTGCGTGTCGCCGGGCGTCCCGCCGTTCGCCGAGATCGTTCCCGTGCCGGCGAGCGCCGCGGCCCGGAAGAAGATGACGCCGCCGCCGCGGCCTCCGTCGAATGCAGGACCGTTGCCGTTCTGGTCGCCCGCACCTCCGCCGCCTCCGAACGTCAGGTGGTCGAGCACGGAGTACGTGAGAGCCGCGCCACCGAGGCCTCCGACGTCCGCGCTACCGCTCGACGTCCACGTGCGGCCACCCTTGCCGCCCGCCGAGGCGTTGCCCCCGCCACCGCCGCCGGAGTTGTGGCAGTCGCCTCCGCCCGCACCCACGTCGAGGTTGCCCCTCCCGCCGACCGGGTTCGCTCCGGACGGGTTCGTGGAGTACCCCGTGAGGGTCAGTCCTTCGCCCTTCGACGCGAACCCGTTCGCGGGCGTGCCGTCGACCGCGGTGCAGTTGTCGGGGCCTCCGTTCGCGAACGTCACGCCGCCCCGGAAGCCCGCCGCGTCGGCGGTGATCGTCCCGTCGTTCGTCACCAGGCCCGTCGCGAGGAACGCGACGACGCCGCCCTTCACGCCGTCCCACGGGGTGGGCGAGACCGTCGCGCCCGCGGCGATGGTGAGGTTGCCGTATTCCGGGACGCGGATCACCTGCGACTGGAGGTTGCCGTAGGTGTGGAGGACGGGATTGGTGAGCCTGATCGACGTCGCGGTCGTGGATTGGATACGGGCGAATTCGTACCGACCCGTCGGCGACGCGGAGAGATCCACGGTCGTCTCGGTGCCCGACGTCCTGGGGAAGAGACCGATCGGTTGCCAGACGAGCACCGCATCGCCGACGGAAAACCCGGCGCTGGAGTTCACCAGGATCTCGTTGTCCCCCGGCGCGAGAAATCGGGTGATTCCCGCGTACGCGTTGATGACGTTCGCTCCCGTGAGGGTCGTCGTTCCGGGCTGCCCGCGACCGAGCCCGAACGTGTCGGCCTCCGCGTGGGCGCTTTTTCCGGCGATCCCGGTCGAGAGGGCAGCGAGTCCGAAACCGAGGGCGAGGGCACGGGCGAAGCGACGCATGGTGCGGAGCCTATCGCTCCGCCCGGTCGTTTGGCCATACCGTCGGACGCCGTCAGACGAAGAAGTCGGGGATCAGCTCGGCCCCCGGAGTCATGGCGTACTTCGCGAGATCGGTCACGCCCACGGAGGCCATGACCTCGTCGTCCAGGAAGAAGTTCCCGGTCGTCTCCCGGGAGGGGCGGGTCAGGACCACGTGGGCGGCGTCCGCCATGATCTCCGGGCTCCGACTCCCACGGATCGTCTGGTCCCCGCCGAGGAGGTTCTGGACCGCGGCCGTCGCGATGACCGTGCGTGGCCAGAGGGCGTTCACGGCGATGCCCGCCGGCTTCAGTTCCTGGGCCATCCCGAGGACGCACATGCTCATGCCGTACTTCGCCATGGTGTAAGCGACGTGCGGGCCGAACCATTTCGCGTCCATCGTGAGGGGAGGGGAGAGGTTCAGGATGTGAGGGTTTTCGGACTTCGCGAGGTGCGGGATGCACGCTTGCGAGCACGCGAACGTGCCGCGCGTGTTCACCTGGTGCATCAGGTCGAAGCGCTTCATCGGCGTCGCGACGGTCCCCGTGAGGCTGATCGCGCTCGCGTTGTTCACGAGTACGTCGATGCCGCCGAAGGTCTCGACCGCCTTCGCGACGGCGGACGCGATCTGCTCTTCGCTGCGGACGTCGACCACCAGGGGCAGCGCCTTTCCTCCGGCCTTCTCGATCTCTTCGGCGGCCGTGAAGATGGTCCCCGGCAACTTCGGGTGCGGTTCCGTGGTTTTCGCAGCGATGACGACATTGGCGCCGTCCCGCGCCGCGCGGAGGGCGATGGCCTTTCCGATGCCCCGGCTCGCGCCGGTCACGAAGAGGGTCTTGCCTCGGAGGGTCCGTTCCGGAGTCGTCATCGCGTCACGCCTTCCACTTGATGTTGCAGCCGAGACTGGGTTTCTGATCGGTGTCGGGGAGGTCCCCGGCGAGGAGTCGATCGAGGGCGGCTCGCAGGTCTCTCCCCGTCACGGGGATCCCGGAGTTCGGGCGGCTCTCGTCGAGCTGCCCGCGGTACACGAGGGACCGCCCGCCATCGAACACGAAGAAATCCGGCGTGCACGCGGCCTGGTACGCGCGGGCGACCTCCTGCGTCGCGTCGTGGAGCAACGGGAAGACGAAACCTCGCTCCTTCGCGAACTCCGCCAGACGCGGCGGCGCGTCGTCGGGGTAGGCGACCGCGTCGTTGGAGCTGATGGCGACGATGGCCACGTCCCTTTCCGCGTGGTCCCTTCCGAGACGCGCGAGCTCGTCCGCGACGTGGACGACGTACGGGCAGTGCCGGCACACGAACATCACGAGGAGAGAGCCCTTGGCGTCGAAGTCCGCGAGACGGACGATTCGTCCGTCGACCACGTCCGGAAGGGCGAACGGGGGCGCTTTCGTGCCGAGGGGCGACATCGTCGAGGGCGTGCGAGCCATGGCCGGCAAGAGGCTACTCCAATCGCCGGAGACCCCGGACGAGATTGCGCCTTCCGTCCGCCTCTTTCAGGCTAGCGTGTGCCCGTGGTCCGCACCGCCCGAGTCCCCACCGTCGCGACGTTCGCGATCGCGATCGCGGCGCTCGTCGCTCTGGTCGCGCTGGTCGACGGATTCTTCGCGAAGCCGGCGTTCGCCTACACCGTCCCGCCGATCCAGGGATACGTGACCGATCCCGCGGGGACGCTCGCGTCCTCCGATCGCGCCCGTTTCGAGGCCAAGCTCGGCGACGTCCGCACTCGGACGGGGTTCCACGTCGTGGTGTTCGTCGCTGCCACCCTCGAAGGGGAGCCCATCGAGGACGTCGCCTACCGGACGTTCAACACCTGGAAGATCGGCGACGCCGGAAAGGACAACGGCGTCCTCCTCGTGCTCGCCCCCGTCGAGCGGCGTGTCCGCATCGAGACCGGCAAGGGCGTCGGCGGGTTGCTCACCGACCTCCAGTCGAATCGCATCCTCCGGGAGGAGGTCATCCCCGCGTTGCGGAAGGACGACGTCCGCGCCGCCGTCGAACGGGGAACGGACGGCATCGTCCGCGCCCTTTCCGGTGAACCGGGCGCCGCGATCCGGTCCACCGACCTACGCGGCACCTCCCGGGCCGACGGGCGCGATTCGATTCCGACGCCCGTACCGGCGCCCGTTCCTTTCTGGGTGCAGGTCGCGCTCGTCGCGGGTCTGCTCCTCTTCGTCATCCTCGCACTCGTGTCGCGCACGTTCCGATCCATCCTCTGGACCGTGTTCCAGGTCCTCGCCGTCTTCGGCGGCGGGGGTGGGCGATCCGGTGGCGGCGGTGGCGGCGGAGGCGGAGGCTATCGAGGTGGCGGCGGCTCGAGCGGCGGCGGCGGGTCCAGCGACGGCTATTGAGGTGCGCGTCTGGCGCGTCAGAACGTCCCGATCACGCCGACGCTTCCCCAACCGACTCGGGGCGCGATGGTCACGCGGGACGTGTTCGGAGTCGACGCCTTCCGTGCCTCGATCATCGCCTCGGCCTGGGACGGAAACAGCGCGACGACGACGTTGGTCGCCGACGCGACCGTGAGGCCACCGAACGCGATGCGGTTGAAGGAACGGTTCACCGTCCCGTCGCTCTCGTTCACCACGAGGAACGCGATGCTGAGGCCCGTCGTGATGCCCGACACGATCGCGTTCACGATCCGGCCGCGGCGGTACGACGAGGCGACGGTGTCGAGCGCGTCGTTCGTCTGCAGGACGAGGGATCGTCCCGACGCGCCCGACCTTCGCGCCTCGGCGTATTGGTTCCGCAGGGATTCGCTGGCGCTCTCTCCCGTGAGCGAGAGGACTCCCGTGACGGCGGAAAGGCCTCCGAGCGCGAGAAGGACGGACCCGTAGGTCTTGTCGTCGGCGTGCGCAGGGTCGGCGAGGATGATGGCCCCCGTGCCGGCGCTGACGACGGCCGATCCGAACATGCCGATGCCGGACACGATCCGTCCCCTGCGTTCGGCGGCGGCGAGCACGTCGAGGAAGCGCCCGGTCTCGTCCGCATCGTCGTCGTCGTCGTGACGGGCCGAAGGAGGGGGCATCGGCGTCGGAGACGGAGGCAGCGGCGCAGCGGTGGACTCCTGAGGTTCGCGGGTGTCGTCCGCCCTGGCCGCGCGCGGCGGACCCGCGAGGGTGAGGGCTGCGGCGGCGATCACGAGGGCGGACGTTCGCGCGAGGAACTTCACCTGGACGGGCACGGTCGGACGTGGGTGGTTCATCGTCGGAACTCCGGTGGAGGCGCCGAACGGTATCGACGGCCCGCCCTTCGTGCTAGCGAAGAGTGACCATGACCACGACCCTTCGCCGCTCCCCCAAGTCGGACACGTCGGCATTCGCTCGCGCGATCGCCATCGCCCTCACGTGTGCCGTTCCGAGTCTCGGCACCGTGGGGTGTTCGAAGGAACCTCCGAAGGTCACCGCCGCCGACGCCGGCTCGACGAGGACCGTGGGACCCGCGCCTTCCGAGATCGTGTGGAACGAGTTCCTTCCTCCGGGAAGCGCGTCCGCCGTCGCCGTGGTCGGAGATGGTGGAGCGCTCGCGCTCGGAGAAGGTGGCGCACCGTCGTCGCCCACGGCCGCCGGAGAACCGGGCCGCACGAGCAAGGTCCTCTCGCCCGGAAGCGAACCGCGCCAGAAGCTCCGTTACGACTTCAAGTTGAACCGCACGGAAGAAGTCGTCGCCACGCTGCGACCGAGCGTGACCCAGGAGGCGAACGGGCAGACGCAGTCCGGCGACCAGCCTCCCTTCGCCCTCACCATCGCCGTGACGCCGAAGAGCAAGCTGCCGGACGGACGCTTCCAATTGGCGCTCAAGGTCACGAAGGCGAAGCTCGCTCCCGCGAAGGACGGAAAGGAGCCGCCGAACGCGAAGGAAATCGCGAAGGCCATGGACCCGCTCTTCAAGGTCCTCGTCGGTCTCGAGGCGACGGCCGTGTTCTCCGATCGCGGGACCATGAGCGACCTCGGATTCGGAGGGAAGATCCAGGCGAATCCGGCGCTCCAGGAGGTCCTCCCCATCGTCGCCCAGGCGTTCGAGATCCTCGCCACGCCGCTGCCCGACGACGCCATCGGCGAAGGCGGTCAATGGGAGGAGACGATGCACGAGAAGCAGGACGGCGTCGAAGCCACGGTATCGTCCACGTTCACGCTCGCGAAGAAGGGTGGCAACCAGGCCACGGTGAAAGCGGACACGAAGCGCGCGGCTCCCCCCGCACCGGTCCGCGATCCGCGCGCCCCGAAGGGCTCGACGATGGAAGTCGCCGGGACCGGCGCCTACACCTTCGTCCTCAACCTCGACGGCGTTCCCCAGAAGGTGGACGGCGAGTCCCTCACCACCGTCACCCTCAAGGACGCGAGCGCGAAGCCGCCGCGTGAGCTCGTGACGAAGGCGAAGATGGTCCAGAATCTCGAGAAGGTGGGCGCCGACAAAGCGGCGAAGACGCCCTGACCGCGCCCGCGCGCACCATCGTCCTCGGCGATTTGCACCTCACGCGCGGGACGGGCGCGGGTGTCGTGGCGGACCTCGTCCGTGTCGTGCGCGATCACGGCGGCGCCCGCATCGTCTTCGTGGGCGACCTCTTCGACATGTCGGCGGAGTCGCCGGCCCCGGAACACGCGCGGGACGTGCTCGGGGCCCATCCGGAATTGCGCGAGGCCCTCGGTCGTCACGTCGACGCGGGCGGTTCGGTGTGGCTCGTCGCCGGAAACCACGACGCCGAGGTGGGCGTTCCCGGATTCGCCGGCGAGCTCGCGGACGCACTGTCCCTCCGGGGCGAAGCGCGCGAGCGCCTACGGGCGACGCCCTGGTTCTTCCGCGACGGCGGACTCCACCTCGAACACGGCCACAGGTTCGATCCGGACAACGCACCCGAGCATCCCCTCGTCGTGGGCGCGCCGAGCCTGGGCGTCCATTTCGTCGCGTCGTTCATCGCCTCGACCGGAGCCCACGCGTACCTGAACGCGAACGATCGCACGCCCCTCGAACTTTTTCTCAACGCGTTCCGCTGGTACGGCCGGCGGGGGCCCTACGTCGTCTGGAGGTTCTTCCACACCGCGGCGACGAGCCTCCTCCGGAGCGGACCGTTCTACCGGGCGAAGGACGAAGGCGCACGCGGAGCCTCGGCGGAGGGCGCGTTCGCGGAGGCGCACGACGTGGACTCCGGAGTCGTGTCGAAGCTCCGCGAACTCGGCGTGACGCCCACCCTCGCGTCGACGCCGCGCACGTTCCTTCGTCTCTACCTGGATCGTGTGATCGCGACGGTCGGCATCGGAACGGGGGTCGTCACGGCGGCCACGGGAGCGCCGGTTCTCGGTGCAGCTGTCGCCGGAGGCTTCGCCGCCGCGATGGCGTCGAGCTGGGCGTTCGGTCGGAACCGCTACGGCGGCAACGTCGCCACGGCCCTGGCCGCCGGGGCGCGGGCCGTCGCGGAGACGTCGGGTGCCCACCTCGTGGTGTTCGGACACACGCACCGGGAGCACGAGTCGACGAACTACGCGAACACCGGGAGCTTCGCGTTCCCGCGGAGGTCGGAGTCGGGACGACCGTTCCTCGAGATCGAGGGGGACCGTGCACTTCCGCGTGCGGTGCGAAGGCGCTTCGTCGCACCCCGATGAGAACCACTGGCGTCGCCGTCCATCCGCTGCGATAAGGTACGTTTGGAGTCTCCGATGTCCCCGAAGCCCGATACCGTCCTCCGAGCGATCACCGAAGACGGTGCGTTCCGCGTCGTCGTGTGCAGCACGCTAAACACGATCCGCGAGTGCGTGGCGCTCCAGAAGGCGTCCGGCGAGGCGGCGCGCGTGTTCGGCGATCTCCTGACGGGAACCATCCTGGTGCGTGAGACCATGTCCCCCGAGCTCCGGGTGCAGGGACTCCTCCAGTGCGGTGCGCGAGGATCCCGCATGGTCGCCGACACCCACCCCGACGGCGCGACCCGTGGGCTCGTGCAGCTCGGCGGCAAGTCCTCCACGGGAGGCGCCATCCTCGACCCGGGGTCGCTCCTGCAGATGATGCGGACGCTCCACAACGGCAGCCTCCATCAGGGCGTCGTCGAGGTGCCGACCGAAGGAGGCATCTCCGCCGCGCTCATGAACTACATGCAGAGTTCGGAGCAGGTCGTCTCCATGATCGCCGTCGCGACCATCTTCGACGGCGACGAAGTCCGCGCCGCGGGGGGGTACATCGTGCAGCTCCTGCCCGAGGTCGACGAAGGGCCCCTCGCCGTGATGACCGAACGTCTCGCGGACTTCAAGTCCATCGACAAGCTCCTCGCGGAGGGCCTGGCCGAACCCGGCGTCCTCCTCGACGAGATCCTCTACGGCATGCCGTTCAAGCGCGTGGGTGAGCGCCCCGTCGGCTTCGGGTGCCAGTGCAACGCGACCCGGCTCACGGCCAGTCTCTCGACGCTCCCGAAGAAGGACATCGAGGACTTCGTGAACGACGGTAGCGTCCTCGAGATCGGCTGCGACTACTGCGGCAAGCAGTACCGCATCGCGCCCGAGTCGCTCCGCGGCCTCCTCGCCCGGAATTGATCGCGGCGGGCGCGACCCCCGCGCGACGCGGTCTCAGGGACCCTTGTCGTACGCGTCGACGAATGCGTCCACGAGGCGCGCCGTCCTCCGTGGTGCCTCCATCTGCGGGAGGTGTCCGATGCCTTCGAGCACCTCGAGCTTCGACGGCGAGAGGCCCGCGGCGAGTGCCCGCCCGGTCGAGACGTCGATGACTCGATCCTTCGCGCCGTGGATCACGAGGGCCGGGACCCGGAGGGCTCCCAGGTCCTTCGGGTAGTCCTCCGCGGGGGAAGGGCGGTGCCACCCCTCGAACATCGCGTCGAGATGGTCGGCGCGGGCGACCTGGACGTGCGCGCGGTACCGGCGGATGGACGTGGTCGAGGGGGGCCACTTCTCGGCGACGAGTGCCATGAACTCGTCCATGCGCGTCTCGTCGCGGAGCACGAGGGGGCTCTCGCCGCGGTCGATCGCGAGGAAGACCTCGCTCTTGTCCACCACGGGACCCACGCTGCACACGAGGGTCATGGTCTTCGCGCGGTCCGGGTAGTCGGCGGCGAATCGGAGCGAGATGCCGCCGCCCATCGAGTTCCCGACGAGATGGACGTATCTCCGCCCGAGGTGATCGAGTAGCGCGGCGACGATCGCGGCCTGCCTCTTCGCCGACGCACGTTCCTTCGGGATCGTTCCCGCGGCGCCGTAGCCTGGCAGGTCCGGCACGACGACCATCCGCTTCTTCGCGAGGTGGCGCGCCATCAAGAGCCAGCTCTCCTTGTCGGCCCCGAATCCGTGGACGAGCATGAGGACCGGTCCGCTGCCGCCCACGAGGTACGGCACGTGGACGCCCTCCAAGGTCGTCGCCTCGCGACGGAATCCGGCGAGCCTCTCGCTCAGGCGGATCAGGGCCTCGTATTGGAGGCGTCCTGCGGAAAGGGACGCCCGGTCCAACAATCCCGGGGAACGCATGCGCCCACGGTACCCCGCGATGAAGGGGAGATGAAGGTTCCTTCATGGGTGTCGGATCGGGAGCGTCCGCGGCTCCGGGCGCGTACACTGATCGTCGGATCGGCCTCCGGGTCCGCCTCGGGGCCGGCCACCGGAAACCGAAACTTTCCCGGGATCGCGCCATGAAGGTGCTCGTCGTCGAGGACAACAAGAAGGTCGCCCAGTTCCTCGTCCGCGCGATGGAAGAGGAAGGGTTCGCCGTCGATCACGTGAACGACGGCGCCGAAGCGCTCCTCCGCATCGAGTCCATCCGCTACGACGTCGTCGTCCTCGACTGGATGTTGCCGGAGACCGACGGCATCACCGTGTGCCGCACCGTGCGGAAGAAGGGCAACACGACTCCGATCCTGATGCTTACCGCGCGCGGGGACGTCGAGGAGCGCGTGTTCGGTCTGGATGCCGGCGCCGACGACTACCTCCCGAAACCCTTCGACCTCGGCGAGCTCCTCGCCCGCGTGCGCGCCCTCGGTCGACGGGCAGGGGGAGATTCGGCGGCGGTCGTCCGTCTGGGGCCCCTCGTTCTCGATCGCACGGAGCGCCGAGTCACCGTGGACGGCGTCCGCGTCGATCTGACGCCGCGGGAGTTCGCGTTGCTCGCGCACCTGGCGCGCGACGCAGGCCGAGTCGTCGCCCGCACGGATCTCCTTGCCCGCGTCTGGGGGATGACCTTCGACCCGACGTCGAACGTCGTCGAAGTCCACGTGAAGAACCTCCGGGACAAGCTTCCGACCGACTCCGTGTCCATCGAGACGGTCCGCGGCGTCGGCTACCGGTTGGTCGTCGCCAGGAAGGGAGTCGCGTCCGACGGGTGACCGTCGGTCCCAGCCATGCGCCTCCGAGATCGTCTCGCCGTCTCGCTCGTCGCGTTCAGCTCGGTGGCGCTCCTCGTCTCGTTCACGACGGTGTACCTCCTCGTCCAGCGGGACGAACTTCGGGACCTCGATCGCGCCCTCGTGGCCGAGGCCCAGTCCGCGAAGGACACCGCCCTCCGGGCGTCCGCCGATCGACCTGTGGTCCCCGACGGTGCGACCAAGCTCCCCGAGGTGCCTTCCGTGGGCTCACGCTTCGCCGTGACGTTCGATCGCGCCGGAAACGCCCTCGGGGCGACCCGGACGTTCGACGGCGCACCCCCGTCCCTCGATTCGCTCGGCGGACTCGAGGGGCTCGACGACGAGGGCCGCATCGTCGAGTGGTCGGCCTCGCGCGGCCGCCTCCGTGGCGTGGTCCTCCCCATCCGGGAGACGGGTGGCGCGCTCTACTTCGCGGTGCGGCGGGCGTTCGTGGACGACGACCTCCACTTCCTCGTCCGCGTGTTCGTCGCGCTCTTCTTCCTCAACGCGATCGGCAGCGTGTTCGCCGCGCGCCGGGCCGGACGCCATCTTTCCCGGGAGGTCGACGCGCTGGCGAACGTCGCGCGCACGGTCGCGGAAGGGGACCTCTCCCGACGCGTGGGCGCGCGAACGTTCACGGTGGACGAGACGAAGGCGCTCGGTGCCGACCTCGATCACATGATCGATCGGCTCGACAAGCTCATCGCCGCGCAGCGCGTCTTCGTGTCGAACGCCGCCCACGAACTCCGGTCCCCGTTGACCGCGCTCCGGGGGGAATTGCAGCTCGCGCTCCGGCGACCGCGCGAGAGCGACGAGTACCGACGTATGATCGAGGAATCCCTCTCGGAGGTGGAGCTCCTCTGCGCCCTCGCCGAAGATCTCCTCACCCTCGCCCGGAGTCCGGTGACCCGTCCGGACACGCGACCGCTGGCCGTGTCGACCGTGATGCTCGACGCCTTGCGGGCGGCTCGGGGCCGGGCGACGGAGTTGGGCGTCGGCGTCGTCGTGGAGCCGGGGCCGGCGGACGTCTCCGAGGTTCCGACGACGGGGACCGACGTCGCGCGCGCGCTCCGCAATCTCGTCGACAACGCGAGCGCCCACGCACCCGAGGGTTCGGACGTCCGGGTGCATGCCGAACTCCGGGGCGACGACGTCGCGATCGTCGTCGACGACTGCGGTGCCGGGGTCGCCTCGGCCGAGGCGGGAATCATCTTCGAACCGTTCTACCGCGGTCGTCGGGAACGGGCCGGCGAAGGAACGGGCGCGGGCTCGGACTGGCCATCGCGCGTGCCATCGCCCGTGCCCACGGCGGCGACGTGTCCCTGGAGTCGAAGGACGTCCCCGGCGCGCGGTTCGTGCTCACGCTGCCCCGGGTGAGCACCGGGACGACCACGACGACGTGAGTCGGATCACCCGTCCCGAAGGACGTGGAGAAAACCGTCGCCGTAGTCGCGGATGCGTTGAGGACCGAATCCGTAGATGCTCGCGAGATCGTCCTCCGACCTCGGCTTCTTGCACGCGAGCTCCACGAGCGTGCGGTCGAAGGCGACCACGTAGGCCGGAACCCGTTTGCCACGCGCGACTTCCGCGCGGTGCGCGCGCAGCCGCTCGAACATCCGCGACTCGTCCGGCGTGAGTGACTCCTGCGAACGGTCCGGTGTGCGTTGGGGTGAGGACGACGGACGCTTCGCGCGGGAGGGAGCCGTCGCACGCGGGAGGACGATGCGCGCTTCGGACGTCCCGCGCATCACGTCCCCTCCCGAACGCGTGACGAAGGGCACGGGGTGTTCGGTGGGCGTGAGATCGATCCATCCGGCGGCGAGCAGCGCTCGGAGGAGGGCGGTGATCCACTCTGCGGGGCGATCGGCGAGAAGTCCGAAAGTGGAGAGGCGAGTGAACCCGAAACGTCGCGTGCGTTCCGTATCCGTGCCCCGGAGCATCTCCGCGATCGCACCCAAGCCGCCGCGTCGATCGGCCCTCGCCACGGCCGACAACGCCTTGCGGACGACGAGGGTGGTCTCGTCCTTCGCGTCCTCGGAGGACGACTCGTCCGATTCGCCGAGCGCGATGCAGATGTCGCAGTGGCCGCAGCCGCCGAGGAGCTCCTGTTCGTCGCCGAAGTAGCGGAGGACGAAGTCGTGACGGCAACTGCGGGCGTCGAGGTAGCGGAGGAGGTTCCTGAAGAGGGCCCATGCACGGGCGGATTTCTCGTCGTCGGAGGGGGAACCGGGCTCGCCCCCCATCACGAGGCGGCGTCGCAGGGCGATGTCGGCGCCGGAACAAAGCAGGAGGCCGTACGCGTCGTCACCGTCCCGGCCCGCGCGTCCGACTTCCTGGTAGTAGGACTCGATGGACGACGGCGGTTGCACGTGGACGACCGCGCGGATGTCGGGTCGATCGATGCCCATGCCGAACGCGTTCGTCGCCACGACGACGTCGATCTTGCGGTGGGCGAACGCGGTGGCCGTTCGCGTTCGCGTCGTGGCTTCCATGCCCGCGTGGTACGCCCGCGCGTTCCAGCCCTTCTTCGCGAGGGCGTCGGCCCAGGTCTCGGTGGCTTTCCGCGTGGCGGCGTAGACGATGGCGCCGCCCTTGGGCGCGCGCGGCGACCCGAGGGCCTTCGCGAGTTCTTCCTCGAGCGCCGCACGTGCTTCCTTGGGGCCGTCGACGTTGCGCGCGGCGAGGTGGAGGTTCGGACGCGCGAATCCGCGTAGGACCTCGTGGCACGGCGGCGCGTCGAGGCCGAGTCGCGCGCGGATCTCGCGACGCACTTCCGGCGTGGCCGTGGCGGTGCACGCCAGGATCCGCTTCGGCCGGAGCCGTTCGAGCACGTCCCCGATGCGGAGGTAGTCGGGCCGGAAGTCGTGCCCCCATTGCGCGATGCAGTGGGCCTCGTCGATGGCGACCAAGGAGACGGGGCAGCGCTCGAGGAGGTTCAAGAACCCATCGAAGGCGAGGCGCTCCGGCGCCACGTAGACCAACTTCACCTCGCCGCGGAGGACCTTGCCTTCCCGTTCGCGGCGTTCTTCCGGATCGAGGGTGGACGCGAGGAACGTCGCCTCGATGCCACGGCCGCGCAGGGACCGGACCTGGTCCTCCATGAGGGCCACGAGGGGCGAGACGACCAGCGTGATGCCGGGCAGCATGGCGGCCGGCAACTGGTAGGTCAGCGATTTTCCACCGCCCGTCGGGGCCACGACGAGCACGCGACCCGGGTGCCCGAGAAGCGCCAGGACCGCTTCCCGTTGCCACGGCCGGAACGCCTCGAGGCCGAAGCGTTCGCGGAGGACGCGGTCGACGTCCGCCGGGCCGGCGCCGTCGTCGAATTCGCTCTCCGTGGGTGAGTTCGCCATGGAATCGGGGTAGGAGTCCGGGAAGGAGTGACGTCGTGATTCGATTGGATTCGGTCGGGAAGCGCCACGGGCGCCAGATTCTTCTCACGGAAGCGTCGGCCGCCGTCAACCGAGGAGAGAAAGTCGGTCTCGTCGGTCCGAACGGTGCCGGAAAAACGACCATCTTCCGGATGATCACGCGGGAAGAGCTCCCGGATGCCGGTCAGGTCGCCGTCGATCGCGGCACGACCATCGGTTACTTCAGCCAGGACGTCGGCGAGATGTCCGGCCGTCCCGTCGTCGAAGAGACCATGCACGGTGCGGGTGCGGTGGCCGAGGCCCACGCCGAAATGAAGGAACTCGAGGCGAAGATGGCCGATCCGGCCTTCGCCGACGAGATGGACACGATCGTGGAGCGCTTCGGCGAGGTCCAGGCCCGGTACGACGAGCTCGGCGGCTACGCGTTCGAGGCGCGCGCACGGGAAATCCTCGCAGGTCTCGGCTTCGACCAGGCCATGATGGACGGGGACGTCGGCAAGCTCTCCGGCGGTTGGAAGATGCGCGTGGCCCTGGCCCGCATCCTCCTCATGCGTCCCGACGCCTTGCTCCTGGACGAACCGAGCAACCACCTCGACATCGAGTCCCTCATCTGGCTCGAGAGCTATCTCCAGCGCTACGAGGGCGCGATCCTCATGACGTCCCACGATCGGGAATTCATGAACCGGATCGTGAACAAGATCATCGAGATCGACGGGGGCGACCTCACCTCGTACACCGGCGACTACGATTTCTACGAAGCCCAGCGCGGTCTCGCCGAGGCCCAGGCCGAAGCGCAGTACGAGCGCCAGCAGGCCATGCTCGCGAAGGAGCAGCGCTTCATCGATCGCTTCAAGGCCCAGGCCGCCAAGGCCGCGCAGGTGCAGTCGCGCGTGAAGAAGCTCGACAAGATCGAGAAGGTGGAGCCGCCGAAGAAGAGGAAGGTCCTCGAGTTCGACTTCCGCGAGGCACCGCGTTCCGGCGAGGACGTCGCGAGCGTCTCGGGTCTCGTGAAGAAGTACGGCTCGAAGGTCGTCTACGACGGCTTCGACTTCCTCATCCGCCGCCGCGAACGCTGGTGCGTGATGGGCGTGAACGGCGCCGGCAAGTCCACGCTGCTCAAGATGATCACCGGCCACTCGACGCCCGACTCCGGCAAGGTGAACGTCGGCGCGAGCGTGAAGATGGCGTACTTCGCCCAACACGCGATGGACGTCCTCGACGCGGAGAAGAGCGTCTGGCAGATCCTGGTCTCGGCGTTCCCGCTGGCGAACATCGGTTCGCTCCGGACGTTGGCCGGCTGCTTCGGCTTCTCGGGCGACGACATCGAAAAGCCCGTCCGCATCCTCTCGGGAGGCGAGAAGGCCCGTCTCGTGTTGGCGACGATGCTCTACGATCCCCCGAACTTCCTCGTCCTCGACGAGCCAACGAACCACTTGGACATGGGCACGAAGGAGATGCTCGTGAAGGCGCTGCAGAACTTCGAGGGAACGATGATTTTCGTGTCCCACGATCGGCACTTCCTCGGAGCGCTCTCGAACCGGGTGCTGGAGATCACGGCGGAGGGGCCGAGGGTCTACGGGGGTGGGTACAAGGAGTACGTGGCCGAGAGTGGCCACGAAGCTCCGGGGTTGCGCTGAGCGCGAAAGCGCGAGGGAAGGTCACAGACCGGAAGACGCTCCGACGAAGATTCCGTGAACGTGAACGTGCACGTACACGTGCTTCGTACCCGGCGATCCTCGCCGAGAAGGTGTCCGGCACGCGATTCGGGCCCGGCCACGAGGAGCGTCGTGTCGGCCGCGGTCCCCCGTTCGTAGGATCGTGAACGTGTACGTTCACGTTCACCTTGCGAACTTTGAAATGCCGCCCGCTTTTTTCGCCGCGGACTCAGTACAAAATACGCGTCCGGATGTTCGTATCGAGCGCCGCGATCGCCTTCGCCACGTCGTTCGACACGTCGTGATCGAGGTCCATCACGAGGTAGCCCGTCGTCGCGTCCGTCGCGAGCGTCTGGGATCGGATGTTCGCGTTCATGTCCGAGACGATCTTGTTGATGTCGCGGAGGACGCCGGGGACGTTCTTGTGCACGTTCAGGATGCGGTGGGAGCCGGATTGCTGCGGCATCTCGACGATCGGGAAGTTCACGGACCCCGTCGTCGCACCCGAGTTCACGAACTTGATGAGGGCCGACGCGACCTCGCGGCCGATGGCTTCCTGGGCTTCCTCCGTCGAACCTCCGATGTGCGGCGTGAGGATCACGTTCGGAAGTCCGCGGAGCTCGGAGACGAAGTCGTCGGAGTTCGACTCCGGCTCCTCCGGGAACACGTCGATGGCGGCGCCCGCGAGGTGCTTGTCCCCGAGCGCTTTCGCGAGGGCAGGGATGTCGACCACCGTGCCGCGACTCGCGTTGATGAGGTACGAGCCCTTCTTCATCCTGGCGAGCTCGGAGGCGCCGATCAGGTTCTTCGTCTGCGGCGTGGCGGGGACGTGCAGCGTGACGAAGTCACTCTCGGCGAGCACCGCGTCGAGGTTCGACACCGAGCGGTTGTTGCCCATGGGGAGCTTCGTGAGCACGTCGAAGAACTTCACGTGCATGCCGAGGACTTCCGCCATGACGCCGATCTGACGGCCGATGTGGCCGTAGCCGACGATGCCGAGGGTCTTGCCGCGGACCTCGTAGCAATTCGCGGAGACCTTCCGCCACTTGCCCTCGTGCACCTCGCGCGAGCGGTCCCCGAGTTGACGGGCGAGCATGATGATCTCGGCCACCATGAGCTCGGCGACGCTCCGCGTGTTGCTGAAGGGGGCGTTGAAGACGGGGACACCCCGCGCGTTCGCGCCCGCGCCATCCACCTGGTTCGTGCCGATGCAGAAGCATCCGAGGGAGAGGAGACGTTTGCCCTCCGCGAGCGCCGCCTTCGAGACGTGGGTCTTCGACCGGATCCCGAGGACGTGGACGTCGGCGATCTTCTTCTTGAGCTCGTCTTCCTTGAGCGCGTGGGAGATGGACTCGACCTGGAAGCCTTCGACGGCGAAGAGCTCCTTCGCGCTGGCGTGCACGTTCTCGAGCAGGAGGACCTTGATCTGCTCTTTGGGGAACGAGGTCTTCGGCGGGATGCTCGGCGTCTTCTGGGCCATGGGGCAGAGGAGGATAGCGCACCTCGCTCAGCGTGCGTCGACGACCTTGCCGGGGTTCAGGATGTCGTTCGGATCGAGGGCGCGTTTCAGCGTGCGCAGCACGGAAAGCTCGGCCTCCGAGCGCGAATACCCGAGGTAGTCCTTCTTGAGGAGCCCGATGCCGTGCTCCGCCGAAATGCTACCGCCATGTTTCTTCACGAGCGTGAACATGTCGTGATCGGCCGCCTTCGTGAGCCGCAGGAACTCGGTCTTCTCCATGGCGTCCGGCTTCATGACGTTGACGTGGAGGTTGCCGTCGCCGATGTGGCCGAAGAGGGCGATTTCCCAGTCGGGGTACCGGGCGCGGAACACGTCGTCGAGCTCCGCGCAGAACGCCTCGAGGTTCCGGATGGGGAGGGCGACGTCGTTCTTGTGGGGCAACCCGGTGGCCGAGAGGCTCTCGCTGATTCCCTCGCGCAGGGTCCAGAAGGCCGCGCCATCCCCGCTTCCCCGACGGGCGTGGGCGCCGTCCGACGCGAGGCCCCTCTCGAAGAGCCCCGTCAGGAACGCCTCGAGCACGGTCTCCTCCGCCTGCTCCACTTCGAGCAGCACGTAGAAGGGCGAAGTCGCGGCGAAGGGGGCGTCGACCTTCCGGTGCCGCTTCACGCGGGCGAGGCACTTGTCGGTGAAGAACTCGTACGCCGTGATGGTCACGGGCGACGTGCGCACGTGACGGAAGAGCGCGAGGACTCCGGCGAGGTCGGGCACCGCGAAGAGGAACACGTCGAGCGAGGAGGGGAGCCGCGTGAGCTTCAGCGTCGCTTCGGTGACGATCCCGAGGGTGCCCTCGCTGCCGATGAAGAGCTGCCGGAGATCGGTCCCCGTGTTGTTCTTCTCCAGCGAACCGTTGAGTTCGAGCACGGATCCGTCCGCGAGGACGACCTCGAGGCCGAGGACCCAGTTCCGCGTGAGGCCGTAGCGGATCACCTTCACGCCGCCGGCGTTCGTCGCGATGTTGCCGCCGACCTGACTCGACCCCTTCGACGCGAAATCGACCGGCCACGTCAGGCCCGAGGGCGCCGTGTGTTCGTGCACCGCCTGGGTGACGGCGCGGCCTGCACACGCACGGTGTTCCCGAGCGTGTCCACGGGATCCATGCGTCGCATGCGCGCGAGGGAGACGACCACCTCGCCCTTCGCGGCGACGGCACCGCCGGCGAGGCCCGTGCATCCCCGGAGGGCACGAGCGGGACCCGCATCGCGTTCGCGAGGGCGCAGAGGCGGGACACTTCCGCCGTCGTCCGGGGAAGACGACGAGGGAGGGCGCGGGCGCGATGGCCTTCGTCCAGTCCTTGCCGTATTCGGCGAGCTCCGTCGCCTCCGTGGTCGCGAAGTCGGAAGGGAACTCCGAAGCGATAGCGCGGAGGAAATCCGGCGGGAGGGCTACGGCCATCCCTCGGAACTACCGGGAGGATCGAATCCGCGCAAGGGGCGTGCGCGTCACGGGGCGCGCAGCGGATCGATGCAGATGCCGCGCGCTCCGAGGAAGCTCTTCGAGACGAGCGCGCGCGCGGGGTAGGCCATCACGAAGTTGAAACACATCTCGTCTTCGGTGTTCTCCCCGAACGTGATCGTCCGGTCCGTGGGATTCGTGTAGGTGCAGCGCGTGCGGAGACGGTCGCCCGGCTGGAGCACGGTCGGCGTCTCGTAACCCGACTGTTGGTTGAAGTCCCACTTCGGCACGTCGACGAGCGTCTCGGCGCGGTTGACGTCCCCGCCCCGGAGGATCTCCGTACGGATCGCGGTGCCGTTCCGGTGCATGTGGGGCGCCGAAGCGAGCACCGTGACGGGTTCCTTGAACGTACCTTCGCAGTTGCCTTCGATGACTTGATCGACCGAGTGGGGCGGAATGGACACCGCGAGGGAACCGACCGTGGACCAGCCCGCGGTGTGGGCGCGGTCCTGTTCGGTGGTGCACATGGCGATGCCGCTACGGTCGCGGGCGTCGGTGAGGCCGTTGGCGTTCCAGTAGTGCACCTGCAGGAGCAGGTACTCGTCGGGTCGCGGGAGTTCGAGGGCCACGTCGTCGGGGAGGACGGCGTTCTTCCCGCCGGGCGCCCAACCGGCGAGGAACCGCGCGTCCTGCGGCATGCTCCCGCAGTCGTGGACGGCGCCGTCGATCTGCTCGCGATTCGTCGCGAAGAGGATCCAGTGGTGGACGACCCGGGCGTCGTCGATGATCGGCGCGAACGCCGTCATCTTCGTCTTGTCCGTCCACGGAACCTTGAACGCGTAGCAAATCTGGCTGTTCGACTCCGACGCGGAGACCGCGTACGGCTGCTCGTCACCGGGCGACGAGACGTTGTGCGCGCGGAACGCGTACGTCGGCGTGCAGGGCAGGGATGCCGGACCGGACGCGATGTCCGTCGTTCCCGCGTCGCCGGTGGCACACGCGGCGGCCGTGGACGGCTTCGCGCCGCCGTCGATCCAGGCGTCGAGCACGGCGAGTTCCTCCGCGGGGAGCGGACCGCCCTGGGGCATCACGTTCTTCGGATCGTGGGTGCGGACGCGCACGAGGTCCGCCACCTTCTTCGACTTGTCCGAGACGGCGGGCTTCTGGAGATCCGCGTAGGTCACGAGCGGCATGGGAGCCCCGAACCGGGCTCGGCCGCGGCATCGTTGGCACTTGTCGACGAGGATGCGGTTCACGTCGCAGGGCAATTCGCCCGGCGTGACGGCGCTGGCGCCCGTGTCGTCGACGGCCGATGCCTTCCTCCACACGCTGCGGTCACGACCGCGACGATCGTCGACACCACCAGGAACGAAACGGTACGGACGTCGCGCGGGAATCGGATGGCAGCTGGGAGCATGGAGGGGAGAGGCCTTCGGGGAACGGGGTTGCGACGGGTTCGTATGCGACGTCCGGGGCGCCGCCGAATCGGACTCGCCCGATGGGCGAGCGACTCCGATTCCGTGGCCTATCCAAGAAGTGTGCCTGCGAATCTCGCCTTTCGTGACGCGCGCCCCCGGACCCGGGTGCGCGCTAGTTCGCGGCGATGCTGCCGTCGAACACGACGATGAGTTGACCGAGCTGCGTGGTGATCTTGGAGAGGAGCTGTCCGCGGGTGCCGTTCACGGAGAACTCGAGGTCCGGCGACGCGCCCTGGGAACCGCCGCTGCACACCGGTGCGAACTTGAGCGTGGATCCCTGGACCGTGTACGCGCCCTTCGAGGTGTTCTCGGTCTTGGTCGACACCTTGCCGACGACGTTCGTGTCGAGGACCGTGTCGAAGCTCGCGAAGAACCGGTAGTTGGACGGTTCGACGACCGCCCACGCGGAACCGACCGCCGTCGACGCCGCGGTGTCCACGACGCCCGAAGCGACTTCCGGCAGGTAGAAGGTCGCGGAGTCGACGGTCCACACGCCTTGGGATCGCCGCCGGTCATGGTCGGGACGGTCCAGACACCGCCGCCACCGCCGTCGGCGCCCCCGTCACCGCCGCCACCGCCTTCGCCTGCCCCGCCGTCGCCGTTGGCGTTCTTCGACGTGCCGATGATGACCCACTTCGCCGTGATCTGCTTCACGCCGGCGGGAGCGGGATCGACCTTGCACTCCGTGGCCGCCGCGTCGCCGGTGGCGCCGTCGGTCTTGCCGCCGTCTCCCGTCGACGTGGACGAGTCGGAGCCGGTGGCGGCGTCGGACGCGGTGCCTCCGTCGGACGTGTCGTCGCTCGACGAACTCGAGCAGGCGGCGGAAAGCACCGTCACCGACGACGCGAGGGCGGCGAGGGCGAGGAGGGAGGTGAACGACGATCGGATACGGGTCGATGCGGTCATGGGGGAGTCTCCTAAGGAACGGGAACCTAGTTTTTACGCCCGCTGCCCTTCGGAGGTTGAATTTTCCCGCGCGATTTCGGGGAGGGTTTGTCGTCGTCCTTGTCGTTCTTCGCGAGGGCTTTCGGTTCCGGCCTGGGGTCGGGCTTCGACTCCGGCGCCTTCGTCTCGACGGGCGGCGGTACGAGCTCGGCCGTGGGAACCGGCATCGCCTTCGCGGAGTCCGGCAGTTCGAGGAGCGGATCGGTCGCCGTGGCGGCGGGCTTGGGCGCCTCGACGCGCGTGTGCGCGTGGGCGACCGCGACGTGCGCGAAGTCCGGGAGCGAGCGCGCGGCGATCATGGGTTCGTGACTCCCCCGGGCCGCGTGGAGGTAGGTGAACCCGAAGGTCGCGAGCACCCCGACGAAACACGCGATGGCGCCGACGCGCCATGGAGAGATGGGTTCGGTCTTGCCGTGCGGCATCGTGACCGAATGTTGTCCGGAGCTGGGACGGTTCGCGGCGAGCCCGCGGAGCGCACGCTGGAGGTCCTCGGGCGACATGCGCATGGACATCGTGGCCGTGACCATCATGGCGTCGAGCGCTTCGCCGAGTTCGGTGGCGTTGGCGAACCGCTTGTCCGGGTCCTTGTCGAGCAAGCGCTCGAGGGCGCGGGGGAGCTCGGCCGGGACCGCACGGAGCACTTCCGCCGGGAGCTTCGGGATCTCGCCGAGGACGTGCTGACGGAGCACTTCCGAGAGATCGCCCTTGAAGGGCCTTTCGCCCGCGAGCATCTCGAAGAGGATGACGCCGATCGAGTAGAGATCGGCACGTGCGTCGGCGGACTGGCCGAGGGCCTGCTCCGGGGACATGTAGTCGGGCGTCCCGAAGATCGTCCCCGCGCGGGTGATGGGTTGGTCGCCGGCCACCTGGGGCATCTCGCGCGCGTCGAGCTTGGCGATGCCGAAGTCGAGGACCTTCACGAAGTCCGGGTAACCGCTCCGGTGGAGGAGCATCACGTTCTCGGGCTTGAGATCGCGGTGGACGATGCCCCTCGCGTGGGCGGCTTCGAGGGCGGCGACGATGGAGCGGACGATGCGGAGGGCGCGACCGGGCTCGATCCGCCCCTTCTTGATGTCGCTCCGGAGCGTGTGGCCGTCGACGTACTCGAGGACGAGATAGAACGACCCGTCGTCGAGACGCCCGAAGTCGTGGGCCATCGTCACGTTCGGGTGGTCGATGTTCGCCATCGCGATGGCCTCGCGCTCGAAGCGCATGACCACTTCCTCGGACGACGACATCTTGCCGTGGAGGATCTTCACGGCGACGAGCTTCCGCATGTGGACGTGCTCGGCCCGGTACACCGAACCCATGCCGCCCTTCCCCAGGAGCGCTTCGATCCGGTACCGATCCGCCACGACCGTCCCGGGGGCGATCTCGTGGACCGCTTCGGTCTTCGAGGGGGACGACACGACCGATTCGGTGAACTCCATCGCTCCCCCATCCTAGCTCCGACGGAGGGACCGCGCTCTCGACGAAGTCATGGATTTCCGTGGACAAAAGGGGATCCACGGTGGGTCGTACCTTTGCCCACGCCGCCGGCGCCGGCATGGCGGCCGGCCCCTCGGGCGGGTAGTCTACGGGGGCCCTTCGTCGCTCCCCACGGACCGACGAAAACCCCACGGACCCACCTCCACCTCCCTGGGATTGAATCGAGACGCGCGCCCCCCGTCCATCCGGTCGCCCATCGGGTCCGTCGGCGACGGTGGTGCGGACGTTGCACCCATCGTCGCCACTCTTCTCTCTTCCCGAGACCCCCACGAGGACACCGTCATGACGAACGCACGCCGCTGGAAGCCGTTTCTCGCATTCCTCACGATGATCGCGGTCCTCGCGACCTCCGTCGCCGCGTTCGCGCTCGATCGCGCGGCCGACGGCTACTTCCACACCGGAAGCAGCATGCGGCAGAAGCGCTTCATCGTGATGGTCGACGTCTACGCGATCGGCCACATGATGAAGGAGCTCCCCGCCGAGGCGACGATCGCCGGTGTCATCGCGGCCAAGACGGAGAAGGTGTTCGTCCTCACCATGCAACGCGACGTCGCCGGCTCCAAGATGACCGACGCGATCGGCGAGGCGTTCAAGGCCAACGGCTACACCGACGCGGGACGCATCGCGAAGTTCAGCGGCGTCTTCGGCGAGGAAGTGAAGAAGGGCCAGTCGATCCGCATCGCCTATTCGCCCGCGACCGACACGACGACCGCCTCCACGAACGGCAAGTCGGTTACAGTCGACGGCGAGGCCTTCATGAAAGCCATGTGGGCCTGTTTCCTGAAGAACCCGGAACAACCCTCGATGGGCGCGGATCTCGTCAGCAAGATGAAGTGAGATCGAGAGGGACCGCGCGAGCGTGACCGTGTGAATCGACGAACGAACATACCGCGGATCGCCCTCCGATCCGCACTCCGTGCGGGAAGCGTCGTGGGATGTCTCACGGCGCTTCTGCACTGTGCGGCCAGCAAGACCGACTACGTCCCGAAGGAGATCGACCCGAACACGCCGGGTCAGGAAGTCGACCGGGACGCGTCCGTCGGTGCGGACGCGGGAGGCGTGGGGGAGCCCGACGCCGCGCCCGCGAAGCCGACGTCCTGCAAGAAGCTCGGTCCCGAGATCGCCGTGACGCAAGGCGCGGGCGTCGAGACCTTCACGATGCACTGGGACGTGGATCACTACGTCTTCGTCTACGGGGACAAGGGGTCGGGGAACAGCGACCTCACGGTCCTCTTCGCGGACGAGAACGGGAAGGTCACGTCCGGCCCCACGCGCGTCGACGCGACGGACACGCCTTCACGACTCCCGAACCTGGTCCGGACGGCCACGGACTACGTCGTCGTGTGGGAAGAAGGGTCCACCCCGCGGACGATCCGCGCGCGCCGAATCAACCTCGCCGGCCAGCCCACGGGCAACGTCGCCGAGGTCGCGACGTCGAACGCCGTCGAGACCCGTCCCGTCCTCACGTGGGGCCGGAAGAAGCTCGTCGCGACCTGGATGGACACGAGGGCGGACGTGCCCGCGGCCTTCTTCGCCGAACTCGACGGCGCGCTCGCCCACGGAGCACCGACGCGCCTGGGGGACGGCGTGTCTCCCGTGGACTTTCCCTGGACCGCGGGCGACGACACGAACCTCGCCGTCATCTGGAGCGACCGTCGGACCGAGAGCAAGAACCTGCGTTTCGCCACGCTCTCGGATTCCTTGGCGGCGGAGAACGATCACGAACTCCGGAACACGGCGGGCGACGCCGTCCTCGGTCGCTTGATCCGGACCGGCTTCGGGTACATCGCGGCGTGGGAGGACACGCGATCGGGAGACACGAACGAGATCCGCATGGCGCTCACCGATCCCCTCGGAAACCGCGTCGCCGACGGCCTCGTCGAGGAACCGGGAACCGGCGACGCCAACTGGCCCAACATGGCGTGGAACGGGTCGGCGACGGCCATCGCGTACTACCAGTTCCGGAACGGCGCCCCGCAGATCTTCGTCACGTTCGTCGACGCGATGGGTCTCCGCGTCGCGAACAAGGGCGACCTCCAGGTGTCCGCCACGCCGTCGGGGCGTTCGGCCCGTTACCCCGACATCCAGTGGAACGGCTCCACGTTCGGTGTCGCGTGGATCGATTCCCGCGACTCCGGGACCCAGATCTACTTCGCGAAGATCGAGTGCCTCACGCCGTGACGCCCGCCATCGCCTTCGCGGCGAGGAGCGGGACGACGTAGGGCATCCCGACGGCGACCGTGTCGACGGTCGGGTCGATCTGCGCGCAGAGCCAGAACATCAGCACGCTGCCCCGTTCGACGTAGAACCAGCCTTCCGGATAGTCGAACGCACGAAGCAGATCGCGCAGCTCCTCGCGTTCGAGCTTGGGGTCGACGAGCTCCCGGAGCTCGTCCGAGTTCGCCCGCATGAGCGCTCCCGCGGTGCGATCCTCGATCTTGAGCAGGCGCTGGAAGTAGGTGAGGACCGTCTTCTCGATGAGGGCGTCGTCCGAGTCCTTTCCGGCGAAGCCCATCTGCCGGAAGCCCCGCACGGCCCGGGCGCCGTCGTTCGTCATGACCGCCTGGAGGATCTCGAGGAGCCCGTCGACGAGCCCCGGCGGCACGTCGCAGATCGCCCCGAAGTCGAGGACGACGATGCGCGGTGAACCCTCCGTGGGCCCCGCCTGGACGAGGAAGTTCCCAGGGTGGGGATCCGCGTGGAAGAAGCGGTCGAGGAACAGGGACTTGTAGAACGAGCGCACGAGGAGCGTGGCCACGGCGTTCGGCGTCACGCCCATCGCGGCGAAGGCGTCGGTCCTCGTGATCTTCACGCCCTCCATGAACGTCATGGTGAGGACGTCCTTCGTGGTCAGGTCGCGGAGCACCTTCGGGAAGAGGAGATCCGGCTCGGAGGCGAAGTTCGCCGCCATCCGCTCCATGTTCGTGGCCTCGACCTCGTAGTCCGTCTCGCGGCGGAGGAGATCGTCGAGGGCGTCGCGCGCGCGGTCGAGACCCTGGATGGGCATGAATTTCTTGTAGACCCGCATGGCGAGGCCGATGACGCGCATGTCGACGACGATGACGTCGCGGATGCCCGGGTAGAGCACCTTCACGGCGACCTTCTCGCCCGCGTGGGTGCGGGCGACGTGGACCTGCCCGAGGGAGGCGGCCGCGATGGGTACCTCCTCGATCGACGCGAACACCTCCTTCGCGCGTTTGCCGAAGGTGCGCCGGAACACGGCGTCGATCTCACGGAACGGATGGGAGGGGACCTGGTCCTGCAGGGACTCGAGCTCGGTGCCGTACGCCCTCGGGAGGAAACCGCCCATCAGCGACAGGACCTGCCCCAGTTTGATGAACACGCCCCGAAGCCTCAGCATGCCGTCCTTCAGCCTGCGGGCGTTCGTGACGTGCACGCGCTCGCGCCGGGCTTCGAGCCAGGGCGGGAGGGTCACGACCTTCTTGCCGTCCTCCGAACGGCTCGTCCGACGGAAGATGCGCGCGAGCGTGAGTTGGAAGCCGTAGCTGTGGAAGATCACGGCGAAGAGCGTGAGGGCCCGGAACAGACGCCACGTCATGCTCGTGGCCTCCGCCCGGGCGGAGACTTCCGGAGATCGGCCTTCCGTACGTTCCCGTCGCGCACCGATCCACGATACGCTCGTGCGTCCGATGGACGTCTACGGAAGTTTGTACCGCTCGGTGATTCATCCCGCCTGGGAGTCGGTCCTCCGCGGCCGCCCCACGCTCGCGCGCCTCGAACAACTCCGTCGTTCGGAGTGGCGTTCGAGGGAGGAGCTCGACGCGTTCCAGTTCGGCGAACTGACGAAACTCCTCCGGCACGCGGAGGCCCACGTGCCGTACTTCGGCATGCTCTTCGCGGAAGCCGGCGTGCGCGCGCGGGACGTGAAGACCGTGGACGACATGCGGAAGATTCCCGTGCTCACGCGTCCCCTCGCGTCGTCGACACTCGCCGAGCGGACGTCCACGGCGCCGCCGTTCCCCACGATCAAGAAGTCCACGAGCGGCAGCTCCGGCAACCCGTTGGTCTTCGCCTACGACACGGGCAGCGAGTACTGGCGCCAGGCGATGAAGCTCCGCGGGTACGAATGGGCGGGGTACCGCATCGGTGAGCCGTCGCTCCACTACTGGGGGCCGGCGCCGAGGCCGCTCCCGCCATGGCACAAGCGCGCCAAGGTGGGACTCGATCGCGCCATCAAGCGCGAGACGTACCTCGATTGCGTCACGCAGAACGAGGAAGCCCTCCGGGCGACCGTCGCGACGATCAAGAAGAAGAAGCCGAAGGTCATCCTGGCCTACGCGCAGTCGGGTGGTGCGCTGGCGAGGTTCATCGTCGAGAACCGCCTCCGCGACTGGAAGGACATCCACGTCATCTGCGGCGCGGAGCCCCTCTTTCCCAACGATCGGGCGGCCATGCGTGAGGCGTTCGGGCCCGGCGTGTTCAACACCTACGGGTGCCGCGAGACCATGCTCATCGCGACGGAGTGCGCCGAACACGACGGACTCCACGTCTCGATGGAGAACATCCTCGTCGAGGTCATCGTGAAGGACGAGAAGGGCGTGGAACGCGCCGCCAAGCCGGGCGAAGTGGGCGAACTCGTCATCACCGATCTGCACAACTTCGGCGCGCCGCTGATTCGGTACGTCAACGGCGACCTCGCGATGGCCGGCGACGAGACGACCTGCGGCTGCGGCCGCAAGCTCGCACGAATCTCGAGTGTCGAGGGACGCGTCACCGAGGCCCTCACGGACGGGAAGGGCGGTCGGGTGAGCGGCATCTACTTCTGCACGCTCATGGTGCCGCTCGCGACGTCGATCCGCCGCTTCCAGGCCGTGCAACACAAGGACAAGTCGATCACGCTGAAGATCGTACCCACCGCTGCCTACTCGGACGACGTGGCCAAGGTGCTCCAGTCGAACGTGGAGCGTGCGTTGCCCGGCGTGCCCCTCGCGATCCAGTTGGTCGACAGCATCCCGGCGGCAGCGTCCGGGAAGGGACGCCCCGTCGTCGTCGAACGCTGACGGGTCGCCCGGGACCGACGGGCGGCCGTGAAGTCCTCGGAACTCGCCCGATCGACCGCGCTCGTCCCACCTTGAAACTCCCATGGACGTGGGAGACGACGCGTTCGGCGGGTCCCGTACGCTCGGAGCATGACGAAATTCCTGCGGGGTGGGGCGGTCTTCGGTGCGGTGTGGCTCGTCGCGTGTTCGAGCGGCGGGAGCGATGGGGACGGAACGGGCGACGGTGGAACGTCTTCCGACTCGGGGACCACGACCACGGACTCGGGAAGTGTCCCCGGAACCGACTCCGGCTCGGGGGCGGACACGGGAGCCACGGCCACCGACGCCGGTGCTCCGGGAGATTCCGGCGGCGACGCGGCCGTCGATACCAGCCCGTTCCCGCGCCTTGCCGGCAACCCGTCCCTCTCCGCGACGACGGTGGCGGTCGGCGGCACCATCTCGATCACGGCGCCGGTCAACGCGAAGGCGAAGGTGATGAAAATCTACCTCGGCTGCCTCCAGAATCCGGGCACCAACAAGGCGACGCTCTTCGCCGAACGCTCGACCGCGACGTGGACCGCCAAGGGAACGAAGCCGGCGGGGGCCTCGACGATCACTGCGACGCTGACCATACCGAACGAGTCCTTCCTCAAACAGGACGCGAACCAGAAGTGCCGCTTCGGGATCATGCTCCAGGAGAACGACGCGTCCGGGTCCCAATTCCAGAACGCCTCCTCGTACACGTGGAACCAGACCGCGGGTACCGTGCCGACGTCGGACACGAAGTACGTCCAGATCGACGAGATCTGGAGCACGTCGAGCACGAGCACGGCGGTCGTGTCGAACTACGACATCCCGTTCTTCGGCGTCACGTTCTGAGGAAGTCGGCGAAGAGGTTCGCCGTCGTCTTCACGGTGACGAAGTCCGACGCGACCTCGCGTGCCCGCGGGTGAGAGTCGGTGACGACGATACGATCGATGGTGCCGCTCGCGCGGATGCGTTCCACGGCATCGAACGGGAAGAGGCCGTGGGTCGCGACCACGGAGACGCGCGTCGCGCCGGCGTCCCTGTACGCGCGGGCCGCGTGGACCAGAGAGCCGCCTGTCCGGATCATGTCGTCATAGACCACGACGGCCTTTCCTCCGACGTCGGCGTTCATCGCCACGACCTCCGTGTGCTCGCCGTCGAGCCGGCGTTTGAAGACGAACCCCGCGTCCACGTCGAGTTCGTTCGCGAGGGACTCGACCCATTTCGCGCGGCCGGCATCCGTGGCCCCGAGGACGAAGTCCCCGCCCCCGAGTTCACGGATCGCGTCGAGGACGACGTCCTTCGCGTACAAGTGCACGGGGCACAGCGCGCCTTCGAAGTAGTGCGGGATGCCTTCCGAATGAAGGTCCAGGAGGACGACGCGGCTGCCGTCCGCGGCGGGTGGAATCGCCGAGAGGAGGCACGCGCGTGCTTTCGCCGTCACGACCTCGCCCTTCTTCACCGCGCGCTCCATCGTGCCGTACCCGAAGTACGGCAGGATCATCGTGAGCGTGCGTGCGCCCTGTTTGACGAGGGAATACGCGAGGTCGAAAAGTTCGAGCGTGTTCGTGTCGTCGATCGTTCCGCCCACGACGACCACGCCACGGTCGCGGACGTCCGTGCCGACCCGCTGGTAGCGTTCGCCGTCGGGGAAGGTGGTGCACTCGAGGATCCCGGCACCGGCTCCGGCGAGTTTCCGGATGGATTCGGAGAGCTCCGCGTACGCGCGGGTGGAGAAGACGACGAGGCTCGTGGCCGGCGGCAGCGACCGCGTCATCGTGGGGCCGTCGTGGGAGCGCACGTGGAGACGCCGGCGCCGACGATTCGGAATCCCACCTTCGGGGCGACGACGGCGATCTTGCCGTCCGCCGTCGTGAGGCGGCTCACCGTCGTCGTGTCCGAGGGATCGGCCGTCAGGTTCGCCGTGTAGAAATAGAAGTCGCCGCCCCAGAACGAGAACGCGAAGTGCGTCGGGGAGGGGACGCCCTTGAGGACGTCCGACTTCGCCGCCTTGCCGGTCGCCTTGTCGAAGAGCACGAGGGTCGGGTCGGGCGTCGTGGCGAAAAATCCGTAGAGGCGCGCGTCGCCGGTGCCCGTGAGTTCTGCGGGGGCGGTCGCGAGGGCGCCGGACGGTGCGCCGACGGGCGTCACGGCGAACGTCTTCGTGTCGACCTTCGCGAGGCCGCGGCCCGAGCCGATGTCCGAGATGTAGAGCGTCTCCTCGGTCCCCCCGTCGGTGTCGGTCGCGAAGCCCATGCCGAACTGCGCTCCGAACCCGAGCGGCTTCGGTTCGAACGTCGTCTTCGTGCACTTCGCGTCGGTCACGTTGGCGACGTAGAGCGCGCCGTCGGTGTAGTTGATGTAGGCCGTGCCGTCGCGCGCCACCGCCATCGAGTTCGCCAGGCCCGAGCTCGGGCAGGTGAGCTTGCCGATCGTCGCGAAGGTGCCCTTGTCCGGAGCGAAGGACCGGAGGTTTCCGTCGTCGTCGATCACGTAGACGAGCTTCGCGGCCGCCGAGCACGTCGGTGTCTCCACGACGGGACCGAGCGCGCCCGCGTCCGAGAAGCCGGAGGAACCCGCCGTGCCGGCGCTTCCCGATCGACCGCCGCTCCCTCCGCCGAAGTCGCTGGTGTCGGTCGCCGTGCCTCCCGACGAACACGCGAGCGTGAGGGCCGGGACGAGGAAGCCGAGCGCGAGACCGCACCGCCGTGCGCGCGTCCGCGAACGAGCCTGCGAAGAGGCGTGGAAGGGGAGCATCTCGTCAGCGTAACCGACGGGCCCCCGCTGCGGCACACTCCGGCGCACCCGACGGCGGCCGCGTCACGCCGGTTCGGGCCCCCTTTTCCGCGTTCCCCGTGCGAACATGCCGGAAATTCGCGGGCCACGGCGGCGTCGCCCCTCCCGGGAGACGCGGGCACGGCGGCTGCAACTCTCCGAGGCACCATGAACCGTCCTTTCCGAATTTCCCTCGCCGTCCCGTCCTCCCGTCCCTCGTCGACCGACTTCGTTCGTCGTGGCCTCGTCCTCCTCGCGCCCCTCGCCCTCGTCGCTGCTTGCAGCGGCGGGACCACGACGACCGACGACGCGGGCGTGGACGGATCCGTCGCGAAGGACGCCTCGCCGGACGTCGCGGTCGACGGCGGTCCCGGCGCCGACGGCAGCGTGACGGACGGCGGCGTGACGGACGGCAGCGTGACGGACGGCGCCACGGACGCGACCTCCCCCACGGACGCCGCGGTCGACGCCGGCGCCGACGGTTCCGCGGACGCCGCGAAGGATTCGTCGAGCGACGCTTCCGCCCGTGTCCCCGCGAACCACCGTACGAGCGCGACGGCGTGCGATCCCGTTCGGCCGTCCACCGATCCGAACGTCCCGGACGCGTCGGGAGCTCCCGCGTCCTGCCACACCCACGCGGAATGCACGAACGGTCGCAACGGTCGCTGTACGGGCAACGGCCACGACGGCTGGCAGTGCACCTACGACACCTGCGCCGACGACTCGGAGTGCTCGGGCAAAGTGTGCGGATGCGACCTCGGGTTCCGCTCGGGGGCGGACGTGTGCCTCGGCGGCAACTGCCGGGTCGACGCCGATTGCTCCGGCGCGAGCGGCGGTGCCGGGTACTGCTCACCGTCGTTCGGAAGCTGCGGCAACTACACGGGCGTGACGTCGTTCTACTGCCACACGGCGGCGGACGAATGCATCGACGACTCGGATTGCGCGGGCACCGTGGGTTCGAGTCCGTATTGCGCGTTCGAGCCGACCGCCGGCAAGTGGAAGTGCTCGGCGATCCACTGCGCCGGTTGAGCGGGGGAGAGGGAGCCGGTCGTCGATGAACGCCGTGCGTTCCCTGCGTACCGTGGCCGTCGTCGCGTGTTCGATCGCGTGCGGGGCGACGTCCACGGACCCCCTGCCGCACGACCGCGTGGGAGAGGCGGACGCCGCGGTGCCTCCCGGAGCAGGAGGTGCCGGTGATTCCGGGGCCGCCGCCGACGGCGCGAGCGGCGAAGCGATCGTGGCCCTCGGACGAAGGTACGTGGAAGATGCATCCTTTCGGAACGACGCCCTCGTCCGGTCCCTGGTCTCCACCACCAACGGCTACGCGACCCTGAGGCTCGCGAAGTACGGGGACACCTGGAGCCGGCTCCCCGAATGGAACCCGCGCGCGCGCATCGTGTCGCCCGGCGACGCTCCCTCCTTCGCGCCGCGCGCGTTGCCGGAAGGCACGTCCATCGACGTGGACGCCGTGCCGTGGTCCCACGACGCTCTGGTCGACCTCGGTCGTCGTGCGTTCACGACCTATCCCGTGCAGCTCGCGTCCTGGGCGCGTGTCGCCCTCGGCTCGGAAGGCGCCGTCCCGCGCGCGGAACGGTACGGCGTCGCGCCGTCGGGGGGCCAACTCGGAGGCTTCGTGTGGTCCGAACTGCCGGCGAGCGACGTCGAGATCGCGTTGACGTGTTCGACGTGCCACGCGGCGCCGTCGTCCGAGGGATCCGTGCCCGGGAAGAACCACGGCACCCTCGCCCTCGCCGCCATGATGGCCGACGCGCCGACGGGAGCGTCCCACCCTTGGCCTCCGGGGACGATCGACGTCACCGACGACGGCGTGGACAATCCGGTCGCGATCCCGGACCTCCGCGCCATGCGGCACGTCGGGTGGCTCCACCACGCCGCGACGGTGGTCAACGATCCCGTGTCCCTCGCCATCCGCATCGAGACCCTGATCGTCACCAGTACGAACCAGTCCGTGCGGCCCCCGCGGAAGCTCGCGTTCGCGCTCTCTCTCTATCTCCTCTCCCTTTCGGACTCCTACGGGACCGCCGCTCCTCCCGCGCCCCGCGCGTTCGTCGCGACCTGCGGCGGCTGCCATTCGGGTCCCGCCCTCGGAGGTGGACGCGTTCCCGTCCCGGACGTGGGCGAGAATTCCGTGCTCACCAGCACCGAACGGGCGACCGGGTTCGCACGCGTGCCGTCCCTCCTCGGGGTCTCGGGCCGGACGCGGCTCTTCTCGGACGGATCGCTTCCGACCGTCCGGGAATTGTTCGAACCCGCGCGCGGGACGCACCATCCTTTCGGGTCGGAGTTCGACGCCGGCGAGCGGGCGTCCGTCCTCGCGTTCCTCGAAGGCCTCCGCTGACGACCGTCCCCGTTGACGTGCGCGACGGTCCGGTCCTAGGACCGGGCCCATGAACGTCACCACCTCCCGCACCGTAGCCCTCGTCCTCGCCACGTTCGGAGCCCTCGCGGCGACCGCTTGCGGGGAAGGCCCGAAAGACCCCGAGTCCGCGGCGAGCGTGCGCGCACCGGTTCCGGCGATCCCGACCGCGAAGGCGGTCGACACGGGCGCCGTCGTCGAAGGACCCGTCGACGTCGGAGACCGCGGAGCGTGGAACCGCGCGGCCGCGGAGCTCGCGCTTCCCGTCTTCTGGACGGCGGACGCCAACGCGAACCACCGAATCGACCCTTCCGAACTCGCGACGTACTGGGGCCTCGACGCGGAGGTCACGAAGGAGAAGCTCGTGAAGGGCGCGTCGTTCACCCGCGAAGGGCGGGCGCTCGTCGAAGCGGTCGCCGCGCGAGCCGCACTCAAGGTCGCCGATTCCGGCCCCGAGGCGGATCGGAAGAGGCTCGTGGCGAAGGACCTCGCCCAGGGCCGCGTCACGCTCGTCGCCACCGATCTGACGAAGGCATCCGAGGCGGAGAAGGCCGTCGTCCGTCACGTGACGAACGCGGCGACCGTGATCGAACGCCTCTACGCGATGCAGATGGGCACCGCCGGGATGGAAGCGAAGATCCCCGCCGGCGACACGGCCTCGAAGACGCTCTTCTTCCGCACGCACGGTCCGCGTTGCGAAGGGCCCCTCACGCAGGACGATCCCGCCTGCGTCGCGTTCCCGGGCGCGCCGAAGGGCAAGGTGTCCGGTCTCTACCCGCAATCGCTCCTCGGTCAGAAGGACTTCTGCACGGACCTCGGCAAGAAGGACAAGGCCCTGGTCGACCCGTTCACGGTCGTCACGGCCGATCCGAAGACGGGTGCGCTCACCGCCGTTCCGTACCACGTGGCGTACAAGACCGAGCTCGCCGTGGTCGCGTCCGAGCTCCGTGCGGCCGCGAAGGCGCTCGGGGAAGGGGAGCCCGCGTTCCGCGCGTACCTCGGCGCCGCGGCCGACGCCTTCGAGAAGGGCACGTGGTTTTCGGCCGACGAGGCGTGGGCCAAGATGAGCGTGGACAACTCGAAGTTCTACCTGCGCATCGCGCCCGACGAGGTCTACTCCGAGCCGTGCAGCACGAAGGCGCTCTTCCACGTGAGCTTCGGTCTCGTCAACCAGGGCTCGGTGAAGTGGCAGAAGAAGCTCGATCCGAAGAAGACGGAGATGGAGGCCGCGCTCGCGAAGATGGCGGGTGCTCCGTACACCGCGCGACCCGTCACCTTCCATCTGCCGGACTTCGTGGACATCGCCCTCAACGCGGGCGACTCGCGGAACGCCTTCGGCGCGACGATCGGACAATCGCTCCCGAACTTCGGTCCCGTCGCCAACGAAGGTCGCGGCCGTACCGTCGCCATGACGAACTTCTACACCGACGCCGACAGCGTCGCGTCGCTCCGGGACGTCGCCTCCTCGCTCCTCTGCAAGGCCACGATGGCGAAGTACACCGACGACGTGGAACCCGGCCTCATGAGCGTCGTGCTCCACGAGGCGGCGCACAACCTCGGTCCGGCGCACCAGTACAAGGTCGCGGGGAAGATCGACCGTGACCAATTCGGCGGTCCCCTCGCGAGCACGCTCGAGGAATTGAAGGCCCAGAGCGCGGCCCTCTACTTCACCGATTGGCTCGCCGCGAAGAACGAGATCACGAAGGCCGAAGCGGACCTCGCCCACGTGCGCGATCTCACCTGGGCCTTCGGTCACATCTCGCGTGGCATGTTCACCGACGACGGTCATCCGAAGAACTACAGTCAGCTCGCGGCCATCCAGCTCGGCTGGCTCATGAACGCGGGCGCCGTCGCCTGGAAGTCCGAGACCGCCGCGAACGGCAAGGACGAAGGGTGCTTCGACGTCGCCTTCGACGCGTTCCCCAAGGCCGTCGAGTCCCTGATGGGCGAAGTCGCGAAGATCAAGGGACGCGGCGACAAGACCCGCGCGCTCGCCCTCGTGGCGAAGTACGTCGAGTGCAAGGACCCGGGAACGAAGATGCCGGAGGGCTTCGCGAAGACGTGCGCGGCGGTGCAGAAGACGATCACCGAACGCGTCCTCCGAGCGCCGAAACCGAGCTTCGTGTACGCGATCCAGTACTGACGACTCGCGGCGATCTGCCGTCGCTTTCCACGCCGACGGATCGGCGACGTTCGACACATCCGGCCCCTCGGCAGACGCGCGATGGGCCGCGTGCGATCCCACGTGGATCGGGTCCGCCCGCGCATCGTCTGCGCACACGCGCTCGGACCTTCATTGTCCCACATCGAAGCCCGCAAGGACCGATCGCGTCCGGCTTCCGGCGGAAACCGCGACGAATTCGGCGGATCCTGCGGACCGTCGCGGACGTCCCGCGCGGGATCGCGTCCGGACGGGGCCATCGCCGACGATCGCGGTTCCGGTGCGGCTCGCGATTCGGCGGCACCGAGGTGCAATTCAAGCGCGCAGATGTCCTCTCGCTCCCTCCTCCCCTCCGCTCCCCGTCGCGTTCCCTCCTCCTCCTCCTCCTCCTCCTCCTCCTCCTCCTCCTCCTCCTCCTCCTCCTCCGCCTCCTCCTCCTCGACCGAAGAAGCCGCTCCCTCCTCCGATCCCCGGGTCGCCACGTCCGAGCGCGCCATCTCCGAGGCCCCCCCGTCGGGCGTCCGCGTGCGCGCGCCCATGCTCGTCGTCCGAAGCGTCGGTCATGCCATCGACTTCGAATCCGTGGCCGCACGCGACCGCATCCACCGCGACGAACTCGAGAGGAGCCGTTTCGTCGGTGAACGCGGGGTCCCGTTCTTCACGGTGAGCGTCTCGCTCGCCCAGTCCGCGTGGGTGCTCGGCCGCCCTCCGTCCGCCGTCGTCGGCCATTGGCGGGACGCGCTCACCGATCTGTTCTTCCCGCGGCGGCACCGGAGCGGTCCCGAACTCCTGACGTTCGTGACGCTCGCGCACCTCGTGGGCACCGACGACGAACGCATCCGTGCGCTCTCGTTCGGGGAAGCGTCGACGGAGCCCGAGGTCGCGCTCTCGTGGGCGTGGTTCTCGGCGTTGTCCGAGGATTCCCGCGCCACGCTCTCCTTCGCGACGGAGGCCCGGAAGCGCGCGAGCCGCATCGAGTGCGCGACGCGGCGGGGGGCCATCTCGGTCCTCGGGGCCCTGTTCGAGGCCTTCGCCATGCGGGACTCGCACGCGTTCACCCGCGCGTGGCGGTTCCGGGAGCGTTCCATGGCGCCGCTCCTCGCGGGCCAGGAAGCGCGCACGTGGGTCGAGGGTGTCCTCGATCCCGTGCGGATCGCGCTCGCGCGGCAGGGGGCGCGCGTCGACTTCGTGCCTCCCACGGAACCGAGTCGCTACGTCCCGCAGGAACTCGTCGATCTCGGCTGACCGGCGCGGGGGTGACGGCGTTCGACGGTCCCGTTGCCCGATTCGGGTGGGGTTCCGTGAACGTTCGTCATGGCGAGGGGGGGCTCGGGTGCGCTCGCCCCCCGTGCGCTCCCGGGGGACCGACGAGCCCCGTCGCCCGCCGGTCAGTCGAAGTCCTCGATCTTCCACGAGCCCTTCTCGCGGACGAGGAGCATGGTGCCCGCGCCGTACGCGAGGCTCGCGCGATCGCCGGTCTCCTCGATGGCCGCGGAGGGGAGGGCTTGCTTCAAGGCGGTGAGCACCTGCTCCATCTCCTCCTTGTCGTCGCCTTCCCACGATTTTTTCAACTTCGCGGCGTCGAGCCCGTCCCTGTGGGAATCGGGAACGTACCGGAGGACGACGTCGTAACGCTTGCGTTCGAGGGCGCGCACGAAGCCTTGTACGGCGTGGCGCGGCGTGTCCTGCGCGTAGAGATCGACGGCGGCGGCATCGACACGCCACCGACCTTTCTCGAGGATCAGGTGGAGTTCCTGGCCGCCCGCTCCGGTGACCGTCGCCTGGACGGTGACCGACGAATGGGGACGGCCGAGGGCGCGACCGAGTTCCTTCACGTCCTCCGGGCTGTCCTTCGCGAGCTTCTGGAACGCGGCGATCGGGGTGCCCCGTTTCGCGTCGTCCGAGAGCAAGCGGTACGCGTCGTCGATGCGGCCGTCCTCGAGTGCCCGTCCGTAGGCGCGGAGGACGGATTGCGGATCCTCCGCGTTCGCGGCGCCGCAGCCGGAAAGCGCCGCGATTCCCGTGAGGAGCCACGCGCCGCGGAGGGTGCCCACGAACGCCGCCGGACGTCGTGCGACCGATCGCGTCAAGCTTTTGGAAGTCGCCCCGGACATCGGCACCTACGAGTACCACGCGCGGAGGAAAGAGCGATAGACTCGCCGCGTGAGCCAGGATCCGAAGTCGAACGAGCCGGAAGTCCTCCCCATCCTCCCGCTCCGGAACAGCGTCGTGTTCCCCGCGAGCGTCGTCCCGATCAACGTGGGGCGTGCCCGCAGCGTGAAACTCGTCGAGGAGCTCCTCGGTCAGGAGCGGGCGGTCGTCGCCATCGTGAGCCAGAGGAGCTCCGACATCGACGAACCGAGCTTCGATCAGCTCTTCGAGGTGGGCACGGTCGCGCGCGTCGTGAAGGTGATCCGCCTCGGCCCGTCGAACTACTCGGTCGTCCTGCACGGCCTGTCGCGTCTGCGCTTGCAGAGTCTGGTCTCCCAGGAGCCGTTCATGCGCGCGAAGGTGAAGCGCATCGCCGAGGATCTCGAGCGCGATGCCGAGCTCGACGCCCTGGGCAAGGGTCTCCGCGAGTCCATGCGCGAGGTCCTGAACCTCATGCCGAACCTCCCGAAGGAAACGGCCGGCATCCTCGACAACGTCCGCGAGGCGGGCGCTCTCGCCGATCTCATCGCCTCGAACCTCACCCCCGAGCAGGCGACCGTCGAGGACAAGCAGCGCATCCTCGAGACGTTCGACGTGAAGGCCCGCGTGCGCGAGGTCTCCAGCGTGGTCGTTCGCCAGCTCGAACTGCTCCGCGTGAAGAAGGAAATCTCGACGATGGTCGCCGACGAGGGGCGGAACCAGCGCGAGCAGATCCTCCGGCAGCAGATGCGGAGCATCAAGGAAGAACTCGGTGAGGCCGACGAGGACGAGGTGGAGGATCTCCGCGACCGCATCCTCTCCGCCAACCCGCCGGAGGACATCGCGAAGATCGCGAAGAAGCAACTCGGGCGCATGAGCGGCATGGCGCCGCAGTCCGCGGAGTACAACGTCACGCGGACCTACCTCGAGTGGCTCGCGGACATGCCGTGGAACAAGGCGACGCCCGACACCATCGACGTGGAGGACACGCGCCGCTGCCTCGACGAGGACCACTTCGGTCTCGAGAAGGTGAAAAAGCGCATCGTCGAATACATCGCGGTGCGCAAGCTCCGTGCGGACAAGAAGGGCCCCATCCTCTGCTTCATCGGACCGCCGGGCGTCGGCAAGACGTCCCTCGGTCGATCCATCGCGCGGTCCATGGGCCGCCGCTACCACCGCATCGCCCTCGGCGGCGTGCGCGACGAGGCGGAAATCCGCGGACACCGCCGCACGTACGTCGGCGCGCTCCCCGGCCGCATCGTGCAGGGCCTGAAGAAGGTCGGCGTGAAGAACCCCGTGTTCGTCCTCGACGAGATCGACAAGATGGGCGTCGACATGTCCGGCGACCCGGGGGCCGCGCTCCTGGAAGTGCTCGATCCCGCGCAGAACAACACGTTCCAGGATCACTACCTCGACGTGCCGTTCGATCTCTCGCAGGTCACGTTCCTCGCGACCGCGAACAATCCCGACACCATCCCCGGCCCGCTCTGGGACCGTCTCGAGGTCATCGAGGTGTCGGGCTACACGCGTGCGGAGAAGCGCGCGATCGCCCGCGAATACCTGTGCCCGAAGCAGCTCTCGGCCCACGGGCTCACCGACGAGCGCCTCGAGTTCGACGATTCGGGGATCGACAAGGTCATCGACTCGTTCACGCGCGAGGCCGGCGTCCGTGGTCTCGAACGCGAGATCGGCGCCGTGTGCCGTCACGTGGCGATGCGTCTCGCCGGCGGCGAGGACGTGCGCATCAAGGCGGACGGCGAGACCGTCGAGAAGATCCTCGGCGTCCCGCGCCACACGCCCGATCTGGCCGAGCGCCAGTCCCAACCGGGCGTGGCCACGGGCCTCGCCTGGACCCCGAGCGGCGGCGACATCCTCTTCATCGAGGCCATGACGATGTCCGGCAAGGGCGGCATCGTCGTCACGGGCAACCTGAAGAGCGTCATGTCCGAGTCGGCCCACACGGCGATGTCCTTCGTCCGGAGCCGCGCGAAGACCCTCGGTCTCGATCCCGAGTTCATGAAGACCATCGATCTCCACATCCACGTCCCGAAGGGCGGAACGCCGAAGGACGGTCCGTCGGCCGGCATCACGATGTTCACCGCGGTGGCGTCCCTCCTGCTCAAGGCGGCCGTGAAGAAGGACGTCGCCATGACCGGCGAGATCACGCTCCGCGGCGCGATCCTGCCCGTCGGCGGGATCAAGGAGAAGCTCCTCGCGGCCCACCGTGCCGGCATGCGCGAAGTGCTCGTTCCCGCCCGAAACGAGCGGGACGTGGAAGAGGTCCCGAAGGACATCCTCGCCCAGCTCAAGATCCACCTCGTCAAGCACGTGAGCGAGGTGCTCCCGCTCGTCCTCGAACCGCCGGCCGAAGGTGCCGCGGTCCCGAGCGTCCCGCCCGCCGCGCCCGACGGTTCCGGCGACGGGACGACCGCCACGCCGTGAAGTCACCGCCGGAGCGCGTGACGGCCACACGTGTGGCCGGCGTCGTCGTGTTCGTCGTCTTCGCGGGGCTCGGGTTCTTGCCGCTGTTCGGCGGGTTCGGGTACGAGCACTCCCTCGCGACAGGACTCGTCCTCCCGTTGATCACCGTCGTCTCGGTCGCGTGGGGCGTCGCGCGGGGGACCGTCGCGTCGACGCCGTCGCTCGCCGTCCTGTTCGGCATCCGCACGGCGATCCGGTTCGTGGTCCTCGACGCCTTCACGGCGCTCCTCCACGGGGCTCGGGTCGGCTTCTGCTCGCCGCTCGCCGACTTCACGTTCTTCATGCTCTCTCCCGTGCCCGGTGTGGTGCTCGCCGGAGCGTGGGGCGGGGCCTTGGGCATCGTCCTCCGGAAGACGGCGCGCAAGCGCCTCTGGGCGGTGGTCCTCGGTACGGCGATCCCGCTCGGCAGCGCCCTCGTCGCGTTCGGGCGTTTCGTCGGTTCTCCGATGATCTTCGCGTTCGATCCTTTCGTGGGGTTCTTCAGCGGCACGATCTACGACACCGTCATCGACGGAGGACCTGCGCTCCTTTCGTTCCGCGTCGGCACGACCATGACGGTCCTCGCGCTCGTCACCGGCTCGTCCCTCGTGGGCAACGGCAACTGGCTCGCCCGGAGACGGAGCGGTTTCTCGTCGGCGACGGACGTCACGTTGCGCGCCCGCGTGGCGGCGTTCGGCACGTCCCTCGCGCTCTCGGTGGGCATCGCCATGAACGGAGTCGCCCTCGGACACGTGTCGACGTCGTCGTCGATCGCGAAGGAGCTGGGCGGTCGGATCGAGGGACCTCGCTGTTCGGTCGTCCATGCCAAGGACGTGAGACCCGAACTCCAGAAGCTCCTCCTCGCCGATTGCGAGGCCGATCTCCGTTCCGTGGAAGCCGCTCTCGGCGCGCGCGGCCCGGAGCGGATCACCGTCTTCGTCTTCCCGGACGCGGCGACGAAGAAGCGGCTCATGGGAGCGGCGAACACGTACATCGCCAAACCGTGGCGCCACGAAGTGTACGTGCAGGACGCGGTCTATCCACATCCGGTGCTCGGCCACGAGCTCGCGCACGTGGTCGCCGGCGCGTTCGGACGCGGTCCGTTCCGCGTCGCGGGACCGGCGTGGGGCCTCCTCCCGGACCCGGGACTCATCGAAGGGGTCGCGGTCTTCGCGTCTCCCCACGACGACGAACTCACGACGCGGGAATGGTCCCGCGCCATGCTCGACCTCGGCATCCTCCCGCCCATGAAGTCGGTGTTCTCCCTCGCGTTCCTCGGTGGCGCGAGTCCGACCAGCTACACGGTGGCCGGCGCGTTCGTGGCGTTCCTCGCGGACACCTACGGCGTCGAGAAGGTGCGCGCGTGGTACGGCGGCGCGCCCGTCGAAGGAACGTTCGGCAAGGATCTCGACGCCCTCGACTCGGAATTCCGCGCGCGCCTCGCGTCCGAACCCCTCCCGGAAGGCGCGCTCGCGTACGCGAAAGCCAAGTTCGACCGTCCCGGGCTCTTCGCGAGGCACTGCCCCCACGTCGTCGACGCGATCCGTGGCGAAGCCGACGGGTGCCGCGATGCCCGGCGTCCGGATCTCGCGTTGCCGCTGTACGATCGGGGACTCGCCCTCGAGCCGACGAACCCGTCGCTGGTGTTCGGTCGCGCCCTCGTCCTCGCGCGCGACGAGGCGACCCGCGCGGCGGGGGAGGCCACGTTCCGCGCGCTCGTGGCCGATCCGAAGTCGCCCAAGACGCTCGTCGACAAGGCGGAAGAAGCCCTCGCCGACGCGGCCCTGCTCTCGGGGGACGTCGATCGGGCGAAGGCCACTTACCTCGCCCTCGCCGCCGGATCGCTCGACGAAGCGTTCGCCCGGACCCAGGAAGTGAAGGCCAAGGCCGCAGAGGACGCGGCGGCCCGGAAGGCCATCGTCGCCCGGCTCGTCGGCTCGAAGGAGCGTTCGCCCGACTCCGAGGTCGCCCTGGGCGAGGTGGCCGCGTGGGCGACGGCCACGGACGACGCTCTCGCGCACTATCTCTGGGGAAAGTCCCTCGTCGCGCGTGGGTTCTGGTCCGAAGGCGCCGCGCACCTCGATCGCGCCTCCGCGAAGGGGACGCTGTCGCCGCGCATCGAGCGGGAGCTTTTCCGCGATCGCTCCGTCGCGGCCTGCGCCCTCGGGGACGACGTCGCACGCGACGCATTGCTCGCGCGACTCCGTTCGGACCGATCGCCGTTCAGGCCGGGCGTCGCCCGATCACACGGGCGGGGCGACGCGGCAGAGCGTTTCGTCCTGCGTTGCGGCCTTCGCTGACGGCTCCGAATCGAGGGCAGGCGGGATCACGGACGGCGCCGCCACGAGTTCCGCGGCCGCCACTTCGCCGATGTCGTCGGTGCGGGGAAGGACGCCCGTGACGCGCGTGATCAGGCGCTCGAAGCGCCGGAAGAACCCGATGCGCTCGAGCGGCCTGTCCCAGAACCCGACGGTGATGCAGTAGTGCCGGTCGAACGGGGCGCCGTGGTGATGATCGTGGTGACGCCGCGAGAGGATGATGCGCTTGTCCTGCAGCCAGCGGACGAAGGCCGGCGGCTCGCCGTCCTCCATGTGCGCGTACTTGTGGATCTGGCCGGTGAAGCCCACGAAGAGCGCCAGGAAGACCAACGACGTCGCGACGTAGGCTTGGAACGCGCTCGTCGGATTGAGGAAGAGCGCGACGATCTCCACCGGGAGCGCCGAGAAACAGTTGTTGCCGTTCGTCTCGACGAGGTCGTGCCGCGTGATCGACTTCGGATCGACGTGGTGTTCACGGAACGGCCGGATGAAGTGCCGACCGACGATCGGAATTTCCGTCGAACCCCACGTGTCGCAGCCCCAGTGCACGAGGCCGGACGCGAGGTCGGCGAGGAGGAGTCCCGTGAGCATCGCCGCCGGGACGGAGAGCAAATGCATCGGGTTCGCCAGGATGAGGCGGCGCTCGATCACGATTCCGAGCCCGACGAAGGTCGCGATCGACGCGACGTCCGCCGCGCGATTCCATCGCGTGTACCCATCGAGCTCTTTCGGGTCCTTCAAACGCACGGCAGCCGCCATCGTAACCTCCCGAGTGGAAGAGGGCGAGAGTCGTGATCCGATTACGCCGGACGGGCGCTTCCGGATCGGCCCCATCGCGGCCGTTTCCGAGGTGCCGTGTCAGTTCCCGCCGTAACCCCAGTCGACACCGGTCGACGCCGGTTTTGCCGCGGGTTTGCCCACGTTCGGAAGGGACTTCGGAGCGGCCGCCTTCGGGGGGACGCGGGTCGCCTTCGCGGGCTTCGGAGGACTCGCGGGAGCCGAGGCACGATCGGCCGTGCTTTCGGGCGCGACGGCGACCGGCGCGACCGACGTCGGCGACCCCGGCGCGGAGGCGAGCGCGGCCGGTGCGACGGGGGCCATGCGCGCGGGAGCGGGCTCCGTCCGTGCAGGGGCCGGGGGGTCGGCGGCGGGTGCGGGGGGAGTCGCCGCTGCGGCCGCACGTTCGACGACGGGAGGCCCGTTCGCCGCCGAGCGGACGTCGGTCGCCTTCGATCCGGAACCGGCCAACGTGAACCCGGCGACGAGGAACACCGTCGCGAGCCCCACGAGCCCGCCGATCCACATCATGGCGGTCCGGTTCCTTCGCTTCGCTTCGAGCTCCGACGTCGCACGCACGCTCGACTGCGTCCACGATTTCTGACCCGTCATCGCGAACGAATTCCGACTCGCGGTCGGCGCTCCCGGATCGAGGGAAGGCGCGCTCGCTCCAGGGCGCTTTCCCGGCTTCGCGTTCGGCACCATCGCGTCGGTCGTGAGATCGGCCTGCCCGTGGGTCGTCATCCACGCGTCGAGCGCGTGGCCGAACTCGACGACGTCCTGGAACCGCTTCGCGGGATCCTTCGCCATGGCCTTCGCGACGAGCGCGCCGAACTCGGCGTCGAGATCGGGCAACATCTTCGTGAGGGGAGTCGGCTTCGAGAGCGCGATCTTGAAGAGCAGATCGTTCAGGTTCGGCGCTTCGAACGGCAGACGGCCCGAGAGCGCTTCGTAGAGGATCACGCCGACGGAATAGACGTCGCTGCGTTCGTCGGCGTCGGTCGTGCCGCGTGCCTGTTCGGGAGACATGTAACAAGGCGTGCCGAGGGCGGCTCCCGTGCGCGTCATGCGGATGGATTCGGCGCTGTATTCCCGGAACTTCGCGATCCCGAAGTCGATCAGCTTCACGAAGTCCTTCCGGCCCGCTTTCTCCTGGAGGACGAACACGTTCTCGGGCTTGAGGTCGCGGTGGACGATGCCGACGTGGTGCGCGGCCGCGAGGCCGACGAGGAGCTGACGGGCGAGGGGAGCCACCTGTTCGGGCGACATGCGACCGAGCCTGTGGATGCGCGCGAGGAGCGTCTCGCCGTCGAGATACTCCATGACCATGTAGCGATCGCCGTCCGGCAGGACACCGAGGTCGAGTACCTCGAGGATGTGATCGCTCCCGATCTTTCCCGCGGCCTGGGCTTCGCGTTCGAACCGACTGACGTACTCCGGTTCCGCGTTCGCGCTCCCGAGGAGCACCTTGATCGCGACGCGGCGGCGGATGAGGACGTTCTCCCCTTCGTACACCGCTCCCATCCCGCCCTTCCCGATGAGGCGAACGATGCGATACTTCTGGTCGATGGTCTCGCCCGGATGCAGCATCTTGGTTGGGAACTTCGGCGCGTCCGCGGAGCCGGTCCGTCGTGACACCGGGCGCGTCGAGCTCCTTCGAGGATGACATGAGCCGCGCCGTCACGCTCACTTTCCCCAAGGACCGCACCTTCCGTACTCTCCCGTACGTGAACCTACGTCGTTGGATTTTCGCGGCGTTCCTCGCGACGGCATGCGTCACGTCGGCGGCGGATGCCCTCGCGGACACGCCGTCGCCCGAGGTGCGCGCCCGCGCCAAGGCGAACGCCGACAAGGGGGTCGCGGCCATGGAGGCGGGGCGCTGGCAGGAGGCCATCGATCTCCTGAAGCTCGCCGACCGCATGATCCACGCGCCCACGCACCTGCTCTTCATCGCCCGGGCGGAGGCGAAGCTCGGGCGCCTGGTGAAAGCGCACGAGACCTACCAAGACGTCATCAAGGAGAAGCTCTCGCCGCGATCGCCCCGCGTGTTCGTCGAGGCCCAGACCTCCGCCATGAAGGAGGACAAGGTCCTGGTCGAACAGATCCCGCACGTCCGGATCTCGGTGGACGGTCCGGACGCGGCGCTCGCCGACGTCGTCATGGACGGCCGACCCCTGGACCGCGCGAGCCTCGCGTCCGCCATCGCCGTCGATCCCGGAGAACACGTGTTCGTGGCCCGCGTCGACGCCAACGAGAGCGCTCCCGTGACGGTCACCGTGCCCGAAGGGGCGGAGCGGCCCGTGCGACTTTCGATGCGCGCGAAGGAGGTTCCGGCCGCCGCGGAGGAGGCCGAGCGTCGTCCATCGAAGCGGAGCGAAGGCGCCCCCAACGCGGGGCTCCGAACCGGAGGCTTCGTCGCGCTCGGTGTCGGTGTCGTCGGCGCGGCCATCGGAACATACTTCCTCGTGACCCAACGCTCCGAACAGGCGAACGCGAACCAGCTCATGGCCGCGTGCGTCGCGCGCTACTCCGGCTCGTGCCCCACCACCGAGAGCATCGCGATCACCGCCTCGGACTCGAGTGCGAACGGCGCGGCCGGAGGCGCCGTCGTCGGTTACGTGGTGGGAGGTGTAGGTATCGCCGCGGGAGTCACGCTCTTGCTCCTCTCGAGCGGATCGGGCGGGGATGGCGCATCGAGACGCGGCACGAAGGCCGCGTCCCTCGCCGTCACGCCGGTCATCGGGCCCACGTCGTTCGGGCTCCGGGGCTCGTTTTGAGTCTCGGAGGGTCGCGCAGGCGTGCGCCTTCGGGGCGGGACCGTAGAGTGAACCGTCGAGGTGGAGGTCCGGTGATGTCGTCCCGTGATGCCGAACGAAGGCGCCTCCCCGTCGTGGTGCTCATGGTCTCCGCGTCGGTGGTCGGACTCGCGGCGTGCCTCGGGGCCACCGATCGCACGGGCCTCAACGCGGGGGAGATCGGCGTCGATGGTGGCCGACCTGCGCGCTTCGACGGTTCGGTCGCGACGGACGACTCGGGCGGTGGATCGACGTCGGACGCCGGCGTCGTCGTGACGCCGCCCGACACCGAATGGTTCCTCGAAGGGTTCGTCTATTCGGGCGCCGTGAAGACGCTCGAGAACGTCGTCACCCGGGAAGTCGTGGATCCGACGATCTTCGGATCGCCGGCGAACGAGACCCAATCGTTCCGGTTCGCCCAGAAGGTGAGGCTCGGGGACCGCTTCGACGTCCAGGTCAAGAGCGGACCACAGAACGTCCAGTGCAATCGGATCGACGCCACCAGCGACAACGTCACCGGTCCCCCGAAGCCGATCATCTTCAATTGCGGGAGCAAGGCTCCCGTCGTGATGCAATTCACCCAGATTTACAACGACGTGGTCGTCTCGCTCTGCGTGAACACCGAGCCGTGTTCGGAAGAGACCGCCGGGACGGAACGCCGTTCCATCACGTTCGCGCGAAAGCTCGCCGTCGGCGACGCGTACAAGATCACCCTCAAGCGAACCGCGGACTCGGCTCCGCGCCAGACATGTACGGCCGTATCGAGCGGTGAGGGAACCGTCACGCAATTGGGCGGAATCGTGTCGGCGTCGGCGAGCTGTTCCAAGAAGACCTTCGACCTGAACGTCACCGTGTCGGACGGCGGGAACGGCAGACGCTCGGGAGTCCAGGTGATCCGCACCATTGGTGCCGCCACCGCGAACGCCACCACCGACGGCAACGGCGTCGCGAAATTCAGCGGGATCGAGGACGGAACCGCCGTCACCGCGACCATCCGGTCGAACGCCGGCGGACCGTGCCGCGACGCGGTCGTCACGCAGAGCACGACCATGAACGGCACCACCAACCTCACCCTGGATTGCGCTCCGGTTCCCGTCGTCGAGGACGCCGGTCCCGATGGCGAAGTCGACGCCGGCGGCGACTGAAACGGACTCGCGGATTCGAGCGGACGCGCAACGCCGTCGCGCTACGCTGAGAGGTGGGCTGCACGTCCTGCATGGGCCTTGGGGGAGGCGTCATGGAGTCTCGGCATGTTCTCGTCGTGGGGACCAATCCGATCGCGTGCGCGTCGTGGCGGGATCGCGTCGAAGCGGAAGGCGATCGTGTGTCCTTCGCCCGCGATCCCGGTGACGCCCGCGCGGTGCTCGACCGTGTGAAGCCCGACCGCATCCTGGTCGTGGGGGAAGGGGAGTTTCGCGACACCAAGGACCGCGACCCTTGGACCTGGTGCCCGTGTCCCGTGTCGTTCGTGGAACGCCCCGCCGACACGGACGATCGCGAACTGCTCGCGAACCTGCGGTTCGCGTTCGCTCCTCTCTTCTCCTTCGGCCAAGGCGCGACGGAGGACGATGACCTCGATCCGCTCAACGCTCTCCGGCACGTGATCGCGTCGTCTCCGTTCACGTCCGGAGTCGTCTTCGGTCGTGGAGAGGGGAAGGGTGAGGTCCTGGCGTCGTTCGATCGAGGGGGGCCGTCGACGATCGTGGACGTGCGGCCTCCGGCGTCGTGGCCTTCCGTCGACGGCGCGTCCCTCGTGGATCCGACGGGGAATTCCCTCGTCGTGACGATCGGATCCGAAGCGCGGCCCTCGAGGCGACGTGCGCTGGAGCTCCGGTGGGACGCGTCGGATCCGCAGGTCTCGGCCCCGCGCATGGTCCGTCTCGCGCGGGCCATCGCGCGCGAATTCGGGATCGCGATGGTACGGGAAGAGTCGCGGAATCGAGCGAATGCGGAAGTCCGACGCGCGCGCACGTTCCTGGAGAACGCGCTCGAACCCGTGTTCATCACCGGCTCGGACGGGCGCATCGTCGACGTCAACCGGGCGGGAGCGGCCCTGCACGGCGTGCCTCGCGAGCGCATCGTGGGACTGCACTTCACGGAAATCGTCGAGGAGGAAAACCGCGAGGAACAGAAAGCGAACTTCGAGCGCCTTTCGCGCGACGGATCCACGCGCGTCGTCGCGCGAACCCGTCGTCTCTCGGACGGTGAACTCGTCGTCGTCGAGGCGTCGACGTCGCTCGTGGTCCTCGAAGGAGAATCTTACGCCGTCGTCGTCGTACGCGACGTCACCGAACGGCGCGCGGTCGACGAGCGCCTGCGGTCGAGCGAAGAGCGGTTCCGCACCGTCGTCGACTCCATCGACGACGTCGTGTGCACCCTCGACGTGGAGGGTCGGTATTCGGCCACGTTCGGCAAGGGCGTCCTCGCGTTCGGGGCGACCTGGGAGGAGATGGTCGGCAGGACCTACCGCGACGTGTTCGGTGGCGAGGACGCGGAGGCGCACGAGGCCGCGATTCGCGGAGCCCTGGAGGGACGATCGGTCACCTACGAGACCTCCTTCGGGAACGGAAACCAAGGACCGAACTTCCACACCGTCAACTCCCCGCTGCACGACGGCGATCACCGCATCGTGGGGCTCGTCACCGTTTCCCGGGACATCTCGGAGATGAAACGCGTGCAGGCGCAGCTCTTCATCTCCGACCGGATGGCCTCCATCGGGATGCTCGCGGCGGGCGTCGCCCACGAGATCAACAATCCGCTGGCAGCCGTGCTCTCGAACCTCGAACTCGCGGCGACCGAAGCCGCCGACCTCGCAGGATCCGTCGGGGCGGTGGAACTTTCGAACATCGTCGACGAAGTGGCGGACGCACGCGTCGCCGCGTCGCGCGTCCGCGAGATCGTGCGCGACCTCCGCATGTTCTCCCGATCGGACGCGGAGTCGCCCGCGCCCATCGACGTCGGCCAAGCCCTCGATTCCGCCGCGCGGATGGCGTGGAACGAGGTCCGACACCGCGCGCGACTCGTGAAGGACTACGCCGATCTCCCGAAGGTCCTCGCGAACGAAGGACGCCTCGGTCAGGTGTTCCTGAATCTGATCGTGAACGCGGCGCACGCGATCCCGGAAGGGCGAGCCAGCGCGAACGAGATCCGACTCGTCACCCGCGTCGACGCCCAGGGCCGGGTCGTCGTGAACGTCGAGGACACGGGGTCGGGCATACCCGCCGAGGTGATGCCGAAGTTGTTCCGGCCGTTCTTCACCACGAAACCGGTCGGTGTCGGGACGGGTCTCGGGCTCTCCATCTGCCAGCGGATCGTCACGGCGATCGGAGGCGACATCACCGTCACGAGCGAACTCGGGAGGGGGACCTCGTTCCAGGTCCGGTTGCCTCCGGCGTCCGCGTCCATCGCCCCGGCCACGACGATCCCGAAAGCGGGACCGCCCACGGGACGCCGTGGTCGGGTGCTCGTCGTCGACGACGAACCCCTCGTGTGCAGCGTGATCCGGAGGAGCCTCGCGACCGAACACGAGGTCACGACCTGCGCGAACGGACGTCAGGCCCTCGCGCTTCTCGAAGGAGGCGCGCGCTTCGACGTCATCCTCTGCGACCTCATGATGCCGGAGATGACGGGCATGGAACTCTTCGATTCCGTGCTCGACGCGTTCCCCGATCAGGCGGAGCAGGTAATCTTCGTCACGGGGGGCGCCTTCACGACGCGCGCGCGCTCGTTCCTCGAAGCGCGACCCAACCCGTACCTCGACAAGCCGTTCGATCCGGAGGTGCTCCGTCGCGTGGTCCGCGAAAAAGTCGGACCGGCGGAGGCGACCCCTTGACAGTCACGGGCGAAATCGGCCAAGGTCCGCGGCTCTGAGCGCCCAGATAGCTCAGTTGGTAGAGCAGGGGATTGAAAATCCCCGTGTCGGCAGTTCGATTCTGTCTCTGGGCACCGGTCGCAACGCGTTCGAAGCGCCAGCGCTTCGAACGCTTGCATCAACGCGTTCGAAGCGCCAGCGCTTCGAACGCTTGCATCAACGCCTTCGAAGCGGCGTTCTCAGCGCCGTCGAAGCGGCGTTCTCAGCGCCGTCGAAGCGCCAGCGCTTCGACGGCTTCTCCGTTTCGACGCGTGGCCGGCTTCTCCGCGTCGCAGCGGTTGACGCGTTCGCGCTCCGTCGTGTCCGTCCGCTCGGTTCGAGAGGTGTGCGTCCTTCGCGCACCTCCGAAGCGTCGGGTGAGGGCGACATGTTTCGGGATGTGGTTCTATAAAGAGCGCGCGACGGTCCCCGCGCTGGCGCCGACGTAGCAGTCCTTTTCTGTTTCTCTCCGGCATCCTGTACGTTCGAAGGGCGTGTTCGGCCGTCCCTGGGTTCGGGGTCCGCGGGCACGTCCCTTCGCCGATGACGACGACGCCCAACGACCCGCTGGAACTCATCGGCACGACCATCGCCGAGAAGTATGCGGTCGAGTCGTTGGTCGGTGAGGGCGGGTTCGCGGTCGTGTACCGCGCGCGTCACCTGATCTGGAACCGCCCCGTGGCCTTGAAGGTGTTCAAGCGGCTGACGGAGTTCTCCACGGTCGATCGCGAGAAGCTGCTCCAAGAATTCATCCAGGAGGGGGCCCTCCTCGCGGAACTCTCCGAACGATCGGCTTCCATCGTGCAGGCCCGCGACATCGGGACCCTCACGCTGAAGTCCGGCGAGTGGATCCCGTACATGGTCCTCGAATGGCTCGAAGGCGTGTCCCTCGAGACCTTGATGGAAGAGGAACGTCGCGCGGGGTTGCCACTCCGAACCGTGGAGGAGGCCGTGCGCCTCGTCGAGCCGGTCGGGCAAGCCCTGGCGGTCGCGCACAAGCGGGGCGTCGTCCACCGCGACGTCAAGCCCGCGAACATCTTCATCCTCGGCGATCCGCGCTCCGGTGCGTGCACCGTGAAGCTCCTCGACTTCGGCATCGCCAAGGTCGTGGCCCACGCGCAGAAGGACACGGGCGCGTTCGGCAAGACCGCGGGGCAGGTCACGTCGTTCACGCCGGCGTACGGTGCTCCCGAACAGTTCTCGCGTACGCACGGCGCCACGGGGCCTTGGACCGACGTCTTCGCCCTCGCGCTCATCCTCGTCGAACTCGTCACCGGCAAGTCGGCCCTCGACGGCGAGGACTACCTGCAGCTCGCCGTCTCCGCGGCGCACCCGGATCGTCGACCCACGCCCCGCGGACTCGGCGCCGTCGTCAGCGACGAGGTCGAGGCCGTCTTCCGGAAGGCGCTGGCCGTCGCCGTCGAGGATCGCTACCAGAGCGTCGGCGAATCGTGGGCGGATTTGCGAGCGGCGCTGCGACCGGGGAGCGTCGCCGATCGCGCGAGTCGGTCGAGCGTCTCCAGCGAGTTCTCGCTCGCGAAGACGTCCCTCGCGGATGGACTGGTCCCGGCCGCGATGTCTTCCGGTGCGTTGCCTCCTGCGGCTCTCTCCGGGCCGCTGCCGGCGTCGTCCGTGACGAACTTCGGCGATCCGCCGCCCGCGCCGTCCGGGTCGAAGCTGCCGCTCGCCCTCGTAGGTGCGGGCGCGGGACTCGCGCTCGTGGGCGGTCTCGCGTGGTTCATGATGCGCGGGGACGGACCGCACGGGAACGGCATCACGCCGCAACTCAGCGCGAAGCCCGCGGTGACCGCTGCCGCCGAGCCTGCGTCGCCGTGTCCGCCGGACATGGTCGCCGTGCAACGGAAGGAAGGCATCCGCTACTTCATGGGATCGAGCGAAGAAACCGATCCCGACGATTGGCGTCCGGCGCACCAGGTCACGCTGTCGCCGTATTGCATCGATCGTACGGAGGTGACGGTCGAGGCGTACCACGCGTGTCAACTCGCCGGAGACTGCGACCACGCCCCCGACAAGAACGAGTGGGCCGGCATCACGAACGAAGACCGCCAGATCTACGATCCGCTCTGCAACATGCGGCAGCTCGAGGCGAAGGCGAAGCACCCGGTCAACTGCGTCGACTGGACGCACGCGAAGGTGTTCTGCGAGAAAGCGGGCAAGCGTCTGCCGACGGAAGCCGAGTGGGAGTACGCGGCGCTCGGAACCGCGGGGACGAAATATCCGTGGGGCAACGACGCGCCGTCGAAGGACCTGGTGAACGGCTGCGGCCGCGAGTGCCGGGCGTCAACTGGTTCCGTCAGAACGGACGCACCGAACGCCGCTTCACGACGGCGACGACGGTTGGCCCGACGTCGCCCGTCGGCACGTTCCCGAAGGGACGCGTCGAGCGTCGGCGCGCAGGACATCGCGGGCAACGTGTGGGAGTGGGTCGGTGACTGGTACGCGCCCTACGCGGCGTGGAAGCTCGACGATCCGCCAGTCGCCGATCCGACGGGACCCGAGAAGGGGGACTACCGCGTCTCGCGCGGCGGCGCGTGGAACGCCAACAACGCGGCGTGGCTCCGTCCGAGTTTCCGCAACAAGGACAACCCGACGAAACGGTCGTACGGCATCGGCTTCCGTTGTGCGGCACCCTTCGGCGCGGGCGCGGGCAAATCGAAAAACGGAGGCCCGGGACCGCGATGAGCGCCGAAGACGTCCTCGGTATCGTCGGCATCGTCATCGCCGACAAATACGAAGTGCTCGAGGTCGCGGGCGACGGGGGGCAGGCCGTCGTCTACCGCGCCATGCACAAGGTGTGGAAGCGCCCGGTCGCCCTGAAGGTGTTCCGTGACTTCGGCACCTTGACCGACGCGCAACGCGCGCAGGTCATGGAGACCTTCGTCAAGGAAGGTCAGCTCCTCGCCGAACTTTCCGAACGGAGTGCCGCCATCGTCCAGGCACGCGACGTCGGGATCCTCACGACGCCCCGGGGCGTCAGCGTTCCCTACATGGTCCTCGAGTGGCTCGAGGGTCAGAGCCTCGACACGTTCCTCGAGAGCGAACGCGCGAAGGGCGCACCGCCGCTCACGCTCCAGGAAGCCATCCGACTCCTCGCGCCCGTGGGTGATGCCCTCGCGCTCGCCCACGCGCGTGGCATCGCGCACCGCGACGTGAAGCCCTCGAACATCGTCATCTCGGGCGATCCGCGCGGCGAGAACACGGTCAAACTCCTCGACTTCGGCATCGCGAAGGTCGTCACGGAGGCGCAGAAACTCGCCGGCGGATTCAGCCGGACGACGGGCACGATCACCTCGTTCACACCCGCCTACGGCGCCCCCGAACAGTTCTCGCGATCCATCGGCGCGACGGGCCCGTGGACCGACGTCTTCGCCCTGGGCCTCGTGCTCGTCGAGTGCCTGACGTTCAAGATGCCTCTCGACGGCGACGACGTCGCGCAGCTCGCCGTCACCGCGACGTCGCCCCATCGTCGGCCGACGCCCCGCACGCTCGGCGCGACGATCGAGGATGTCGTCGAGAACGTCTTCCTCCGCGCGCTCGCCGTCACGCCCGCGGACAGGTTCCCGAACGCCGGAGAGTTCTGGAACGCCCTCCGCAACGCGGTCGGCATGGAGTCGATGCGTGGATGGACGCAGCCGACGCCCCAGGGGTTCGACATCGCCGCGGTGGAAGCCCGGAGTTCGGGTCAGCTCGCGAACGCCGCCGACCGACGCAGTTCCGGCAGCGTCTCCGTCACGGGCCCGACCGGCGTCACGCAGGGCACTCCCGTCACGCTCGGCGGAGCGGCGCCGAACGCACCCGCTCCCATGGCGTCCGCCGACGGGGGAGGGATGGGCGCGAAGGTGGTCCTCGCCGGTCTCCTCGGAGCGGTCCTCGTCGGAGGCATCGGCTACGCCATCGTCGGCCGTGCGCCGACGCCCGTCCCCACGGTGCCGACGGCCGTACCGACCGTGGTCGCCACCGTCGCCAAGCCGACCGAGCCCACGTGCCCCGAAGGGATGATCAAGATCCCCGGCGGCAAGTTCTTCATGGGCGCCCGCGAGGACGACAAGGCCGCCATTGCGTCCGAGCGTCCGGCGCACCAGGTCACGTTGATGCCGTACTGCATCGACCGCTTCGAGGTGACGACGAAGGACTACAAGAAGGCGGCCGACACCGGCGGCGTCCAGCGCGCGTACACGACCAACGAGTTCGCAGGCATCACCGCCGAGGATCACCGCATCTACGATCCGCTCTGCAATTTCCGGGCGGTCGAGGAGCGCGGGAACCATCCCATCAACTGCGTCGACTACCCCATGGCCGTCGACTACTGCCGCGACCAGAAGAAGCGTCTGCCCACGGAAGCCGAGTGGGAGTTCGCCGCGCGCGGACCCGACGGCCGGACCTACCCGTGGGGCGACGAGGAGCCCACGGGCAGCTTCCTCAACGCCTGCGGCTCCGAGTGCGTCGCATGGGCGAAAGCGAACCGCGCGCCGGGCATCATGCCGCTCTACAAGTCGGACGACGGATGGGCGACCACGGCACCCGTCGGCAGCTTCCGTGGCGGTGCGTCGCGCTACGGCGTGGAAGACGTCGTCGGCAACGTGTGGGAGTGGGTCGCCGACTGGTACGGCGAATACGCGCCCGAGCCGATCATGAATCCCAAGGGGCCGACCGAAGGCACCGATCGCGTGATCCGCGGCGGGGCGTGGAACGGCGGCTACGCGTCGTGGCTCCGACCCAGCTTCCGCTTCAAGAACCGACCGGATCGTCGCAGCCACGGCATCGGGTTCCGGTGCGCGCGGGATCTCATCGGCGCGGCGCTTCCCTGACGACCGCCCGTCGGAATTCCAGCCACCCCGTCGCGGGGGGCGACCCCGTCCTTTGAAGGTTCCATTCACCGCCCGCCGGCGGTAAAGGACGGGACCATGCGAAGTGAATGGGTCCAGAAGCGCACGAACGATTCGAACGTCTCCCAGATGCACTACGCCCGTAAGGGCCTGGTCACCGAGGAAATGGCGTACGTCGCGAAACGCGAGAAGCTCGACCCCGAGCTCGTCCGCGCCGAAGTCGCGCGCGGCCGGCTCGTCATCCCCGCGAACGTGAACCACACGAACCTCGAGCCCATGGGCATCGGCATCGCGACGGCCTGCAAGGTCAACGCGAACATCGGCAACAGCGCCGTCACGAGCGACGTCGCCGGCGAGCTCCGGAAGCTCGACATCTGCATCAAGTACGGCGCCGACACCGTGATGGATCTCTCCACCGGCGGCGACATCGACGGCATCCGCAAGACGCTCATCGGCAAGTCGCCGATCCCGCTCGGCACCGTGCCCATCTACCAGGCACTCCAGGCGAAAAAATCGGTGAAGCACCTCACGGCCGCCGACCTCATCGACATGCTCGAGCACCAGGCGAAGCAGGGCGTCGACTACTTCACCATCCACGCCGGCGTGCTGGTCGAGTACCTGCCCCTCGTCAAGGACCGCATCACGGGCATCGTGTCCCGCGGCGGTTCGATCATGGCGCAGTGGATGCTCGAGCACCACAAGCAGAACCCGTTCTACACGCACTGGGACAAGGTCCTCGAGATCTGCGCCAAGTACGACGTCACCATCAGCGCCGGCGACGGCCTCCGCCCCGGCTGCCTGGCCGACGCGAGCGACGCGGCCCAGTTCGCCGAGCTCAAGACCCTCGGCGAGCTCACCAAGCGCGCGTGGGAGAAGGACGTCCAGGTCATGATCGAGGGACCGGGTCACGTTCCCTTCGATCAGATCGAGATGAACGTGAAGAAGGAGATGGAGCTCTGTCACGAGGCTCCCTTCTACGTCCTCGGTCCCCTCGTCACCGACATCGCGCCCGGTTACGACCACATCACGAGCGCCATCGGCGCGACGCTCGCCGGCACCGCCGGTGCGGCCATGCTCTGCTACGTGACGCCGAAGGAGCACCTCGGCCTCCCCGACGAGGACGACGTCCGCGCCGGCCTCATCGCCTACAAGATCGCGGCCCACGCGGCCGACGTCGCCCGGAAGCGCCCCGGCGCCCGCGATCGCGACGACGCCATCTCCCGCGCCCGCTACGCCTTCGACTGGAAGGAGCAGTTCCGCCTCTCCCTCGATCCGGAGATGGCGCAGTCGATGCACGACGAGACCCTTCCGGACGAATACTTCAAGAACGCCGAATTCTGCTCCATGTGCGGCCCGAAGTTCTGCTCGATGCACATCAACCGAGCGGTCGAGGAGTTCAACCAGAAGGTCGAAGAGGACAAGAAGAAGGGCAAGCGTACGCTCGAGCTCTTCACGCCCTGAGCCCGTGCGGGGTCCCGTCCTCGTCCTGATCGTCGCCGCCGGTGTCGGTGCGATCGCCTGCCGTCGCGGCGCCCCGGAACAGAAGAATCCGGAGGCCGCCGCGGCCTCGCCCCTCCCGTCGTCGTCGTCGACCACCGCTCCCGCGGAAGGGGCCCTGGACGCGCCCGTCGTCGCCGTGGATCCGTGGACACTCGCCGCCGAGGACGAAGGCGAGGCGCTCCGTCTCGCGGATCGGGTGCCCGTCGACGAGCTCGTGACCAGGGCGCAGGATCCGAAGTCGGAGACGACGCGCACGGCCGCCCTCCGCGCCCTCGGACACGCGGAGGACCCCTCGGCGCTCCCTGCGCTCGCCGACGTCGCGGCGAGCGAGAAGGATTCCCTCGCCGCGCTCGCCCTGGAATCGATTCACCGCATCGCGTCCGCGCGGAGGCGCCAGGTCGATCCGGAGGACGCGCCGCTCCTCCGTGAAGGGGTGGACAAGACGCTCGCGTACGCACGCGACACGAAGAGGCCGAAGGCGCTCCGCGCGTCCGCCGTGTCGTCGCTGCGCATGTTCGCCGATCGATCCCTCGTCGACCCTGCCGCGATTCCTACGGACGTCGACGCGAAGTGAGCTCGGCTTCCAGCCAGGCGAACGCATCGTCGAGGCCGTCCGGCTTGCCGAACGACGGACCGAGGGCCCGTGCGGCCTCCGCGACCGTCGCCGTCGCACCTCCCGTGAAGAAAGCGAAGGGAGCGTCGGGCCAGGAGGCGCGGAAGCGGGCGGCCAGGTCGGGCCCCGTGCCGTCTCCGAGATCGAGGTCGAACAGGGCGGCGTCGTAGGGACCGTCGTCGCGGATGCGGTTCACGCCGTCCGCGAAGGATTCCGCGACCACGAGGGCGACGCCGGCCTTTTCGGCACGTCGACGCACGAGCGTGCGGACGACCGCGGAATCGTCGGCGACCAGGAACCTGTAGGCGGAACCGTGGGACACGGCCCCATCCTCGCCCGGTCCCGCGAGGAATTCGACGTCTTTCGCCGCGCCCGCTCCGTCCCGGATCCGGCCGCGTGCTTCTGGCGCGCGAACCCGCGCGGAAGGGCGGAAATTCCCCGGATCGACGACTTCGTTCCATCGTCCCGCCGTCCGGGGTAGACCTCCGGCCCGATGTCCTCGACGCTCTCCGCCCTCACGCCCCCGTTCGACGCCGCCACCGTCCGCGCCCTCTACGACAAGCCGCTCCTCGCGCTGGTCGACGAGGCCCGCCGCGTTCACACGCAGCACCATCCGGACAACGAGGTGCAGCTCTGCACGCTCCTCAGCGTGAAGACGGGCGGATGTCCGGAGGACTGCGCGTACTGCCCGCAGTCGAGCCACTACGACACGCCCGTCGGCAAGGAGAAGATGCTCGACGTGGAGGAAGTCCTCGCGAGCGCCCGGCGCGCGAAGGAGCACGGCTCCACGCGCTTCTGCATGGGGGCGGCGTGGCGCGAGGTGAAGGACGGTCCGGCGTTCGACCGCGTGGTCACCATGGTGCGCGGCGTGAAGGACCTCGGCATGGAAGCGTGCGTGACGCTCGGCATGCTCACGGAGGAACAGGCCAAGAAGCTCGCCGACGCCGGCCTCGACGCCTACAACCACAACCTCGACACGAGCCGCGAGAACTACAAGTCCATCATCAAGTCCCGCACCTTCGACGACCGCCTGAAGACCCTCCAGAACGTCCGCAAGGCGGGAATCACCGTGTGTTCGGGCGGCATCATCGGCATGGGCGAGAGCGACGCCGATCGCTGCGAGATGCTCCGCACGCTCGCGAACCTGGAACCCCAGCCCGAGAGCGTCCCCATCAACGCGCTCGTGCCCGTCGAAGGCACGCCCCTCGAATCCATGCCCAAGGTCGACCCCCTCGATCTCGTGCGGATGATCGCGGTGGCCCGCATCCTGATGCCGAAGGCGCGCGTGCGTCTCTCCGCAGGCCGCACCGATCTCACGCGCGAGGCGCAGGTGCTGTGCATGCTCGCGGGCGCGAACTCCATCTTCTACGGCGACAAGCTCCTCACGACGCCGAACCCCGAATCCGACGAAGATAAGGCCCTCATCCGGGATCTCAAGCTCGTCCCGATGGCACCTGCCGGAGCGAAGTCCGCCGCGAACGAAGCGACTTCCTGACGTAAGGGGGTGTGCGTCCGCGCCGCGCGGGTGCCGGATCCTGTCGCTGGGCCGTGGCGTGGCGTACGATCGACGTCGATGCCGTCGACGTCCTTCCGGAGCTCGATGCTCGCGCCCTTCCTCGGAATCGTGGCATCCTCGACGGTCGCGTGCGGTTCGTCGGGGGATCCGCCGGTGGCGGAGAAGGCCGGCGCGGCGACGCGCTCCGGTGCGGGGTACGACGTCGACGAACTGATCGCCGACGTCCGGGCCTATGCCACCGCTTCGAAGGCGGAGGGTCGGGTCCCGGATCGGAACCGGTTCCTCGCCACGTTGCCCGAATCGTTCCGGAAGCGGTACACGATCCTGACGTCCTCGGACGCCGAGGACTACGTCGATTCCAAGGACCCGACCGACGCCCGCGTACTCGCGTTCGGGGACACGGCGGAACTCACGCTCGCGTGGGCGAAACACTCGGACGCGCTCCAGGTGGCGCAGCACCGGGGCTCGAAGCTCGAACTCCGATCGATCCAATTCGCGACCTCGGAGGGCAAGGAGGTCGTCGTGTCGGACGCGAACCCTTCCGCGTGCGCGTCGTCGAGCTGCCACGGCGCCACCGACAATCCCCGCTACCGCTGGGACGCCTATCCGCGTTGGAAGAAGGCGATGGCGAAGGACTTCGACTTCGTCCGGCCGGGGGACGAGGAGAAGCGCGTGCGCGCCTTCTTCGACGCCGCCGCCGGCGACACCGCGTTCTCGATGCTCGCGCGGGACTTCGGCGTGCCGGACACGATCGGCACCTTCCGCGTGGGCAAGCCTCCCGAGGAGGCGACGACGTCGGACGACGCGTCGCCGACGGGAAAGCTCCTCACGGCGAACGACGCTCCGGCACCCGTGGCGTATTCGTACCAGTTCCGTCCCAACACGTTCCTGACGCTGACGTACGCCCGGCACCACGCCGAGCAAATGTACCGGCAGATGAGCGAGGGAGATCCGAAACGATTCGCGCTCTACGAGCATCCGCTCCTGTTCGTGTTGACGAAGTGCGCGTGGCCCGCCGACGACGCCGTGGGGCGCGATGCGGTGAACCGTCGGCTCGAGCTCGAGTCCGGCAAGGTCGCCCCCCTCGCGCCACGCATCGACGTCGGTCCCGAACCCGCGAAGTGGATGCCGTGGCTCACGTTCCTGGGGCCCGAGCACGAGCGTTGGGTTCTGGCCGACGTCGACGTCGAAGGTCCCGAGGACGTCGGCCAACATCTCTACAACGAGGGGTTCACGAGTCTCGTGTACTTCGTGGGCGCCCGCGTTTGGGACCACGCTCGGGCCGCTCGTCCTCTGCTCGACGCGAACTACCGCCCGGGCACCAACCGAAGGCTCGAGAACGCACTGTTCGCCGACCTCACGTACGAGAACCGGGCCGCGCTCGACGCCCAGGTCGACACGTTCGACGCGCTCGGCACGTTCCTGGACGTCGAGGCACGTCCGTACCTCCAAGCCGCGCGCGACGAAGGGCATGCAGGTCGGATCACGGCGTCCTGCGCGAGTCTCGAGGCCATCGTGCGGCAGCAATTCCAGCTTCCGGCCCGCTGAACCGGAGAGTCACGTCGCCGCGTGGCGCCGGAGGACCGTGACGGTGAACGTCCGGATGCGACGGCCGCCGCGCACGATGGGCACCTCGCGCGTGCGCACGACGTCGTGCTCGTGGAACGAGGGTCGCGTCGGGAAGCGCGTGTCGCTGACGTGGACGATCGTCTCGCGCGGCTCCCAGGTCGTTCGAGGTGCCCAGCGGGCGAAGTCGTCGCCCTTGGGCGTCGTGCATCCGACCATGATCGCGGCGGGCAGCGCCGCACGGAGCTGCGCGCACAGGACCCAGTGTGGCCCGACGACCACCGCATCCGATGGGGCGATTCCGAGGGCTTCCTCGTCGCGAAGGGCCTCCTCCACCGCCCTCGTGACCTGGGGCCATCCGTGCAGTTCGCTGGCGATGTCCCACGCCGCGTCGGCTTCGGGGACGACGGACGGGACCTTCGGAACGAGCACCCAGAGGTGGGCAAGGAGGAAGACGGCCATGCCCGTGACGGCGGAGCCCCTCGCGGCACGTACGTTGCGCCGCGTCCAGATCTCCCCGCGCCGCGCTGCATGGACGGGCAGCGCGAGGAAGGCGGGAGCGAGCCAATGCGGCTCGGCGACGCGACTCCAGAGACACAGGGGCAAGAGGACCGCCAGCGGGACGAAGGTGGCCGCCGCGAGGACCTCGGACGTCGCGTCTTCGCGGCGACGTCGCCAAAGGTCGACACCGAGCACGACGACGAGGAACGCGCCGAAGGGCGAGAGGTACGCGAGTTGTCCGAAGACGATGGCGAGCGCGTTCCTCGGCGAGACGCCGGCCTCCGACTGGGTCGCCACGAACCTGTGGGCGAGCATGGGCCATCCCGTCGCCCCTTCGTGACGGACGAGGGGGAACACGACGAGGGCCGCGAGCGCCAGACCCGCCCAGGGCGGAACCGTGCGCAGATGGGGGCGGAAAGGGCGTGAAACGAGGAGCACGACGAACGCGAGTCCGAGTGGAATCGCGCTGACCTTCGCCGCGACCGCGATGCCGAGACTCGTCCCGAGGACGGCGAACGCTCCCCACGCCGTCGTCCCGCCGGGTGGCGCGCGGAACGCGACGACGGCCAGCGCGAGACTCGTCGGCCACGCGTAGGCGAGGAGAAGGTCGGGCGTCATCGCGAAGAGGCCGATCGCGATCTCGGGAACGAGCGCGTACACGGTGGCGGCCATCAGCGCCCGATGCCACGGGGCTCCCGAGAGTCGTGCGGCGCCGAGGAGCACCCACGGGGCGATACCGGCCAGCACCGTCGTGGCGAGATGGACGTGGAAGGGGGTCGGCGCGCCGGCGTCCCCGCCCATCCGCGCGATCGCACGCATCGCCACGCCCACGAGACCGGGGTGATCGAGGTACGTCGGTGCGGGGAACAGCGCGTAGGAGGCGTAGAGCGCCTCGCTGTCTCCGAAGCCCACGTCCCGGGTGGCGGCGACGCGAAGAACGGTCAACCCGGCGGTCACGAGTGCGAAGACGACGAGGGCACGATTCGTCACGCGGGACCTCTCACGGATTCGGCGTCACGCGAGCCACGGACGGATCATGGACGCCACCCGAGCCGACGGCGTTCGCGCGTCCCCCAGCGCGTGCACGACGTTGGCGCACTCGCGGAGGAGTTCGGCGTGACCACGGAGCACGCGTCGTACTTCGCGTGCGATACGACCCGGATTCACGTCGTCCTGCAGGAGTTCGGGAAAGGCACGACGCCCGAGGAGCACGTTGGGCAGGGCGACATGGGGCGTCTCGAGCCAACGTTTCGCGGCGAACTCCGTGAGAGGTCCCACTTTGTACACCACGATGGGCACGGCACCCGCCAGGGTGGCCTCGAGCGTCACCGTGCCGGACGCCGAGAGCGCGACGTCGAACGCACCCAGGACGTTCGAGGCGCCGGCCTTCGGATCGACGGTCGTGACGTGGACGTTGGTGGCTTTCGCCTTCGCGAGGACCCATTCGCGGAGATCCCCTTGGATGCTCGAAGCGAGGACGACACGTGCATCCAGGGAAGCCCGGTCCCGTCGCACGATCTCGAACCCTTCCAGCATCGGCTCGAGGAGGTGCTTGACCTCGCCGGGTCTGCTTCCGGGCAGGAGCGCGACGGCGGGAGCGAAGGGCGTCATGTCGAGGGAGCGACGCGCGACGTTCCGCGGGAGGATGGTGGTCTCCCGTGCGGGGTGGCCGACGTAGTGGGCGTCGACGCCTTTGGCCCGCCAGAGCGCTTCTTCGAACGGGAGCATGACGGCCATCCGGTCGACCCAGGGACGCAAGGCATCCATCCGACCCCGTCGCCATGCCCAGACCTGCGGTGCACCGTAGAAGAGGACGCGGATGCCACGTGCCGAGAGATGTTTCGCGAGGCGCGAATTGAATTCGCTGAAGTTCGTGAGCAGTGCGGCGCGCGGGCGCTCCTTCGCCACGTGGGACGTGATCGTGTGCCAAGCACGCGCGACGTTCGCCGCGTGTCCGACCAGGGAGTCGAACCCCATGACGTTGGTCCGATCCAGCGGGACGATCACGTCCGCACCGGCCATCCCGAGGGCGCTGCCGCCCATGCCGAACGCGCGTGCCTCGGGGAGGTTCGAGACGACGCCCGCGGCCGCGCGGTCGCCGGAGGCCTCCCCCGCGACGACGAGGAGCGGCGATTTCACGGGGGAGTTCCGTCCGGTGCCGGTTCGCCTTCGCGCGCCTTCGCGAGCACACCGAGGATGGCCGCGCCGTATCGCGCCACCCGGAACGCCCCGATTCCGGCCACCTCCGCGAGCGAGTCGAGGCTCGTGGGGTTCCGATCGACGACCTCCTTCAGGCAATGGCCGGGGAGGATCACCTGGGGATCGACCTTCCGCTCCGAGGCTGCGGACTTCCGCCACGTGGTGAGGGCACTCTCGCGCGCCTTCCGCTCCCGTACGAGTGCACCGTCCATGCGCTTCCGCTCGAAGTGGTGGCGTTCGTCGGCGGGGACGTCGCCCGCCGCGAGACCTTCACGGACCGCCTCGAGGACGGAGTCGACGAGATCCGTCGCGAGGTCGTTCGGCCCGAATCCGCGGATGCGGGAGAGGAGCGACGGGGACCCCGGACGGTTGCGCGCGATCTGCAGCAGCGTCTCGGCGGAGAGGACGCGGTGCGGGGGCACGTCGTGTTCGCACGCCAACGTCTCGCGAATTTCCGCGAGACCCCGCACGATGGCGCGTTCGACCGGTGGCACTTTCTCGATGCCCTTCACACGCACGTAGGGCGGCCGCGTTTCGCCTTCCTCGGCACTCGATCGGGATTCGTGGATCCGATGGTCGGTCTCGCAGGCGACCTCCTCGAGGATCCCGGCGGCCGTGGCTTCGCCGAAGAGGCGTTCGGCGAGGGGCGCGAGGTGGACGACGTCCGCGGCCAGGTATCCCATCTGACGGGCCGTGATCGGACGCACGCGCCAATCGTGATGCTGGAGCTCCTTGGAGAGCGTGACACCGAATTCCGCGAGAACCAGCGACGCGAGGCCCGTCGCCGTGCGGCCCAACATGCGCGCGGCGAGCGCCGTGTCCTTCACGTTGCCGAGGGGAAGGCCCGCTTCCGTGAGGAGACGTGCGTCGAACGTGACGTCGTGGATGATCTTGATGGGCCCCGAAGGTCCCGTCAGCGGAGCGAGGCGCTTCGGATCGATGGCCAACGTGTCCACCACCCAGACGACGCCCGCGTGGGCGAATTGGGCCAGGCAGAGCTTCGCGCGGTAGGCGAAGAGCCCGTCCGCCTCGAAGTCCGCCGCCACTTCGTCGGCGTTCGCGAGCTCGCGCACCATGGTGTCGGCACCGTCGTCCGTGTCCACGAAGCGCACGTCCGACGCCTTCGAGCCGCCCTTCGCCGTGCCGTCGTGCATGGTCCCGATCCTTCGTTCAGTGCGCCGAGGAACGGGACGGCGGACGTGCCGGAGAACGACGGCTGCGTGCGACACGGCGAAAGGCCATCCCCATCGCGAAGGCGCCCACGACCATGCTGCCCCACGGAGTGGACGACGAAACGGGTGACACCGGGCAGGGGGTGACCGCACAACCGCCCTTGGCGACCGCGTCCGCGCACTGCGTGGTGAACCCGCGCCGTGGCGTCGGGTCGCACGCGGCTCCCGGCACGTGGCGCGTCGGGTCGACGGTATCCGCGACGACCCGCGTGCCGTCCGGCGGATAGATCGCGCAGATGCCCTCGACGTCGTCGGGGGCGAGGTTCCGCTTGGCGGTCTCTCCCGGGTTGTACCTGGCGAACATCGACGCCGTGGACACCGCGGAGTGCGCGAGACCGAAGAAGTGTCCGGCTTCGTGCGTGAGGATGCTCGCGAGGTCGTAGCCGTCGGAAGGGACCGGATCCGCGATCGACACGCGGTTCTGGACCGTGTTGAGCTCCATGTCCGCGTTCAACAGCTCGCCCGTCTTGTCGTTGAACGAAACCGTGGTGAGCGCGAGGGTGTCCGTGCCGCCCTGGTGCGGCCAATTGTCGTCGCGGAAGACGATGACGTGCTGGTTCGGACCGGTCTTGTTGAATTCCACGAGTCGGCAATCGGCGAAGCCGAGGTCGCGCACGTCGATGCTGACGCGGGACGTGCCGCGTCCGTCCGTCGGACAACTGATGTTGGTCCACCGCGTGAAGGCCGTGGCGAGGACGAGGGAGGCGTCGTCCCGCGAGACTTGCCGACTCGCGTCCCGCTGGACGCTGTAGCCGACGCAGCTGTTCCGCCACCAGACGGGGAGCCCCTCGGAGAAACACTCGCCGGGCGGAGGTTGGTAGTCCGCAGGAAGTTTCGCGGTGGTCGTGCGGCAGTACGCGGAGGCGGTCCGGAGACCGGACATCGACGTGCCCACGAGGGTCATGACGGACACGAGCGCCAGGCGTACCGCCTTGGCACGCTCACTTCGCATGGACGGTCTTCCACGTCTCGGAGACCGTGGAGACGATCTCGTCGATCGTCTTGCCCGCGAGGACGTCGGATGCGAGGGGAGCTCGCGCGAACGCACCGGCCGACAGCGGGCGGAGACCCGGCTTCTCCCACTTGGCCATGCGGTCCTTGCCCGGGGCGAGGAGCACGCCGACCTGGGCGCTCTTCATGAGCCGGGGGGCCTTGTCCGGTCCGAGCACGATCGGGAACTGGCCCTGGGCGCGTGCACTGACGACCCACGTGCCCGCCGCGGCAGCTTGGAGGAAGAGGAGGGAAGGGCGTCCCATGGTGAAGGTCGCTTCGCCGTCCACGCGTTGGCCGATGTCCCCGACCACACCGCCGAGACTCCGCACCCAGACGTCCTGCCCGGTCCCCACGTCGCCGGCGACCGCGCGCTCCATCCGCAGTCGGGTGTAGGTGACGATCCGTCCCCCTTCCCAGACGGCGTGCTCTTCCGCCGGCACGAGCACACCCGCCGCCGAGCTTTGCTCGAGCAGATCCTCGAAGAGGACGGCGATGGAGACGGACGCGTCCGCCGGGGAAGGACAGGTCGCGAGGAGCCCGAAACCGAGAAGGGCGAAGCCGAAGGGACGCACGTTCATCGCCGGTCGAGTCTACCACTCCCGGGCCCATGCTCCAGGATCGTTCGCGTCCGAGAAGCCCGAAAATGCCCGCGATGCGAGGTCGCTCAGCCGCTTTTCGGCCGGCGGGACCGCCGCGCAGAGAGCCCGAGGACGGTGAGTGGTTCGTCGGACGTCCGGAGCCGGATGACGTCGCCGAGCGTGGCGGAGAAGAGGACGTGGTGTCCGTCGAGGAAAATCTCCGCCTCGCGCATCTTGCTTCGGACGACGATCTCGCCTCCGGCGTCGACCCGTCCCACGCGGAGCTGCAGGGGCACACCCGCGGGCGTGTACGGCTCGCGCACGACGTACTGGAGAGTCCGGGCGAGGAGCGGGAGGACCTTGCCACCTGCGCTCGCTTGCGCCGCGGTCGATCCGGCGGGCGGGCCGATCCAGAGGCCGCTCGACTTCTGCTCCTCCTCGCGCGTGCGTCCACGTGGGTCCCGCGTCGTGAGGATGTAGCGCGACGTCGCCGCGGGACAGGCATGGCAGATGAGCGCCTCGTTGAGCACGCGGTTGTGGAGCACGTGCCCGTTCATCTCCACGCGCATGCGCGTGAGGGTGGCGCGCGCGAGGGAACCCTCGAGGGCGCTCCGGAGCGTCGGCAAGACGCTGCCCTTCTTCGCCGCGCAGAAGAAACCGACCGAGTTTCCCGGGGAGCTGTTCACGCCCAGGATGGCGCTGTCGGGCCCGATCTGGTGGGACGCCGCGAGCAAGGTGCCGTCGCCGCCCACGGTGACGACGAGGTCGAACCGACCTCCGAGCTTCGAACGCGACCCTTCGCGCAGCGTGACCTTCGCCCCGAGGTGGCCGAGGGCTTCGAGCACTTCGCCGGTCGTGGCGACGTGGTCGTCGTGGGCGCCGCGCATGCGACTGACGGTGGGATCCCCCTTCGCGAGGAGACGTTTGACGCGCGCGTCGGAGCCCTCCTCGACGTGGAGTCGGTACGCCGACCGCTTGACGACGACGGCCACCCTCATCGTCGCCCCGCCATCCGTCGGAGGCCGAGCTCGGTCTTCGCGTCCGGAAGTTCCCCGCGCTCGGCGGCCACGAGCAGATCGCGAAGGGGCAAGGCCGACACCTCGGCGCCTTCCTCGAGCGGCGAACCGTCGCCTTCGGGCGGTGTGCGCGTCGTCGGATCCACGGCCACGTGGAAATGGAAGTGACGTTCTCCGATGAGCGCGGGGGCGGGGAACGAAGGTGGCCCCAAGGTCTCGAGGGACGCGACGTCGACCGCGAAGCCGAGCTCCTCGAAAAGTTCCCGCCGCGCGGCTTCCACCGGCGTTTCTCCCGGTTCGACGAGACCCGCCGGCAACTCCCAGAGTTGGCCGAAACCCGTGTTCCGTTCGTGCACGGGCGGCCGCACGCTCGATCGCACGAAGACCCACGGCTCGCCGTCGCGGAGAAAGTGCGCGACGACGACGACGGCGTCGACCGCACGCCGCATGGCCATGTCGTAGTCGAACGTCGCGCCCGTCCTGCGATCGGAACCGTCCGGATGCGCCGCTCCTCGGCCGAGGCGGTAGGTCACGTGATCGATCCAGACGAACGCGCCGGCCGGATGGACCTCCCGCGAAGCGACGCGATCGAGGACCAGGGGCGGCAGCGGGGGAAGGATCGTCGGCTTCGATTCGGCGTTCGGCACGCGGTTTCGGCCGGAGGATAGCCGAGAACCCCGTCGAGCTGCCCACATTGTGAGCATCCGCTCGAGCTCGGCGTCGCTCCCGAGCCCCCACGCAACGCCCCGCGCCCAGGGGAGGGATTTTGCTACGCTTCCCGGAAGATAAGACCGCGTCCCTTCGTTCCGTTCGTCGGCGGAAACTTTACCCCGACCTCCCACGTCCATCTCCCATGGGCTCGCCCCACGAATCCCCCCGCGTGTCCGGAATCGACGCGATCGCGTCGATTCGCGGCCCTGCGCGCGTCGCGGAACGAAGGATCCGCACGATCCGTGCGGTCGCGTGGGGGTTGCGCGCATTTTCGGTCGCCCTCGTGCTCGCGATCCTCGTGGTGGTCTTCCGCAAGGCCGGCCTGGCACGCGAAGGGGTCGCGCGGATCGCGCTCGCGGTCCTCGCGCTGGGAACGTTCGTCGTGGCCGTGCTCGGGTGGACCCGAAAACTGCCTCCGCGGGCCGGAGCCGTCGCCCTCGACCGCCACCATGGCCTCCACGATCGCCTCTCGAGCGCGCTCGCCTTCGTGGACCTCCCCGGCGCCGAGCGCACCGACTTCATGGATGCGGCCATCGCCGACGCCGTCGCGTCCGCCCCCAAGCTCGACCCGAAAGCCGCCGTCCCGTTCCGGAGGCCCGACGACACGTTCTTCGTCCTCGGGTTCGCCGCGCTCCTCGGCGCCACCATGCTCGTCGAACTCCGTCGCCACGAGCCGGTGATCCGCGCCGCGACCATCGACGCCGTCGACGTCACTCCCGACGATCTCGACGCGATGCGGGATTTCTTGAAGCAGATGGAAGCCCGCGCCGAGACCGACGACGCGAAGGCCGCCGTCGAGGAATTCAACCAGCTCGTCTCCGATCTCGCCGCGAAACGCCTCGATCGCACCGAGGCCTTCCGTCGCATGCAATCCCTCGAAGATCGCCTGATGGGCGGCTCCGAGGCCGACAAGAAAGCCTTCGAGGCCGCGCTCGCGAACATGGGCGAAGAGCTCAAGAAGTCCGAGCTCGGGAAGAAGGCCGGCGAAGCCCTCGAAGCGAAGGACCTCCGCGCGACGGAAGCGGCCCTCAAGGAGCTCGCCAAGAAGCTCCGCGATTCGCAGAAGTCGGGCGCGCCGATCGACAAGGCGGAACTCCAGAAGCTCCGCGAGGCCGTGAAGCGTGCGGCCGATGCGCAGGACAAGCGGCGCTCGGCGGTCGATCAACGCCGTGAAGAGCTGAAGCGCGATCTCCTCGCGAAGAAGCAGCAAGGCGCCGACGCCGGCGCGAACGAGGAAGAGAAGAGCCTCCTGAAGAAGAAGGAGCGCGAACTCGAGCGCCTCGAGAAGGAACACGAGGCGGAGGCGAACGCCGGCCGGCAACTCGATCGTCTCGATCGCGAACTCGCGCAGGCCGCCGAAGATCTGATGAAAGATCTGGGTCTCTCCGCCCAGGACCTCGAGCGCGGCGCCGAGGACGTGAACCGTATGGCCCGCGAAGCCATGAGCCAGGAGGAAAAGGAAGAACTCCGTCAGAAGCTCCAGGAGCTCCGCGAGACCATGCGTCGCGAAGGGCAGGGCGGCCAGCAGCGCGTCGTCCGCATGAAGCGGTTCCAGGATCACGCACGCGGAGGCCAAGGGCAGAAGGGGTCCCAGGGGCAGGGCCAAGGCGAAGACGGCGAGAACGAGGGCCAGGCCCAGAATGGCGAAGGCCAGGACGGCGAAGGCCAGGACGGCGAAGGCCAAGATGGCGAAGGCCAAAAGGGACAGGGCTCGAAGGGGAGCCAGGGTTCCAAGGGCCAGGGTCAAGGCGGCCAAGGCGGATCGAAGGGCCAACGTGGATCCGGCGGTTCCAAGGGCGACGTCTGGGTGCTCGGTCCGAACGGCGAGAAGATCATGATGTTGTCCGCCGGTTCGCGCCCCGGTTCCGGCCAGGGATCCGGTCCGTCGTCGCCGGGCGGTTCGGGCGAAGGCGGTCGCCAAGCCGGCACCGGCCATGACGGTGACGTCCAAGGCAAGGCCACGAACCCGAAGATGGGCACGCAGGACAGCCACGTCGAAGGTCAGGACACCGGGCAGGGCGGGAGCCGCAGCCAGGTGATCCTCGGCGCGGCGGAGCGCGGCTTCTCTTCCCGCGCGTACACGAAGGTCTACCGCGAGTACCACACGGTGGCGGAAGAGGCCCTCGACAAGGACGACGTTCCCGGCGGCTACCGTTTCTACGTGCGTCGCTACTTCCAATTGATCCGTCCCCGTGAGGACCAAGGAAAGACTCCATGAGTACGAACGACGTCGAGGCAGTGAAGGCCGAAGTCGACGGTTTCCGGGCCAAAATCGGCGCTCTGCGCGAGGAGATCGGCAAGGCCATCGTCGGCAACCGCGAGGTCGTCGACGGGGTGCTCGCGTGTCTGCTCGCGGGCGGCCACGCGCTCCTCGAGGGCGTCCCCGGTCTCGGCAAGACGAGCCTCGTGAAGGCTCTCTCCGAGACGCTCACGCTCTCGTTCTCGCGCGTGCAATTCACCCCGGACCTCATGCCGGCGGACATCCTCGGCACCACCGTCATCGACGACACCCAAGCGGGCGCCAAGGTCTTCGAGTTCCGCAAGGGCCCCCTCTTCGCGAACATCGTGCTCGCCGACGAGATCAACCGCGCCACGCCGAAGACGCAGAGCGCCATGCTCGAAGCCATGCAGGAGCACCGCGTCTCGGTCGGCAAGCGGACGTTCATCCTCGACGAACCGTTCGTCGTCCTCGCGACGCAGAACCCGCTCGAGATGGAAGGCACGTACCCGCTCCCCGAAGCGCAACTCGATCGCTTCTTCTTCAAGCTCCAGGTCGCGTTCCCCGATCGCGACGAGCTCCACGCGATCCTCGATCGCACGACGGGCGCCGCCCTCCCACCGTGCCGCTCCGTCGTGGACCGCGACGACATCCTCGCGATGCAGAAGTTGGTGCGCCGCGTCCCCGTCGCCCGCCACGTCCAGGACTACGCGATCCGCCTCGTCCAAGCGACGCACCCGGACGGTCCCGACACGCCCGAAGTCGTGAAGACCTTCGTGCGCTACGGATCGTCCCCCCGCGGGGCGCAGGCGCTGCTCCTGGCGGCCAAGATCCGCGCACTCTTCGACGGCCGGTTCGCCGCGAGCGTCGACGACGTCCGCGGTGCCGCCCACGCCGCGCTCCGCCACCGCGTGCTCCTCAACTTCGAGGGCGAAGCGGAAGGCACGAAGGTGGACGACGTCATCTCGGCCATCCTGAAGGCCCTCCCCGAGAGCAAGGCTTCGAGCTCGCACCCGTGAGCCTGCTCGACGCGATCCTGAAGCCCCTCCGCGCCGCGACGTCCCTGCGGCCGGGTGCGAAGGCCGAGGACGATCTCTTCGACGACGAGTTCCAGAGGAAGCTCGACTACCTCGCGCTCGTCAGCCGCAAGGTGTTCGCCGGGCGGAACCGCGCCGAGCGCCGTACGAAGAAGACCGGCAGCGGCGTCGAGTTCGCCGACCACCGCGACTACCAACCCGGCGACGACTTCCGCTACCTCGATTGGAGCGTCTACCAACGCTTCGATCGCCTGCTCCTCCGCCTCTTCGAGGAGGAGGAAGATCTCGCCATCTATTTCATCGTGGATGCCAGCGAATCCATGGCGTTCGGGGGAGGGGAGAAGCTCCGGTACGCGAAGCGCACGGCCGCCGCGCTCGCCTACGTCGGTCTCGCGAACCTCGATCGTGTGAGCCTCGTCTCCACGAGCGACAGGCTCGGACCGCGCATGCCCGAGACTCGGGGCAAGGCGCGCATCTTCAAGGTGTTCCGTTGGCTCCGCGAGCTCGACGCCCGCGGAACGACCGATCTCGGCGACGCGATGCGGTCTTTCGTCGCCCAGAACAAGCGCCGCGGTCTCGCGGTGGTCATCAGCGATCTCTACGACCCCGCCGGTTTCGAGCGCGGCATCAACGTACTCCGGTACGCCAAGTTCGACCCTTTCGTCGTCCACGTCGTCGACCCGCGCGAAGCCGAACCGAAACTCGCCGGCGACGTGCTCCTCTACGATTGCGAGACCGGTGACGAACGCGAGGTCACCGTCACGGCCAAGGTGCTCGAGAAGTTCAAGGACGAGTACGCCGCGTACCTCCAGGAGATCGCCCGCTTCTGCGCCGGCAAGCAGGTGCCGTACGTGAAGGCGGAAGTGTCCGTTCCCTTCGACGAGCTCGTCCTCCGCGTCTTCCGGCGCGGCGGATTCCTCCGGTGACACGTGCTCTTCGCCGGCCTCGCACTCCCCCAACTCCTCGCGATCTTCGGAGCCGCCGCCGCCGCCGTGGTGGTGTTCTACATCCTGAAGTTGCGCCGCCGGGTCGTGGCCGTCCCCTTCGTGCCGCTCTGGCGCCGTGTCGTGAAGGACAAGGAGGCGACGAGCCTCTTCTCGAAGTTGAAGCGGGTGCTCTCGCTTCTCCTGCAGCTCCTCTTGCTCCTCCTCCTGGTCCTCGCCCTCGGTGACCCGCGGGCCGCCGCGTCGTTCGTGAAAGGGAGGAACGTGGTCGTCCTCGTCGACGCGAGCGCGTCCATGGCGTCCACCGACGTCTCCCCGGATCGCCTCGGCGCCGCGCGGGAGGAAGTGAAGAAGTTGGTGCGCGGCATGTCCGGCGCGGATCGCATGCTCGTCGCCGAGATGGCCGCCGTGGTCACGCCCACGGGGCCCATGAGCGGCGACACGAGCGAAATCGAGAGGAACCTCGACAAGCTCCACGTCACCGACACCCGAGCGGACTTCCCCCGCGCGCTGCGCTTCGCCACGGACGCGCTCCACGGCCTCGACACCGGCGAGATCGTCGTCGTCTCCGACGGCCGTCTCGGTGACGCCCTGGACGCCGCCGGCAAGGTGAGGCTCGGGGACACGAAGTTCTCCTTCGTCTCCGTGGGCAAGGAGGCTGCGAACGTCGCCATCACCCAGTTCTCCGTGCGCCGGTACCCGCTCGACAAATCGCGGTACGAGGTGATGCTCGAAGTCACGAACACGGGGCCTGCTCCCGCGGACGTGGAGCTCTCCCTCCTCGGCGACGGTCAACTCGTGGATCTCACGAAGCTCCGCCTCCAGGAAGGCGAGCGGCTCCCGCGCTTCTACCCGAACCTTTCCGGCGCGAGCCGCACCCTCGAAGCCAAGATCGCTCCCCTCGCCGGAACCCGCGACTACCTCCCGGTGGACGACCACGCCTACGCGCTCCTCCCGTCCCGTCGTCGGGCGAAGGTGCTCGTCGTCACCGAGGGCAACACGTACCTCGAGGCGGCGCTCCTCCTCGACGAGTACCTCGAGGTCACCGACGTCCGACCCGCGAAGTACCCCGAAGCGATGGCGAAGGGTCGCTACGACGTCGTCGTCTTCGATCGCGTCACGCCGGTGGAGCGACCGAAAATCCACGCGCTCTACGTGGACCCGAGAGGCCCGGGTTCGCCCGTGAAGGTCGAGGGCGAGATCGAGACGCCCGGCTTCGATCGCATCGACCGCAAGCACCCCATCGTCCGTTTCACCGCTCTCGGGGACGTCAACATCGCCACCGCCCACAAACTCGTCCCCGAGCAGGGCGACAAGGTCGTAGGCGCTTCGGACGGTGGCCCCATCCTCGTCGCCGGCATGCGCGCCGGGACCAAGTTCGTGGCACTCGGGTTCGACGTCCGGGACAGCGACCTCCCTCTCCGCACCGCGTTCCCGCTCTTCCTCCTCAACGTCGTCAACTGGTTCACCGACGAGGACGCCCAATACCTCTCGAGCTTCCGCACGGGAGACATCTGGCGCGTTCCCGTGCCCTCCGGTGTGGGATTCGCCACGGTCCAAGACCCGTCCAAGACGGCGTTCAAGGTTCCGGTCCACGAAGGTCGGGCCGTGTTCCTCGGTCAGAAGTCGGGTTTCTACGAGGTCGCCACGGACGTGCCCCCGGGCGCCGAGGCGACGCCTCCCATCGCGTTCGCCGCGAACCTCCTCGACGTGGACGAGAGTTCCATCGGTCCCGTGCCGACCCTTTCCGTGGACGGACGGGAAGCGGGACGCGTGGAGGGTTTCCACGTCGGCGTCCGTCGCGAGATCTGGATCTACCTCCTGATCGCGGTGGCGCTCCTCACGGCCATCGAATGGGCGACGTACCACCGGAGGGTCACCGTATGATCGCGCCCGGGAACGCGGAGAAGGCGCGGAGGTTCGCGGTGGGGGCACTCACCGTGGCGGTCTTCCTCGCGATGACGTGGGTGTACGTGAAGTACGTCTGGTTCGCCCAGGCGTCGTTCACGTGGTCGCGGGCCGAAGGCGGGAGTCGCTCGGAATACGAACTCCTCGCGCCGCGCATGTTGGGTATCGCGCTCCTCCTCCCGTACTTCGTGTGGATGGTGGGGCGCTCGCTCGCGGACCTGCCCCTGGTCCAGCGCATCCTCTCCGTCACACTCCGCGCCGGATTCGTCCTCCTCCTCGCGCTCGGTCTCGCGCGACTGGCCCGCACGGCGACGACGTCGAAGGTCGCCACGGTGTTCCTCGTCGACGTGTCGGAGTCCGTGTCCGACGAGGCGCTCTCCGACGCCCGCGCCCGCATCCAGGAGTATCTCGACGGCAAGCCCTCCGACGCCGAGGTCCGGCTCGTCACGTTCGCGCGACGTCCTCGTGTCGTCGCTCTCGACGACGACGGCAAGAAAGTTCCCGTCCTCGAACGGCACGAAGCCCTCGCGCCACCCGCCGTTCCCGCTTCCGCGACGCCGTCTCCGTCGACCGTTGCCGGATCGCCCCCGGCCGCCCGTCTCGGACTCGGGGCCGGCACCGACGTCGCGAGCGCCCTCTCACTCGCGTACGGCCTGTATCCCGCCGGCACCCTGCGGCGTGCCGTCGTCTTCTCGGACGGTGTCGAGACCGACGGCGATTCCCTGGCCGAAGCCGCGCGCGCCAAGGAATTCGGCGTGAAGGTCTTCGCCGTCCCGTACACGCGTCCCGTACCCGGTGAGGTCGCCGTCCGCGATCTCCGGGTGCCCGACAAGGTGCGCGTCGGCGAGCCGTTCGAGGTCCGCGCGCAAATCTTCGCCAGCCGTCCCCAGAAGGTCCGCGCCGTCCTCAAGCAGGGCGAGGCCATCAACGGTCTCGACGGCGTCCGCATGCTGGACCTCGTCCCCGGCGACAACGAGGTCGCGTTCAAGAGCGTGGTCCGTGTCGCCGGCGAGGTGACCTACGCGCTCGACCTCTCGGACCTCAAGGAAGATCGGTTCGTCGAGAACAACCGCTTCGCCGTCACGGTCGCGGTTCCGGGCCGGCCCACCGTGCTCTACGTCGAAGGCAACGCGGCACGGGCGAACTACCTCTCGAGCGCACTGTCCGCCCAGGAGTTCGACGTCGACGTCCGGAGTCCGCGCGAGATCCCCGGATCCATCCGCGAACTGGAACGCTACGACTTCGTCGTCCTCTCGGACGTGCCCGCCGAGAACGTGACCCTGACCCAACAGGACGCGATCGAGAGTTACGTCCGCGACCTCGGCGGCGGTTTCCTCATGGCCGGCGGCGAGAACGGCTTCGGCCTCGGCGGTTGGGCCCACACCACCCTCGAACGCGTCCTGCCCGTGCGCATGGATTCGGAGAAGAAGAAGGACGAACCGGGCGTCGCCATGGCGCTCGTCATCGACCGCTCCGGTTCGATGACCGGCAACCCGCTCGAGATGGCGAAGGCCGCCGCGAAGGCCACGGCCGATACCCTGGCCGGTGACGACCTCCTCGAGGTCATCGCGTTCGATTCCCAACCGACCCGCATCGTGCGGATGACTCCGGCGAAACACGGCGCCCGCATCCAGAACGACATCGCGCGCATCCAGCCGGGAGGGGGAACCGAGATCTTCAGCGCGGTGGACGCCGCCTACCAGGTGCTCACCACCACCCGCGCCCGGAAGAAGCACGTCATCCTCCTCACGGACGGGCAGGCTCCCCAGAACGGCATCCGCGATCTCGTGCAAGCGATGGTCGCCGAAGGCATCACGGTGAGTTCCGTGGGCCTCGGTGGCGGCATCGACGAGTCGCTCCTGCGCACGATCGCGGACACCGGCGGCGGTCGCTTCTACAAGGTGCTCGATCCGCAGTCGCTCCCCCGCGTGTTCACTCGTGAGACCGAGATGATCAGTCGCTCCGCGGCCGTCGAGGAGTACTTCCAACCGAAGCTCGCCCAGAACGCGGACTTCCTCCGGGGTATCGACGTCGGCTCCGCCCCCTACCTCCACGGCTACGTGGCGACGCGCATGAAGCCCGCCCCCGCGCAGGAGATCCTCCAGTCGGACACGGGCGAACCGATCCTCGCGCGATGGCACGTGGGGCTCGGTTGGTCCGTGGCGTGGACGTCCGACGTGAAGAATCTCTGGGCGGTCGAGTGGCTCCGTTGGCCGGGGTACGGCCAGTTCTGGGGGCAACTCGTGCGCGAACACATGCGGTCCAAGCGTCGTCGTGAACTCGACATGCGCGCCGAGATCGAGGCGGCCACGGGCCACGTGCGCGCCTCCATCGACGCCGTCTCCGGCGACGACAAGTTCGAGAACGGTCTCGACGCCAAGTTCGAGGTCGTCGGTCCCGAACCGGGCGGCACGAAGAAGTCCGTGGCGATGCGGCAGACCGCGCCGGGGCGGTACGAGGCCGATTTCCCCCTCGAGCGTTACGGCTCGTTCCTCCTCCACGCATCCCTCGAACGTTCGGCCGATCCCACGAAGCCGGGATCGCGCGCGGCCGTGGTCGCGGAGAGCTTCGGCCACGTGACGAACCCTTACCCCGCGAGTACCTCGCCCTCGCGCCGAACCGCGAGGCGCTCGCCCGGGTCGCGAACCTCACGGGAGGCGCGCTCGATCCCGACGCGCGCCGCGTCTTCGATCCCGCGGGCGAATCCATCGCGTACCACCAGGACCTTTGGCCGCGTTTCGTGACCGCCGCCATCGTCCTCTTTCTTCTCGATCTCTTCGTGCGACGCGTCCGCCTTTTCGACCGGAAGAAGACGGCTCGACCCGCCCTCGCGCGGGCCTGAACCGAGTCGGCGTCGTCCCGCCTTCGCGGGGCCCGGGTCACTTCGGCAGGGCCGCGATCCACGCCTTCAGCGCCGCCACGCCGGCGACGTCGGGTTGGTGCGTCCCCACCGGGGGCATCTGGTCCGCGGCGCCGTTGTCCCCGCGGTGCTCCGCGAGGTGGACGACGAGGCTCTTGTCCGGGTCGCCGGCCGTGATCCGCTTCCAGTCGCTGGTCTCGTAGCCCTTCATCTGGATGGTGGCTCCGAGGGCCGTCGTCCAGACGTCGGTCGCCCTCACGTCGAGGACGCCGATTCCGGCGTCGTTCACGCCCGCGTCCCCCGCGCGCACGGCCTCCGCGCGGAGCTTCATGTAGAGCTTCGTGAAGCTGGCGTTCGCCCGCCCGTTCTCGTTGTGGCACGACGTCCCGCAATTCATGTGCAGGAAGGCGAGGGCGGGGGCGGCCTTGCCGGTGGCGTCCTCGGGCAACGACCACGACGTCGTCGGGGGTTTCGGCGAGACCAGGTTCTCGTCGACGAGCATCTTCATCGTCACGCCCTTCGCCGTCGAGAGACCGAGCGCGAACTCCTCGAAGCCGAGCACCCGATCCCGTCGCCCACCGTGGCAGTCCTCGCACTGCGCCGTCGCCGCGATCTCGTAGGTCGTGCCGTTCACGTTCCGCTCGCCGTAGGGAATCGACACCGCGGACGTCTCCGCGTCGTTCCAGCGGTAGACCGCGAAGGTCCAACGCTTCGGATCGTTCTTCCACATGAACCGCGTCTCGACCTTCTTGCCGCCGACGCGGAACTCCTTCCAGAACTTCGTGCCCTCGGGGAACTGCCATTCGTCCGCCAGTGTCGCGTCGATGGTCGTGCCCTCGGGCAGGGCGACCCACCGGAACTTCTCCGCACCGTCGCTCCAGAAGGTCACACCGGGCGTGTACGCGCGTACCCGAGGGCCGAGCGCGCGATCCGTCGTCGACGCGAAGAGACCCGTGCACTCGAGGAGTTCGGGAGCGCCTTCGCCGTTGTCCTTGGCGCAGGGATCGGTCGTGGAGACCTCGCTTCCGCCTCCGTCCACGGACACCTGTCCGTCACCGTCGGCGCCTCCGTCCGAGCCCGGTTCGGTGTCGGATTTCGAACACCCGGACTCGCCGAACGCGAGCAGAGTCGCAACGGAGGACGCGACGAACGGCAAGAGGAAGCGAAATGGGCTCACGCGCACGCTCTTTCTCGGAGGACGTCGGAATCGCGACACGCGCGCACCCGGTCGGGCCCGCGCGTCCCCACAGGATAGCGCGGGGCGGTCGGGGCGTCCTTTTGCTCGCGTGCCCTGGAAAAAGGCTGGTAAGAAAACGGACCCGCGCACGCGCGCGCACCCCGGATCCCATGGCCGCCTCCTCCGACGAAACGCCCCTCGCGAGTTACGACGACCTCTTCCTCCCGTTCCATGACGCCGAGAAGTCCCGCGATCGGTTCCGCGTCGGCGCGGAGATGGAGAAGCCCGGCGTCTACGAGTCCGACTTCTCGCCCGTGCCCTACGAGGGCGATCGAGGCGTGAAGCGCGTGCTCGCGGAACTCCAGTCGAAGTTCGGCTGGCACGCCGAACGCGAGACGAGCGACGGACCGATCATCGCGCTGACGAAGAACTCGGCGTCGATCACGCTCGAACCCGGCGCCCAACTCGAGCTCTCGGGGGCGCCCCTCGAGACGATGCACGAGATCAAGACGGAGTTCGACGCGCACCTCGCGGAGATCGCGCCAATCTCGAAGGAACTCGGCATCGCGTGGCTCGGCATCGGCTTCCACCCCTTCGCCACGCGTGACGAGCTCCCGTGGGTCCCCAAGCTCCGCTACGGCATCATGCGCCGCTACCTGCCGACGCGCGGGAAGTTCGCGCTGGACATGATGCAACGCACGTCCACCGTGCAGGCGAACTACGACTACGCGAACGAAGAGGACGCGATGCGGAAGCTCCGTGTCTCCCTCAAGCTCGCCCCGCTCACCACCGCCCTCTTCGCGAACAGCCCCTGGTACGAGGGCAAGACGCACGGCGGTCCCTCCTACCGCGCGAAGGTGTGGCTCGACGTCGACAACGACCGGTCGGGACTCGTCCCCGCCGTGTGGCACGAAGGGTCGAAGTACAAGGACTACGTCGAGTGGGCCCTCGACGTTCCCATGTTCCTCGTGAAGCGCGGCAACACCGTGCACGAGAACACCGGGCAGCCGTTCCGCGCGTTCTGGAAGGAAGGCTTCCAGGGCGTGCGCGCGACCCGCGGCGACTGGCAGACGCACATCAACACGCTCTTCCCCGAAGTTCGCCTGAAGCGCACGCTCGAGATCCGCGGCGCCGACGCCCAGTCCCGCGAGCTCGCGTCCGCGCTCCCCGCGCTGTGGACGGGCATCCTCTACGACGATCGGGCGCTCGCCGACGCCGAAGCGCTGACGCGGGACTTCGGATTCGCCGAGGTGCAGGCGTCCCGCGCGGCGATCGGCCGACTCGGAATCGGCGCACCCTTCCGGGGCGCTCCGCTCCGCGCGCTCGCGGAACGGATCCTCGACATCGCGAAGGGCGGTCTCGTCCGTCGGGCGCGCAAGGACGTGAACGGCCGCGACGAGTCCGTGTTGCTCGCTCCCCTGCAGTCCCTGGTGTCGCGGGGCGAAACCCCGGGTGACGCCCTCCTCGCCGCCGCTGGGCCCGACGCCTCGCGGGCCGCCATCGTCGACGCTTCCCGACTCTGACCGTCCCCGGACCGGCCTGGACGTTTGCGCTTCCGTCGAAATGACGGGGTGCATCCCCGTGGCCGCGGAAAATCACGGTCCGTGCCAATGTGGGTGACTCTCGGAGACTGTGGGTCTTCGTGGGGGACCGGCGTGCCTGGAGGTGGGCCGGAGGGTATGCTCCAACGTCCCTTTCACGGGGATTGAAGCGTTTTCGTAGGAAGTCGTCTGAGGTGCGGTGGGTGGGTGTCCGCGGAGGTCCGCGGGAGTTCACCCCCGACCCATCCGGCACGGTGCCGGGCGGGTGAGGCAAGGGCGGACTTTGCGCAACACGGCGCGGGAGCGGGCGAGGGATCTCACTTGGGTTCGGACGGACGTGACGTCGGGAAGGTTCGGCTCCTCGCCAAGCTCGCGCAAGGCGGAATGGGAGACGTCCATCTCGCGGTCAACGTCGGACCCGGTGGCTTCAACAAGATCGTCGTCCTGAAGCAACTTCGCGCGTCGCTCGCGGAGGACCCCCAGTTCTTGACCATGTTCCTCGACGAAGCGCGCATCGCGGCGCGCCTGAACCACAGGAACATCGTCCAGACCTACGAAGTGACCGTCGATCCCGGACCCGTCGGTCCCCGGTACTTCATCACCATGGAGTACTTGGACGGCCAGCCGTACCACAAGGTCCGGCGCCGCCTCGCGTCCGCGAAGAAGTTCACGCTCGCCCACGAACTCCGCATCCTCTCGGAGTGCCTCGCGGGGCTGCACGATGCCCACGAGCTGGCGGATTTCGACGGCACGCCGCTCGAGATCGTCCACCGCGACGTCTCGCCCCACAACGTCTTCGTCACGTACGACGGCCAGGTGAAGATCGTCGACTTCGGGATCGCGAAGGCGATGGACTCCGGCTCGGAGACCCAGGCCGGCGTCTTCAAGGGCAAGGTCACGTACGTCAGCCCCGAACAAGCGAAGGGCGCTCCCTGCGATCGCCGCGCGGACATCTTCTCCGTCGGCGTCATGCTCTGGGAGGCCGTCGCCGGTGAGCGGCTCTGGGCCAACATGCCCGAGGTCGCGATCCTCAACAACCTCCTCTCCGGCACGACTCCGCCTCTCCGAACCGCGAATCCGGAGGCGCCGGAGGAGCTCGTGCGCATCTGCGAGAAGGCGATGGCGTGCGATCGCGAGCATCGCTACGCGACCGCCGCCGAGATGCAGGCCGATCTCGATCAGTACGTCACGAAGGCCGCGGCGCGCGCCGTCACCGAAGACGGCGCACCGCCCTTCGAGCATCCCACCGCGAAGGGCCTCTCGCTCCTCGTGTCCGAAGCGTTCGCCGACGAACGTCGTGCCCTCAAGTCCCTCGTCGACGGCCAGCTCCGAGCGATCCGCGGCGCGTCGACGGACTCCTCCGCCTCCCATCCCCAACTCCACGACGCGTCCTCGGCGCCGAGCCACGGCACGCCCTCCAACCTTCCGCCCACGAGTCCTTCCGTCCCGCGGCCGTCGGAAGCGAGTGCCGTCGACGCGCTCGCCCCGAGCGGACCGTTCCGCGCCGCCTCGACCACCAGCATCTCCGCGATCCTGGCGAACCTCACTCCGATGGACCCGGAGGCTGCCGCCGCGAACGTTCCGCCCGATCCCCCGAGCGCACTCACGCTCATGGATCCCACCGGAAGCGTCACCGACGACGACGATCTCTCGCCGTTGCCCCAACTCTTCCCGACCTCCCCGCCGACCGCTTCGCTGACGGCGGTCCCCACGTCGCGCAACCTCGCCGAAATCGTCCGCGAACCCGCGCAGAGCCGCGCGCAGTCGTGGATCCTCGCCGGCCTCGCCTTCGCGACGCTCGGCGTCCTCGGCACGCTCGCGTTCAACGGCGCCCTTTTGCCGAAGCCGCCCGAGCGCACCATCTCCGCCGTCCCCATGCCCCCGTCCGCCGAGGAAACCAAGGCGATCGAACCGCGTCCCGCCGACTCCGTCGTCGCCGATATGAAGCCTTCGGAGCCCGCGGTCCCGGCACCTGCCGCGGTTCCCACGACGTCGGAGTCGCCCGCTCTTCCCGCAGCTCCCGAAGCCCCGTCGTCGAGCGTCGCGTCGTCGACGCCCCACGTCGTGCCGTCGCGCCCCGTGCCCCGTCGGCATGCAGGTCCTGCGGTCGGTGTTCCGGTCCTGCCCAGTGCGGTCGGTTCGACTCCCTCGGTGTCGCCCGGGACGACGACCGCCGGAGCGCCGTCCGCCGAGCCCACGGCGGCGCCCGGGGCGTCGACGTCGAGGTCGGCCAAGCCGAAACGACGCATCGACTCGGAAGATCCCTACTCCCAATGAGTGCCCGCGCCCGTCGTCCGTCGGGAGGCTTCGTCGCCGCCATCCTCGGCGTCGTCTTCGCGTCGTCGTCGATGGCCATCTCCGTCCCGACGGTCGCCTTCGCTGCACCTCCCGCCGCGCCCTCTCCCGCGGCCAAGCCCGTGGACGCCGAGGCCGTCGCGCACTTCCGCCGCGGCGTGGAGCTCTACGAGGAGAACGACTTCGACGCGGCCCTCGTCGAATTCCGGCGCGCCTACGAAATCGCCCCGAACCCGAAGGTCCTCTACAACATCGCCCAGACCCACTACCAGCTCCAGGCCTACGCACCCGCGCTCGAGACCTTCGAGCGGTACCTGGCCGAGAGCGGCAGTTCGATGTCCGCGGAACGGCGGAAGGAGGTCGACGCCGACGTCGCGAAGCTCAGGACCCGCGTCGCCAAACTCACCGTCACCGTGAACGTCCCCGTGGCGGACATCTCGGTGGACGACGTCGTCGTCGGCAAAGGGACCGCGGAGGTGACGACCACGGTGAGCATGGGACGCCGTCGCGTCTCGGCCTCCGCTCCGGGCTACGTCGGTGCGACGAAGTCCCTGGATGTCGCCGGCGGCGACGTCACGAGCGTCGCGCTCACGCTCGTTCCCGAGAAACGCGAGTCCAAAGATTCGGTCCGGGTCGCGACTCCCGATGGGTTCCCGCTGGCGATCCCGTGGGCCGCGGCGGGGGTGCTCGCGGCCGGAGCCGTCACGACGGGCATCCTCGCACTCTCCGCCGCATCGGACGTTCGCGAACGCGAAGGGAAGTTCGGCGAGACGCGCGCGTCCCTCGACGAGGCCCAGACCAAGGCCGGAAATCTCGCGCTCGCGACCGACATCCTGGGAGGCGCCGCCATCGTCACGACCGGCGTCGCGCTCTATTTCACGCTCACGCGGTCGCGCACGCCGGCCCCGTCGTCCCGATCCGCGGACGTCGTCGTCACGCCTCGAGGCGCGGCCATCGTCGGCACGTTCTGAACCCCGCGGGAGGTCACTGGCAGGTGGTGTACGTCCCGGCGATGGCGTTCGCGGCCGCGCGGTAGGCACGACCCGACGACTCGAACATCGGCGCCCCCGAACCGTCCTTCCCGACGCACCAGATGTCGACGTCTCCCGGAGCCTCGTTCTTGGAGACGTCGAAGTCGAGCGGGCCGGACGCTCCCTCGAAATCGATGGCGCCGCCCGCGGCGAGGATCTGCACCGCGTCCTCGATGCGGTTCGGGCCGACGTCCACCTTCGTGCCGCCGATCATGCGCTTCATGGCGTCGGCGAGTACGGTGCCCGTCAGCGACTTCTGACCGCTCGCCACGATGCCGTAAGCGACCAAGTAGAGCGCGTCGTAGCTCCCGGCCATCCCGAAGTAGGCGGGGGACGAATCGAACCGCGACTGGTAGCGGAGCGAGAACGCCGTCCCGAGCGCGGTGTCCGAGCTGGGCACGGTGCCGCGGATGCGCGTGCGGAGACCGTCGTTCCCGTTCGCGAGATCGAGGAGCGCCTGGACGCGTCCACCGTCCGAGAGGAGGTAGTACGGGCGAGGGTAGGGGTTGCCCGCGTCACCGGTCGGCGCCTGCGGCCAGCGCGCTTCGATGGGGCCGACGAGCTTCGTCACCACTTCCGCGAGTCCGAGGAGGACGATCACGTGCGGTCGGAAGACGTCGCTCGTGTCGATCACCGTCGGCGCGAGGTCGCCCGCCGCGTCGAACTGGGTGAGTTTGATGCTGCCTGCGTTGTCCGGATCGGCGAGGGGCTTGCCGTTCAACGTCACGTCCGAGAGCGCGTTGTAGAGGCCGGCGCCGTACGCGTCGTTCCGGTAAGCGACGAGCACCTTCACCTTCGCGACCGACGTGTTGTCGCTCCGCACCTTGCTCTCGAGGGCGGCGATCTGGTCCTTGAGCGGCAGGGCCTGCACCGCATCGGAGGGGCACGTGCGCCAAACGAGCCCGTTCTTGTTCGGAAGATTGGTGATGGCCGGGCTCGTCGCCGTGGGCGTGATGAGGAAGGTGCCCGCGGGGATCGTCACGTTCGTCGCGACGTCGAGGACGGAGCCGCTCGAGTTCGGACCGATGACGGCCGCGACGTGGAGCGACGTCAGGTGGCGCGCCGCACGCTTGCCGTCGTCGTTGTCGTGGCAAGCGATCATGGCGAGCGGTCGCGGCTTCTGCCCCGGCGCCCCCGGGAGGCCCACGATGCGCTGCGCGAATTCTCCGACGGCGAGTTCCACCGAGTTCTGGCGCGCGAGGTTGGTCGGCGCGTTTTCCGTGCCGGTCTTCCGCGAGAAGAGCGTGCCGACGAGGATCGCGTCGTCGCTGTCGACGGGACCCACGGTCTTGTCGCAGTCCGCCGAGAGGAGGTTCGCGCACCGCATCTCGGGTCGCAGGCAGACGGCGGGGAGTCCGCCCGAGGCGCGGATGCACTCCGCGTTCGTCGTGCACGCGCTTCCGCCGTCGCTCGCGTCGACGAACGTCCCGGTGTCCACCCCGGCGTCCCGCAGGGGATCGACGACGCACACGCCGTCCGAACACAGGGTGCCGGTGAACGGGCCGCCGCGCCCGTCGCACTCGGCGTTGGACACGCATTGTTTCGGATCGTTCGCGACCACGAGCGAACATCCGATGCCCGCGAGCGCCCCCACGAGGGCGAACGTCGCCCACGCGCGGCGTCGCGCCTGCCGCGTCCCTCGCTCGTCCTCGCCCCCGCCGTTCGTCATGGCGCGCCCATCTTCGCACGACGCGCCTCGTCCACGAAACGTCGAACGAGGTCCAGGTCCTTCCAACCGGGACCTCGCCCGGCGGTTTCGACGCCACTCGCGACGTCGACCATCCAAGGCGACGCGACACGGACCGCCTCCCCGACGTTTTCCGGACGGAGTCCTCCCGCGAGGACGAACGGAGGCGACGACGGGGGATGGGCACGGAGCAGCGTCCAGTCGAAGGACGTCCCCGTGCCGCCCGAACCGGATCCGGCGCGGGCATCGTAGAGGATCCGCGTCGTCCCGAATCGTGCCGCCGCGACGACGTCCTCGGCGTCGCCGACGGCGATCGCCTTCCATACCGGGAGACCGAACGCCCGCGCGACGTTCGCGGCGTCGTCGGGCGTCTCGCGGCCGTGGAGCTGCACGACGTCGAACCCCACGGCACGGTGCAAGGACGCGAGCGCGCCGAGGTCCACGTCGGCGACCACGGCGACGACGAGCGCGCGGCCACGGACGGCCCCTGCGATTTGCGCCGCGACCTCGGCGTCGACGCGCCGTCGACTCGTCGGCACGAAGTTCAGGCCGACCGCGTCCACGCCCGTTCCCACCACGTCGTCCGCGTTCGAGACGTCGACGAGGCCGCACACCTTCACGAGCACCCGGCCCGTGGCGTCGGGCGTGGTCACGACGCCACCCGCACCGTCATCCCGCGACGCCGAGCAACTCGCGGACCTTCGCGATGACTTCCTGCGCCTGGATCGGTTTGGTGATGTACGCGTTCGCGCCCAGCGAGAGCGCCCGTTGCCTGTCTTCCGCGGCGCCTTCGGTCGTGATGATCACGATGGGAACGCCCTTGTGCACGGGGTCGGTGCGTACGCGTTTGACGAGCTTGAGTCCGTCCATGATCGGCATGTTGATGTCGGTCAGGATGATGTCGAACTTCTTGCCCGCGAGCTTCTTGAGTCCGTCGACGCCGTCGTCCGCTTCGACGATGCGCACGTTGCGGAGTCGCGAGAGCGCCATGACGATGAGCTGGCGCATCATGGGAGAGTCCTCGACGACGAGACACGAAAATTCCTGGGGCGCGGTCATTCGCGGTCAGTCCATGGCCTTCCGGAAATCTTCCGCGGGCGGCACTTTTCCTCCGGCCCGCGCGAAGAGCTCCGAACTCACGAGGGCCCCCGCCGCGTGGGTTCCGAGCAGATTGAACAACGGGTGATCGATCGCCGAGAACGACGTCTTGTGAGGGTGGAGCTCGAACACCGCGACCACGCCGACGATGGCGGATTCGAGACGGAGCGGGACGCAGGCGATGGGCGTTCCCGACGATCGCGTGGCGAAGTCGCCGGAAGCGACGTCGGTGTGCCCGTTCCGGAACGCCGCGAGGATGGCGGTCGACGCCGGGTTCTCGTCCGGGAGTTCCGACACGGGAATGGGCTCGAGGGACGTGCCGAACGCCCGGATGGGTACCAGGGCGTCGCCGTCGCGGTTCACGAAATAGACGCCGTACGAGTGGGCGCCGATGAGTTGCGTCAACAGTTCGTGGAGGTGGGTGACGACGCCTTCGAGCCGGAGCGTGGAAGCGAGTTGGAAGCTCGCCACGTACAGGTTCGCGAGGCTCGAGAGCTCCAGTTCGAGCTCCATCGTCCGGGCGCGGGCTTCGGCGAGGGCCTTCGTTTCGGAAGCCGTGTCACGATCGTCGTCGCCGAGTTCGTCGCTCGTGCGTCCCGCGGCAGGGGCCTTCGCTTCCATGGCGCTCTCCTCCGGGACGCACCGACGCTCCCCGGTCGCTCGAGCGTATCACGCTCCCGCGCGGTCCACCGAGAGGTCGGTGAGCCACGTGTGGAGCTCGCCCGTGACGATTTTCGGCGCGCGTCGGAGGGACGCCACGTCGCGGCTTCCGGTGAGCAACATCGCCGCGCGGAGTTCCGCTTCGACACCGTCGAGGAACGCGAGCGCACCTTCTCGCCCCTTGTCGTAGAATGCCCGGAGCACCGGACGCGCGATGCCCGCCGCGTGCGCGCCCAACGCGAGCGCTCTCGCGACGTCGAGTCCCGACTGGATGCCGCCCGTGGCCACGAGGGTGGAGAAGCCGAGGGGAGCGAGGAGTCCCACGCTCGCCGCCGTGGGAATGCCCCAGTCCCAGAAGGCGTCGCCGAGCGCGCGCTTCTTCGCGTCGCCTTGCTCCTCGGCGCGCTTCGTCTCGACGCCGACCCACGACGTGCCCCCCGCACCCGACACGTCGACGTTCTCGATGCCGATGGCGCGGAGCCTCCGCCCGAGGGCGGGCGAGAGGCCGCATCCGGTCTCCTTCACGACGAGGGGGAAGGGAAGTTCGCGTCGGAGACGTGCGAGGGTCTCCTGACCCCCGCGGAAGTCACGATCGCCGTGGGGTTGCACGAGCTCCATGGCGGGATTCAGGTGCACGCACAGGGCGTCCGCGCCGACGCCGCGCACGAGATCGACGATGGCCTCCGTGTTCATCGCCGTCGCTTGCACGATCCCGACGTTGCCGAGGATCAGGGTCGTCGGTGCGGCCTCGCGCACGGCGTAGGTTCCCGCGACTCCCGCCTTCACGTGCATCGCGCGTTGGCTGCCGAGACCGAAGCCGTACCCGCGTTCCTCCGCGATGGACGCGAGCTCGCGGTTCACGCGGCCCGCTTCCTCCGTCCCGCCCGTCATGGCCGCGATGACGATGGGGGCCGCGAGGCGCTTTCCCAGCACAGTCACGCCCGGATCGATCTCGTCGACGCTCAGATCCGGGAGCGCGTCGTGAACGAGTTTGACCGCTTCGAGCAACGTCGTGCGCGAGCGGAATCCCACGTCTCCGGTGGCGCAGAGCGTGAGGTGATCGCTTTTCCGTCCTGCGAGCGTTCCACTCATTTCGAGACTTGTTCTAGTGTCCAGCGTCCGAGGTCCTGCCGTGTCCGTACTCGCTCCGAGCCCCCCCGTCGAGCCGCGATCCCCGAAGGTGACCTTCGACGAAACCCTCGCACGCGTCCGTGCGGCGGTGGACGACGTCCTCCGCCGGACCCTGGAGACGTCCACCTCGCGTGCCACCGAGCTCGGCGGCACGCTCCCCCGGGTGGTGGCCTCCCTCGCCGCGCTGACCATGCGCGGGGGGAAACGATTCCGGGCCGGGCTGCTCGTGGGCTCCTACGAAGCGTGTGGTGGAGAAGGCGGTGTGGACGCCGTGGTCGACGCGGCCGCGGCCCTCGAATTCCTCCAAGTGTACATGCTTGTGCACGACGATTGGATGGACGGTGACGAGCTCCGCCGCGACGGTCCCAGCGTGCACGCCGATCTCCGTCGAGCGTTCGGGGACACGGCGCTCGGCGACGCGTCCGCCATCCTCGCCGGGGACTTCGCCAGCGCCCTCGCCCAGAGGCTCCTCGGCTCGGTCCGCGTCGACGGCGCGCGTCTCCTCCGCGCGCAGGCGGAATTCGCACGCATCCAGGAAGACGTCGTGTTCGGGCAGCTGCTCGACATGCACGCCGGCGCCGCCGATGCCGCCTCCGTCGAGCGGATGCATCAGCTGAAGACCGGGAGCTACACGGTCCGAGGTCCGCTGGCCATGGGAGCGCTGCTCGCGGGGGCTTCCGAAAGCGCGCTCCGTTCCCTGGAGCGTTTCGCCGAACCCCTCGGGGTGGCCTTCCAACTCCGGGACGACCTCCTCGGTGCCTTCGGATCGTCCGAGCGCACGGGCAAGCCGTCCGGTAGCGATTTTCGTCAAGGAAAACGCACGAGTCTGGTGATCGAAGTCGAAGGGGACGAGCGGGGCCGGGCCCTTCTTGCTCAGGTATTTGGTAGGGCAAATGCCCCCGATTCCGACGTCGACGCACTGCGCCTGCGGATGGTCGAATGTGGTGCTAAGAACCGCGTCGAAGCGCGCCTCGAACAGCTTCTGGACGAAGCCCGGGCTCGCCTCCGCACCTGTCGCCTCACCGATTCCGGAACGCGCTTTTTCGAGGGAGCGGTGGACGCGCTCGGGGAGCGCGAGCGTTGACCCCCCGAACCCCATGACCGACCCAAAGCCCGAGATTTCGGCGACGCCCACGCCGCTCCCCGCCTCGACGGTGGGGACCCGTGGCCGCGCCGCGGGCAAGGTGATCCTCCTCGGCGAGCATGCCGTCGTCTACGGGGTGCCGGCCATCGCCGTCGGCATCGATCGGGGCGCCGAAGCGTACGCGCGGGCGTCCTCGGGTGACCGCAGCCGACTCCGCGTTCCCGCCTGGGACCTGGACGTCCCCGCCGACGGCGACGGTCACGATCTCGCGAAGGCTTTCCGCGCGGTCCTGGTCGCCACCCACGGTCCTTCGCCGTCGAACGCTCCCCATCCCGTCGACGTCGAGGTCCACGCCGCCCTGCCTCCCGGTGGCGGTCTCGGATGCTCCGCGGCCCTCGGTGTCGCCGTCGCTCGTGCGCTCGACCCCCGCGCGTCCGTCGCCACCATTCGCGAACGCGCCATGGAGTGGGAGCGCGTGTTCCACGGAAATCCTTCCGGCATCGACGCCGCGGTGTCCGCGAGCGGCGGTTGCATCTACTTCGAGAAGGGCAAACCCATCGAGTCGGTCCACGTGCGCGGTGGGCTCCGGCTCTGCGTCGGCAATACGGGGCACGTGTCGAGCACGAAGGTCATGGTCGAGGCCGTCCGGGCGCTCCGCGAGCGACGTCCCGACGTCGTCCACAAGGCGTTCGAGGGAATCCGTGCCCTCGTGCGGAACGCGCGACTCGCCATCGAGGCGGGCGACGCCACCGCCCTCGGTCGCCTCGTCGACCTGAACCAGATGCTCCTCGGGGGCTTGTTCGTGTCGACGCCGGAAATCGAGACGATGTGCAAGAGCGCACGGGACGCCGGCGCGCTCGGCGCGAAACTCACGGGCGCGGGAGGAGGCGGTTCGGTCGTCGCCATCGTCCCTTCGCCGTCGGTGGCGGACCGCGTCCTCCGCGCGTGGGAAGCCGATGGGTTCCACGGCTTCGCCACCGAAGTCCTCGCCCCCAAGACACCCGATGCGTGGGTGAGCGAGCTGGCGTCGTGAGCCCCGGAGCCGATCCAGGAGCGATGCCAGGCAAGGTCGCGGAAGCGACCGCCATCGCCCACCCGAACATCGCCCTCGCCAAGTACTGGGGGAAGAGGGACGTCGCGTCGAACGTACCCGCCGTCCCCAGTCTCTCCGTCACGCTCGCAGGGATGCGGACACGCACGACCGTCGCGTTCGACGCCGCGCTCCACGAGGACGTCCTCACCCTCGGTGGGCGCGAGGCGTCGCCCGAGGCCCGCGCGCGCGCCGCGACGCTCCTCGCCCGCGTGCGGGACGCCTCGGGCGAGCGCAGGTTCGCGCGCGTCGTCTCCGACAACGACTTCCCGACCGCGAGCGGTCTCGCCTCGAGCGCGTCCGGTTTCGCGGCCCTCGCCCTCGCCGCGACCCGGGCCGCGGGCCTCGACTGGAATCCGGCCCGCGTGAGCGACCTCGCCCGCCGGAGTTCCGCGAGCGCGGCGCGCAGCCTCTTCGGAGGATTCGTCGCGCTCGGCACCGAACCCGGATCGGACGGAGTGCTGGCCGCGGAGTCGGTCCCGGCCGCACTTCCCGATCTGCGCGTCGTCGTCGCCGTCACGAGCGAGGGCGCGAAGGCCACGAACTCGACGTCCGGCATGCTCCGCACCCAGGAGACGAGCCCGTTCTACCGCGCGTGGCTCGACGTCGCGCCGCGCTTGTGCGCGGACGTCCGCGCAGGCGTGGTCGCGGGCGATTTCGAGGCGACCGGTCGCGCGGCCGAAGCGAGCGCGCTCGCGATGCACGCTTCGGCGATCGCCGCGGGTGTCGTCTATTGGAACGGCGCGACGCTCGAGGCCCTCCGAACGGTGTTCGACCTCCGCGCCCGCGGCACCCTCGCGTTCGCGACGATGGATGCGGGCCCTCACGTGAAAGTGATCACGCGCGACGCCGACGTCGCCCTCGTCGCGACGTGCCTACGATCCGTCCCCGGAGTCCTGCGCGTGCTCGAGACGTCTCCGGGCGAGGGCGCCCGACTCGACCCCGAGGGGCACCGATGATCGTCGTCGCGCCCGGCAAACTCCTCCTCACCGGGGCCTACGCGGTCCTGCACGGCGCGCCCGCGCTCGTGTGTGCGGTCGACCGTCACGCCGTCGCCGAAGTCGGGACCGTGGACCCGTGCCCCTCGAGGGAGATCCGGGCGGCGTTCGAACTCGTGCCCGCCCCGAAGGTCGACGTAGGACAGCTCTTCGACCGGGACCAGAAGCTCGGTCTCGGCTCCAGCGCGGCGTCCCTCGTCGCGGCCCTCGGTGCGTCCGCCGTCGCCGCCGGCAAGGACCTCCTCGTCGAGGACACACGCCAGGCCCTCTTCGATCGCGCCCGCCTCGCGCACAGGAAGGCCCAAGGCGGCGGGAGCGGCGTCGACATCGCGGCGAGCGTCCACGGCGGTGTGCTCACCTACGCGCTCGCCGGCGAGTCCACGCGAATCGGTCGCACGAAGCTTCCCGAGGGGCTCGTGCTTACCGTGTATTATACAGGTACGTCCGTGCGCACGTCCGAGATGCGCGGTTCCGTCGACGCGTTCCGCTCCCTCGACCCGTCGCGCTACGCGAAGCTCGAGGACGAGATCGCCACCGCCTCCGAGGACGCGATCCGCGCGACCACCACGGGAGACCTCGAGTCGTTCCTCGAAGCCCTCCGCGTCACCGGCGACGTCCTCGCCGAACTCGGGGACGCCGCGGACGCTCCCGTCGTCCCCCGTTGGGCCGAACCGCTCGTCGCGGCCGCCGCCGATTCCGGCGCCGCGTTCGTCCCGTCGGGGGCGGGTGGGGGAGACGTCTTCGTGCACGCGGGATCGCGCGCGCCGGATGCACGGTTCCTCGAGATCCTCTCCGCGTCGCACCTCCGGCCCGTCGCGCTCGGAATCGACGCGGAAGGCGTCCGTGTCGGTCCCACGCTTCCCAAGTCCCGCGATCGTGCGATCGCGTCGTCCGTCCTCGAAGGCAAAAGGTAACGCATCCCCCATGGCGAAGACATCGCGACTCCCCGGCTTCTACAAGGTCAGCGTCTCCGAGCGCCGTTCGCTCGTCAGCGAAGCGACCGGTACCGACACGCGGGACATCGAACGCTCCCTGGACGCCGGTGGACTCGACGCCGAGACCGCCGACAAGTTCGTGGAGAACGTCCTCGGTACGTACGCGTTGCCCTACGGGGTCGCTCTCAACGTCCGTATCGACGGCAAGGACCACGTCGTACCGATGGTCGTCGAGGAACCGAGCGTCGTCGCCGCGGCGTCCAACGCCGCGAAGATGGTGCGCGCCGGAGGCGGGTTCGTGGCCGAAGTCGACGCGCCCGTGATGATCAGCCAGATCCAGCTCACGGACGTCGCCGATCGCGAAGCCGCGCGCGACGCGATCCTCGCCCACGAAGGAGCGATCCTGGCGCTCGCGGACGCCCAGGTTCCCGGACTCGTCGCGCGTGGAGGCGGAGCGCGGGGCCTCGAAGTTCGGTTCCTCGGCGAACCCGCCGACCGGATGATCGTCGTCCACGTCCTCGTCGACTGCCAGGACGCCATGGGGGCCAACCTCGTGAACTCCGTCGCGGAGGGGGTCGCCCCGACCCTCGCCGGGCTCGCGAAGGCTCGCATCGGCCTCCGCATCCTTTCGAACCTCTGCGATCGCCGATGCGTCCGCGTCACGTGCCGCGTTCCAGCCCGCGAACTCGCCACCGACGAGATGGATGGCCAGGCCGTCATCGACGGCATCGTGAATGCGTCGAGGTTCGCCGAGCTCGACCCCTACCGTGCCGCCACCCACAACAAGGGCATCATGAACGGCGTCGACTCCGTCGTGATCGCGACGGGCAACGACTGGCGCGCGGTCGAGGCCGGAGCGCACGCGTTCGCCGCTCGCTCGGGCACGTACCGTCCGCTCGCCGTGTGGCGACGGGACGGCCAGGATCTCGTCGGCCGCATCGAACTCCCGCTCTCCCTCGGCACCGTCGGCGGCACGCTCCGGGTGCATCCGGGCGCGCGCTTGTCGCTCCGTCTCCTCGCCGTCGAGAACGCGGGTGACCTCGCGAAGATCGCGGCATCCGTCGGTCTCGCGTCGAACCTCGCCGCCGTGCGCGCCCTCGCGACGGACGGCATCCAGCGCGGTCACATGGCGCTCCACGCACGATCGGTCGCGGTCGCCGCCGGTGCGGCCGGCGATCTCGTCGAACGCGTGGCCACCATGATCGTCGAGGCGCGCGACATCACGCTCGACGCCGCCCGTCGCGCCATGTCCGTCCTCGACGCGTCCCGTGGCGAAGGCGCCACCCTCGTCGAAGACTGAGGTAACCTGGGACGCCGAGGTCACCGTGCTCGCCGTCTACGTCGCTTCCCTCGTCCTCGCCCTTGGTATCCTGGGCGTCCAGATCGCGTCCGGTGGACACGACGTGGATTCCGGTGACGTCGACGGCCACGACGGCGACTCCCACGGCGGCGTCGGCACGTTCGTGACGAGCGTCCGATTCTGGAGCTTCACGCTCCTGGGCCTCGGTCTCGTCGGGACACCGCTCCACCTGTTCGGACTGCTCGGAGCGATTCCGACCGCGGTCCTGGCCGTTCTCGCGGGTACCGGATCCGGCGTCCTCGCGCAGACGGTGGTGAAGCGCATGCTCGGAAGGGACGCCTCCAGCCACGCGAGCGCGGGCGACGTCGTCGGCAAAGTGGGACGGGTCGTCGTGCCGCTCGTGCCGGGTGGCAAGGGCAAGGTGCGGGTCGAACTGAAGGGCAGCTTCGTCGACGTCGCCGCGCGCGCGGACGCGACGCTGCAAGGCGGCGAGACCGTCCTGGTTCTCGCCTTCGAGGACGACGTCGCGGTCGTCGAAAAAGCTCCGGGGGAGCTCGGGCCGTCCCTCTGATATCGTCGGGGCATGACGTCCTCGCCCGTGGAAGCCGGAGTCGCCCAGGAAGGTGTGGAAGCCGCGGCGTCGATCGCCGTCGCCCTGGGCGGCGCGTTCGGCGTCCTCCTCGTGTTCTTCGCGTTCCTCTTCGTCCTCCGGCGCTTCCTCTACATCTGCGCGCCGAACGAGATCCTCGTCTTCAGCGGACGGAAGAACCGACTCGCCGACGGCTCGGAGGTGGGCTTCAAGGTCATTCAGGGCGGCCGCGCGTTCCGCATCCCGCTGCTCGAGACCGTGTCCCGAATGGATATGCGCCTCTTGAACGTGGAGGTCGCGGTCGCGAACGCGTTTTCGCGCGGGGGTATCCCGTTGAATGTGCACGCTGTCGCGAACGTGAAGATCGCCTCGGATCCGATGCACGTCGGTCAGGCCGTGGAGCGCATGCTCAACAAGTCCTCCGGACAGGTCGCGCTCATGGCCCGGCAGACCCTGGAGGGTGTGCTCCGTGAAGTCCTTTCGCAGCTCACTCCCGAAGAGGTGAACGAAGACCGTCTGAAGTTCGCGGAGACCCTCGTCGCCAACGCCAAGGACGACTTCGACAAGCTCGGTCTCGAGCTGGACGTGCTCAAGGTCCAGCACGTCGCCGACGACCAGAAGTACCTGATGAACCTCGGTCGTGCGCAGATCGCCAATATGCTCCGCGACGCGCAGAACGCCGAGAGCGAGGCGGAGCAAATCGTGAAAGGCGAGCAGGCGAAGGCGCACCAACGCGCACAGACCGCCATCCAACAGGCCGAAGCGCTCGTCCTCCAGAGCCGGAACGCATACCGCGCCGAGATGGCGAAGCTCGAGGCCGAGGCGAAGGCGATCGAGAACGAGGCGACCGTCGCGGCCGAGACCGCGAAGGCGAAGGCCGAACAGGAACTCCAGGGGTTGCGCGCGGAGCTCGCGAAGAAGCGCCTCCACGTCGAGACCGTGCTCCCCGCCGAAGCCGCCGCCAAGGCGAGCTCCGCGAAGGCGAGGGGAGACGCGTCGCCGACGGTCGAGAACGGCAAGGCCACCGCCACGGCCCTCGAACTCGTGTCGAAGGAGTGGACTCAGGCGGGCGCGAGCGGTCGCGAACTGTTCGTGTTGCAGCAACTCGACACGCTCGTCGGCGCGGCCGTCGCACGCGTGCGCGCCATGCAGGTCGCGTCCCTCGAGATCGTCGACGGAGGCGACGCCGAGAGCGTGAACGCCGTCCTGGCGAGTTTTCCGGTGGGCGTCATGCGCGTGCTCGAGGAGACCACGGGTGCACTCGGCGTCGATCTGCGCGAACTCGTCGGCTCCAAGATCCGGCGAGAAGGTCGCGAAGGAGGTGTCCGATGATCGCCGTGGTCGCCGTCCTCGTCTTCGCGTCCCTCGTCGTGACGGGCGTGCTCGCCCTCGTCGTGCGATCGCTGCTCTACGTCTCCGAACCGAACGAGGCGCTCATCTTCTCCGGACGCACCCGTCAGCTCGGGGCCCGCGAAATCGGCTACCGTGTGGTGCGGGGCGGACGCAGCCTGCGGACGCCGCTTCTCGAGAAGGTGGACCGACTCGACCTCTCGATGTTCACCATCGACGTGAGCGTCTCGAACGCGTTCTCGAAGGGCGGCATCCCGCTCAACGTGGTGGGCGTCGCCAACGTGAAAATCGCGGGAGAGGAGCCGCTCCTCAACAACGCGGTCGAACGGTTCCTCGGGCGCCCGCAGGGCGAGATCATGCGCATCGCGCGCGAGACCCTCGAAGGCAACCTCCGCGGTGTCCTCGCCCAGCTCACGCCCGAACAGGTCAACGAGGACAAGACCCGGTTCGCGCAGACGCTCATCGAGGAAGCCGAGCACGACATGCACCGCATGGGCCTCACCCTCGACACGCTGAAGATCCAGAACGTGTCGGACGACGTCGGCTACTTGACGGGGATCGGTCGCATCCGCGGTGCCATGGTGCGCCAGACCGCCGCCATCGCCGAAGCTTCGGCCCAGGCCGACGCGACGGTGCAGAAGGCGACGAACGAGCGGAACGCGGAAATCGCCAACCTCGGAGCCGAACTCGCCATCGCCCGCGAACGCTTCGCGAAGCGCATCGCGGACGCACGGTCGAAACGCGCCGCCATGATCGCCGAGGCGGAGGGCGTGGTCCTCGCCGAGATCGCGCAGTTGAAGGCCGAACTGGACTGGCAAGCCGCCCGCGCGCTGCAAGTGGAGCGGCAGCTCGACGCCGACGTCGTGCAGCCGGCCGAGGCCGCCCGTCGTGCGGCGGAAGAGAAGGCCCGCGGTGACGCCGCCCAGATCGTCGAAGGTGGTCGCGCCGACGCCATGGCGCTCCGAGCGCTCGTCGAGGAGTACCGGAAGGCCGGTCCCGTGGCCCGCGAGGTCCTCTCGCTCCAGAAGCTCCTGCCCCTCGTCCCCGCGATCGCCGGCGCCGATCGCACCCTCGCCGTGCGGAAGCTCACGGTGCTCCCCGGCGAAGGCGACGCGTCCCCCGATTTCGCGCGTCGTGCCATCCGCACGAACGAAGCGATCCGGGCGGCGACGGGTGTCGATCTCGGTGCCGTGGCGAAGCGATTCTCGGGCCTGCCCGAAAGCACGGCGTCGACCACGAAAAGCCCGTCGAAGCCTCCTAGTGACGGCTCGGGCGGCTTGAAGTAGTTTCTTCGGGGTGGCCGACGCGCCCAAATCCCGAGCCCCGGACGGGGATCCTCACCGCGATCTCGCCGGTGCGCTCCACGACGTCTCGAACGCCCTGACCGTCCTCCTCGGGTGGGTCACCGAAGCGCGCGCTCCCGACGCGACACCCCAGACGATCGCGAAGGCGCTCGCCGTCGTCGACCGCCGCGCGCGCATGGCCCGTGACCTCGCCCGGCGCGCCATCGGCGGAGTCTCCATCGACGCGCACGTGGAAAAGCCGCTCGTCGAGATCGTGGAGGAAGTCGTCTCCGCGTTGGACGTCGAGAGCACGAAGGCCAAGGTGCGCCTCACCGTGCTCGGTCAAGCCGACGACGCGCGCGTGCCCTCCGGCGACGTGGCGCAGATCGTCACGAACCTCGTCATGAACGCCATGTCCCACGCGCCGGCCGGGTCGGAGGTGCGCATCGTCCTCTCCGAGGGTGGCGGCCGCGCACGCGTCGACGTCGTCGACGACGGACCCGGCGTCGCGGAAGCGCGTCGCAACTCCATCTTCGAAGGCGACTCGACACGGAAGGGCGGAGCGGGCGTCGGTCTCCGACACGCACGCTCCCTCGCGCGCGCGAACGGCGGCGACCTCGCCCTCGTGGAGTCGCCGAAAGGTGCGCAGTTCCGGCTCGAAGTCCCGCTCGGGGGTGTGCCCATCTCCGCGCCTCCGGTCTCCCACCGCGGCGTCCTCGACGGCTGCCGGGTGCTCATCGTGGAGGACGACGCCGACGTCATCGATCTCCTCGACACGGCGCTCACCGCGCGAGGTGCGGAGGTGAGCTTCGCGCGCTCCGCCGGCGAAGTCGCCACCGAGTGTCTCCTCCACGTCTTCGACGCGGCGCTCGTGGACCTCTCTCCGGTGGAGAACGACGTCGCCGGCGCCATCGACGTGATCCGCAAGCGGTCGCCGTCCGTCGTCGTTCTCTTCATGACGGGAAATGTGGCAGGACCTCCCGAGAGCGTCGGAGGCCCGAAGGCCACGTGGGTCCAGAAGCCCTTCGAGGTTTCCGAGGTCGTGGCCGCACTCCGCGCAGGGCTTGCGCCCCGACCTCCCACGGCGTGATCGCTCTCTGGGAGGGATTGTCGTCCCGGTGGTAGCCTCCAGGGGACGTCGGCGCGCCACCGAGGAGAGATCGATGGCGATTCGCGCGATGAGGTTCGTCGGGTCGGTGTCGGGCGTGTTGGCGTGGGCCGCGATCTCCGGATGCAGTGGCGAGAGCGTCGTTTCGCCGCCCGTGGCCGACGGAGGCGGAGACGCCGCCCTCGGCGCCGATGCCGCCACCGCGCGGGACGCGACGTCCGACGATGCGGACGGGAACACGGGGGACGGCGCGGTCGACGGTGGGGACGCCGCGCGCGACACGGGACCGGGGACGAACGACGCAGGCGTCGACGCGACGACGGACGCCGACGCCGCGACGGGCTCCGACGCCACGACGGGAGACGCGACGACGGACGCCGCGTCGGCCGACGGAGGAACGGACGCGGGCGAACCGGACGCGACCGACGGCCAAGCGACCGACGGCCAAGCGAGCGACGACGCATCCGGGGACGCCGGGGACGCTCCCACCGGCGATTGTGCCGCCACGACGCACGCGCACTGCGTCCTCGGCGCGACGCGGAATGGAGCCGACGCCCAAGCGGCGTGCGTCTCCGGTCTTTCGGGGCACTGCGCGTACACGTGCGTCGACGGCGCGTTCGAAGCGACGGCCAACGATTGCTGGACGGCCGCCGTCCCGTTCGGCGTCACGGACGCGATCGCGTCCTGGGTCGTCCCGGCCGATGGTGTCTACCGGATCGAAGCGTTCGGAGGGTTCGGCGGAACGGGCGGGGGAACGGGCGCGCCGAATTCGCGCGGCGGCCTGGGCGGGAATCCCGCGTTCGCGGAGGGCACCTTCCAGCTCGCGACCGGACAAGACGTGCGTGTTCTCGTCGGAGGAGACGGCAATTCAGGAAACGTCCAAACCGCCGGCGCGGGCGGGGGCGGCTCCTTCGTCGTCGTGGACGACGGCACGACGGCACGACCTCTCGTCGTGGCCGGCGGGGGCGGTGGAGGAGGACCGCTGTTCTCCGGAGCGAGCCCCGGCGAATCCGCCTCGCTCACGACCTCCGGATCCTCGGGGCCTGGCGGCGGTGGTCCGGGAGGAATGGACGGCGCGGGCGGCGGTACCGTGTCCACGACCGAGGCCGGAGGTGGCGGCGGATTCCGGACGGACGGGGCCGCGTGCGCCTCTCCCATGACCGGGAGCGGATCGGGCATCGCCTTCACGAACGGCGGCACCGGAGGACTCTGCACGGGTCTGATCCGTGGTGGCTTCGGCGGAGGGGGCGGCGGTTCGGGCAATTGTGGCGGCGGTGGTGGCGGATATTCGGGCGGCGGCGGCGGCGGGGTCGATCCCGTCGCAGGAGGTGGCGGCGGCGGCGGTGGCGGCTCGTTCGTCGATCCAACCGCCCAGGATCCCTCGATCCGTCTCGGGTTCGCGCTCGTGGGGCAGCCCCGCGTGCGCATCACGTTCACCCGTCCGGATCAGGAGCTCTTCGAAGTCGGCACGAGGACCACGTTCTGGACCGCGCCCCGCGACGGCATCTACGTGATCGTCGCCACCGGCGCCCGAGGGGCGAGGGCGGGTGGTCGGGCCGCCTTGGTCGCTGGACGCTTCCGGCTCACCGCCGGACAGGAACTCGCGATCACCGTCGGCGAGCCCGGGGCTTCCAGTTCGTCGCAATATCGCCATAGCGGTGGTGGAGGTTCCTTCGTCGCCATGACCGGCACGTCGACGGACCTCCTCCTCGCGGCGGGTGGAAGTGGAGGCGGACCTTCGTCGTGCGGAACGTCGAGCGACGCGTCCCTCACGACGACCGCGAACGCCGGAACGGGAGTCGGCGGCGGCGCCGGCGGCGACGCGGGCTCGGGAGGCGAGCACGACGCCACGAGCGCGGAAGGCGCCGGAGCGGGGGGAGGCTTCCGGACCGACGGCGGCGGAACGTACGGGGGCCGGAGCTTCCTCCACGGAGCCGCCGGCGGCGTGACGAGCGCGGGCGCGGAAGGTGGCTACGGAGGCGGCGGCGGCGCGTCCGCGTTCAGCCTCGGCGGCGGCGGCGGCGGCGGCTATTCCGGGGGAGGAGCGGGAGCACCTTCGCCGGGCGGCTGCGGGGGAGGCGGCGCCTCGTTCGTGTCCGCGGCGGCGATCCGATCGTTCGTCACCCTCGCGTCGGCGGACGAAGTGTCCCGGGTCGTGATCTTCCCGCAGTGACGCGAACGCCGAACCCCGAAATGAAAAACGGCTCAGGACCTTCCGAGTCCTGAGCCATCTTCTGCTTCGGGGTTCTGTCAGTGCGAAGGAGGGGACTTGAACCCCTACGGTGTTACCCGCTAGCACCTCAAGCTAGTGCGTCTGCCAATTCCGCCACCTTCGCGGTGCCGAACAGGGGGCGCACTCTAGGCAGGCGCCGTTTCTTGTCAAGATGTTCTCGACGCGGAGGTCGGAACGCCGCCGAAACGGTCGGCGGAAGTCGTCCCACGCACCGAAGCCCGTTCGCTCGCCGCGAGCGGGATCGTCTCACCGGACGGAAACCCGGCGTCGGATCAAGTCTTCGAGGATGTCCGCATTCCGCCGGGCCGAAGCCATCAGACGTTCGCGGTGAGGGGACATCCGCTCCTTGTGCGTTTCCCACGATTCCATCGTCTCACGCACCATCGTCGAGACCCGGTCTTCGGCGCCTTCGCGGAAGAGCATTTCCCAGTCGCAGGCTCGATCCGCCGCGCCGAGTTCCTCGAAGAAATCCCGTCCCTTCGGTTCGTAGTAGAACTGGACGCAAGGTACCTGCATCGCGGTCGCGAAAATCGCGTCGTGCAGCGCGGTGGAGACGAGGCACGCGAACGAGTGGAACATCGCGAGATAGTCTTCGGGAGACGCCCGATCTTCCTCGAGCACGAACACGTCGTCCGGGCGACCGGAGCGTCTCCGGACATCCTCGAGGAACTCGACGTCGCGCCAAGGTCGCGTCGGGTACCGGGGGACCAAAAGGACGCGACCTTCGTGTCCGTCGACCAGGCGCTTCGCGATTCGCGCGAGCACGTCGACGAACGCCTCGACGCGATCCGAGGAGCGATCGAGGTGGGTCCGCCGCCGCGGCAAGCGTTCCGAATGGAAGAAGGGAATGATGTCGCTGGCATCGTGGTAAAATGGCCAGAACGTCGGCGTGATGGCGAAGATCCGGTCGCGCGACGGATCGAATCCGATCGACGCGAGAAGCGCGCGCCCGCGTTCGGGAGACGCGGGCTTCACGAGCAGGGCGGGATCCGCGGTTCGCTCCCTCGGCGGTCGCGTCGCTCCGATCCGCTCCAGTGTCTCGAAGCTGTTCCGATCCCGGACGGTGATGGTGTCGACTTCGTTGAGCGCCAGACGTCCCAGCCTCGCTCCGAGTTTCGTCGTCACGACGAGCCCCTGAGCCCACGCCATCACGGGCTTTCGGAGCACGCGCTTGACGAAGAGGATCACGGCCAGCCAGTAGGGAATCAACGTCCGGGCCGCGTTGTCGCACACGAGCGCGCCCCCGCCCCAGACCACGACGTCCGCGCGGGCCAAGCGCTCGATCTGCTCACGGCCGAGGAACGCTCCTCGCTGGACGACCTCCGCGGAGTACCAGCCCCGATCCACGTCCGCGCGGAACGAATCGACGACGATGTTCGCGTCCGGAAAGCGTTCCCGAAGGAGCGCGATCTGCGCGCTCAAATTGCCGCGGTCGCCGCGGTTGTACGCGGCATTTCCGCAGAGCACGTAAAGGGTGAACTGACCGCGAATCATGGGTGCAGGATGTACATGGCTTTCGGCACGTGAAGTTCGCGTTCGGAATGCGACTCGGTGCATCGTGACACCACATCGGCCAAGATGACGAAATTCGACACCAAGAAGGGCGAAAACGACGCGAGGAGCAGGCGGGACCTCGTCTCATTTTCACTGGCCGCGACCCTCGCGCTCGCGATCCCCGGAGGCGTCTACCGCTATTTCGAGGAAGACCAGTGGGGATTCCTCGCCGCTCTGCATCGCCTCAAAGACCCGACCTTCGCCCCCCGCGACCTCTACGTCGACGCCTACGCCGGCCCCAGTATCCGGAGGTTCTCGCTCCTCGTCGCGGACGTCGCGACGAAAGGACTGTCCCAGGCTGCCGCGTTCCTCGTCCTCTACCTCTCTGCGGGAACTCTCATCGGGTACGGTGCGGGACGCTCGGCTCGAACCCTGTTCCCTTCCGTGCGCAACGTCGACGTCGTCGCCGCCGCGCTCGTCCTCGGTGTGCAGGGCAGCTCCTACGGGGCCAACGGAGGACTCGTGCGAAAGGCGTTCATCGCGCACGAGGCGGGCGCAGCGTGGGTCATGGTGGCGCTCGCGTCGATCCTCGACGGTCGACTCGTTCCGTTCGTCGTCAGCGGCGTCATCGCCATGCTCCTTCATCCTCAGATCGGCGCGGAGATGACGGGGCTCCTCTTCCTCGGGATCGGCGCCGTCATCCTCGACGCTCGGCGGAACCGAGGACCCGCTCCGCCGTTCGACCCGCGGAGAACGCTCCTCGCCGGCCTCCTCTTCCTCCTCGCCGTGTTTTTGGCTTTCGGTCCCATTTTCAATCGCGGTCCTCTGCTCGAGGGTCGAACGTTCGTCACGATCGTCGCGGAGATTCGCAATCCCCACCACATGACACCGGGAAACCCGTTCGCGCGCTGGGACGTCGCCCTCTGGCTCCTCGGAGGCTCGTCGACGTTCTTTCTCGCGAGGCAGGTGACGTCGATGCCGAGGGGGCCCTTCGTCGTCTTTGCCGCGACCTACTTCGGAATCCTCGTGACGATGGTCGCAGGCTGGGGACTCACGGAGATTCTCCACGTGCGACTGGGACCGACCCTCCAAGCCGCGAGACTCATGGCCTTCGCGAACGCGATCACGTTCATCATGTGCGCCGGAGTCGTCGGGGCTCTCGTCGCGGGTCCCCGTCGGAGCGGTTGGGTCGCCTCGACCATCGGAATCCTGGTTTGCCTCGCCCCGAGTCTTCGGATCCAGGAAACGCCCTCGGGGGTGCTTGCCGTGCTCCTTCTCGCTGCCGGGACGTGCGCCATCCGCTCGGAGGCGTCGACGGTCCGACGTTGCGGTGGGATCGCCATCCTCACGTCGCTCCTGGTGTTCGGTCGCGCGCTCGCGGGAGGCGAATGGACGTCGCGCGCATTTCACGCGCGCCTGGACGAAGAGAAGCGCGACATCGCGAATTTTCTCCTGGGATCGACGCCGCGCGACGCCTTGGTCCTCACGCCGCCCGGCTGGTCCGACGTTCGAGCGTGCTCCGGGCGCTCGATCGTCGTCGACTTCAAGTCGTTCCCGTACGTCGATTCCTCCATGGCGGAGTGGTGGTCCCGACTCAAGACCGTGTACGGAATCCGGAACGAACGAGGATTCGCCATCCCTCCGGCGGCGAACCTGAACTACGCCCGTCTCACGGAAGGCCAATGGACCGCCCTGCACGCGCAGTACGGATTCGATTTCGCCATCGTCCCGAGGCAGCGCGTGGCGGCGCACCCTGTCGTGTTCCAGACGCGGACGCTCCAAGTGGTCGCGTTCGGCCCACGCGACGGTCGTGTACGGCAGCCCGGGGAGCCTCCCGTCGAGGACGGCCCGCTCTACTGCGAACGGTGATACCCCCGCGGGCGACGATGGGGCCGAACCGCGACACGCGCACCATGAGCGAATCCCACGGCGGCTCCCTCGTCCGGGGCAGGGATGGACGCGAACGCACCTCGAATTCACTTTATGGGGAAATCCCAACGCACGGACACCCGACGAGAAGGAGCGTTCTCCGTGGTCTGTTTCTGCAGAAACGTCGGGAACTCTGCGTCCACTCCGCGTCTGCCAGGTCACGGAGAATTGACGCGCCATAACGCGTTACGTAATCGGCGTTGACGAGGTCGGGTCTGTGGCGTTACTCCCGAACGCCCGCCTGCGTGCGCGGGACCCGCGACATCCGCGCCATGCCCGTTCTCCCCAAGCTCTCCCCAACGGTTTCTCTGGTCCTGGCGACGGCCCTCGTCGCGGCCGTGGCGCTCCAGGCGTGCGGTCCCCGGGATCCGTCGAACGTGGGGCCGAACGCGCAGAGCCCGGAACGTCAGAGCGAAGCCGAGTACGATCTCGCCCGGGACTTCTTCTACAAGGCGAACCCCCGCGCGGCCCTCGATCATGCCCTTCGCTCCGTCGAACTCAACGACGACAACTCGAAGGCGCTCTATTTCACGGCCGCGATCTATCTTTTCTTCTGTTCCGGCCCGAACGGCATGCAAAGCCCGGATTGCCGCCTGCAGGACGCGGAGAAGTACGCCCGCGCCGCCGTGAAGGCCGAGTCCACGTTCCGCGACGCGAAGAACATGTTGGGCCAGGTGCTCATCCTCCGGGACAAGCCCGCCGACGCCATCGCCTACCTCGAGCCCCTCACCCGGGATCCGGCGTACGCCGAGAACCACCTCGCGTGGGGCAATCTGGGCTGGGCCCAGGTGCAGCTCGGCAAGCTCGACGACGGCATCGCGTCCCTCAAGAACTCCATCACCCAGCCTCGCTTCTGCGTCGGCCACTACCGGTTGGGCGTCGCGTACGAGAAGAAGGGGGACCTCGGCCAGGCGGACGCGGCCTTCACCGCCGCGCTTTCGGTCGACAGCCCCGATTGTCAGAACCTCCAAGATGCGTGGGAGGGACGAGCCCGTGTCCGCACGAAGCTCGGACGCATCGCGGATGCCCGCGCCGATTTCGAGAAGTGCCGCGAAATCGCCGCGGATTCCCAAACAGGCAAACGCTGCTCGCGCGAGCTCGCCGGTCCCGGCGATCCGGGCGGAAAGCGCTGATGCCGTGACTCCTACGAGGCAGACGTGACCCCGGAAACGATCGGCAGTTCCCTCCGACGCCAGCGCGAAGAGAAGCGCATGGGCGTCGCCGAAGTGTCCCGAGTGACGCGAATCCCCCTCGCGTCCTTGAACGCCATCGAGTCCGACCAGTTCGACGATCTCCCGGGGGACGTGTTCGTCCGCGGCTTCCTTTCCTCCTATGCCCGCGCCGTCGGCCTCGAAGCCGACGAGATCCTCGCCCGTTACACGGCCAGCCGGCGCAGCGCCGTCGCCACCCCCATCCCGGTTCCCGCGCGCGTCGAGCCGGGTCGCGCGGGGCAGGGGCGCGTGTTCGGTGTCGCCATCGCGTTCGTCCTCCTCCTCATCCTCTTCACGTTGGCCATCAGCATCGTGCTGAAGCCCCGCGGTCACGACGTGCCGTCCGAACTCTCGTCCGTCGACTTCGGCTCGGTCACGACGGAACTCCGCGCGTGAACGTGATCGAGACCGCCGCGCTCCTCGCGCGCCGGGTCGACACGAAAGAGAGCGACCTCGTCGTCACGCTCCTCACCGAAGCGGAGGGCAAGGTCGCCGCCATCGTGCGTGGCGCGAAACGGAGTACCAAGCGCTTCGGGGGCGCCCTCGAACCCCTCCACACGATCCACGTCGTGCTCGAGGACTCGGGTCGGGACCTCGCCTTCCTGAAGGAAGCGAGCCTTCGCACCATCCGCACCGGGATCCTCGGGCGGCTGGACGCCCTCGACGCCGCCGGCGTCGCGCTCCGCTGGGCGCGCCAACTCTTCCCCGCGAGGACGCGCGAACCCGACGCGTTCCGCACCGTGGAGAACCTCCTCGACGTCCTCGAACGGGGCGACACGAAACCGAAACACGCCCTGGCCGCCGCCGCGCTGCGCCTTCTCTCGGACGTCGGCTACGGCCTCGACCTCGAACGGTGCGTCCGGTGCGGACGACCCTGTCCCGAGGATCGCCCGGCGTGCATCGACGCGGCGACGGGCGGCCTCGTGTGCACGGCCTGCGGAGGATCCCGCACGGTGCTCTCGCCCGAACTCCGTCGCGTCGCCCGCGCGTTCGTGGGCGGCGAATCGGTTCCCGTGGACGACGAAGGAGCCGCCACGCTCCTCCGTATCGCCGAGGCGGCCATGGCCGTCCACGCGGAGGTCGCGTCGTGACGCGCCGCCGCTCCGACGCCACGTTCGACGTCGTCACCTACGGCGAGATCCTGTGGGACGTCTTCGCGAGGGGAAAACCGGGAGGAGCACGCGACAGGGCCCGCCTCGTGGGCGAGGACTACGTCCGACGCCTCGGTGGCGCGCCCGCGAACGTCGCCGTGACGCTCGCGCGCCTCGGGATCCGCACGTCGTTCGTGGGCGGCGTGGGTCGCGATCGCTTCGGGCGGGACCTCGCCGCACATCTCGAGGCGGACGGCGTCGACACGACGAACCTCGTGTGGCGCGAGGAGCGCACCGGCGTGACCTTCATCGCGCGGGACGCGGAGGGCGAGCCGTCGTTCCTCTTCTACCGGCACGAGTCCGCCGACGTGTCCCTGACGGCCGCCGACGTGCGGGCGAGACCGGTCCACGCCGCGTGGGTGCTCGTCGGGACCAGCACGCTCATGACGAAGGCGCTGGCCGCCGGGACGGAGGCGTTCCTCCGCGGGGCCGTCCGTCGCGGCGCCCGCGTCGTCGTCGACGTCAACGCACGGCCCCATCTTTGGAAGGGGACGAAGGCCCTCCGCGACGCCACGAAACGCCTCGTGCGCGGCGTCGCCTGGGTGAAAGCGTCGGACGCCGACCTCCGCGCGCTCGGTGTCTCCCCCGCGTGGATGGTCGACGCGAGCGAGGGGGCGATCGTCGTCGTCACGCGCGGGGGTGGGCCGACCTCCGTGTTCACCGGGAAGGGCGAAGTTCGCGTGACCCCCACGCGTACGAAGGTCGTCGACGCGACCGGGGCAGGGGACGCCTTCGTCGCGGGTGTCCTCGCGTGCCTCGTGTCGTCGGAAGTCGCGCCTTCGTCGCCCACGTTCCGCGATCCCGTGTTCTGGCGGGACGTCCTGCCCTTCGCCCACGGACTTTCGAAACGCGCCGTTTCGGCCGTGGGGTCGGTCACGGCCCTCGACGGTCTTGCCCGCGAGCGAAAGCTCCTCCACTCTCTCGCGCGTGAGCACCGATCCACGCACCCGATGCCTCGCGATCCGGTCCCCTCGGGGCGCGCGCGTCACCGAAATCGACTGGGCTGACGGTCACACGAGCCTCCACCCCCACGAGATCCTACGCGGCTACTGCCCGTGTGCCGGGTGCCAGGGGCACTCCGGTTCCATCCGGTTCGTCGAGAACTCCGACATGCTTCGCGAAATCGACGACTTCGAAACCGTCGGGAACTACGCCCTCGCCATCAGGTGGTTCGACGGTCACGCCTCCGGCATCTACTCGTTCAAGTACCTCCGGGAGCTCTGCTTCTGCGAAACGTGCCGCCCCGGAACTTCGAAGGACGAACGGGGCCCGCTCGGGCGTTCGTGACGAGGAGCCCGTGCCGCAAGGTGACCCCGACATCGACGACGATCGTGCGGAAGCGCGGAACGTCCTCGTGCGTCGTGCGGGTGTCGTCGGCGCGGGAACCCTCTTCTCCCGGATTCTCGGGCTCCTCCGGGACGTGGTGCTCGCCGCCGTCTTCGGCAAGGAAGACACGGACGCCTTCTTCGTCGCCTTCACCATCCCCAACGCACTCCGACAGCTCCTGGCCGAAGGGGCCGTGTCGAGCGCGGTCGTGCCGTTGCTCGCCGCGAAGGTCGAGAAGGAGGGCGACGACGCCGGTCGCGCGTTCTTCGCGAAGGTGCGCGGCGTGTCGCTCGTCGTGCTCGCGGTCGTCACCGTGCTCGGAATCCTCGCCGCCGAACCCCTGACGTCCCTCTTCGCCGGCGGCTACCGCGATCGCCCCGAGCTCTTCGAACGCACCGTCACGCTCACGCGTACGCTCTTCCCTTACATCTTCTTCATGGGGACGGCGGCGCTCGGGATGGCCGCGCTCAACGTCGGCAAGCGGTTCGTCGTCGCCGCGTTCGCGCCGTCGCTGCTGAACGTCGGTCTCATCGGGGGAGCCGTCCTCCTTCCGGCCATGCTCGCGTCGTCGGGAACCGCGGTCGTCCAGGCGTTGGCCTTCGGTGCCCTCGTCGGTGGCGCACTCCAGGTGCTCGCGCAGGTGCCGTCCCTCCGCGCGATCGGGTACGCGTCGCGGCCCCGGTTCGATCTCGCCGACCCCGACGTCCGCGCCGTCTTCCGTCGCATCGCCCCGATGACGATCGGTATCGGCATCTACTACGTCGATCTCGTCCTCTCGCGCCGCTTTCTCTCCGAACTCGGCACCGGAGCCCAGAGCTACTTCGCCTGGGCGTCCCACATCTGCGAGTTCCCACAGGGCGTCTTCGTGATGGCGCTCTCCACCGCCGCGTTGCCGTCCCTCGCGGCGCTCGTCGCGAAGGGAGACGACGAGGAACTCGGACGCGTGTTCTCCCAGGGGATGCGGCTCTCGCTGTTCGTGGCGATTCCCGCCAGCGTCGCCCTCGTCGTCCTCTCCGAACCTCTCGTCGTCGCGTTCCTCCAGCGCGGGCGGTTCGACGCCGTCGCCTCCTCCGAGACGGCGCGAGCGCTCGTGTTCCAGGGCGCGGGCGTGTTCGCCGTCGCGAGCGTGCGCCAGCTCGTCGCGATGTTCTACGCCGTGGGCGACACCGTGACTCCCGTCGTCGTCAGCGGCATCGATCTCGTGGTGTTCGTCGTCCTCGCCCTCGCGCTGAAAGGAAGTCTCGGCCACGCGGGCGTGAGTATCGCCATCACGGGGTCCAGCGTGGCGCAGATGATCCTCCTCGCCGTGGCGTTGCGCAGGAAGCGCGGGTCGCTCCGGGGCCGCGAAATCGCCGCCTCCGCCCTACGCACGACCGGAGCGTCCGCCGTCGCCGCGTTCGGCGCCTTCCACGCCGCACGCATCGCGACCGTCGGCTCGGGACCCTTCCTCCGCTTGCTGCCCGCCGCGGTCGGCGGTGTCACGTTCGTCGCACTGTTCCTCGCCACCGGCTGGGGTCTCCGGTCGCCCGAACTCGACGCCCTCGTCGCCGCGGTCTCGCGGAGACTCGGGCGTCGACGCGTCGCTTCAGGGTGACGTCGCGAGAGGAAGTCGCTTCAGGAGACCGGCTTCGGTGACGTAGTAGAGCGCCGCCGATCGCGCTCCCGAGCCCGGGTCGGCCGCCATCGTGACCACGGCGGTCGACTCGGTGGCGAGCCGCTTCCTGGTGCCGGCGCAGGACGCGACGTCGCATGCCTCGATCACGGGTGTCTTCCCGTCGGCGTCCAGGGTCCCGTAGAAGAGCGTCGTCACCGGCCCGAAGGCGAGCGTCGCGATGGCGAGCGGGCCTTTCCGCGCGGGCAGGAGTTCGACGGCGGTGTTCGCTTCCGCACCGCGTGTCGTGAACTTCACGACGTGGCGACGATCGGCGTCGTTCCTCGCAGCGCGATCCACGAGGACGAATCCGTCCGCGAACGTCGCCCACGCGGACGGACCGTGGATGCCGCGTACTCGGGAGCCGGAGGTGCACGACGACGGCGTGGTCGCGAGTGTCGCGTCCTCCGCGAACGTCGCGAAGCACGCGCCGTCGTCCTCCGTCGGGACTTCGAAGAATCCGAATCGGGATCCCACGGCCACCGATCCCGCGGTCTCCGATCCGAGGGCGCCCACGGGAACGACGATCGGAGCGACCGTCGCGTCCAGTCCCTGTCGGAGGCCCACAGGCGTCGCTCCCACGCCCGCGTCGAGTCGGTTCCGGAGCAGGTTGCCCGCTCCGGTCATCCACACGGCCACGTTCGGCCCGACGGCGACGGCCCGCGGATCGGCGAGCGACGACAGCGCGGGACTCTTCGCCGCCACGGCGTTCGTGTCCTCGAGGAACACGAAGCCGCGTCCCGTCAACGTGGCCGTCCACGCGACGTTCTTCGTAGAGGCGGCGAGACCGTGTGCCACGAGATCGGCCGTCGTGTTGAGGCTCTTGTCCTCGCAATCGGGAAGCGTGCACGCGCCGGGTCGATCGTTCGCGATCCAGAACAAGCGACCCCCGACGGCGTGCATGTCCTTCGCCGCGAACTCGCCTTCGAGCGTGGCCGAAGGTGTCGAGTCGTCGGGCTTCACGCCACCCGCGATCGCGCTCCACGGTCCGCAGGTCGGCGATGATTCCGTCCGCATCCCGCCCACGGTCCCGCGGACGAAGGTCGCGTCCCCGCCGAGGGTCGCGAGCTCTCGGCAGAACGCTTTCGCGAGGACGACCTTCGTTCCGTCCCGCCGGAAGCCGCCGTCGCCCTCCGCGAGGGGGACGTAGCAATGGACGCCGTCGCAGATGCCGGTCGATCCGGGGCCGAGTCTCAATGCCACGTTGAGCGGGAACGTCGACGTGTCCTCGAACGAGCACGTCGCCGGGTCGACCGTCAGTGGTTCGGCGTCGGCGAACTCCGTGAGCGTGTCGAAACATCGACCCGCGACGCGGCCGTCCGCCGTTCCGCCGCCGAAGACGGCGGTCTCGTCGTAGAGCGGCAGCGACGCGACGGGCACGTCCGGCGCGACACATTCGCCGTGCACGCACGTCTTCCCGTCCGGACACGTCGACACGGCGCCGCTTCCCTCGGCCTTCGCCGAGTCCCGGCAGAGGAATTCGAGGGGCATCCGCACCATCCGTACGCTGCCTTTCGGCACGGCCGTCCGCACCGTCCGGAGCACCTTCGGGCGGCCGTCTTTCGCGGCGGCGAGGGTGATGGTGACGGGCGTCTCCTCTCCGCTGCCGGCGACGATGGCGACCGTGGCGGGCAGTCGGAGGGGCGGTGTGCCTCGGACATCCATGTCGACGGCGGTCGCGTTGCCCTGCGGGGCCGGCTCGAAGTCGATGCGGATGTTCTCGAGGTCTTTCGGGAGCGCCATGTCCGACGTCACCACCACGATCAGCTCGCCCCGCTCCGACGACGAACACGCGCCCACGAGGCCGACGAATGCCAGGGCGGGGACGGCGGGACGGCCGAGACGGCGGACGAAGGAACCGCGGGGGCGTTCGGGACGCATCGGCGCGAGTCTACGCCACAACGCAGCTCCGGACGTGTCCGGCATCGCTGGGGCCGCGCATCGTCCCGTCGCCTCGCCGTCGACCTTGCACACGGGGACGAGGCCGCGTACGTACGGGAACCATGGCGGCCGCGAAAAAGTCATCGAAGTCGAGCGGTTCGAAGGTCGTCCTTTCGGGTGTCGAACTCGGACCCCGGGTCGTCTCGGCCTCGTTCTCCGCGGGAGCCGGAACCGTGGAGGCCCTGCCCGCGCCGGCGCTCGCCGAAGTCGCGTTCGCGGGTCGCTCGAACGTCGGCAAGTCGTCGCTCCTGAACATGCTCATGCAGCGGCGCTCCCTCGCCCGCGCGAGCAACACGCCGGGGCGCACCCGACAGATCAACGTGTTCGACGTGAAGCTCGCCACGGGACTCGCCGTCCAATTCGTGGACCTCCCTGGCTTCGGATTCGCGAAGGTGTCGAAGGCGGAGCGGAAGGGATGGCAGCCGCTGATCGAGAGCTACCTGGCGGCCCGTCCCACCTTGCGCGCCATGTTCCTCCTCGTCGACGTCCGTCGTGGCATGGAGGAAGACGACGCGGAGCTCGCGCGCTTCGTCCGCACGCGGAGGACCGCCGAATCCACCAAGCCCCTCGAGGTGATTTTCGTCGCCACGAAGATCGACAAGCTCGCCCTCGCCGAACGGAAGGTGGCTCTCATGGCGATCGCGAAGGAGGCGGGTCGGAAGCCCATCGGCGCGAGCGCGGTGTCGGGCGAGGGGCGCGACGCCATTTGGAAGGCCCTCGAACACGCCATCCTCTGAGCCCGAGGACCGCCCGGGCACCGTCGACCGGGTCGGGATTGCCGCGTCCGTCCGGGCCCGGAAGAGAACTCTTGCAGGGCGGGCCGCTTCGCACTAGTTCCTGGGTCCCTCTACGGGCGCATAACTCAGCGGTAGAGTGCCACCTTCACACGGTGGAAGTCGCAGGTTCAAATCCTGCTGCGCCCACCGGACCCCCTGCTCTCCACTGGCGACGGAACGGACCTCGGGTGTCCTTCGCCTCGACCCACTCGGGGCGCCATCGGCGCGCGGATCACGGCGCCACGCCGTTCGAGTCGGCAGACTCCGCCTCCGCGTCGACCCATCGGCGGACCGTGACGACCTCCCGGGCAGCGCGTCGCGCGCGAAGGCGGACACCGACCCCGAAACCGGCGAGCAGGATCGCGAGAGCTCCGAAGCCCACGATCGCGCGCCAGGGTTCCGCGGCGTAGGTTTCGCGAAACGTCGCGAGTTGGATCGGCGACCAGACGAGGAAGAACGCCGCCATCGCCACGAGGCTCCGCTCGACGAATCGAAACCAACGGAGGCGCCGCTCGGCCTGCGCGAGGAGAAGGTGGGCATGGGCCCGCGCATCGTGACCGAGCGACGTCCACGTCCCGGCGAGATTCCGGAACAGCATGGTGAGCCAGACGCCCACGAAGACCGCGTTCGCGAGCGCGAGAATCACGGTCGGTGCCTTCGGATGTCGCGCGAGGAGGACGCCGTAGAACACGAGGATCGCCGCCGAAGCGAGGACCTCGACACCGACCGCCGCGAACTGCCGCCGGCGACCTCGACGCGCGAGCGCGACGAATTCGTCGGCCGACGGGACCGGGCGATCGTCCTTCCAACGCGCGGACCACGTCGCCCATTCTTCGGCCGCCGTGCCCTCGGACGCTTCGTCGATCTCGTTCATCGGGACGACCTTTCTTCTCGGAGCATCGATCGCATGACAGTGCGCGCGCGAGAGAGGCGTGCCCCGACCGCCTCCGGCTGAATCCCCAGCACGTCCGAAATCTCGGAATAGGAGAGCCCTTCGAGCGCGAGGACGACCACTTGCCGCATCGACCCGGGGAGCGCTGCCACGGCTTCGCTCACGCCCCGCACTCGCTGCTCGCGGACGATGATCGTCTCGGGGTCCGCGTCTGGATCCGACGCCTCGAACGACGCCGATTCGGTCCGCGCGCGATCCATGCGACGCTTCAGGGCGGACTTCATTCCGACGTTGTGTGCGACACGGAAGACGAAGGTCCGCTCGGAGCACTCTCCCCGGAACGACCGGAGCGCGTTCCAGAGGGCGAGCGTCATCTCCTGGAGGAGGTCCTGACGGTCTTCCTTCGTCCTCGCGAAGCTCGACGCCAGACGAGTGAGGGATCCACGGTGCGCCTCGAGGACCTTCCGGAAGGCCTCGTCGGACATCGGCGCGCGTGGCTCCCCGGGGCTCGTCATCGGACGGATTGGTTCCGTTCCGAGGGGAAACCTTACAACGAAATCGACGGGCCTGAAGTTCCGCGGGGTCTTGCCCCGCGACGCACGGGTTCCGGGAACTTCAGTACGGAATCGCCGGCACGGTGCGCGTCCCTCCGGACGCACCGTCCACGACGGTCATCGTCCCGGAGTCCCCCGGCTTGCAGCTGCCCCCCTTCACGGTGACCTTTCCGCACTCGGCGTAGCGGTAATAGATCGCGTAGCCGGAGTCCGTGTACATCTGCACGCCGCCGTTCTGGATGCCCTTGTTCTCCATCCAGGCGCAGTTGCCGCTCTCGAAGTCGCCCTTCTGGATGACGCCGAACCAGTTCTCGCGCGACAGCCGCGTGTCCGAGAAGTAGCCGTCGTCCTGGTAGGTATCCTTGTAGCACCAGCAACAATCGCGGACCTCGTCCTCGCCCGTGCCGCGCGACGTCGCGACGCCTTCGTTGTTCGACCAGCCGCCGCTTTCCCAGTTCGCGTAGAGGGTGCCGATGCAGGCGCCGAGCTGTGCTGTGGGGATGCACGTCGCCCAGTCGTTCGTGCCGGTCGTGAACGCCTGTTTGATCTGGAGCGCCGCCTGGTTGATGGTGCCGCAGAGGATCCGCGTCGCGGGGCCGCCGGCCGTGCACGTCGCCGAGATGCCGGCACTCGCGACGTTCGCGAAGAACGCTTCCGTGCTGGCCGGGTCGAGGCCCGCGATGTCGCCGACGTTCACGGTCCCGCCGAACGCGGCGCACGCGCCGCCGGCCGTCTTCATGCACGCCGCGATGCGGTGCTTGCTCTTGAAGCTGAACGCGCTCGCGCTGCAGGCGTTGTCGTAGTCGACGTCGCGGGACGTGGAGATCGCGTCGGCCACCTGGTTGCTCGCCACGGTGCACGCGGTCGTCGCGAGCACGAGCCCCACGGCGGAGGCCTTCGTCAGCGAGTCCTTGAACGCATTCTTGGCGGCGCCTTCGGTCGCCTCCGTCAGTACCTCGGCGATCGCCTCGGTGCCTTTCGCCTTGAGGCATTCGAGGGCCGTGGAGACGAACGACTTCGTCACCGCTTGGGCGGCACCCGTACCGACCATGCGCCCGAGCGCGTCGGACGCCTTGTCCGTCTGGTTGACGGTGTTCGCCGCGACGCCGGCGAAGAATCCGCACACTTGCTTGATCACGTCCGCGCCGCAAACCGTGGCGGCGCTCTTCGACGGCTTCGCCGTCCCGACCTTCGCGAGAGCGTCGCACACGCGGACCGCGTTCGATTCCAGCACCGCGAGGAGGCGCGTGCGCGACACTTCGCACGACGCGTTCAGGAACACGTCCGACTTTCCGGCCACCTTCTCGCAGGCCTTCGACGCGCTGATGCCGACCTCGGCACGGACTTCGGTGGTGGACGTCGACGTCGACGTCCCCGGGTTCGCCGGCGCCTTGCACGCCGCGAGCGCCTTCCGACGCGCCGTGTATTCGTCGGCGGTGGTGGCATCCAGTCCCTGGCAGCCCGGCGCGTCCTTCGTGCGATCGCAGTTCGCGGATCGGACGACGAGCTCGTCCAGCACCTGGCGTTCCTTGTCCACCGCGTCCTCGAACTCGGACTCGAAGTCGAGGATCGAGCCCGCCTGTTTCGCGGCGACGGCGGCGCGGGTCATGTCGCCGCACACGCCTTCGTCCGCGCCGTCGGTGCTCGCGGCCACGTTCGAGGTGGCCTCCTCGGCCTGGCTCGAACACCCGAACGTCGCCACGGAGACCATCGCAAGCGCGACGGTCAGGAACGCACGCCAGGGGAGCGCGCGACGGAGGGAGGGGGAGGAACGATCCTTCCGGACCGTCCGATGCTTGCCCCCCGGCTGTCGCACGTTCGTCACGGACGGCAGGGTTGCAACCTCCACACCAGGGTCCGTTTTGGACCATTTTCGGCATTTATGCATGTAGGTTGAGGTGCGCAACCTAGGGGGACGGTCTACCCCCGATCCGCCCGTACTGGAGACCCGGGGTGTCAGCACCGCCGCGTCCGTGGCCACCCGTTCACAGGTCCGTGGACCTGCGGCGTTCACGTCCGAAGCCCACCGTGGTCACGTGTCCGGCGAAACGTCCGAGGATTCCGACCCGACCTCCGTCCGCGATCCGGTGGTCCGGAGCGTGCTTTTCGCGCGACCATGGTCGACCTCTTCCGGCTCCCCGCGCGGCTCCTCCTTCCTTCCGCCCTCGTCGTCGCCGCGACGCTCGCGGGCTGCTCTCCGTACGTCACGGGCGACCCGAAGACTCCCGTGGTCGGTCCCGGCGGAGGGGCGCCGGAGTTCGCGGCGAAGGTCTGCCTCGCGCGCAACGCCCTCCTCGCGCAGGCCGTCGCCGCCTCCGTCCGCGACAACGGCCATCTCGTGGGCGTGACGCAGGGTCATTCCCATTTTTGCTGGCTGGCCGCGCCGGGCGAGCACGTGATCGCGACCACCGCCGACGACGAGATCGCCGTGCGCTTCGCCTTCGAGGCCGGCACCACCTACTACCTCCGTCACGCGTACGTGTTCAGCTTCTTCCGAGCGAACTTTCGCGCCGAGCCCATGGATGACGACGAGGGGAAGAACGCCATCGCGTCCTCCAACTACGTGACCCTCGAACGCGTCGCGACCGGCGAGGAGATCCCGAATCCGTTGGCGGTCGTCGCCGCGGCTCCCCACGAACCTTCCGTTCCGACGGGATTCGGCGTGCCGTCCGGCCCGGGAACTCCCTCCGTGACTCCTTGAGGATTCGGCCCAGACGACCTGAAAACCGGGGCCGGGGACAGGTGTCGAAGGGGCGCGTGTGGGCATGTGGGGTTGCATGTAGGTAAACGTGCGCTATCTCCAGGTCGCCGCAGCGGTGCCCGATGTCCGGGCCGATCGCGCGGCGAAGGGGTTCCGCCATGCGTCTTTCCACCGTTGCTTCGATCGTGGGTCTCTCGCTCGTGTCCGTGTTCGGTGCCGGGTGTACCGCGGAAGCCACGTCCTCCGAGGACTCGGTCATCGACTCCTCCGAAGACGCCCTGAAGTCGAATCTCCTCGGCGACGTCGCCGCCGTGCAGCTCAATCCCACGGTCACCGTCGCCCAGAGCCGCAAGGTGTCGCGCGTCCTCAGCGCCACGAAGCTCTCGTCGCGTTCGAAGAAGCCCGTGAAGGGCGCGCTCCGCTGTCCGGCGGACGGCGAGCTCAAGTTCCTCGACGCGAAGGGCGCCGTGATCGCCACGGCCGGTCTCTGCACGAACCTCACGGAGCCGGCCCACAGCGCCGCGACTCTCACGAAGGGTGCGGACACGTACATCCTCGACGTCGACGTGAACGTCCTCGCGACGATCGCGGGCGAACCCCTCGTCGTCGCCGACGTCACCTACGGCGTCACGAAGGTCGTCGTGAAGGAGAACGGTCCCGGCGGCGACGCGACCACCATCGGTCGCAAGGAGGAGGTCGACCTCCTCGTCTCCGCCCTCGGCCCGAACCAGACGCCCGATCCGCGCCGTCCGATGCCGCGCTGCCTCCCGAGCCACATCGTGAGCTACTACCGCGGCAACGATGCCGTCGCGACGACGTCGTTCCTGTGCGGTGCGGGCAACACGGACCCCGGAATCGTCGCCTCGAGCTTCATGGCGACCGTTCCCAACGGTCCCCGCGGGGCGATCGACATCGACGCGTCCGTCATCCTCGCGACCGCGAAGGAATGGCGCGAGGAGCAGGCGAACGACTGCCCCCAGCTCGTCCAACCCCGCTTCATCTGCCCCTCCGGCAAGACCATGAGCGCCAAGTACGACGACGAATTCCTCTGCGTCCGCGGCTGGGAATGTCGGTGACCTCCGACGCGGTCGTCGTCCGGTGGGAAGGACGACCGCGACGGGTTCCCCGCACCCGGAGTCTCCGAGACGCGCAAGAAGCGCCGGAGACTCCGAGGTCGGGATAGGCTCCGGGCCGTGGCTTCCGCCGACACGCAACTCGAGGATCTCCGCTATGGCGACCTTCGGACGTTCCTCGCCGTCCAGAGGCTCGCATCCGTGACCGCGGCGGCACGCGAACTGTCCGTCACGCCGTCCCAGGTCAGCAAGGCCATCGCGCGCCTCGAACACCAGCTCGGCATCAAGCTGATGTCGCGAAGTTCCCGTGGCGTCCACCTGAACGAACACGGTCGGAGGCTGATGCCCGAGATCGAGGACCTCGTCGCGAGGCTCCGGAGACTCCGTCGATCGGAATCGACGTCGGGCGTGGAGCTCACGGTCGCGGGCGCGTCCTACCTCATCACCGCGGCCCTTCCGCTCTTCGCTTCCGTCCATCCCGGCGTGCGGCTGCGCGGGCTCGAGATGGCCCCCGCGCTGATCCGGGCGTACGCCGCCGAGAACTTCTTCGACCTCGCGCTCCTCGGGGCAGGGAAGGAAGTGCTCCCGCCGAGCTGGGTGAGCGAGTCCGTGGGCACGATCCGGAAAGCGCTCTTCGCGTCACCGAAGCTCGCGAAGCAGCTCGGTGCGCAGCCCGTCGACGAGGAACGCCTCCGCAGCGTCCCGTTCGTCTGTCCGATCTACAACGTCGCGGGCCGGTGGGTTCCCTCCGAGGACGATTGTCCCCTCGGCGTGTCGGAACGCCTCCAAGGTCACGAAGCGCAGACCATCGCGGTCGGTCTCGAGCTCGCCGCGCACACCGACCAACTCGTGTTCGGTCCGGTGGTCGCCGCCGCGCGCTACCTCCGGGCGGGCTCGCTCGTGGAGGTCCGCGTCGAAGGTTGGAAAGTGGAGGAGACCCTTTCGGTCGTTTGCAACACAGAACGCGTCCTCGCGAACGTCCGGAAGGCGATCCTGCGCACCATGCGGGAGCTTCTCGTACGGATCGACGGCGAATAGGCGCGCCGCACGCTGGAACGCATCTCACGACCGTCGCGAGCGTCCTTCCGCTAGGGAGGGCGAGCGACGAATACCGGGGTATTCAGAGCGAGCCCGCAGCCCCATCGTTGCTGTCGGCGACGCCGCCAGACTTTGGGGACCCGACGAGGAAGGATGCGCAGCAGGTTTGAGATGTGTTCCAGGAACGTCTCGGCCCTTGCCGCGGGGTGGCGGGTTCAGATACCCCTAGAGCGTCGCTTTTTCGAACCGACCGACCCGGGATCGTAGGGGTCCCGCCGTCCGTCGGTCGTTCAGTCGTCGCGGAGACTCCCATGGACGAGCGGATCGCAGTCATCGGACTTGGCTACGTCGGACTTCCCGTCGCGCTCGCGTTCGCGCGCAAGTTCCCGAACACGGTCGGCTTCGACATCCACAAGGAGAAGGTCGAAGAACTGAAGCGCGGCTACGATCGGAACCACGAGATCTCGGAGGAGACCCTCAAGTCGAACCCGATCAAGATGTCGTACGATCCGAAGGACCTCGAAGGCATCACGTTCTTCGTCGTCGCGGTCCCGACCCCCGTCGACAAGAACAACGTCCCCGACCTCACGCCGGTCGTGAAGTCGTCCGAGACCGTCGGCAAGGCCCTGAAGAAGGGCGGAGTCGTCGTGTACGAATCGACGGTCTATCCGGGCGTCACGGAGGACATCTGCGGGCCCATCCTCGCGAAGATGTCCGGACTGAAACAGGGCGTCGACTTCAAGCTCGGGTACTCGCCGGAGCGCATCAACCCGGGCGACCACGAGCACACGCTCGAACGCATCACGAAGGTCGTCTCCGGCGAGGACGGTCCGACCCTCGAGCGCGTCGCCAAGGCGTACGGCGCCATCATCGACGCCGGCATCCACAAGGCGCAGTCGATCAAGGTCGCCGAGGCCGCGAAGGTCATCGAAAATACGCAGCGCGACATCAACATCGCGCTCATGAACGAACTCGCGTTCATCTTCGACCGCATGGGCATCCGCACGGCGGACGTCCTCGCTGCCGCCGGTACGAAATGGAACTTCCTCAAGTTCCGTCCGGGCCTCGTCGGCGGTCACTGCATCGGCGTGGACCCGTACTACTTGACGACCAAGGCGCAGGAGCTCGGCTACCAGCCGGAAGTGATCCTCGCGGGCCGTCGCATCAACAACAGCGCGGGTCCCTACGTGGCGCAACGCCTCGTGCGCATGCTCATCCAGGGCGATCGCCCGGTGAAGGGCGCGAAGGTCGGCGTGCTCGGTCTCACCTTCAAGGAAGACTGCAACGATCTGCGCAACAGCAAGGTTCCGGACATCCTCACCGAGCTCCGCTCGTTCGGCGTCCAGCCCATGATCCACGACCCTCTCGGCAACCCGAAGGAAGCGGAGCACGAATACGGCGTGAAGCTCGCGTCCCTCGACGAATACCGGAACCTCGACGCCGTCGTCCTCGCGGTGAGCCACAAGGCCTACCTCGAGATGGGGCAGTCGAAGATCCAGGGCATGCTCAAGGACAGTGGCATGCTCATCGACGTGAAGAGCGCGCTCGACCCGTCGAAGGTGGAGCGCGGCATCCAGTATTGGAGTCTCTGAGTCCCCGAGTCCCGGTCACGTGAGGTGACCGGGATTCCCTCGGGCTCCCTCACTCGAACGCGACGCCACCCTGCGCGGCGGCTCCGTCGGAGATCAGGATCCCGACGGAGAGGAGCTTCGTGACGACGTCGTACGTGCCGGCGCCCACCGTCTTCGACTGGCGCGAGCTCAATCGGATGAGACCCGTCGACTCGCTCAGGCGGCCGATGGCTCCCCGGGGAACGTGCGTACCGCCGGTGTTGATCGGGTACGCGCACGTGAGCGTCGCCACGCCCGTGTCCGTCTGCGACACGAGGACGACCTCGACCTCGCCGTCGAGCGCTGCCGGGGTCACGACGGCACCGCCGTCGAACGCGGTGCTGCCTTCCACGACCGTCGCCGAGAACGCGCCCCAGGAAATGACGAGGTCCTCGTTGCGCGAAATCGTGATGTTCTTGCCGCGGGTGATCGCCGGCTCGGTGAGGACGATGCGAACGGGCGACTTCACGACGCTCTCGAAGGCGGGAACGCCCTTCTCGGCTCCGGCCCCGCGGACCGTGATGTCCTCTCCGCCGTTCCAGAGCGTCTTCCGGTCGCCCGCCGTCGCGTAGAGGCCCTTGTCGTCCGGGGTGAGGGTGATGCCCTCCGCGGCGATCGTCCCGCCCGAGATCGCGATCGCTCCCGCGCTCACGGCCTTCGGATCCTTCGCGCGAGGAGGGCAGGCTTCGAGGACGCATCCTTCGACCGTCGTCGTCGTGCACCCGTTGCTCGAAGGCGCGTCGCCGGCGTCGCCCACCGGGGGAAGGAAGAGGGCGCTCGCGGAGTAGATGGGCATGTTGGTGAGGGCGAGATCGCTCGTCACCGTCACGGCGCCCGTTCCCCGGGAACCGGGGGGCGCGGAGGCTTCGCCGTCGCCCGCATCTCCCGCGTCGCTCGACGTGGCGCCACCGTCGCCCGTGGCAGCCGAGTTCGAGTTGGAGCAGGCGAGGAACGCGGCTCCCGACGCGAGGGCGAGAGAGGCGAGGAAGGGCAGGGCGGGGACGACGAACGAGCGCATGCGAGAAGCCTCCTGGATGGGGGCCTGGCTCGTAGCACGGGGATTCCGGAGCCGCGACGGCTCCCGGATCAGAACGCGAAACCGGACGTTTTCACGAGGCCGGGATTGAGGTTCCCCGGCGGTGGATCGGCTGCCTTTCCGTTCGTCGCGAAGTACGTCACCGTAGCGCCTGCGCCCGCGAGGACCGCCGCACCGGCGACCCACCACACCCAGCCGTACTTGCTGGAGGAGGTGAGCGTCGCGTTCACCTCGCGCGTCTGGTTGTCGCTGAGCGCGATTTCCTGCGAGTAGGTGTCGTAGCCGCTCTTTTTGATGACGAGGTGGTGGCCGCCCGTCGGGAGCGAGCCCTCCCACGGAGCGGTGCCGACGACCTGGCCATCGACCTCGATGACACCGCCGGCCGGAGTCGCCACGACCTTCACCTTGCCCTCGTGGCGCTCCTTGTCGAGCGTGAGGACCAGCACGGCCGGCTCCTTGTAGACGAGGTCACGCGTGTCACGGGCGGTGGCGAATCCGGCCGCGCGCGCTTCGAACGTGTGTTTGCCCGCTTCGATCTCGCCGTGGAACGGGGCGGCTCCGAGCTCCACGCCGTCGACCCACACGGAAGCGTCCTTCGACCCGACGACGCGCACGTCGACGAGCACGCGCTTCAGGAGCGGATCCATCGGCATGTCGACGCTCGCCGGAACGCCGCCGGTGACCGTGAGCGTCTGGCTCGCGTCACGGAAGCCGTCCTTGTGGAGGCGGAGCGTGTGCGTGCCGACGTCGATGGCGACCGGGGAAGCGAAGGGGGTCGTGCCGGATTCCACGTTGTCGATGAACAACGTGGCGCCGATTTCGGTCGTCTTGATCGACACCGTGGAGGTCAAGGGCTCCATGGTCGCGATGTATTCGCGGGCCTGTTCGAGTTCCTCGTTCGGGACCCGCCCCGTGCCTTCCGAGATCTCCTGCTTGAGCACCGCCACCGCACGCGAGTAGCGACGGAGGTTCTTCTCGCAGATCGCGACGTTCATGAGGACGCGCGGGTTCTTCGAGAGCTCGTATGCGCGTCGGAATTCGGCGACCGCCCCTTGCCAGTCCCCGGCCCCGAAAAGGAGCTTCGCGGAATCCCAGTCCCGGATGGCACTTTCGGGGAGTTCGTCACGGACCGTCTTGCCCGAACGGGCGGGGCCCGCCGGCGCCTTTTTCTGCGCGTAGACGGGCGCGCTCTGCAGGAGCATCACGGCCACGAGTGAGTGGATGACAACGCGTCGGATCACGTTCCCTCGGTTCGGTGGGTCGACCGAGGATACCGTAACACCATCAATCGACGGGACGCATATCTAGTGATCCTTTTCGGGGCGGCGTTCGGACGCCACTCCCCTTGGCCGGCGACGTGGTCGGCGTGCGGGTCGTCGCCGCGGTGGGCGTCGTGGCCCTGTCCGGACCCTTCGCCGTCGACCCCGCCGTGACGGGCGTCCCTCGGAGCGGGTCGACGACGTCGGCCGAGTTCGCGGTGGGCGGATTGCCTTGCGGCGCGACGTCGACGTGGGTCCCGAACTCCGGCGGTCGCGGCAGGCTCTCCGCCGCCGGAACGGGCCGGAGTTCGGACGCGTTCGCGGTCGTGGTGGCGTGCGGTCCACGGCTCACGAGGGCGATCGTGCCGGCGAGGGCCGCGGCCGCGATGGCGCCGCCGAGGAGGAGATGCTGACGGATGCGTCTCGGGGCCGGAGTCGGCGTGACGCTCGCGGCCTTCTGGTAGACGACGACGCTCGCTTGCGTCCCGATGGACCGCTCCGCTTTCGGATTTTCGGAATGGGCGGAGCGATGCTCACGGCTCGCGGATCCTTCGAGCTTCGTGGGCCCTTGGGCGATGGACTCGGGACCGAACACGTCGATCGTTTCGGAATTCGCCGTGCCCTCGTATGCGCGGCTCGGACCGTTCAGCAGTTCGGCGACGTCGATGCGCTTCGCCGGCTCACCCTGGTCGCGGAACCGCCGGATGGCGGCGAGCGTCCGCGCGCTGCGGGCGTCGGCGAACGGCGCGAGCGCTTCGGCGAATTCGGCGGCGGTCTGGAAGCGTTCTTCGGGCTGGAGCGAGAGGACGCGATCGATCACGTCCGCGAGCGAGCGGGACGTCCCCGGTCGCACGTCGTCCAGGCGACGCGGTTTCTCGATGAGCTTCCGCGAGAGGATCTCGATGACCTCGGCGTCCGCGTCGTGGAGGAAGGGGAGCTGCCCGGAGAGGAGCTTGAACAGCACGACACCAGCGCAATAGAGGTCCGCGCGATGGTCGACGTGCTTGGACGACTTCGCTTGTTCGGGCGCCATGTACGACGGCGATCCGAGCTGGACGTCCCCGCGCGTGAGCTCCTTCCCACCCGCCGTCGAGTAGACTTTGCTGATCCCGAAATCGAGGAGCTTCACGAAGTCGGGTTCTCCGTCGCGTTCGATCGCGAAACAGTTCGACGGCTTGATGTCGCGGTGGATGATGCCGGAGGCGTGCGCGGCCTGGAGGGCACGGAGGATCTGGAGCGCGAAGTAGACGGAACGGGCCACCGGAAGTCCGTCGCGTCCGTCCTGTCGGAGGACGGCTCCGAGGTCGCGACCGTCGAGGAGCTCCATCACGATGTAGGGCGCGCCGATGGGCAACGTGCCGACGTCGAAGATGGTGACGACGTGATCGCTCTTGATCTGGGACGCGGCGACGGCCTCGGTGAGGAATCGCTCCACCGCCTCCGGGTTCAGCGCGAGCGCCGGTGCCATGAACTTGAGCGCGACCTCCGCCCGGCGCTTCAGGTGGACTCCGCGCGCGACGCAGCCCATTCCCCCTTCGCCGAGGATGTCGTCGACGAGGTACTTGTCGTCGATCACGTCTCCCTTCCGAGGGAGAGTCAGGACTCGAACGGCTCTGGACACGCGGGCCTCTCGGATCGAACCGGCTGCGAAGACGAACGAACGCCTCCTTGAAGATACCAGAATCGCCCGGCGTGTCGCGGCGGGAGGCCGCCCGCGGCGAAGGTCGCGGTCACGTCCGCGCGGGTGCACCGCACTCCTCGCACGACGGGCGACGTCGTCGCACACGTCGCTCGGGGACGCCCGCTCGCCCGGAAACTCGGTACAGTCGGGGTCGATCATGGCGCGCGTGACAGAGACGGCGGAAGGTCGACGACTCCTCGAGGCCCGGGAAGGAGTCCGATGGCGTCGCTACGGCACCTACCTCTCCGAACGTCAGTGGGGCACCGTCCGCGAGGACTACTCCCCGAACGGGGACGCTTGGCGCTACCTGCCCCACGACCACGCGCGGTCGCGGGCCTACCGCTGGGGCGACGACGGCCTTCTCGGACTCTGCGACAACCGTGGCCTCCTCAACTTCGCCGTCTCCCTGTGGAACGGGAAAGACCCGATCCTGAAGGAGCGTCTCTACGGACTCTCCGGGAAGGAAGGCAATCACGGCGAGGACGTGAAGGAGGAGTACTTCTACCTCGACGCGACCCCGACCCATTCGTACTGTCGTGCGCTCTACAAGTATCCGCAGCGGGCGTTCCCGTACGCCGAGCTCGGCGCCATGTCCGACGCCGCCGGCGTCCTCCGGCCGGAACCCGAGCTGGGTGATACCGGCATCTTCGACGACGACCGCTACTTCGACGTCTTCGTGGAATACGCGAAGGCGACGAAGGACGACGTCCTCGTCCGCGTGACGATCGTCAACCGTGGTCCCGAAGAGGCCTCGCTCGAACTCCTTCCCACGCTCTGGTTCCGGAACACCTGGAGTTGGACACCGACGGCCTCCCGCCCGAGTCTCGTGCGCGACGCCTCGTGCGAGGGCGAGGTGGCCCTCGCGCGCCACGAACACCTGGGAGACCTCTGGTTCTCGTCCGACGCGTCCGGCGAACTCGTCTTCACCGAGAACGAGACGAATGACGCGCGTCTCTTCGGATCCGCGAACGCGTCTCCGTACGTGAAGGACGCGTTCCACGAGCTCGTCGTCGATGGGAAAGCCTCCGCCGTGAACCCCGCGAAGGTGGGGACGAAGTGCGCGTTCCGTCATCGTCTTCGCGTCGGCGCCGGTGAATCGCGCGTCGTGCGCCTCCGGATTTCGAACGAGCGACCCTCAGGATCGTGGGACGACTTCGACGCGATCGTCGGAAAGCGCCTCGCGGAGGCCGACGAGTTCTTCGCCGCCGTGATGCCGAAGGAGCTCGAGCCCGACGCGCGTCTCGTGTACCGGCAGGCCGTCGCCGGTCTGCTCTGGACGAAGCAGTTCTACCATCTCGACGTCGACCGATGGTTGCGCGGGGACGTGCTCGGACCTCCGCCGCCGGAATCCCGGAAGTCGGGCCGGAACTCGGAATGGACCCATCTCTACAACTCGGAGGTCCTCTCCATCCCGGACAAGTGGGAGTACCCCTGGTACGCGGCGTGGGACCTCGCGTTCCACTGCATCCCCATCGCGCTCGTCGATCCGGAGTTCGCCAAACAGCAGCTCTCGCTCCTCACGCGCGAATGGTACATGCACCCGAACGGGCAGTTGCCCGCGTACGAGTGGGCCTTCGGGGACGTCAACCCGCCCGTCCACGCCTGGGCCGCGCTCCGCGTCTACCAGATCGAACGACGCATGACCGGACGCGCGGACCGCGCGTTCCTCGAGACCGTCTTCCACAAGTTGATGCTCAACTTCACCTGGTGGGTGAACCGGAAGGATGCCTCCGGCAAGAACGTGTTCCAGGGCGGCTTCCTCGGTCTCGACAACATCGGCGTGTTCGATCGATCGAGCGCTCTCCCCGAAGGTGGGCAGCTCGAACAAGCCGACGCGACGAGTTGGATGGGCATGTACTGCCTCAACCTGCTCACGATCGCCCTCGAACTCTCCCGCGAGAACCCGACGTACCAGGACGTCGCGAACAAGTTCTTCGAGCACTTCCTCCTGATCGCCCACGCAATGAACGAGGTTTCGGGCGACGGCATGGGCCTCTGGGACGACGAGGACGGCTTCTTCTACGACGTCCTCCACTTCCCCGGAGGGGCGAGCATCCCGATGCGCCTCCGATCGATGGTGGGCCTCATTCCGCTCTTCGCCGTCGATACCCTCGAACCCGAGGTGTTCGCGAAGTTCCCGACGTTCGCGAAGCGCATGTCGTGGTTCCTCGAGAATCGCCCGGAGCTGTCGCGGCGCATCGCGAACCTCGAGGTGCCGGGACGCGGCAAACGCAGGCTCCTGTCGCTGCTCGACGAGGACCGATTCCGTCGCGTCCTCCGACGTCTGCTCGACGAGAACGAGTTCCTCTCGCCGCACGGCATCCGGGCGCTGTCGAAGGCGCACGCCGCGAAGCCCTACGAAGTGGAGCTCGGCGGCGTGCGGCACCGTGTCGCCTACGAACCCGGCGAGTCGCAAGGGTACCTGTTCGGGGGCAACTCGAATTGGCGCGGGCCCGTGTGGTTCCCCGTGAACTACCTCATCATCGAGTCGCTCCAGAAGTACCACCACTACTTCGGCGACTCGTTCAAGGTGGAGTGCCCCACGGGTTCGGGAATCCACCTCAACCTGTGGGATGTCGCCTCCGAACTCTCGCGCCGCCTCGTCACCCTCTTCCTCAAGGACGACAAAGGCGAACGCCCCGCGCGAGGGGCCGGCGATCGCTTCCAGACGAAGCCGGACTTCGCCGATTGCATCCCGTTCCACGAGTACTTCCACGGCGACACGGGCAAGGGATTGGGCGCGAGTCACCAGACGGGATGGACGGCGCTCGTGGCGAAGCTCCTCGATCAGAGTCCGCAGTGGAAAGTGGGACTGACGGATTCCCAACACGGCGGCGGATACTGACGGACGTCGCGTCGCACGCGACCCCGCGTGTCGGCGACGTCAGAACCGACGGTCCAGGGCGTCGACGGGGGCGGCGGGAGTCGCGCGCGGTTTCGGACTCGGAGCCGACTTCGTCGCGGACGCCTCGGCGCCGGCGTCGCGGGGGGCTCCGGCGGAGGAGCTGACCTCCGTGGCCACCGATGTCGGGACCGGAGAGGGAACCGGATCCACGACGGGCGAGGGGACGCCACGCGGGGAGGCCGTGGCTCCGGCGCTCGTCGTGGCGGGTGCCGAGGTCGCGTCGGAGCGTCGCGATGCTCCGTCCCGCAGCGCCGTCCAACCCACCACGCCGACGATCGCCACGAGTCCTCCGGCGGCCAGGCCCATGACCGCGCCCCGGGAGGGCGCGCGCGACTCCGACGTACGCGGTGGCGGTACGGTCCCCGTGAGACCTCCCCGCATGCCCGAGGGCGTCCCGGACGAGGGGAGGAACCGCGAACTCTGCACGGTCGGGGCCAGGGCCTCGTGCGAAAAGGGAGGCGACGAACCGCTCGGCGTGGCGCCCCCGTTTCCCGACGGCGTGGACGGTCCGGTCGGGACGGGAAGCGTCGCGGGCGCCAGCGTGCGCTGCGACGCCTGCACCGCGCGCGGTGCTTCGGGCGTGGGTTCGAACGGGCGCAGATCGGGAGTGGCCGGACGTCGGCCGTCCGCCGGTGGGGCGTCGTCCGGGAACTCCACCGCGTCGCCTTGACCCGCGAGGACGGACGCGTGCATTCCTTCGGTGACGACGGGGCGCGCCGTGACGCGTGCCGTGTCGCACGTCCGGATGTCCGCTCCCGCAGCCTTCGCCCACAAGCTCCGTGCGACGTCGGCCATGGCCGTCGCGTCGGCGTATCGCGCCTCTTTCTCGAAAGACGCACCTCGCACGACGAAGGCGACGACGTCTTCGGGGACGCCGGGAACGACGAGGCGGGGAATCGGTGCCGTCATCGCGAGGAGGAGCTCCTCGTTCACGGTCCGCGCCGATCGAGGTCGCTCGGACGACACGAGCGTGTAGAGCATGGCGGCGACGGAGAAGAGATCGCTCCGGGGATCCACCGCGTCCCAGTGTCCCCGCGCCTGCTCGGGAGGCATGAACGCCGGCGTACCCATGGGCAGGCCCGCTTGCGTGCCCGCGGCGGTCACGCCCGTCCGTTCCCGCATTCGGGCGATGCCGAAGTCGAGGAGCTTCACGTCTCCGCCCTCGGTGACGAACACGTTCTCGGGTTTGATGTCGCGATGGACGATGCCGCGCGCGTGGGCGGAGGCGAGCACGTCGAGGACGCGCACGGTGACGAGCAGGGCCTCCGCGAGCGGCAGGGAAGGAGGCACGGCGATGAAGCGATCGAGGGAGGCGCCTCGCAGGCGTTCCATGACGAGGAACACGCTCCCGTCGTCCGCCACGTCGTCGTCGAGCACGGCGACGACGCCGGGATGGTTCACCCGATTGGCCGCGTACCCCTCACGCAGGAACCGGTCGCGGAGATCGGTCTCCGCGGCGAGCTGCGGGTGGAGGACCTTGATGGCCACCTCGCGACCGTTCCGGTGCGTCGCCGCGTACACGGAGGCCATGCCTCCCATCCCGAGGAGTGCGTCGATGCGCCATTTGTGGCATAGGGTCGTCCCGACCCGGGCACGAACGCGGTCCAACACGAGAGGTCTCCGGAAGGTCAGTCCGATCGCGGCGAGCGAAGGAACGGAACGGGCGCGGACATGAGGCTGGGAGAGTACACGCTTTCGGAGTTCAGGGCCGTTCGCATCCTCGCGGCGGTACTGGGCCTGTCGTCGGGCTTGGTTCCGTCGTCGCCGGCGTGGGCACAATCGGTTTCGGGTTCGCCCTCGCCGAAGCCCACCTCCGATTCGAACGTGCCTTCGCCCGGACACGATGTCGCCGTCGGGGCGAACGCGCCCGTCGGAAGCGCACGTGAGACGAAGTCCGCCGAGGCCCTATTCATCGAGGCCCGCACGGACATGAAACTCGGCGCGTTCGGGACGGCCTGCGCCAAATTCGCCTCGAGTTACGAGAAGGAGCCGGCTCCCGGAACGCTCCTCAACCTCGCGCTCTGCGAGCAGAAGCTCGGGCGCCTCGCGTCGAGCGCCCTCCACTATCGCCAAGCCGCCGAATCGTTCCCGAAGGGCGATTCCCGCGTCACGTTCGCCCGTCGCGAGGCCGATCGTCTCGTGAACCGTGTCCCCACGATCACGCTCGTGGCCGACGCGGGCTCCGAACCTGAAAAGCGTCGCCGCCTTCCCGCGGGAAGCGAGGTCGCCCTCGACGGTGCGCCCGCCGCCGTGGCCGTCCCGCTCCCGGTGGACCCCGGCACGCACGCCGTCGTCGTTCGCGTTCCGGGATCGTCCCCGCGGACGTTCGACGTGGTCGTCGCGGAAGGGGAGAGCAAGAACGTGGTCGTCCTGGGCGAGGCCGCGGCTCCGGCCCCCGTCGCCGCGGACGCGACGGCTCGGCCCACTCCGCCCCCGGTCGAATCCGGTCCTGCGATCGCGCGCGAGGCGTACGCCGCGCGCCGCGCTCCCACGTCCGGCGACGCTCCGGAGTCCGGAAACGGCAGGACGGTCCTCGGCTTCGTGGGACTCGGCGTCGGTGCGCTGGGGCTCGGCGTCGGGACGTTCACGATGATCCAGGCCATCGACGCGTCGTCGTCCACGGCTCCGGGATGTGACCAGGTCACCCGCGAATGCAAGGACACGGCGAGCCGCGACGCCGCCGAAGCGCTGAGCACCCGCGCGTCGAGTTACACGGCCGCCACGGTCGTCGCGTACGCGGTCGGTGCGGTCGGTCTCGGTACCGGCATCGTGCTCCTCGCCACCCATCCGAGCACGCGCACGCCGACGGTTTCCCTCCTCCCCGGCGGCGTCTCGGTGTCCGGCCGCTTCTGATGCGCGCGCACCGGCGCGTGGAACGTCGAACCCGCGCATCCGTCGGAGGGTTCGGCTACGGTGCGCCTCCGATGGCGAAATCCACGTTCGACAAGGCGTACTTCGATCGTTTCTACGAATCCAAGCGCACCCGTGTGTACGGCGCCGATCGCATGGCGCACCTCGGGGCCGGCATCGTGGGCTTCCTCCGCTGGTTCGGCGCGCCGATCCGCAACGTCCTCGACGTCGGCGCAGGTCCCGGCCACCTCCGCGATTGGTTCGCCGAACACCACCCGAAGACGCGGTACGTCTCGACCGACGTGAGCGCGTACGCCTGCGCGAAGTATGGGCACGTGCAGCGCGACATCGCGACGTGGAAGGGGCGCGAGACGTTCGACCTCGTCGTCGCGCAAGGCGTCTTCCCGTACCTGTCGGATGCCGACGTGAAGCGAGGCCTGGCGAACGTCGCCGCGATGAGCCGGGGGTTCTTCTACTTCGAGGCCATCACCCGCAAGGACCTCGCCGAAACCTGCGACACGGACGTGACCGACACCACGGTGCATCGGCGCACGAAGGCGGCATACATGGCCGCGCTCCGCCCCCACTTCGACCCGATCGGCGCCGGCCTCTGGTACCGGAAGGGCGGTCCCCTCGGGTTCTACGAACTCGAGGCGTCGCCGTGAGTCCTCACGCGAGGACGAAGAACTTCAGGTAACGCCCCTCCGGCCACGCGGGAAGGGTGGGGTGGTCCGCCGGAGGGCCGAAGGTCTCGAGGAGCCGCAGACCGCGGTGCTCGAGCGTGATGTCGTCCAACGTGTCGGCGAACACGTCGTGGCTCACGTGGCTCGAACACGACGACGCGCAGAACGTCCCGCCCGGCGCGAGCACGCGCGTGCAGGCGCGATGGAGCGCGCGGTACGCCGACACGGCGCGCGCGAGGGCCTTCTCACTGGGCGCGAAGCTCGGCGGATCCGAGATGACGAGATCCCACGTTCGTCCCTTCTTCTCGGCCTCCGCCAGGAACGCGAAGCAATCCGCCGTCACGAAGTCGTGGGCCTTGGGGTCGAGTCCCGCGGCCCGGAAGCTCGCCATGGCCGTCGCGTGGGCGCCCGACGCGATGTCGACGCTCGTCACCTGCCTCGCCCCGCCGACGGCGGCGTGGAGGGAGAACCCGCCGGCGTAGGAGAACAAGTTGAGGACGCGTTTGCCCCGCGCCATCTCGCCGACGCGACGCCGGTTCTCGCGTTGATCGAGGAATGCGCCCGTCTTCTGACCCTTCGCGACGTCCACGACGAACGGCACTCCGTGCTCGCGTACGGTCACCACATCGGGGATGCGGGAGCCCCGGAGCACTTCCCACGTCGGCGCTTTTCCCTTCTCCGCACGACGGACGCCGACGGTGTCCACGCCGAGCCGCTCGAGCGCGGGAAGGAGCGCCTCCGCGAATTCGCCCGTGCGGGCCTCGGCGGCTTCGCCGTCCGTGCGGACCACGGCCACACGATCGTAGCGATCGACCACGAAGCCGGGCATCCGATCGCCTTCGCCGTGCAGGACGCGGTACGCGTTCGTCCGGGATTCGTCGATCGACGCGACGCGGACGGCGAGCGCGCGTGCGATGCGTTCGCCGAACAGCGTGGCATCGATGGCGGTGTCGTCCGCCGTGAACATGCGGAAAGCGATGGGAGAGTTCGCGTCGTGGAGCGCGTGTCCGAGGAGCGATTCGTCCGCCGCCAGGACCCGCACGTCCGTTCCGGACGGAATGCCGTTCGGAAGCCCGCGACCGGCCGCGCGGAAGACCCACGGGTGACCGCGACGGACCGTCTCCGTTGCGGATCGATTCAGGACGACGTGAGCCGAACGCATGCGCATGACGCACGGTAGTGTCGAATGGCAGCGTTCGTGCGCAGGAAAACGACGGGGACCCAAGGTCGCGCGGGATCGACCACCGCTGGACACAGGGCCCGTGGGTCGATGTACGGCGACCGCGCTTCTCGTCTTTGCCGAGAATTCCATGGTGATCGCGGACCTGTGCCAGTGTGGCGCACGGTGCGACCGATTTCGGATCGGGATGTCGTGGGCGGATTGACCGTGCTGAATGCAGCGCGCGAAGATCACATCCGACGCGACGCTGCGACGTGCGTTGTCACCCCTTTTGCATCGACGAGATTTCGGCACACCACGCGCTTTCCGGCGCCGACCCGCGAGGACCGATGAGCAAGAAGAGTCGCAAGAAGAACGCTCCCCTGCTTCTTCCCAGCTCGACACGTCCGAGCGCGAAGGGCACGCGCACGAAGTCTCGTGGAGCGACGGCTTCGACGACTCCGGAGCCGACCGCCGAGACGAAGACGCCGTCCGTCGTGCCGACCGCGGACGGACTCGACCTCGCGCTGCCGATCGATCTGCCTGCGGCGACGGCGTCGTCGCTCTCCGACCTCGCCCCGAAGCGGCGCTCCTCGAGTCCGCGTCGTCGCGGTTCGCGTAGCTCCGCACCGCCCCGTTCGTCCACACGTCCGACGCTCGACGCCGTCCTCGCTCCTGAATCGTTCGCGAAGGACGACGCGACCCCGCACGACCTCGCGAGCGCCATCGCGTCCGAGCCGTCGATGCAGGCCGCGCCCGAGTCGAAGCGCGAACGGATGACGATCACGCCGCCCCGCCCGACGCTCGCCGTCGTGACCGACGAGGACGACATCAGCATCCCGCCTGCACCGGAACTCGACGAAGGCTTCTTCGCCGACGGCGAACGTGCGTCGCGCGCGTCGCTGGACGGTGTCTCGGACACGTGGAACGACGACATCGAGGATCCGCGCGTCGTCCGTCGTCACTCCGTGGCGGGTCGCGCGCGTCGCGCGAAGCTCACGAAGTACGTGCAGTGGTCGCTCGCGTTCGCGGCGATGCTCTGCTTCGCCGCCGGCATCCGCGGCTCGTTCGGTCGCACGTCGACCGATGGTGCCGAACGATCCGCCCTCGCGGCGACACCGATGGCTCTGGCCGTCGCGCCGCCGACCGAGGTCGTCCTCCCGAGTTCCGTCGAAGGTCGGCCGTTCGACGCGGTGAAGGTCGCCGCGAAGGCGGAGGAAGTTCCGCCGGTCCCCGCGCTCGACGAGACACCGGCGCCCGCCGAGGAGACGGCTCCCGTCGACGCGCGCGCCGAGAAGAAGGCCGCGCGGGTCGCGCTGGAGAAGGGCGCTGCCGCGCTCGCGATCGCGTCCGCGAAGAAGTCCGTCGACGCGGACGGGACCGACGCCGAAGCGTGGCTCCTCCTCGGTGCGGCGTACCAGGAGACCGGCCGCGCCAGGGACGCCCGCCAGGCGTTCCAGTCGTGTGCGAAAGAAGCGAAGGTCGGCCCGATTTCGGAGTGCCGAGCGCTCCTTTCCTCGGCGGAATGACGGTCCGTCGCATTGACAGACACGTGACGCGTCGCTAGACCTCGCCGCGTTCGGCCGCGGAAAACCGCGGGCTCCGGGCGTGGAGGCGTGCGTGTACAAGAAGATCTCGCTGTTCTCGGGAAACGCCAGTCCCCGGCTCGCGGAGCAGATCGCCGAGAGCCTCAAGACGCCCCTCTCCCGAGCCAAGGTCACCCGGTTCAGTGACGGCGAGACCTTCTGCGAGATCGGCGAGAACGCGCGCGGCGTGGATGCTTTCGTCATCCAGTCCACGTCCAGCCCCGTGAACGACAGCGTGATGGAGTTGCTCATCATGAGCGACGCCCTTCGCCGGGCATCGGCCCGATCCATCACCGCGGTCATTCCCTACTACGGATACGCCCGTCAGGACCGGAAGGTGGCGCCCCGCACGCCGATCACGTCCAAACTCGTCGCGGATCTCATCCAGGCCGCGGGCGTCACCCGCGTCGTCACCATGGATCTCCACGCCGGGCAGATCCAGGGCTTCTTCAACATCCCGGTCGACCACCTTTACGCGATGCCCATCTTCCTGGAGGACTACCTCCGGAAGAACTTCGACTCCTCCGCCGTCTTCGTGTCACCGGACGCCGGCGGAGTCGAACGCACGCGCGCGTACTCGAAGCGGATGAACGCGACGATCGCCATCATCGACAAGCGTCGCGAGCGCGCCAACGTCAGCGAGGTCATGAACCTCATCGGCGACGTGAAGGGCAAGGACTGCGTGATCGTCGACGACATGATCGACACCGCCGGCACGCTCTGCGGCGCGGCGAAGGCCCTGAAGGAACACGGCGCGAAACGCGTCGTCGCCGTCGCCACGCACGGCGTCCTCTCGGGGCCGGCCATCGAGCGCATCGAAGAATCTCCGCTCACGGAGGTCATCGTCACGGACACCATCGCGCCCAGCGAAGCCATGAAGAAGTGCCCGCGCATCAAGCAGGTGAGCGTGGCACGTCTCCTCGGTGAGGCCATCCGTCGTATCCACGACTCCGACTCGGTCAGCTCCCTCTTCGCGTGACGTCGCGGCGAGACGGGCCGCGGGACCCGCGGCGTCTTCGCCTGCCGCGCAGGACGACGTGCCGTTTCTTCGTGGCCGTCCTCTCGGTCCTGTCGATCGGAGGTTGCCGAGGGACCGACGGAAGGTGTGCGGACGGCGACGTCGAGGCGTGCACGAAAGTGTGCGACGGTGCCGGTCCCGCCGATCCGCCGTCCGTCCGCCGCGCGTGTTTCACCGCCGGCCGTTCGCGTCTTCTCGGCCACGACTCCGGACCGGTCGACGAACCCGACGCCCTCCGTCGGTTCGAGCGCGGATGCGATCTCGGGGACCCGGACGCGTGCCGAGTGGTCGCCGATCGCGCCGAGGCGAAGGACGACGTCGCACGGCGAACGACCTTCGCCCGTCGTGCGTGCAACCTCGGCGACGTCCCTTCCTGCCAACGCGACGCCGAAGATCTCGCACGGTCCGCGGACGCAGGGCCGGACGCCGCGGAAGCGAGGATCGAGGAAGCGTGTGCGCGACTCGGGCTCGACCTCGCGTCCCATCCCGTCGATGCCGGGGCCGATCCGTGTGTCCTCCGGCACCGAATCGCCCAGATCCGTGCCGCTTCCGAACTGGAACGGTCGCTCCCGTACCTGGACGAGAATTGGCGCCCCTACGAATTCCCGTCCGCGCCGCCCACCGAGCCGCCGCCGAATGCTCTCCGCGACCCCGGAATCGCGGCCCCCGTCGGCACGGAGGAACCCCGCCGTCCGACCGGGGCGAGGCGTATTTTCGAACGGGGAATTCGTTCGAGCGAAGCGGTGTACGGCCCGGGCACCGAGGACATCCTGAGACGCATCGTCCGGCAATCCTTCGGCCGGTTCCGGGCGTGTTACGAGTCGCTTCTCCTACGGACCCCCGGGGCCCGGGGAACGGCGCGGCTCCGTTTCGAACTCGATGCCCGAGGTCTCGTTCCGTCCGCCACGAGCGAACCCGGTCCTGACGCCCTTCGGGACCCTGACTTCGAGGGGTGCCTCGTGAAGGCCCACCTCCTTCTCACGTTCCCGTCGCCCCGGCAAACCACGACCGTCGTCCACGCCCTGGGCTTCGAACCGGGCCCCTGAGGGCGGATCCCCGTCGATTTCCGCTACCGCGCGCGCGGGACCTTTGCTAACGGTTCGCGCCCCAATTCATGCGCCGTACTCGCAGCGGCAGCTGCGAACTTTCCCCGGGCCCCTATGCCTCGGGGTCGAAGTACGCCGGCGCGAGCGCGAATTCGTCCGAGGTTTCGTCCCATGTCCACCGCATCCATGGTCAAGCTCACCGCATCCCCCCGCGCCGGTCTCGGCAAGAGCGAGGCGCGCCGCCTTCGCGCGCAGGCGCAGATCCCCGCCGTCGCGTACGGCAAGGCGTTCCCCTCGACGACGCTCGCCGTCGCTCCGAAGGACGTCCTGGGCGTCCTCAAGTCCGATCACGGCCAGAACAGCGTCATCGAGCTCGAGTACGGCGCCGGCAAGAAGATGCTCGCCATGATCCGCGACTTCTCGGTGCACCCGGTGAAGCGCTCCCTCGAGCACGTCGACTTCGTCGAAGTGAAGCTCGATCAGCCCGTCGACGTGCAGATCCCCCTCGTTCCGCTCGGCAAGCCCGTCGGCGTGACCCAGGGCGGCATCATCCGTCAGGTCTACCGCACGCTTCCCGTGCGTTGCCTCCCCGACCGGATCCCGCTGAAGATCGAGATCGACATCGCCCACCTCAAGTTGAACGAGGCGGTCGCGACCCAGGACCTCAAGCTCGCGGAAGGCGTCACCGTCCGTCTCGCTCCCGAGCAGACCATCGTCTCCATCGTCGCGCCCGAGAAGGAACGCGCTGAAGACACCGCTGCCGCCGCTCCGGGCGCCGCCGCTGCGGGCGCAGCCCCGGCCGCCGCCGCCGGTGCGAAGGACGCGAAGGCCGCTCCGGCCGCCGGCGCGAAGGACGCGAAGGCCGCTCCTGCCGCCGACGCGAAGAAGAAGTAGTTCGCTTTGCCCACGCGGTGACGGCGCCTCCGGTGACCGTCACCGCGTTTTCATTCCATGATCCTCGTCGTCGGCCTCGGAAATCCCGGAAAGAAGTACGACGGGACGCGGCACAACGTCGGGTTCGCCGCCGTGGACGCGTTCGTGCGTTCCCATGGCGTCGGCGATTTTCGCGACAAGTTCTCGGGCGAATTCGGCAAGGCCGACGTCGCGGGGACCGCGGTTTCGTGGCTCAAGCCGCAGACGTTCATGAACCTCTCCGGCGAGAGCGTGCAGCCGGCCATGGCGTTCCTCAAGACGGGCGTCCCCGAACTCGTCGTCGTCCACGACGAACTCGATCTCCCGTTCGGCGACGTCCGCCTCAAGGTGGGCGGAGGACACGCGGGCCACAACGGTCTCCGCAGCATCCTGGGTCGGGTCGGGAGCCCGGACTTCGTCCGCGTTCGGGTCGGCATCGGCCGACCCCCGGCCGACTTTCGGGGCGATGTCGCGGCGTTCGTGCTTCAGGGCTTCGATTCCGGCGAACGGGCGGCGCTGCCCGGCGTCTTCGCCAAGGTGGAGGACGCCCTGGTCCGCATCGTGCGCGACGGCGTGCGCGCGGCTACGAACGCTCTCCACGCAGGCCCCGCCCCGTCGAGGTCCGTCTCTGGAGCGGCGCCGGCCGGACCTCGGAAAACCCCAGGAAAAGAGGGCTGACACGGGAAACTCCCCGTGCTACTTCGCTCCTCCCCCGCGGGGGCTCGGTGACGACCTCGGTCGCTCGGGTTCTCCGCACCTTGCTCGTGGGCGATTCGTCCCCCGGGCCGAAGGAGTCGGCGCGAACGCGTCCGCCTCCGAGTCCAAAAGGAGACACACATGGCAGCCATCACAATCGGGAAGCAGGCGCTTCGCACGAAGGAATACGAGACGATCTACGTCCTCCGTTCCGACGTCGACGCCGACACGGCGGACAAGGTCCAGGCCCGTGTTTCGGAAGTCGTCGACCGCGAGGCCGGCAAGTTGGTGAAAGTCGAAGCCTGGGGGCGGCGCAAGCTCGCGTACCCCGTCGGCAAGCAGCGCCGCGGCGTCTACGTTTACGTGAAGTACGTGGGCAAGGGCGGCCTCGTCGCGGAGCTCGAGCGCAACCTCAAGCTCAACGACAGCGTCATCAAGTTCCAGACCGTCCTCCTCCGCAACGACGTCGACGCGGGCACGCTCGCCATCGACCCGGAGGAAGTGAAGTTCCAACGCCTCGAGCTCCCGCCCGAGGAAGAAGAGAAGGAGTCCCGCGAGAAGGCCCTCGGCCTCGCCGACTTCGGCAACGACGCGCCCCGTTCGCGCCACGTGCCGGAGCGCGAAGAAGAGCCCGAAGCCGCCACCGAAGACGCGCCGAGCGCGGACTCCACTTCCAAGAAAGGCGACGAGGGCGAGGCCTGATCGGCCCCATCCTCCCGTAGGTGATTCCCATGCACATGGATGACGACAAAGACTTCGGACGTGGTCCCGATCTCAACGCCGACGCCCCCGGCCGCCGCCGCGGTGGCAAGAAGCGCATCTGCAAGTACTGTGCGGACAAGAACGTGGTCATCGACTACAAAGACCCGCAGGCGCTCAAGTACTTCGTGTCCGAGCGTGGCAAGGTGGTTCCGCGCCGCATCAGCGGCAACTGCGCCCGCCACCAGCGCAAAGTGACCCTGGCCGTGAAGCGTGCGCGCAACATCGCGCTCCTTCCCTTCACCGTCTCGGGCAACTGAGAAGGGTTTCCCTTCCCAGCGTCCCCAGGAGCCCCACCATGGCCACCACCATCCAAGTCGTGATGCAGGAAGACCTCGTGAACGTCGGCAAGTCCGGCGATCTCGTCAAGGTTCGCCCCGGCTTCGCGCGCAACTACCTCCTCCCCCGCGGCTTCGCGGTCACCGCCACGGCGGCTGCCGTCAACCGCATCAACCACGAGAAGGCCGTCGCGGTCGCCCGTGGCGAGAAGCAGAAGAAGGAAGCGACGGACGTCGCCGCCAAGATCAACGCCACCACCCTCACGCTCTCGCAGCGCGTCGGTGAGGACGACAAGCTCTTCGGCGCCGTGACGACGAAGGACATCGAGGCCGCCGCGAAAGCGAAGGGTCTCGAGATCGATCGCAAGAAGCTCCACCTCGCGGAGCCCATCCGCGCCCTCGGCACCTACGAGGTTCCGGTGAAGCTTCACGCGACGGTGACGGCGACCCTCAAGGTCGAAGTCGTCAAGAAGTAACGCGTCCGAGCTTCGGAGAACGCGTCGCGAACCGACGCGGTAAGATGAACGCCTCGACCTGGAAGGGTCGGGGCGTTCGTCGTTTGGAGGACTTGTGGAAAACGTGCAGGGAAGTCGTGGCAAGTTTCGGGAAAGGGTGTTGCCTCCTCCGGACGGTCGCGTGCCGCCCCACGATCTCGACGCGGAAGCTGCCGTTCTCTCCGCCATCCTGCTCGACGGTTCGTCCCTCGACAAACTCGTCGAATTCCTCAAGCCCGAACACTTCTACGCCGAGTCCCATAGCCGCATCTTCGAAGCGGCCATGGAACTCAAACACGCTCAGCAGCCCGTCGACATCGTGCAGGTCGGTTCGGTCCTGAAGGATCGTGAACGCCTCGCGCAAATCGGCGGCATGCCGTACCTGACCGAGATCCTGAACGCCGCACCGGTGGTCGCGAACGTCGCCGCTTACGGGAAGATCATCCACGAAAAGTGGCGCGTACGGCAGCTGATCCAGACCTGTCAACGTGTCGTGGCCGAGGGATACATCGATTACGGCGATCCGCAGTCGTTCATCGACGGCGCGGAGCAGTCCATCTACGCGCTCGCGCGCACGCGGGAGGAATCGAGCGCCGAGAAGCTCGTCGGAGTCATCAAACGATCGTTCAAGGCGATCTCCGAGGCGTCCGCCCGTGGCGGCCGCATCACGGGCATCCCCAGCGGATTCGAAAGGTACGATCGGCTCACCGCGGGCCTGCACCCGGGCGACCTCTCCATCGTCGCCGCGCGTCCCGGTATGGGTAAGACCAGCTTCGTCCTCAACGTCGCGGTGAACGTCGCGAAGCCGCAGATCGTCGAGGCGCAGGCCTCGGGAGAACGGTGGGAGGAGCCGGGCTACGGCGCCATCGTGTTCTCCCTCGAAATGCCCCGCGAGCAGCTCGCCAACCGTATGCTGTGCTCCGAAGCGCGCGTCGACGTATCGAAGCTCCGGTCCGGGAACCTGTCGCGGGACGACTGGAGCCGTCTCACCCAAGCTGCCGCCGACCTCGCCCGGCTCAACGTCTGGATCGACGACTCGCCCGGACTTTCCCTCCTCGAGCTCCGGGCGAAGGTCCGACGCATCCAGGCCGACTTCGACAAGACCGACGAGAACGGTCGACCACTCCGTCGCATCGGTCTCGTGGTCGTCGACTACTTGCAGCTCATGAAGGGGCGCGACGGTGTGAACTCGCGCGAGCAGGAAATCAGCGAAATTTCCCGAGGTCTCAAGGGGCTCGCGAAGGAACTCAAGCTGCCCGTGATCGCGCTCTCGCAGCTCAATCGTGCCGTCGAGACCCGCAGCGAGAAATCCAAGCGGCCGCAACTCTCGGACCTCCGCGAGTCGGGCGCCATCGAGCAGGACGCCGACAACATCTGCTTCATCTACCGCGACGAGTACTACAACAAGGAGACGACGACCGAACGGGCCGTGGCCGAACTCATCATCGCCAAACAACGTAACGGTCCCACGGGGACCGCGAAGGTCCGATTCGATCGCGAGTACACCCGGTTCGACAACCTCGCCGAGGGCGAGTACGAGGACGACGAGCCGGGAGGCTGATCCTGTTCGGACGAACGGTGCCCTTCGCGGACGCTCAGACTCCGCCGCGCATCAGCGTGTCGGCGAGACGACCGAGGAGCACGAGGTCGTGCACGTCCGACGAGAGTTCCGGGATGCGGACGACCGGCGTTCCGTCGCGCGTCCACTCGTCGAGGGCGCGGAGCGTGTGCGCGTCGAGACGACTGAGGTGGGTGGCATCCGCGTGGGCGGTGACGATGCGCTCTTCGGCCCCTTCCTCGAGCACGAGTCCCTTCGACGCGAGCCCACGATGCGCGTCTTCCGGCGTGAGCCCTCGATCCGCGAACGGAGGGGGAACCCGGAATCGGTTCACGACGAAGGCCCCGCGGGCCATGGAGGCCTCCACGAGCCTCTCCGAGAAGAACGACACTTCCCGGAGACTCATGGGGGAAGGGGAGGTGACGAGGATGAACGACACGTCCCTCGCTCGAAGCGCGCTCTCCACGAGCTTGGCCCGTTGACGAAAACCTCCGAAGAGATCGTTCAACTCGCGCACGAATTCGGCGACCGACTCCACGAACGCGCTCCCCGTGATGGTTCCGATTCCCTTCAGGACCGCCGCCGCGCCGCGGGCGAGGACGTTCAAGGAAAACTTCCCGGAAGATTCGAAGGCCTCGATGAACCAACGGGTGGCCGCCGAGTCGAGCGCGTCGACGAGACGCCCCGGGGCATCGAGGAAGTCGAGCGCGTTCGCCGTCGGAGGCGTGTCGAGAACGATGAGGTCGTACCTGGGATCCTCCTTCACGGCGATGAGCTTCTCGATCGCCATGTACTCCTGCGTCCCCGCGAGCTGCGTCGAGACGTACTGGTAGAGACGGTTCTCGAGGAGGCGCTTCGCCTTCGCCGGCGACGACGAGTACTTCACGATGAGTTCGTCGAACGTCCTCTTGGTGTCGAGCATCATCGCGGTGAGCGATCCCGTGATGGGCACACCTGCCGCCGCGAACCGCGCTGGATCGATGTCGACGGCTTCCGAGGACATCTCGCCGATACCGAGGCTCTCCGCGAGGCGCTTCGCCGGATCGATGGTCAGGCAGAGGACGCGACGCCCTCGTTGGGCGGCGGCGACGGCGAGGGACGCCGCGGTCGTCGTCTTTCCGACGCCACCGGCGCCCACGGTGATGAGCACGCGCCGATTTTCGACGAGGGACGAGAGCGCGGTCGGTTCGGGCATCGTGGACGTGCCCGAGTCTACACCGCGTCGTCGTCGTCGTCGTGACCGTCGTTCGGCTCGCCGTCGTCGTCCCCGTCACGGGGAGGCGGCCCTTCGTCGGGCCTGCGACCACGACGCTTCTCCTTGTAGAACATCCGCACGGGGACCCCTTCGAAGCCGAAGCGGCGACGGAGTTGGTTCACGACGAAGCGACGGTAGGAGAAGTGGATGGAGTCCGGG
>JAXLYL010000005.1:0-270353 GCA_046351475.1 Polyangiaceae bacterium
TCGTGCACGTCCCGCCCGCGAAGCCGAGCCAATTCGGGGCGCAGATCGCGGGGCGATTCCGCGTGCCGCCGTCGGGTGCGGCTTCCACGTGTTCGGCGCAAAGAACGGCCTTCGCGGTCACGACGTCGCCTTCGGGTCGCGCCGAGGGGACCGCCGTCACCGACTCGCACGCCGCACCGAGTGGACGCGGCGCCTTCGGGACGCATTCGCCGTGCTCGTCGCCGTGGAGGCGCTCGCATTCGAGCTCCGGTCCGCACGCGAACGACGTCGACGACACGGTGCAGACGTCGCCCCGCGCGCCGGCTCCCCTTTTCCGCCGGAGCGCGAGGGGGCGTTCGATCCATTCCTCGCCACGCAGTCGCGCGTCGAGGAGGGACTCCCGCCACGGGAGCTCGGCGTGGAATTGGGGGGACCCCGGCGCGAAGATCGCGTCGATGTGCTTCTTCGGCTCCCGATCCTGGCCGAGGAGGTGGAATCCCGCGATGGCGTGCACCTGGTGGCACCCCGGGCAGGTCGTCTCGTCGAGTCGTGCGAAGAGTTCGTCCCGCGACGCGACGACGGTGCCCTTCGCGAAAGGGTATTTCAGGAGAACGCTCTCGTTCGCGATCTGCGACGAGAAGACGCGGTTCTCCCGGCGCGCGAGGCCACGCGGTGATCGCGACACCGCGCGCGTCGCGAGGAATTTCGCGGGCACGACGACCCGCCCCGCTTCGACGTCTCCCGCGTGGTCGACGACGAAGGTCGCCAGTTCCGTGCGCTCGGCGGCGGAGAGCCCTTCCCGCGGGGTGCCGAAGAGCGGTGCTTCGCGGAGTCCGTCCGCGTCGGGCTCGAACGCGCGCAGCACGTACTCCGCGCGATCGTCCATGTCCGTGCGGTAGGCGGGCACGTGGATGGACTGATAGTCGATCTCGATCCGCGTGAGTTCGGCGACGGGAGGCACGAGCACGACGAGGCGACGGGCGTCACGCGGCGGAGAGAAGTCCCGCTTCCAAGCACGGAAGACGTCCGCGCAGGTCGCGCCATCGTGGGGCTTCACGGCGAAGAGCGCGTTGAGCGTGAACGGCAGACGGGTCGTCGGACGACCCGGGTTCGTGAGCGCGAGGCGGAAGACGAGCCGGAGTTCGCCGCAGGAGCCCGGGTGCACGAAGTCGCGATCGGGGCGCGGCACGACGCCGACGAGTTCGAACCGCGCGTCGGGAGACGCGAGCCACGCGGGCTTGAAGGGTCGACGCGGATCGTTGGACGCGACGCCGCGCATGAATCCCTCCATGTCCGCCGTCACCGCGCGGACGATGGCGCCGTGACGCGCCGTCCGAGCGAGCGCGTCCGCCGACTCCATCGCGGCGCCCACGAGCGTCGCGTACCGCACGCCGAGGCGCTCGAGGGCGACCAGCGTCCGCGGATCGGTGACCGCGAAGGGCGTCGTCCGGAGGTCGCCGTTCGCGGCCGTGTCGTCCGTCGGTGGCGCCGCGCCGTCCGCATCGACGTGTCCCGCATCGACGTGCCCACCCGAGGAAGGCGCCGGCGACCCCGAACCGCGCGCGAGCCAGAAGCCACCGCCGACCGCCACGAGAACGGTCAGCGCCGCGAGAATTCCGCGGGAGCGGGCGCTCTGGGGTCCCGTCGAAGGGAGGTTCGGGGGCAAGGCCATGGAATCTCCCGCCCGATCCTACCGATATTTCATGGACTTGGTGGAAAACGCACTTTGGACGACTTGCACCTACATTGGCTCCGGCTATCTCACCGCCGCCTGACGATTCTGCGCCGCGTCAAAACGACCGCCGCGCTCCAGGCCTCCACGTTTTCCAGAGTTCGCATCTTCCAGAGCCAAAAGGGGTCGGGTCATGAAATTCGCTGCCAGCATCCTCGTTTCCGCGTCGTTCGCCTCCATCGTCCTCGTCGGCTGTGCGTCGGCCGTGGACACCAGCGCCGAAGGCGACGACGTCGCGTCGACCGACGAAGCGGGCGAGAGCGCGGATGCCCTCAAGGCCGCGGACCTCGTCGGCGCCTGGACCCTCCGTGGCAACGGCCCGCCCCCCGGCACGCTCGGCCTCCCCTTCCTTCCCCGCGACCCGTCGACCGCTCCCCCCCCGGGCGCGCTCGGCCTTCCGATCCTCCCGGCGGACGACGCCGGCGGTCCGCCCCCCGGCGCGGTCGGCATCATCGTCCCGAACGACGACTCGAGCGGTCCGCCCCCCGGCGCCCTCGGCCTCCCCATCCGCATCCAGCCGAAGATCAAGGCCATCGTGTTCGCCCAGGCCGGCACCACGAAGACGTTCTTCGCCGACGTCGACACCGGCATGATCCCGGTGTGCGCGGCGGGCACGGTCGACTGCTCCGCCAAGCCGGTTCGCGTCGAAGGCACCTACAAGGTCCGCGGCTCGAAGCTCACCCTCTCCTCCACGACGCCGTCCGGTGACTTCATCGCCGACGACATCCTCGGCCAGTACACGGTCGCCCTCGCCAACGGTCGCCTCAAGCTCACGAACGGCGGCGTCACCCAGACCCTCAACCAGAAGGTTTCCTACTGCGCGACCGTCCGCGACTGCGGCCGCCAGAGTCTCATCGTGCCGGCGTGCATCGGTTCGTTCACCTGCGCCGCCGAGCGCTGCGGCTTCCGCTGCGGCATCGCGGTCGACACCGACGGCAACTGAGCGTTCCCCGGAGGGACGCGGGTTTCCCGATCTTCGCCCCCGTCCCCGGCCCCCATGCGCGACCTCCCCGAGTGCCGCGCCGCGGCGTTTTCGGGGAACTTTCGTCGGCGAGGGACGTCGGACGGACATGGCCGCCCGCGCTGTGTTCGTCGTCACTTCCGCCGCCTGCTTCGTCGCGGGGTGGTTCTCGCGGGACACGGCCCGTGGGCGGCACGAAGCGAAGGCGAACACGGGAACGCCCTCCGAAGCTCGACCCTCGGAAGCCCTTCCGCCGACGCGCGTTCTCTCCTGGCGGCCAACGCGAACCTCGTCGACCAAGTACGCGAGGCGAACGAAAGGGCGACGGCCGCGGAGGCGCGTCGCCTCGAAGCCGAGGGCGCCCTCGCGCGTTCCGAAGCCCGCGCCCCAGGATCCCTCGTCGCGTCGAAGGACGAATGGACGGCCGCGGTGAAGGACGAGCGCATCCGCGTCCGCACGCCGTGTCCCACGCAGCGCTCTTCCGTTCAGTTCGCATCCATGGAACCCACACGTCGGTCGGGCAGCGTGTCCCATCGGGGCGACCTGGCAGGTCGCGCCCGAGCGGCCGGCATCTCGGACGCGGAGCTCGCGACCCTCGACGAGGTCTACGTGCGCGTCCACCGGAAGACGTGGGCGAAGATGGCGACGGATTGCCCCGTCATGCCGGACGCACGCCTCGAGTCCGACGGCGACGACGACGCGCGTACGCGTGTCCTCACGACGGACGTGGAGCGCATCCGCAACTGCCAGGGTGTCCTCCTCTCACCGGACCGCCTCGACGTGAAGGACGCGATCCGGAACGTCGCCGAGCTCCGCGCACGGGGCGCCGGCTTCGATCGTGCGAAGACGGCGGAAGCGCGGATCCTCTACGCGCTCTCGCAATCGGGCGAGGTCCTCTTCGAGGAACTCAAGGCCACGTTCGGCCGCGAGAAAGCCGCGCGCATCGCGGACTACGGAATCGTCTGTCTCGACGAGACGGTCTACTCGGCGCGGGAAACGATCGCGGAAGGCCCCGTCGCGATCGACGTCGAGTGAGCGCGTGCGGGAGCGCACGCGAGGGGTGACCCCGTGTTCCAGGGCGACGCGAGATCGACGAGTCCCTGCGTTCCCGCGTGGCACGATCCCGTGCCGTTGCACCCGCCACCGGTCGGCGCGGCCTTCATGCTGACGGCCCGCTGGGCCGTGCGCGCGCCGACACGCCCCCGGCGGGAAATCCGCCCGCGCCTGCGATCCAGAAGTAGCCCCGCGAATCGGAATCGGTCTTCGTGATGGTGCCGCCCGGCGCGAGGATGCGGACCTCCGCGTCGGCGACGGGAGTTCCCGATCGCGTGACGGTTCCGCCCATCACGAATCGCGGCGCGTTGCCGCCCGTGCCGTGACAGTCCATGCAGTTCGTCGTGGACTGGATGGTGGGACCGAATCCTTGGTGCGCTTGACGCGTGGGCGGTGAGCTCGCGTACGCGGGGCCCGTGGCGAACACATTGTTGCCTCCGCCGCCGCCGTCGCCTCCGCCGCCCCCTCCTCCGTCGCCACCGCCCGTACCGCTTCCCGACTCCCGTGCGCCGCCGTCGAGTGTCGCGCCCGTGGGCGTCGATCCTCCGTCGGTCCCTTCTTCTTCGCCGTCTTCGCCGTCGTCCTCGGACGCGGCGTCCGTCACGACGACCTTCTTCTTTTTCTTCTTGGGAACGGTGTCGGAGTCGTCGGAGTACGTGTAGTTGGGACCGAGCGTGCACGCGGCGCCCGTGCTCGCGAGGACGATCGCCAGGAGAAGGTGGTGTCCGCGGATCGTCATGGGATGACGCGGTTTGCACATGGAGTGCCACCGCGGAAACACGACGGTCCGACCGCGCGAGGCGGAACGTTTCCGTGACACCGGTTTCGCGTCCGTCGACGTGGGAACGATCCGGGGACGTCGTGGGTCGCCGACGGCTCGCCCGGTGCGCGCTTCGCCCACGGAGTTCCCGGAAAAATCCGCGGACGCTGGGGAACCGTCGTCCGCCGTGTCCCGGTTTCCGACCGCCGAAACGCGTGCGGCGCACGCCCTTCCGGACGCACGCCGCACCGCACTTCGCGAATGCCGGGTCGCGTGTGCGACCCCGGCACCGGATTCACCCGATCACTTCGCGGGCTTCGCCGCCGGCTTCGCGTCCGCCTTGGGAGCCGCCTTCGCGTCCGCCTTGGGGGCCGGCTTCGCGTCCGCCTTGGGAGCCGCCTTCGCGTCGTCCTTCGCGGCCTTCGCGGCGACCTTCACGAACTTGAGCGTCATGCGATCGCTCTCGCCGATGTCCATGTACTTCGCCTTGTCCTTGTCGCCGAGGGCGAGGGTCGGCGGGAGCGTCCAGACACCTTCCGGGTAGTCCTTCGTGTCCTTCGGGTTCGCGTTGATCTCGGACTTGCCGGCGAGCTTGAACCCCGCGCCCTCGAACTTCTCGATGACGAACTTCTCGGGGAGGTAGCCGTCCTTCGACGCCTTCTCGACGTTCGCGTCGTCCTTCGCACGGTGCTGCTCGACGCCGACGATGCCGCCGTTCTTGAGCGCCTTGTGCATCTCGCCGAGCCACGCGTCGAGCTTGCCGGCGTTCACCATGCCGTGGAGGCCGCGGGCCACGACGATCATGTCGGCCTTGCCTTCCATGGGGAGGACGGGCGCCTTGCCGTCGACCTTCACGGTCTCGACCTTGCCGTAGAGTTCGGGAGAGGTCTCGAGGAAGAGCTTGAACCGCGTCGCGTAGTACGTGCCGCGTTCGTCCTTCGGTCCGTCCGCGTCGCCGTTGGTGGCGACGAGCTTGCCCTTCTTGGCGAGCGTGGGCGCGAGGAGTTCGGTGTACCAACCTTCGCCCGGACCGTACTCGATGACGGTCATGTTGGGCTTCAGGCCGAAGAACTCGAGGGTCTCCACCGGGTGACGGGACTTGTCGCGATCCGCGTTGCCGGGCTTGCGCGTCTTGGCGGCGGTGGCGGCCTTGAGTGCGTCCTTCGTGGAACCGTAGGCCTTGTCGGCCAGGGCCTTGGCTGCCGTGTGCATCTCGGGGGTCCAGCGGGCGACTTCGGCCTTGTGCTCGACCTCCATCTTCGCGAAGTCCTCTTCGAGCTTCTTCTTCGCTTCGGCCTTCTTCTTCTCCTCTTCCGCCTTCTTCTTCTCTTCGGCGGTGGGCTCGGCGGGCTTCGGCGTTTCGGCGACCACGGGGGCCGTCACGGGCGCGGGAGCCGTCGGCGCCTTCGCCTCGGGGGGCGGAGCATCGCCACAGGCGACGAGGCTCACCGCGAACGCGGAGCCCAGGATCGCGGAAGACACGGAGAACGAAACGGAACGGAGCGTGAGTCGTCGGATCATGGGCGCCGGGATACTCCTTCCGGCGTTCGGGTACAATTTCGAAGGTGGCGCGGCCCCCGGTGGCGACTAGAGTTCCTCGCACGATGGGCGCCTCGTCCGTACGATCGACGGAAAAATACGCGGTCCGCGCGACGTCGGTGGCGTTCGGCCTCGCGGTGACCCTCGCGGCGTCGTCCGACCCGAGCGACGCCCGGGCGGCCGACGCGGCGCCGTCGGACTCCGCGCTCCCGACGACGCCCGCGTCTCCGGCGGCGCACGCGAAACCGGCGACGAAAGCGCGACCGGCGCCCCACGCGACGACGAAAACCAAGTCCCGTTCGAAATCGAAGGCGACCTCGACGAAGGCGGCCGCGGATCCGAAGCGATCGGAAGGTGCGGCCTTCGGGCGCCCCGCGGGCGAGTCGGCCGCGAAGGTCGTGGTGGCCCCCGCTCCCGATCAACCGGCGTGGTGCCGCGAAGGACTCGAGACCCTTCCGGGTTCCGTCTGCCACATCGACGGCGGGAGCGAAGGCGGCCGGCACACGCTGGTCGTCTTCCTCCACGGCGCGATCGCGAAGGGAACGACCTGGCAATGGGGCCAGGAGCAGGCCCTCACGCGCCACGCGAAGCAAAGCCACTTCGAAGCGCTTTTCCCCATGGCGCCGCTCACGTCCGGGGGATTTCTCTGGCCCGGTTCCCCGGCGGCGCGGGACGCCTCGGAAGCGTCGCTGCTCGCGTCGTGGCAGCGCGCGCGGAAGATCCTCGAGACCCGCCGAGGTCGCCCCTACGACGAGGTGTTCCTCATGGGCTTCTCGAGTGGGGCCTACTTCGTGAGCTCCCTCGCCCTCCGGCACCAGGGCGCGTTCGACGGCTACGCCGTGTTCGCCGGCGGCACGGCGTTCGGAGTTCCCGACGTCGCGGAGGCGAAGCCTCCGGTCTTCGTCGGCGTGTGCGCGAACGACAAGACGACCGCGTCGCACTCGCGAACCTTCGGCGCGACCCTCGCGTCCCTCGGATTCCGTCACAGGGTCGACGAGGAGAACGTGGGGCACGAATTCTCGGACGTGCACCTCGCCCACGCGGTCGCATGGCTGCGTTCGACGGCGCGACCGAATCCCTGAACGCGTCGCCGAAGCGACCGTGACCGCTCACGTTCCCTCGCGCGGGTCGGGGTGGTCGATCGCGCGACGGGCCGCTTGACGGCACGTTCGATGCGACCCTAATGAACTTTCAGAACGTCATGAAAGTTCAAAAAGGACGCACGACCGACGACGCCCTCCACGAACCGTCCCTGATCGCGGCGGACGCCGTGGGATCCGTGATGGAATTCTGGGGATTTCGCCGGGTGCTCGGTCGCATCTGGACCGTCCTGTACCTCGAGGACGCTCCCCTTTCGGCGCAGGAGCTCGGCGCCCATCTCGCCATGTCCTCCGGATCGGTGAGCACGTCGCTCACCGAGTTGCAGGAATGGGGCGTCGTGAAGCGCGTCCTCCGCGCCGGTGAACGACGCGAGTACTTCGAGGCCGAGACCGACTTCTGGAAGATGTTCTCCAAGGTCATCAACGAGCGGGAGAAGTTCCTCGTGGCGAACGCGCACCAGAAGCTCCGCGACGCCCGCGCCATGCTCCGGCCTTCCCCGCGGACGGAACGCGAGCGTGCCTTCGCGGACCGGCTCGACAAGCTGATCGCCCTCGCGAAGGTCGCGGAGAGCGTCATCGAAGCCTTCGTCGCGTCGCGTCGGGCGGACTTCTCGACCTTCGGGAACTTGCTGCAGCTCGTCCGACCGTCACCCCGTCGCTGATCCGTCGGAGCTCGACTCCGCCTCCCCCACTCCCGATCGTACCCCCGACTTCCGATCCGCGAAGGTCGGCGGGCCGTCCTGCGCGTTCCGTTCGAGATCCTCCATGGGCCCCTCCGATTTCGATTCCCCTGCGACCCACGTCCCCGCTCCGACCATCGCCCGCCTCGACCGGACGGTCCGTGCGCACGTACCCCTCGATCGCGCGTCCCTCGCCCCTTCGATCCTGGCGCTGGAGGAGGACCTCGACGCGCTCGACGCGTCGTTGGCTGCCACGTGCGCGAGGCACGGCGAGGTCACGCCGATGTACGGAGCGATCCTCCACATGCTGGAGGCCCGCGGAAAGCTGCTCCGTCCCACGTGCGTCTTCCTCGCGGCCGCGCTCTTCGGCGGCGGCGGCGAACGCGCGCGCGCGTACGCCTACGCGTCGGAACTCGTCCATGGCGCGACCCTCCTGCACGACGACGTGGTCGACGACGGGACCGAGCGGCGTGGACGTCCCGCGGCGCGGGTCGTCTACGGCAACGCGGCCTCCGTGTTCGGAGGAGACTGGATGCTCGTGGAAGCCGTGAAGCGGATCCACGGCGCGGGACAGCCCGACGTCCTCCACGACGCACTGCGCACGCTCGACACCATGCTCGAAGCCGAGTCCCTTCAGCTCGCGTTGCGGGGCAGCCTGCGCGCGACACGCGAGGACTACCTCCGGATCGTCCGCGGCAAGACGGCCTCCCTCTTCCGGTGGGCGATGGTGTCCGGCGCCCGCGCCGCGGATGCCCCCGCGAACGGGGTCCTCGCGGTGGCGACGTTCGCGGAGGCGATCGGCACCGCGTTCCAGGTGGTCGACGACGCCCTGGACTTCGCCGACACGAGCGAAGCGACCGGCAAGTCCGTCCTGACGGATCTGAGGGAGGGAAAGGTGACGTACCCCGTCCTCGTCGCCCTCGAAGCGCGCCCGGAACTCGCCGTCGCCTTCCGCGAGCTCCGGGACGCTCCTCACGACGGTCGCGCGGACGACGCGAGGTTCGAGACGTGCCTCGTGGCGGTCCGGAACGCGATCGTCGAGACGGGGGCCCTCGCGACGACGCGGGACTTCGCCGGCTCCCTCGTCGCGCGTGCCTTGGACGTCGCGAACGGACTCCCGGACACTCCGGCGCGGACGCACCTCCTGGCGATCGCGTCGACGCTCGCGGAACGGAGGATGTGACCATGTTGATTCGTGTCGAACGGACGGAAGACGCGGAGCGCGTCCGCCGCACGCTCGCGACGTTCGGCGTCTGGGTCGATCGCGTCGAGCGAGGCGCGGGTCGTCCCGGGGCGACCCTCGTCGCGTCCTCCCATTCGGACCTCGCGCGGGCGACGGATCTGTTGGCGATCCCCGGGGTCGTCGACGTGACGGACGCCGTCTCGCCCCACCCCTCCCTCGACGCGGCGCCGAGGACGTTCGAAGTCCGGGAAGGATGGTCCCTCGGCGGCCGCGAACGGACGATCGTCGCGGGTCCGTGTGCCGTCGAGTCCGAGGAACAGATCGATCGCCTCGCGGCGCGTCTGTCGGCCATGGGAATCCGGTGGCTGCGCGGCGGCGCGTTCAAGCCGAGGACCTCCCCTCACGCGTTCCAGGGTCACGGCGCCTCCGCCCTCGGATGGCTCCGCGACGCCGCACGCAGGCACGGGATGGCCGTCGTGACCGAAGCGCTCTCCGAGACCCACGTCGACGACGTCGCGGACGTGGCCGATCTCGTCCAGGTGGGATCCCGCAACATGTCGAACTTCGCGCTGCTCCGTGCCGTCGGGCGGACGAAACGTCCCGCGCTCCTCAAGCGTGCGGCGGCCGCGACGGTGGACGAGTGGCTCCTCGCCGCGGAGCACCTCCACACGAGCGGGTGCCCGTTCGTCGTGTTCTGCGAACGCGGCGTGCGTGGCTTCGACGGCGGCACGCGCAACCTGCTCGACCTCGGGACCGTGGCCCTCCTCGCGCGCGTCCACGGACTGCCGACCTTCGTGGACCCCTCCCACGGGACCGGACGTCGAGAACTCGTGCGGCCCATGGCGCGGGCCGGGCTCGCCGCGGGTGCCCACGGGCTCGTCGTCGAGGTTCATGACGCGCCCGAGGCGGCGTCGAGCGACGGTCCCCAGGCGCTCCGTCCGGCGGAACTCGAGGGCGTCCTCCGTGACCTCGCGCGCGTCGACGGTTGGAGGGAGACGTGAACGAGCGGGACGGTTCGGATCTCGGGACGGGGTCCATGTTCGACGCCATCGCGGATCGCTACGATTTCGTGAATCGCGTCATGTCCTTCGGCACGGACGTGCGCTGGCGACGCCTGGCGGTGTCGCGTCTCGGACTCCACGGCTCCTGCGAGGTCCTGGATCTCGCGACCGGGACGGCCGACGTCGCTCTCGCCGTGGCGGCGCGCACCCCGGGCGCGCGCGTGCTCGGGACGGATCCCTCGGACCGGATGCTCGACGTCGGCCGCGCGAAGATCGGCGCCCATGGTCTCGCTTCCAGGGTCCGACTCGCGCGGGGGAGCGCCGAGGCCATCGACGCGGACGACGCCTCCTTCGACGGCGTGACGATCGCGTTCGGCATCCGGAACGTGAAGGACCGGCCCCGCGCGCTCCGGGAGATGGCACGTGTCGTGAGACCGGGAGGCCGCGTCGTCGTGCTCGAACTCACCGAACCTCGCGGGCGCTTCCTCGGAAGGATCGCGCGGTGGCACGTCCACGACGTCGTTCCCCGCATCGGAGCGTGGCTCTCGGGAGCACGGGAGTACCGGTACCTCGAACGGTCCATCGCCGCCTTCCCGCCGGCGGAAGAGTTCGCCGCGACCATGGCGACGTCGGGCGTCGAGGTCGTGGAGACGCGCGCGCTCGCCTTCGGTGCGGCCACGCTCTTCGTGGGTGTGAAGCCGGGCTCGTCGTCGGAGTCGTCGGGAGCCGAGAGCGGAGTGCGCCCGTGACCGCCGCGACGTTCACGTGCGACGTGGCGGCCGGAGGGGACGACGCGACGGTGTTCGCACGCTTCTTCGACGTGCTCGCGAGGACCGGAGTCTCCGGAGGTCCTTCGTTCTCGTTCGACGGTCGGCGCCGTGGAGGAACCTACGCCGTCGCCGGTCGTGGCGCGGCGTGGATGGCGACGTCGCTCTCCGATCCCCTCCACCAACGGGAGGCCGTGGCCCGCGCCGAGGCGTTCCTCGGGGCGATGACTTCGTCGTGGAGCGCGCGTGCGCCCCGTCGCGTTCGCGGCGTTCCCGTTCGACGCCACGTGCCCGACCGACTCCACCTGGGGCGAGCTCGGGCGAGGCGCCGTATCGTCCCCGAGTGGTCCCTCGCTCGGACCGGGGGACGGCTACGAACTCCGTCGGACCGTCGCCGAGGGTTCCTCCGAGTCCCTCGACGTCGTCCACGGGGATCTCCGGCGCCGTCGCGGATGCCCTCGGAAACGGTACGTCGCGAACGGTGCCCACGGCGTCGTGGCGTGGACCGTCCGGGGACGCTCCGCCGGCCCGCGTCGACTTCGAAACGCGGGTCCGCCGCGCGCTCCTCGCGATGAGCGACGTCGACGCGACCTTCGCGAAGGTGGTCGTCGCCCGCCGACGCACCGAGCGTGTGGACCACGTCGTCGACACCGCGGAACTCGTGCGACGTCTGGCGAACGACCGTTCGGGGGGCGTGATCTTCCACGTGGAGCGCGACGGTGCGACGTTCGCCGGCGCCGCGCCCGAATGGCTCGTTCGCCTCGGCGCGGACCTCCGCGTGGCCACCGAGGCGGTGGCGGGAACGCGGCCGGTCGCCGACCGAGGCGAACTGTCGGGATCCGCGAAGGATCGGGTGGAGCACGGCCTCGTGGTGCGAGGCATCGTCGAAGCCCTCGGACCCGTCGCGACCGCGATCGAACGCCGCGGACCGTCCGTTCGTGAGCACGGAGCGTCGGCGCATCTCGCGACCGAAATCCGGGCGGTGGCGAATCCAGGCGTGCGCGTCCTCGACCTCGTCCACGCACTGCATCCCACGGCGGCGACGTCGGGGTTCCCGCGTGGCACGTCGGCGGCGTGGTTGCGGGAGAACGAAGCGCTCGGGCGCGGGCTCTACGCGGGACCGGTCGGCGTCTTCGACGGCGACGGACGCGGGGAGTTCGCCGTGGCCCTGCGCTCGTTCCTGACGCGAGGGACCGAGGTCTCGTTCTTCGCGGGGGCCGGCATCGTGCGGGGGTCGTCCCCGTCCGAGGAGTTCGACGAGACCACCCTGAAGATGCGGACGGCCACGGCCCTCTTCGACCACGGACCACCATGAACGAGGATCGTTCCAATCTCCACGTGGCGTGGTCCAGGCTCGTCGCGCGCGCGCTCGTCACGGCGGGCGTCCGCCACGCCGTCGTGTGTCCGGGTTCCCGCTCGACGCCCCTCGCGCTGGCGTTCGAGGAAGAGGAGGGCCTCGACGTCGACGTGATCGTGGACGAACGCTCCGCGGCATTCTTCGCGTTGGGGCGCGCGAAGCGGACGGGCACGGCGTCCGTGGTCCTCTCCACGTCCGGGACCGCTCCCGCCCACTTCTTCCCCGCCGTGATCGAGGCGACCGCGAGCGAGACTCCGATGCTGGTCGTCACCGCCGACCGGCCGTGGCACGCCCAGGACGTCCACGCACCGCAGACCATCGACCAGACGAAGCTTTTCGGAGCGCACGTGCGGCACTCCGCCGAGCTCGGACTCCCGGACGCGACGTCGTTCGAACACGCCATGCGAGTGGCGGCCCAATGCGTCCTCGCGACCCGGTCTCCCGCACCAGGCGCCGTCCACCTGAACGCGCGCTTCGCGAAGCCCCTGGAACCGCAAATGCGCGGGGACGCGCCGCCGGAGACCTGGGAAGCGCGAGTCGCGGAGCTCCTCGCACGAGGAGGCCCACGTGCCTTCGCTCCGGAGGTCCTCGCGAGCGTGGACGCTCGACGCGCCTTCGTCGATCGCGTGCGTTCGGCGCGACGCGGGGTCGTGCTCGCAGGGCCCATGCCGCCGTGGGTCGACGCACCCCTGCTTCGGCGTGCGGTCGAACGGTTCGTCCTCGCCTCGGGCTTTCCGCTCGTCGCGGACGCCACGAGTCAACTTCGCCACGGCACGGACGGCATCCCGGTCCTCCGGAACTTCGCCGAACTGCGCGCGTCGGAGTCCCCAGACCTCGTGATCCAACTCGGCGCGATGCCGTCGGGGTTCGGCGTCGAGGAGTGGTTGAGGGACGGGGCGCGCCGCGTCGTGCTCTCGTCCGGCGCGTGGCACGATCCGCCCGGAACCGCGACGGAGGTCGTCGTCGGCGACCCTGCGGAGCTGCTCGCCCGCGTGGCCGGGATGCTCGCCCTGTCCGTGGAGACTTCGCTCCGGGGCCGGCGGAAACGTCGACCGACCGCGGGACGCCCGCGACGTCCGACGACCGCGACGTTCGACGGCCACGACGTCTGCCGACGCGTGTTCGCGTCCCTCGAGTCCGGCTCCGGCTCCTCCTCGGCAACGGCATGCCTGTCCGGGACTTCGACGCCGCCGTTCCTCCGTCCGCGAAGTCCCTGGTCGTCGTCCACCAACGCGGGGTGAGCGGGCATCGACGGATGGCTCGCCTTCGCGGCCGGTGTCGCCTCCGCCGGACCCGAACCCGTGACGGCCATCGTGGGCGACGTGGCGTTCCGCCACGACGCGGGATCGACACCTCCTCCGTCTGGCCGAGGGACGGCTCCGCTTCGTCGTGGTCGACAACGGAGGAGGTCGCATCTTCGACGCCCTCCCCGTCGCCCGGGGAGTCGTCGCGCGGGAAACGTTCGATCGCCTGTTCACGACTCCGGTCGACGTGGACATCGCGTCCGTGGTCCGCGCTGCGGGTTGCCCGTGGCGACCGTGGCCGACGGGGGACGCACTTTCCGCGCGACTCGCGGGCGGCGGGGACCCGGCGACCGACGGCCCCTCCCGCGCGCACGTGTTCGTCGCGTCCACGGACGACCGGCCGACGCGCGCGACGCTCTACCACGGCTTCTTCTCCGGACCGGCCCAATGGGACACGCTCCTCGCGAAGCTCGGCGAAGGAGCCATCGTGCGGCGCCCCACGCTGCCGTGGCACGGTCCCGACGATTCGGGCATCGACGCAGGCGCCCTCGACGCGTTCCTCCACGACGAGAGCGTGGCGTTGCCGCGGGACTCGATCCTCGTCGGCTATTCGCTCGGTGCACGGTACGCCGCGGAGATCGCGCGGCGCGCGCGCGATCGCGTCCGCGCGCTCGTGCTCGTGGGAGCCCATCCGGGACTCGACGGCGAGGAACAGCGTGGCGCGACGACGTTCCGACGGCGTCCTCGCCGGAGAATTCCTCGAGAGGACGGTCGAGCAGAGTTCCGCCCATTGGGAGGCCCGCCCTCTCGCCTTCGAACGCTCCCTCCCGGAGGCCGTCCGCGCGGAACGTCGACGATCGCGCCTCGCGAACACGCCGAAGGGCCTCGCGTGCTCCCTCCTCCACGCGGGTCTCGGCCGTTGGGGGAGGACGATGGACGCCGTCCGTGCGGCCGGAGTGCCGACGCACGTGATGGTCGGAGCGCACGATGCACCCTACGTCGCCCTGAGCCGCACCTTCGAGGGACTTCCGAACGTCACCGTCCACGTGGTCCCGGAGGCCGGACACGACGTCGTCCTCGCGCGACCCGACGCCGTGGCGGCGGTGGTCCTCGCCGCGACCCGTCCCCTTCCACGAATCCTCTCACCCCGGAAAGCCACCTCCCATGCCCACGCCGAATGAGTTCACCGTCGTCCCCGACTCGGGGTTCGAGGACATCCGATACGAGAAAGTGGAGCTCTTCGCCGACGACGGCGCGTCCCTCGGACGCGTCGCGCGTGTGACGATCCGTCGTCCCGAGGTCCGGAACGCGTTCCGGCCTCGCACGGTGCGCGAGATGATGCACGCCTTCGAGGACGCGCGCGAAGACCCGACCGTGGGCGTCGTCGTCCTCCGCGGAGAGGGGGACGACGCCTTCTGTTCCGGCGGGGATCAACGCGTGCGTGGCGAAGGCGGCTACGTCGGGTCGGACGGCGTCCCGCGCCTGAACGTCCTCGATCTCCAGCGTCAGATCCGGACGCTCCCCAAGCCGGTCATCGCCAGCGTCGCCGGCTTCGCGATCGGTGGCGGGCACGTGCTGCACATGGTGTGCGATCTCACCATCGCCGCGGACAACGCGCGCTTCGGTCAGACGGGCCCGAAAGTCGGCAGCTTCGACGGCGGCTACGGCGCGGCGTACATGGCGCGCATCGTGGGCCAGAAGAAGGCACGGGAGATCTGGTTCTTGTGCCGTCAGTACGACGCCAAGGCCGCACTCGAGATGGGCCTCGTGAACCGTGTGGTCCCGATCCGCGAGCTCGAGACCGAGACCCTCGCCTGGTGCCGCGAGATCCTCCACCAGAGCCCCATGGCGCTGCGGTTCCTCAAGTCCGCGCTCAACGCGGACTGCGACGGCCAGGCGGGCCTCCAGGAGTTCGCGGGAAACGCGACCCTCCTCTACTACCTGTCGGAGGAGGGTCAGGAGGGCAAGCGCGCGTTCCTCGAGAAACGCCGACCACGCTTCGAACGGTTCAAGAGGTTGCCGTGACCTTCGTCGGGGCACTCGCACTCGCGACGCGACCGAAGACGCTGCTTCTCGCCGTCGCTCCCGTGGCGGTGGCGGCCGGAATCCTGACCACGTGTCCGCCGGGGAGCGTGCGGTGGATCGCGATCGCGTTCGCGCTCGCGGGGGCCGTGTTCCTCCAGATCGGGACGAACCTCGCCAACGACGTGTTCGACGCCGAGAAAGGCGCCGACGGATCCCGAAAGGCCCCGGCCGACGTCCGGGTCGTCGCGAGCGGTCTGCTCGGGGCGACGACCGTCGCGTCGCCATGGTCGTGGCGTTCGCGTGTGCGGCTCTCGTGGGCGTGCGCCTCGCGACGTGGGGAGGACCCCGGGATCGTGGCCATCGGCGTGGCCTCGATCCTCTCCGGAATCCTCTACACGGGTGGCCCGTGGCCGCTCGGCTACAACGGCCTCGGGGACGTGTTCGTGTTCGTGTTCTTCGGACCGGTGGCGGTCCTCGGCACCCTCGTCGTGTGCGGCGCGACACCGGGGCCCTGGTCGTTCGTCGCGGCGATCCCCGTCGGTGTCCTGGCGACCCTGGTGCTCGTCCTCAACAACGTGCGGGACGTGGAGGGCGATCGGAAGGCCGCGAAACGAACGCTCGTGGTGCGCTTCGGGCGCCGCTTCGGGCTGGCCGAGTTCGACGTGGGACTCGCGGTCGCCTACGCGATCCCGGTCGCGCTCGCGCTCGCGTCGCGCCACGGGATCCTGGACCTGGCGCTCCTCCTTCCCGTGGCGACCCTCCCCTTCGCACTCGGCCTGCGCACCGAGGTACGGAAGGCGGAGGGACGCGGCTTCAACGAGCTCTTGTCCCGGACGGCGCGGCTCGCCCTCGTGCATGCGACGTGCCTCGCGGCGGGGATCGCCGTGTCGTCGACGTCGCTGCCCTTCGTCCGACCATGACGTTCCGGGTCGTTCGCGCCGAGGTTCTCGCGATCGACGTACCGACGTCCGTCGACCCGGGCGATGCCTCGGAATCCCTGGCGACCCGTCCTGGGGTCCGCGTCGTCGTCGAAGGTCCGGACGGTGTCCTCGGCACGGCCGACGCCGCACCGATGCCGGGCTACTCGCGCGAGTCGGCATCCGAGTCCGTGGACGTGGCGACCGAACTCGCGGAGGCTCTCGTGGGTCTCCGGCCGTCGGGACTGCTCGAAGACGCCGTCCGGAAGGCGTTCGAACGGCGGGAGCCTTCCCGTCTCGCGGTACCGACGGCCTTCTTCGCCGTGGAGAGCGCCCTCCTCCACGCGTGGTCGCTCTGGGCGTCGGTGGCGCCGTGGACGCTGCTCGGCAAACGCCCCCACGGAGCGCGTGTGGGCGCGAGCGTGCTCCTCCCATCGCCGCCCGACGGCCCCGCCGCCCTCCGCGTCCTCGAGCGCGCGCGGGCGTCGGGAGCGACACGCTTCAAGGTGAAAGTGGACGGCGGCACCGACGGCGCCCTCGACGACTCGCTCGGCCGTCTCGTCGCACGCCTCGGATCGGACGAAAGGATTCGCCTCGACGCGAACGGCCGTCTCGATCCCCGTGCGGCCGATCGGTCCCTGTCGCGTTTCGTGTCCATGCGACCGGAATACCTCGAGGAGCCCTTTCCACCCGTGGCATGGGAGGCGGCACGCACGTCCCCCGTCCCCCTCGCCGCGGACGAATCCTTGTCCGATCCCACGGTTCGACGTCACCTCCTCGGACGTTCCCGTCCTCCGGCGCTCGAGGTCGCGATCGTGAAGCCCGCTCTCCAGGGCGGACTCGTCGGCGCCCTTCGGTTGGCCGAGGAGGCCCGCGACTCCGGCCTCGACGTCGTCGTGACCCACATGTTCGACGGACCTCTTGGCGCCCGCGGAGCGGCGTGGGTCGCGCGGGCCCTCGAGACGCCGCCGCGAGCCTCGGCCCTGGGTGCCCCGTGAGCCGCGCGGTGATCGTCGGCGCGGAGGGCGAGAAGCTCGACGACGCGGACATCCATCGCGTCGCGTGCGGGCTCCTGCGATGGCGCCACGACGAAGACGTCCCTCCCTCGACACCCGTCGCGTTCGAAGTGGACCGGTCCGCGGTCGGGTGTGCCATGGTCCTCGCCGCGCTCCAGCGTCGGGTGTCGTTCCTCCCGTTGCACCCGGCGTGGGGCCCCGACGATCGTCGCGCACGAATCGCCGCCGCCGGTGCCGTCGAACTCGATCGCGAACGCGTACGCACGTGGCTGCAGGAGGGCGGCACGTTCGTCGAGGCGACTTCGACGGACGCTCCCGCGTCCGTGACCCTGTTCACGTCGGGCACCACGGGCGAACCGCGCCCGGTCGTCCTCTCCTTCGACGCGTTCCGGGCGAGTGCGGAAGCCACGCGGTCACGACTCGGGGACCGGCACGCTCCCGCGATCACGACCCTCCCCCTCGCCCACGTGGGAGGACTCTCCGTCCTCACGCGCGCGCACCACGAGGGGACTCCCGTGGTCGTCGTTCCGCACGGCGACGTCGCGTCCCTCGTGGACGCCACCGTTCGCCACGGGGTTCGACGGTGGTCGATCGTGCCTGCCACGCTGTTCGATCTCCTGACGTCGACGACCGGAACCGGACGACTCCGGGACCACGGCGGACTCGACGCCGTGGTCGTCGGCGGCGGCCCCGTCGATCCGGACCTCGTCCGCGAAGCCCGCGCCCGGGGCATCCCCGTCCGGACGACGTACGGTCTCACGGAGACGGCGTCCCAGGTCGCGCTGCAGGACGCCATCGACGCCGCGCACGACGACGGGAACGTCGGGCGGGCCCTCGAAGGGTCGTCCATCGACGTCGTGGACGACGACGGAATCGAAGTCCGGGCCGGAACGACCGGACGGATCCGCGTTTCGGGCCCGACGGTCGCTTGCCGTGTCGGCGGCGCGAACACGCGGAATGGCGCCGGCGTACGCCGAATCGTCACGCAAGACGAAGGCTGGCTCGACGAGCACGGGAGGCTCCACGTCGTCGGACGCCGGGACGACGTCGTCATCGTCTCGGGCTACAAGGTGCATCCACGGAACGTGGAGGTCGCTCTCACGGGAGTCGTTCCCGGGGCGCACGTCGTCGCGTTCGGGATCGCCGACGCGCGACGCGGCGGTGCCGTGGCTCTCCTCGTGGTGGGACGCGCCGTCCCTCCCGACGCGTGCGAGCGCCTCCACCACGCGGCGACGACGACGTTGCCGACGTCCGCACGTCCCACGCGCTACATGCTCGAACGCGAATGGCCGACGTGGGCGGGACCACCGCACAAACCCCGACGCGCCGAGTTGTCCCTGCGGTATTCCGACATCGGTCGACCCCAGGCCGCCCCGAGGGCGCAGGAAGATTCCCCATGGACGTGACGCGCATCCTCCACACCTGGTCCACGTCCGTCCGATTCCAGGACGTCGACGCCTACGGACTCGTGTCGGTACCCACGCTGCTCGGCCACGTCCACGACGCCTACGCCGATTGGCTCGCGACCATCGGCATGCCGCTCCCCGAACTCCTCGCCGGCGGCGACGTCATCCTGCCGCTCGTCCACGCCGAGACGGACATGCAGAGCCCGCTCCGGTTCGGCGACGCGATCCGCGTCGTCCTCGAGGTCGCATCCACGAAGGAACGATCGTTCGCGCTCACCCATCGCGTTCTCCGCAACGACGCCGTAGGGTCGCTCGTCGCGCGAGGCGCGACGCACCACGTGTCGGTGTCGACCGCGACCCGGAAGGCGTGTGCGTTGCCGCCACGTCTCCGCGCCGCCCTCGCGGGCCCCGGCGGCGACCCCTGTTCCTGAGCACCGACCGACGCAGGTCGAAGGGCGCGCCTTCGGGGCGTCGCGTCCCGCCGACGCTCGAACGAACGCGCGCCGACTCGCGAAAACAAGGGCGAAGGCGACGCCTGTCGGAAACGACCGACGGCGAACATGCGTTTCGCAGGGAAATTCAAGGCCTCTGGTGACGGGGACGCCTTGACAGTGCGCGCGTCGACGTGCCATTTTCCAATGAACTTGATAACTACTTTCAATATCAAAAATGCGGAGACGCTCAAAATGACACGCTCTTTCGTCGTGACTCGCTGGACACTCGGCCCGACCTTCGCCCTCCTTGCCGGCTTCGCGGCGTTCGCTCCCGTGGCCGGATGCAGCGACGCGACGGACGGCGCATCGGACGGCGGCACGGACGGGAGCGTGCTCGACGCCGGGACCACGACGGACGCCACGGCCACGGACGGCGGCACCACGACGGACTCCGCCGTCACCGACGCGGGCTCCGACGCCGCGGTGCCGGACTCGGCGACCGATGCCGGCGTGGCCCTCGACGTCAGGTTCCCCACGCTGGACGTCACGCGTTCGACCCGGCTCTACGCCGTGACGGTGGACGCCCAGGGCAACGTGTACGCGACCGGTCAGATCGCCGTCGCGGCGGGAAGCGACGACTTCGCGACGCTCCTCGTGAAGATCCTCCCGACCGGCGCCCTCGACACCGCGTTCGGGACGAACGGCGCCGTGGTGACGAACCTCGCGGTCGCGGGCTCGGGCGAAGTCGCGCGCGGCATCGTGATGCAGGGGACCAAGATCGTGATCGCCGGCAAGGTCGAACACGGCGCGGCGAACGATCCGGCCCGGGACATCGTCGTCCTGCGATTCGATCCGGACGGATCGCCGGACGCGACGTTCGGTACGGCCGGCGTGAAGCGGTTCGCGCTCGACGACGGCGTGGCCGGCGATCAGTACGGCCTCGCGGCGTACGCGAACGGCGACCTGCTCGTGGTCGGTGCACGCAAGGCCGATCTCGGCGACGCGGGCACGCCCGACGGCGGAACGATCCGGAACGAACTCGCGGTACTCCGCCTCGCGGCCTCGAACGGCGATCTCGTCACCAGCTTCGGTGCCGGTGGCATCTTCTCGCTCGGACTCGACACGAACGTCTCTCCCCGCACGCCGACGATCCTCGCCGACGGCACGGCGGTGATCGCGGGCTACTCGAACGTGAACGGTCAGAAGCCGTTGCTCGTGAAGATCACCGCCTCCGGCGCGCTCGACACCTCGTTCGGTACGGGCGGCGTGTTCTTCCCGGAGACGGGAGTTCCCGGTCTGGCCTCGAACGGATCCGCGGAGGCCTACGGCGCCGCGCTCCAGGGCACGAAGTTCGTGACGACGGGCTACGGCAAGGAGAACGCGGCGCAACCGGCGATCGGGTGGATTTCGCTCCGCCTCACGGCCTCGGGCACCGTCGACACGACCTACGGCGACGCGGGCCACGTGTTCTTCGGCGTGAACGATCAGCCGGCGAACTCGCGCGCCCTCGTCGTCCTTCCCGATCAGCGGATCGTGCTGCTCGGTGGCGCGTCGCCGGCGAAGACGAACCCCGACGGCGGCACGCTCTCGCAGTTCGCGGCCCTCGCCGTCCTCGGTGCCGACGGCGCGCTCGACGGGACGTACAACCCGGACGGCGTGCGGCTCTTCGATCTCGGAGGCCCCGCCACGGGTCGTGCGGCGCACATGTTCTGGAGCGGCGCCGTGGCCCCGGACGGCAAACACGTCGCCGTGGTCGGCATCCGCGGTGGAATCACGGCGAACGCCGACGCCGGCGTGACGGCGACGGCGGACCAAGCGTCGTTCCTCTGGATGCCCGTCACGAACTGACCGCGAGCCGACGAGCCCCTCCGTGCCTTCCCATTCCCGCCCCGTGCCGTTCTCCTTCCCCCGTTCCGTCTCCGGGCGCGTGGCTGCCATCGCGATCGCCGCGATCCGAGGCGGCGGTCGCGTGCCGAAAGGGGCGCGCCCCACGAGAACGTGTACACGGGGCGGGACGACGGAGCGGCGCCGCCGACGAGTCCCGTCCCGACCGCGCTCCCGCCGGTCGACGTCCCTCCACCTCCCGACGACGCCTTCACGAAGGAACGTCTGCTCACGGCCATCGCCACGTGCGCCCTCGGGAGGTTCGAGGCGTTCGAGGTGGAGGCGAAGGTCCTCGAGTCCGCCGCCACGGCCCACGACGCCGCCCCGGACGCGGTCACGCAGTCCGCGGTCGAGGAGGCGTGGCGGAGGGCGATGGACGTGTGGCAGGAGGCGGAGCTCTTCCGCGTCGGTCCCGCGGCCCACGCCGGAGAACCCGGGGGTCAGGATCTGCGGGACGTCGTGTACGCATTCCCGTCGGTGAGCCGCTGCCGCATCGAGGAACAGCTCGTCGCGAAGAGCTACGCGGATGCGTCGTTCGGGTCGTCCCTCGTGAACGGACGCGGCCTCGGCGCGCTCGAGTACCTCCTCTTCTTTCCCGGCGACGACAACGACTGCTCCCGCTTCTCGCCCATCAACGGGACCACGGGTGTCACGTGGACGAGCCTGGGGGCGCCCGAACGCGCGACGCGCAAGCGCAGCTACGCCGCGGCGGTCGCGAGGGACGTCCGGAACGCGGCGGGACGGCTCGTGGCCGCGTGGTCACCGGCCGGCGGCGACTTCGTCGGCGAGCTCGCGCGGGCGGGATCGGGGAGCCGCACCTTCGCGACGCAGCAGGCGGCGTTCGACGCGCTCACGATGGCGCTCTTCTACGTCGAGAAGGAGACCAAGGATCTCAAGCTCGGTCGTCCCCTCGGCTACGTCGAGTGCACGACGGGAAGCACGTGCCCCGAGGCGGTCGAGTCCCGGTTCGCGCGGACGTCGACGGCCCACGTACGCGCGAATTACCGAGGATTCCGACGACTCTTCCAGGGCTGCGGCGAGAACGGCGCCGGGTTCGGCTTCGACGATTGGCTCGTGGCCGTGGGCGCGGGCGACCTCGCGACGCGCATGATCGCGGCCCTCCGCGGCGCCGAGATCGCCCTCGACGCGATCGACGTACCCCTCGACGACGCGATCCGGACGACGCCCGATCGCGTCGCGGCCGCGCACGCGGCCCTCCGCGCGTTGACCGACCCGCTCAAGACCGAATTCGTCTCCATCCTCGATCTCGAACTGCCGAAAGCCTCCGAGGGCGACAATGATTGACCGATGGCTCGCCGGCCGTTCGGACGTCGCGTGGCTGGCCACCTTCCGCGTCCTCTTCGGTCTCACGATGGCCGTGAGCCTCGGACGCTTCCTCGCCTACGGGTGGGTGGAGACCTTCTTCGTCGCGCCCACGTTCCACTTCCGGTACTGGGGCTTCGGCTGGTTGCCGGTCCTCGGGGGTTCCGCGATGCGCGCGCTCTTCGTGGTGCTCCTCGGGCTCGCGTTGGCCGTCGCCGCCGGTGCATGGTTCCGGATCACGGCACCGCTCTTCGCGATCGGCTTCGCGTACCTGCAGCTCGTGGACGTCGCGACGTACCTCAATCACTACTATCTCGCGACGTTGCTCGCGGGGATCCTCGCGGCTTCCCCCGCCCACGGCGCGTGGTCGGTGGACGCGTGGAGGACGGGGCGTCGGATCGGGACCGTCGCCACCGCGTGGCTCGGTCTGTTCCGGTTCCAGGTCGCGGTCGTCTACACGTTCGCCGGCCTCGCCAAGGCCCAAGGCGACTGGCTCGTGCACGCCGAGCCTCTCCGCATCTGGCTCGGTTCGCGCACGCACGTCCCCCTCCTCGGCACGGCGTTCACCTGGGAAGGCGTTCCGCTCGCCATGAGTTGGGCCGGATTTCTCTTCGACACGACGGCCCCGTGGTTCCTCCTGGCGAGGCGCACGCGTCCGTACGCCTACGCCGTGGTGATCCTGTTCCACGTGGTGACACGCACGCTGTTTCCCATCGGGATGTTCCCCGTGATCATGGTCGTGTCGGCCCTCGTGTTCTTCGACGCGTCGTGGCCTCGGTCGGTCTTCGCGTTCGTCGCGAGACGCCTCCTGGCGCGACGCGGGACACCTGCCCCGGCCTCCCCGTCTCCGTCGCTCGGAGCGCCGGCCCTCCGCCCTCGGGCGAAGGCGCTCCTCGTCGCGTACGCCGCCGTGCAGATCGCCCTTCCCCTCCGCTTCCTCGCCTACGGGGGCGACGTGCGATGGCACGAACAGGGAATGCGTTTCTCGTGGCGTGTCATGGTCCGCGAGAAGAACGCGACGGTGACCTTCGTCGTCCGCGATCGTTCGGGGAGGGAACGGCACGTGTCGCCGTCGCGCTACCTCACGCCGCTCCAGGAGCGGGAGATGGCGTCCCAACCGGACTTGATCCTCCAACTCGCCCACCATGTCCGCGACGAGTTCGAAGCCGCGGGCGCAGGTCCCGTGGAAGTCCACGTGCGGGCTCTCGCTTCCCTCAACGGGCGGCCCGTGGCGCCCCTCGTCGACGAATCGGTGGACCTCGCCCGCGTCCACGATTCTCTCGGCAAGGCCGACTGGATCCTGGAGGCGCCCTCGTCCGCGCCCCCCCACGTGAGGCCCGTCGGATGACGTCCCGCGTGGGTCGCCCCCTCGTCGTCGCCCTCGCGATGCTCGTTCCCGCCGTCGCCTCCGCCGACGATGCCGCGACTCCGGAGCCGCCCCCGCCCCCGCCGCCGCCGTCGGCCGAGGACGTGAGCGTGGTCGGCACGCGCATCGCCAAGACGGCGGGCTCCGTGCACGTCGTCGGCCGGAAGCAGCTCGAACGGTTCGAATACGACGATCCCCAAGCCATCCTCGCCGCGATCCCCGGCGTGTACGGCCGCGTCGAGGACGGCATCGGGCTCCGTCCGAACATCGGCATGCGTGGCGTGAACCCGGACCGTTCCAAGAAGATCACGTTGATGGAGGACGGCGTCCTCTTCGGTCCCGCGCCCTACTCCGCTCCCGCGGCGTACTACTTCCCCATGATGACCCGCATGACGCAGGTGAAGGTCGTGAAGGGTCCGGGCGCCATCGTGTACGGACCGCAGACCATCGGCGGCGCCATCGACCTCGTGACGCGTCCCGTACCTTCGGGCAGCGGCGGGTCCGTGGACGTCTCCGGCGGTCAGTTCGGGTACCGCAAGTTCCACGGCACGTTCGGTTCCGGGGACGAGAAGCTCGGATTCGTGGGCGAGGCACTCCACGTGGCGAACGACGGCTTCAAGCGTCTGCCGAGCGGGGCCGACACGGGCTCGTACCGGAACGAGGCGATGTTCAAAGCGCGGTACACCCTCGATCCCGAGGCGAAGGTGCGGAACACGTTCCACGCGAAGTTCACCTTCTCCAACGAGGCGTCGAACGAGACGTACGTCGGCCTGACGGACGCCGACTTCCGCGCGGATCCCTACGCGCGGTACGCGGCCACCCAGCTCGATCGCATGCACTGGACGCGGACGGCCGTGGCGCTCTCGCACGTCGCCGAATTCTCGCCGCGCTTCACGCTCAGCACGACCGCGTACCGGAACGATCTCGACAGGTCCTGGCGGAAGGTGAACCGGTTCCAGGGCGCGGACGTCTTCGACGTCACCCAGAACCCGAACAGCGCGCGGAACGCCATCTACGCGTCGCTCCTCCGGGGCGAAGGTCGGAGCTCGTCGCCGGGGGAGACGCTGCTCGTCGGCCCCAATGCGCGCACGTTCGTGTCCCAAGGCGTCCAATCCGTCGCCCGCTGGGACGGGTCGTCCGGCCCGCTCCGCCACCGGGTCGAATACGGCGTGCGATTGCACTACGACCGCATCGAACGGCGGCACTCCGAGGACGGATTCGTGGTCGACGGAGGCGCGCTCCTCCCGGCAGGAACGCCCACGGTCGTCACCGCGTACAACGAGGCGAGCACCCACGCCTTGGCCATGCACGCGACGGACGCCGTGACGTGGAAGCGCGTCACGCTCACGCCCGGCGTGAGGTTCGAGGCGATCCAGTCGCGGTACGTGGAAAGGTCCACCGGCGCGGAGACCGGTAGGATCCTCCAGGCGTTCGTGCCGGGGGTGGGCGCGTATGTCGGCATCACGGACGACGTCGGCGTGCTCGCAGGGGTGCACAAGGGCTTCAGCCCGCCCACGCCCGGTCCTTCGCGGACGACGCCCGCCGAAGCGAGCGTCAACTACGAGGGCGGAGTGCGGGTGGCCCGGGGCCGTTCGCGGATCGAGGTGATCGGCTTCGTGAACGACTACTCGAACCTCACCGACGTGTGCACCCTCTCGAGCGGTTGCGTCGAGGCGAACCTCGATCGCCAGTTCGACGCCGGCAGGGCGACCATCCGGGGTGTGGAAGCGTTCGCCGAACACGAAGCTCGGCTCGGGAAGGTCCGGTTCCCGCTCTCCCTCTCCTACACGTTCACGAAGGCGAACTTCGACGACGCCTTCACCTCCGAGGATCCGATCTTCGGCGCCGTCGCCGCCGGGGACGAGATGCCGTACGTCCCGCAGCACCAACTCGGCGCCACGGCCGCCGTCGAGATCGAGCGGGCTTCGTTCGCCCTCGCGGCGACGTACGTCTCGAAGATGCGCGAGATCGCGGGGAGCGGTCCCCTCGACGAGGCGCTCCACACCGACGAGATGTTCCTCCTCGACGCCAGCACGAGCGTGCGCGTCGTGGGTCCCCTCTCGATCTACGCGAACCTCCGGAACCTGACCGACACCCGCGCCATCGTCTCGCGGAGGCCCTACGGTGCGCGGCCGAACGCGCCACGGTGGTTCCAGGTCGGAGCGAAGGTCGCGTTCTGAGCGCGGGTTCGGGATACGCTCCCGGCCCATGGATCGACGACCTTCGGACGCGCTCGTGTTCTTCGGGGCCACGGGCGACCTCGCCTACAAGAAGATCTTCCCCGCGCTCTTCGCGCTCGTGCGCCGCGGACGTCTCGAGATTCCCGTCGTCGGCGTCGCGAAGTCGGGTTGGACCAAGGACGATCTCGTGAAGCGCGCACGTGAGAGCCTCACGACCGCGGGCGTCTTCGAGGAAGCGACCTTCGCGAAGTTCGTGGCGCGACTCCGGTACGTCGACGGCGACTACGCCGACGCCGGCACGTTCGAGGCGGTGAAGCGCGAACTCGGCCCGTCCGAACGGCCGCTCCACTACCTCGCGATCCCACCGAGCCTCTTCCCGACGGTCGTGCACGGTCTCCGGGACTCCGGCCTCGCGAACTCCGCCCGGGTCGTCGTCGAAAAGCCCTTCGGGCGCGATCTGGCTTCCGCACGATCCTTGAACGCCACGTTGCACGAGGTCTTCCCGGAGGAGGCGATCTTCCGCATCGATCACTTCCTCGGCAAGGAAGCGGTCCAAAACATCCTCTACTTCCGGTTCGCCAACGCGTTCCTCGAGCCGCTCCTGAACCGGAACCTCGTGGAGAACGTGCAGATCACCATGGCCGAGTCCTTCGGCGTGAAGGGGCGCGGGAAGTTCTACGACGAGACGGGCGTCATCCGGGACGTCATCCAGAACCACCTGCTCCAGATCGTGAGCTACGTCGCGATGGAAGCGCCGTCGAGCACGTACTCGGAGGCCATCCGGGACGAGCAAGCGAAGGTCCTCCGCACGGTGCGCCCCCTCTCCTGCGATCACATGGTGCGCGGTCAGTTCCGTGGGTACCGGGAAGAACCCGGCGTCGCCCCGGACTCCTACATGGCGACGTACGCCGCGCTCCGTCTCTACGTGGATTCATGGCGATGGGAGGGCGTTCCCTTCTTCGTGCGCGCGGGCAAGTCCCTGGCGGCCACCGTCACCGAGGTGACCATCGAACTCAAGAACCCGCCGCAGGTGGTGTTCAAGGAGGCCGCTCCCGCCATGGGCAACACGCTGCGCTTCCGGCTGAATCCGAACGTCCAGATCGCCCTGGGCACGCGCGTGAAGGTTCCCGGGGAACGGATGGTGGGGTCCATGGTCGATCTCTCCCTCGTGGAGCGTCCGGAGCAAGGGCACGAAGGGCGCATGGACGCCTACGAACGCCTCCTCGGCGACGCCATGCTCGGCGACGCGACGTTGTTCGCACGTCAGGACGTCGTCGAGGCGGCATGGGCCATCGTCGACCCCGTGCTCCACGGTCCCAGTCCGATGTACGAGTACGAGCCGGGAGCGTGGGGACCGAAGGAAGCCGACGCCCTCGTGCACGACGTGGGCGGCTGGAACACGCCGGCACTCTGAGCACCTCCGCGCGCCTCCGCCCGGCGTCGTCCGGGTTTCAGGGAAGGCCGGCGAACGGATCCTCCGGGACGAACACCGCCGGAATGCGGACGTCGACGCGCTCGGACGCGCCCTTCGCGAGGAGGAAGTCCATGGTCGTGTCCATGTCGTCGGCGATCCAGGGCAGCGGCACGAGGGGTTCGTCGAGGGGGACGAAGAAGTCGTCCCAATGGATCGCGAACACGCGTCCGGGCGTCACGGCGCGGACGACCTCGTTCCAGTAATCCTCGCGGAACGACGCATCGAGGCGTCCGATGGATCCGATGCCGAGATACACGACGTCCGCGTGGCGACCCCCGAAGAGGCCCTTCCGGAATCCGGAGCTTCCGTTCACGAGGATCGAACGACCGTCGTGTTCGACGAGGAGGGCGTAGCACTCTCCCGTCTTCCACGCGTTCGCGCGTGCCGGAGGGACCACGGGTGCGTCGATGGTGCCGGGATAGTGGTCGCCGGGACTGTGTTCGGAGACGAAGAAGGTCACCTTGAACCGGCCGAACGCGAGCGTCTCGCCGTGGGAGACGACGCGGATCCGCGACTCCACGACTCCCCCGCCCCTCCCGAGGTTCGCGGTCGATCGGGAGCCGACGAGGAGCGCCCCCGTCTCGTTCGCGACGAGCGCGGAATCGAGGGCGTGATCGTAGTGCGAATGGATCGGCACGACCGCCGCGAGCTTCGTGACCCCGAGACGGGCCAATGTCGCGCGGACGCGGACGGGATCGGGTGCGATCGTGCCGAAGGCCACGCGGGCCATCCGCACGCGGTCGAAGAACGCGTCCGTCATCCACGCGGTCTCGCCGTCGTCGAAGAGCAAGGTCGCGGTGCCCACGAAGGTCACGCGGAGTCGCCTCCCGACGGACTCGGTGGACGCGGGCACCCCCACCAGGGACGCGTACTTCGCCGTCCCCGGACGGGCGTGTCGCACGCCGAACGCGATCATCGCCGCGACCGAGAGGGCGCGGAGGATGCGCAGGAGTATCCGTGTCCTTCGTGTTCGAACGGTGGGCATCGGCGTGTACGGATCGGAGAGCGGGACCGAATCCATTCGTTCCCAGTGCCACGTCCTGACGCTATCCTCGCGTCGCCGTGGGCATCCGTCGACTTCCTTCTGTCGCGCTGGACGAGACGGGACGACTCGTGGCCGTGGCGTGTGCGCTCGCCGTCGTCCTCGGCATCGCGTCCGTCGGTTTCCGCACCCGACCCGAGACGTTCGTCTGGAGCGCGCTCCTGCTCGTCCCGTCGACGAGCGTGTTCGTCGTCGCCGCGTACGCACTCTCGGTGGGCGGATCGCGGACGCGCCCCGCCGTGTTCGTCGCCGCGGCCAGCGCCGTGGGAGCCGCCGCCCTGGCGCTCGCCGCGATGTCGGACGGACTCTTCCGCATCGCGGCCGGAAACTCCGCCGACACGAGCGTCCGGCTGCAGATCTTCGTCGGCGTTCCTCTCGTGGGAGCGACGCTCGGTTCGGCCTACGCCCTGTGCCTCCATCGTTCGGTGCGGGAACGGTTCCGGAGGGTGGCGCAGCTCGTCGTCGTGGTGGCCGTGCTCGGCTTCGCGTACGTGCTCCGGGGGGGACTCGTCGCGCTTCACCGCGGCTTCGCGCTGACGATGGTGGGTTTCCAGGTCGCGCTCACGGGGGCGCTCGTGGTTTCGCTGGCGCCCGGTTCGTCTCCCCCGTCGTCGCGTCGGGAGCGGGGATGGCTCTCGGTCCCGTTCGTGGTGTTCGTCGTCCTCTTCGCGTGGCCGGACGGCGCACGGCGAGCCGCGGGCGAGAGTTCCCCCGCCTTCGCGCTCCGCTCCCACGCGGCGTTCTACGGCGCCTTGACGGACTTCGACCTCGACGGATTTTCGGGCTCCTTCGGGGGCGGCGACTGCGCACCGTTCACGGCCGCCGTGCATCCGACCGCCCTGGACGTCCCGGGCGACGGCATCGACCAGAACTGCTCCGGGGAGGACGCCGCCGTCCGTGGACCGGCGCCGCGGTACGCCCGTGTCCGACCGCCCACGTCGGGCCACGTCGTCCTCGTGACCATCGACACGCTGCGACCGGACCACACGGGCATCCTCGATCCCGACGTGAAGACGACGCCCGTCCTGTCGCGCATGGCGAGGACCTCGCGAACGTTCGCGAACGCGTTCGGCGCCGGGACGTGGACGACGATCTCGCTCGGAGGCATGTTCACGGGTCGGCGGGCGCGTGACGTCCCCTGGCGACTCTACGGCGAAGATTGGAATTTCGGTCTCTCGGAGACCTCCGCCTCGAACCGCGAATCGGCGCGCAGGCTCTACACGCTCCCGGAGAGGGGAACCGAGAGCCACCTCGCTTCGCGCCTCCGGAACGCGGGCGTGTCGACACGCGCCTTCGTGGACGAGGGGTATTCGAAGATGCTCTCGGCGGAGACGTCGTTCTCCGAGGGATTCCAGGAATACGTCCTCACGCGCGGTGAGGGCGGGAACGGCGACGACGACGCCACCTCGAAGGCGGCGTCCGACGCGATTTGCGGCAGCGACGTGGCGAGGCCGTCGTTCGTCTGGGTGCACTTCTTCGGTCCGCACGATCCGAGCACCCGTCACGACGGTGTCCCGCTCACGGGAACCTCGGTCTCCGATCTCTACGACCACGAAATCGCGCACGTGGATCGTGCGTTCGGGAACCTCGCCGCTGCCATCGGTCGGTGCGCCGCCGACACCCTCCTCCTCGTGGGCTCCGACCACGGCGAACGCCTCACCGAAACGGGGCGATGGCACGGGACCGGCGTGGAGGCGGACGTCGCGCGCGTCGTCCTCCTCGCCCGCGGCCCCGGGTTCACTCCCGGGACCACGAACACCACCGTGTCCCTCGTCGACGTCTACGAGACCGTGCTCGCGCACTTCGGGTTCGCCGCGGAGGGTGCCACCGACGGAACGGCACTCCAGACCATCGCGGCGGGGAAGGACGTTCGCCGCGTGGTTTACGTCGACAACTGGAAGCTCTCCCCGTCGGGTACCGTGCTCGCGAACCAGACCGCCGCGTACGACGGATGTTCGGGCGTGGGCGTCGATTACGCGACCGGGCTGGCGCGGCGATCCACGGGATGCGATCTCGAGGGCGACGAGGAGACCTTCCTCGTGAAGGCGCTCGGCGCGTACGCGGACGACGCGCGCCCCGAGGTCCGGTACTCCGAGCACCGGTGACGGACGGGCCTTCGGGAAAAGTCAGCGTTGGTTGATCGGGGGCGGCGTGCGCGTGGGCGCGTTCGTCGCCGTGGGTGCGAGCGGCGGCGGCTTCGGCTTGCCGCCGGCGGTTCCGGGCGTTTCGAGGCTCGTCCCCGTGGGATGGGTGACGTCCTTCGGCTTCACGGCCCCCGTGGGCGACGTGTTCCCGCGGGCACCTCCGTCGAAGGGAGCTCCCGCGTCGACGGCCACACCGACGGCGGACCCGGATCCGGGAGCCACGTCCCCACCGGTACGGGGCACGGCGTGGGAGTCGAGCGGCGGTGAGGCGCCGTCCGATACGGCGCCGTTCGCACCGGCCGTTCCTCGGCCCACGTTCGGCGGAGGCGTGGGAGCGACCGTGCCCGTGGCCCAGCCCGATCCTCCGGCGGTGCCCGCGGTCGACGTATTCGGCGCCGGCGTTCCCGGCGACGGGACCTTCGGCGACGACGCGGTACCCGGACTCGTCGAGACCACTCCGCCTCCCGTGCTCGACCCGGTTCCGCCCGTGGTGACGACGACGGGCGTCGCCGAGACGCCTCCGGTGTTCGCCGTCGCGCCTCCGCGGCACTGGCAGTTGCATCCGACGAACGTGACGGCGGCGAGCACGAACCCGTGCGCGCCGAAGCGGGAGGTGACCTTCGAAAGCATGGGCGTACCCTGGCACGAGCGCGGGTCCCGACGCAAACGAAGGACGTGTCCGACCTGCCGCACGGCGTGTGCGACGGGCCCCACGCCTTCCGCGGACGGAGGCGAAATAGCCCGGAAAATCCGTGGCACCGGCGTTGCACCTCGGCGTGGACGCCATGCCCTCGTCCCTGCTTCTCCGCGCGTTCGGATTCGGAATCGTCCAGACCCTCGTCCTCGCCACGGCGTTCCCGCGGCCCGCCCGCGCCGAACCGGCACGGACCCTCACGGTCACGGGCCTCGACGAGGAACCGTCGCGCGCGAAGCCCACGGCGGAGTCCTCGTTCGACGAGCTCCGGAAGGCGATCGCCTCGGACCCGAAACTTCGCAAGCCGAGGTTCGATCTCGTGCACGCCCTCGTGCGTGCGGGACGTCTCGACGAGGCGCACGCCGAAGCGACCGCGTGGCGCGAACACGACGCGTACAGCCTGGTGGCCGTGCGCCAACTCGGGGACATCGAGGCCGCCCAGGGCGATCGCGCACGCGCACGCCGTACGTATTCGTCCATCGTCGAGCTCCTCCCGAAGGACGTCGAAGCTCGTCGGGCGCTCGCCACCGTGCTCAAGCAGGCCGGGGATCTCGAAGGCGCCCGAGCACAACTGAACGAGGCGGCGGCCCTGCGACCGGACGACAAGCGCACCGCGTTCGAACTCGGGGACGTCGAGGCCCGCATGGGGCTCGAACCCGAAGCCCGCGCGAAGTTCGAAGCCACGGCGAAGGCGGATGACGCTCCGGAGTCCTTGCGGTATCCGGCGCGTCAACGTCTCTCCCAGATCGTGGCGGCCGATCGTCGTCGCGCGCTCCAGGCGGGCGACGCGAAACGCGTCCAGGAGCTCTCGGACGTGCTCGGCACCCTCGGCATCCACGGAGGTGTCGCGAACGACCTGAAGATCTACCTGACCTGGGACTCGGATCGCACCGACGTGGACCTGTGGGTCACCTCGCCCTCGGGCGAGAAGGTCTTCTTCAGCCACAGGAAAGGCGCACGTGGCGAAGAGCTCTTCGACGACGTCACCACGGGCTACGGCCCCGAGAGCTACACGGCCCACGAGGCCGACCCGGGAGACTACCTCGTCCAGGTGAACTTCTTCGGTGCGAGCGGTGCGTTCAAGGAAGCGCGCGGCGAAGTCGTCGTCGTCTCCGACGAAGGAGGTCCCTCGGAAACGCGCCACGTGTTCCCGTACCGGATGTTCGACGTGAAGGAGACGGTCAACGTCGCGAAGATCCATGTGGAAGCTTCCGCGAAGGGAGGTGCACGATGAACCCCGCACGGTTCGGACTCGTGGGACTGGTGGCGCTCGCGGTGGCGTGTGGTGGCGTGGGCGGTGCCGCGATGTCTTCGGGTGAACCCGTCGATCCTTCGAGCGCGAAGGCCGAGGACGACGGCGACGTGGGCGGAGTCGGTTCGCTGGAGACGCGGACGGAGCGCGGCGAAGTCGGCAAGCTCCGTCTCGAGAACGTCGAGGTCGACGCGAAGCAGACGGGGGACGTCGCCGAGGTCGCGATCACGCACACCTTCGCCAACGACGCCACCGTGCCCCTCGAAGGCACCTTCCGGTTCCCGATGCCGGAGGGCGCCCTCCTCACGGGACTCGCGATGTGGGTCGACGGGCGGAAGGTGGAGGGCGAACTCGTCGCGAACGAGAAGGCGCGGAAGGTGTACGAGGAAATCGTCGATTCGATGCAGGACCCCGCGATCGTGGAATGGGAGCACGGCACGACGTTCAAGATGCGTGTCTTCCCCATCGAGCCGTCGGCTCCCAAAGTCGTCACGCTGCGGTACGTGGTCCCTCTCCACGCGAGGTCCGGGCGCCGCGCGTTCGTCCAGGGCACGCGTTCGCTCGATGGCTCCGCGACCTTGCCTCGGATGACCGTCACGTGGAACGGCCGGCGCGAATTCGACGGAACGAACGTGGCGGTGGGTCACGACGTCGTCGTGGACGCGAAGGACCCGGGAGAGACGTTCCGGGAAACGACGGCGGAAGGCACGTTCGACGTCGTCCACGTGAAGCCCGACTGGTCGAAGGTGCCGGCCGCGGCGTTGGGCGCACCGAAGAACTGGTTGGTGGTGGTCGACACGTCCCGGAGCACGCTCGAAGAGCGCGGCCTCGTCCAGGAGACGGTGAAGGCGGTCCTCGGCGGGCTCGGGAAAGCCGGCGCGCGATTCGCCCTCGCCACGAGCGATCTCGACACGGTCGTCTGGTCGAAGGGATTCGTGAAGGCGGACGCGCGGACGACCGACGACGCCCTCCGTCACCTCGGCACCGTCGTCCCGGACGGAGCCACGGACGTCTCGGCGCCATGCCGCGGTTCCGCGAGCGGCCCGTACGCGGAGGGCGACACGGGGGTCGTCTACGTGGGCGACTGCGAAGCGAGCTGGGGTGAGACGAGCGTCTCCGGACTCCGGACCCTCGCGACGAAGGCCTTCACGGGCATCCCGTTCTATCCCGTCCTCCTCGGTGGGTCGGTGGACGTGGACGTGGCCACCGAGCTCGCCGCCGCGGGACGGGGTCGTGTCGTCCGCGCCCGGAATCCGGAGGACGTCACGTCCTTCGTCGGGTCGCTCGTCGGCCAGGGAAAAACGGGTGGAGCGAGGAAGCGACTCTTCGACGCCGAGCTCGTGGCCGCGGAGGGTTCCGTCGTCCTGCCGACGGGCAAACGCATCGTCGAGGAAGGCGACGACGTCGTCGCGTACGTGCGGACCCCGCCCGGAATTGCGGCGCCCACGACGGTGACGCTGCACGCCGTCGCGGAAGGTCGCGTCGTGGACACGACGGTGCCTCTCGGCGGTCCGTCCCCTGCCGTGGCGACGAAACGCTTCGGCGCTCAGTGGATCCGCGAGCTCGAACGCGCCAAGAAACCGAAGGACGAGATCGTGAAGGCGTCCCTCGCCTTCGAGGTCTTGAGTCGCCACACGTCGTTCCTGGTTCTCGAGAGCGAGGAGGCGTACGCGAAACACGGAATCGAGCGTCGGGCCGATCGTGCGGCGAGGACGGCCAACCTCGACTCGCTCGGGTCGTCCGGCGTCGACATCAGTCTCGATCGCATCCAGCCGGGCGACCCGGAGATCTTCGTGGACGCACCTTCGGACGCGCGCCACGTGTTCGTCGTCCTGCCGGACGGGGACGTGAAGGAAGCGACCTACGACCCGACCGCGGAACACGGGCGCGGCGCGTGGATGGTCCGCTTCCTCGTGGACAAGGACGTCCCCGAAGGCACGTACGAGGCGCGCGCGTTCGTCGAACTGGCGAACGGAGAACGGGAGACACGGACCGTGACGTACGTCGTGGACACGACCGCGCCGAACCTGGACGTCCGCGTGGAGCCCGTGCGAGGACGACCGGGTACGTTCTTCGTCCACGTCACGCACAGGGCCGCGAAGGTGGACGTGGATCTCCGTCGGGTCGAAGTACTCACCCCCGACGGTCAGACGCTGGTCCTCACGGCCGTGCGGTGGGGCGAATTCCGCGCGACGTGGACGCCCGTCGGGTCCGCCCACGGAATCTTGCGTGCGGTCGGATTCGACCAGGCCCTGAACCACTCCGAAGCGGAGATCGTGGTCCCGTGAACCGCCGCACGCGCCTCGTGGTCGGAGCTCTCGTCGTCGCGTCCGAGGTCCTCGCAGCGGGGTCGACGGCCCGCGCGGAAGGTCGCGTCGTCGCTCCGGTCACGGCGACGGCGGACGTGCGCGACTGCGCGTTCGGCCCCCACGGCGAGCTCGCCGCGGCGACCGCCGGTGGTCTGTGGATCGAGGCGCGGGGACTCGTGACGGCCCTCGACGGACTGCCGGACACGCGTGCGACGCGTGTCGCCTGGAGCGGGGAAACGATCGTCGTCGAGACCGCCCGAGGCTCGCGCCGCGTCGATCCGGTGTCCCTCACCGTCGACGAGCTCCCGGCGGACGAGGTGCCCCCGAAGCTCCGCGCGCGACCGACCGAGTCCTTCGCCATGCACGAAGGACGGCTCGTACGTTCCCGGGCGAAGGGTCCCGGTCGGGAGTGCCTCGCGACGAACGGAGGTCTCGTCGTCGTCCGCCCCGACGCCACCGACGAGGTGCTCTTCTCGGCTTCGCTCCCGACGTCCGACGTGACCGCGATCGCCCTCGACGGCCACGCGACGTTCGTGGGCACGTTCGATCGCGGCGTGTTCGTGGAACGGGCCGGCGCGCTCTCCCGCATCGACTCCCCTGCCCTCGACGCCAACGTCAACGCGCTCGCCTTCGACGCCCCGCGACGGACGCTCTGGGTGGCGACCGCGAGGGGTCTCGCGCGGTGTGCGGTGCCGGAACGTGCGCCCGCCACGTGCCGACGCGTGGGTGACTCCGTCCCGCTCCACGCCGTGGTCGTCGACGCGCGTGGCGACGTGGTGACGGGTGGCGACGGCGTCCTCGCGTTCGTGGACGCCCGAGGCGAGGTCGTCGCGAAGACCGACAAGAAGGGCGGCGCTCCTTTCCGCGCGGTCTGGTCGATCGCGGCGGGACCGGACGGCGAGTGGTTCGTGGGCACGACGTCGGGTGTGTACCGGGGCACGCGGGACGCGTTCGTGGGTCGGCCCGACACCCTCGTGCGCGCGTCCATGGTGACGCGGCACTTGCCGGACGATTGGGTCACCGCCCTCGCGTTCACGGGCGGAACGCTGGTCGTCGGAACCTACAACGGCGGCCTCGTCCGCCTCGCGCCGACGGCGGGAACGGCGGCGACGGGCGCGCCGTCCTTCGAGGTTCGCGCGTCCGACGCCTCCCTGGGATACGTGAACCCGCACGGAATCACCGTCCTCGCAGACGGATCCCTCGCCGTCGCGACGATGGATGGACTTCGCGTCGGTACCTTCGGTCGGTTCGTGACGCCGCCGACCCTCGGCCGGGACGTCACGGCGGTGCGGCAGCTTCCGGGGGAGACGACGCTGCGGGTGGCGACCCGGCGCGGTGTGTCGAACGTGGCGCCCGGCGACGTTCAGCGGGGGATGGATTCGTGGCAGTCCTTGGGGCAACGGTCGCCGTCGACCGTGTTGCCGTCGTCGCACTGCTCGCCGAACTCCGCCTGCACGACCCCGTCGCCGCAGCGCGGTCCGAGGACGCAGCCGGGCGCGCACTTGCCGTAGCCGCCCGCGTTCACGCCGTCGTCGCAGGCCTCGTACTTCGTCTTGAGGCCGTCGCCGCAGATGGGGGCGCACGTGGTGCGCACCTTGTCGAAGCCCTTGATGGTGAGCTTGTAGCTGCTCTCGTTCGTGTGCCGTTCCGCGTGGAAGACGGCGAACTCGTACACGTTGCCCGGAACGAGGCCGAAGGTCTGTGCCGCCGTGGCGTCGAGGGTGACGCTGCCGTCGAGGGCCGGGTGGAGTCCGCCGAGGTCCACGGCGAGCCGCTTGTTGATGAAGACGAAGACGTCGTCGTCGCCACGGAAGCGGAGGACTTCGCCGCCGCGGTACGTGAACCAGGAGTGCACTTCGCTGGTGAAGTGGAAGTTCGTGGGGTTGCCCTCGTTGCCGAAGCCACGACCGTTCAACGGGAAGAACGACGGGTTGTCGTAGACGTAGGAATCGTCCGGCTGCTTGGACAGACGCATCGTCTCGTAGAACGTGCGGTTCACCGCGGGCACGTCCGTGTACCACTCGACGAAGGTGGCCGCGCTCGTGACGAGACCGTGGGTCGCGAGGAGTTCGGGCTTGCCGTTCGCGCCGAGGAGGGGCTTCGCGATGCCGGTCACGGCGCCGCAGCACAGGTGCTCGAAATCGGGGTGGTTCTTCGAGAAGTCGCGGTACACGACCGGCACGTCGACGAACGGCGGGAGCCCGGACGCGGCGTCCTGGCACGCGTACCCCGCTTCGAGCGCGCACGTGTCGCTGCACCCGTCGCCGGAGCGGAGGTTGCCGTCGTCGCAGGCTTCGTTCGCGAACTTGATGCCGTCGCCGCAGGAGCCGACGCACGAGGCGCCCGAGCAATCCGGCTCCTTCGTGCACGTGGGCGAGCACCCGTCGTTCGGCCGGAGGGCACCATCGTCGCACTGTTCGGTGCCTTCGCGTTTGCCGTCGCCGCAGGTCGTGCGGAAGCAGGGATCGGGGCGCGTCCCGATCACCGGGCACGCGAATCCCTCCTCGAGGGTGCACACGGAGCTGCAGCCGTCGTCGGACACGGAGTTGCCGTCGTCGCAGTCCTCGGTGCCGACGACGATGCCGTCCCCGCAAGCGTAGGGCAGGCATGCGACGCCGGGAACGTCGCAGCGCCACCCGGACTCGAGGAGGCACGTGGGGCCACAACCGTCCTGGCCACCCACGTTCCCGTCGTCGCAGGTCTCGTCCTTCTCCAGGTTGCCGTTGCCGCAGACGGCCGGCGGAGGACCGGCCTCGATCAGCGTGCCGAAGGAATCCGTGGGCGCGACGCTGGAATCCTCTCCGGTCCGACCGGGCCCTCCCGCGTCGGCGGAGACCACGACCTCCGCAGGGCGGCCGGGAACCGTCGTTCCGTCGAATCCCGAGGGCTTCGTGACGTCGCCGCACCCGGCTCCCACGAACGCGAACGCGACCGCCACGGCACCGAACGCCATCGATGCGGTTCTGCCGATGGGAAAACGGCCGCGGACACGAACGACGACGGAACGGCGGACGGCAGCTCTTCGCATCGACCCCTCGAGGGTCGGATTGCTACCACGCCGGAAAGAACTGCCACGGACGTCCAGGAATTGAGACTCATCCCAGACGTTCGAACTTCCCGCACATTCCGTTTTCCTGGGCCCGCCGTCGGCGGAATCAGACGTTCACGACGAGCACCTTCGCGGCCATCATGGCGCCGTCGTCGAGGCGCGAGACGTCGAGCAGGAACGTGGGGAGGTTCGCTCCTCCGACGATGTTGTCCGTGGCGTTCGGCGTGTCGGGTTGGCCGAAGCTCTTGTACTCGGAGTGGTTGGCGAAGACGTCCTGGATGACGGTCTGATCGAACGCCAACTGCGACGTGTACGACTTGCCGTTCAGGGACACGGTGAAGTGGATGTGGATCGCACGGCCGCGGTACCAACCCGGGAAACACGTGTCGAAGTCCACGCGGCCTCGGGCGTCGGTCGTCTGCACGCCGCGGAAGTAGTGCTTCGCGGAATCGGCGGAGTCCTTCAGGCACATGCCGTTGTTCGGGGTGTCGCCCGAATAGCTGCCGTTCACCTGCGTGTGCCAGATCTTCACCTTCGCCCCGGCGATCACGTTGCACGACGCGTCGACCACCTTGAAGGCGAGACGCACGGGCAAGCCCGTGTAGCCCTCGCTGATGTCCTTGCGGACCTGATCGGCGGCTTCGGTGCAGGGGCCTTCCGTCGCGGTGACGGCGAGTGCGCAGGACGTGATCGCGGCCGTGAACGGATCGGCGTACGTGCCGGACATGGACTTCGTGCCGCCCGTGGCCCACGCGCCCGCGGCGACGGATGCGTCGGACGTGCCGCTCGTACCGGCGGTGCCGCTCGTGCCGCTCGTGCCGGCCGTGCCACCGGTCCCCGAAGCGCCGCCGCCGCCTCCGCTCCCGGACGTGCCGTCGCCGGTCGACGAACCTCCGCAGCCGAAGAGGAATGCGCCTCCGAGGGCGCCGAACACACCGAGGGACTGACGACGGGAGACCGTCCGGACCGGAACGGTGACGACGGTGACGACGGGATCGTGTGGGATGGGACGTTTCGACTCGTGCATGGAACCTCCTCCTCGTTCGTGGACCGACCTCGGAAGAATGGATCACGCGGGGCGCACGATTCCGGCGCGACCCGGGACTTTCCCGGAGGACGGACGTCTCCTACCCCGACCCACCGGGACGTCCCACGCGCCCGTGGTACGCTCGAGCCATGAAAGACACGCGCTCGACGACGTCGCTCCGCACGTTCGCCATCGCCTCCGTGGCCTTCGCCGCCTGGGCGATCCCGGCACCGGCCGCGGCGCACGTGCATCTCACCTCCCCCGAGTCGCGCCACGCGCAGAACGCGACGGGTGATCCGCAGAAGTCGGGTCCCTGCGGGGAAGGCGGCTCGACGGACGTCCGCGGCACGAACGTCGTGACGTACAAGCCGGGACAGACCATCGACGTCGTGTGGGAAGAGACGATCACGCATCCGGGTCACTTCCGCATCCTGTTCGACAAGGACGGTCAGGACTTCCCCAATCCGACGAGCGCGACGGACTACGACGCCGGCGGCGCGGAGATGACCCTCGCGGACAACATCCCCAAGGATCCGTCCGGCAAGTACAAGAAGACCGTCACCTTGCCGAACGTGGAGTGTTCGAACTGCACGCTCCAATTGATGCAGATCATGACGGACAAGCCGCCGTTCACGAGCGACTCGGCGAGCAACGACTTCTACTACCACTGCGTGGACGTGGTCCTCACGAACGGGACCATCGACGCCGGCGCGGGAACGGTCGACGCGGGCGCCGCGAAGGACGCGGGCGCGACGAAGGACGCCGGGGACGACGAGGACGACGACACCACGGACGCGACGACGTCGAAAGGCGGATGCGCCACGACCCCCGCGGGGACGCTCGGCGGATTCGCGGGAACGTGTGCCCTCGTGGCGGCGTTCGCCGTGACGTCGGTCCTGCGTCGACGGGCGAAGCGCCGCGCTACGCGCCGGAGCTGAACGAGGTCCGGGGTTCCGGCGTCCGCGTCTCCGGGAGGGAACGACCGAACGCGCGCGGGACGAGCCCCTCCGCGAGCCAACGACCGAAGGTGTGCACCCGGGCACGGGGCGCCTTCGGTTCGGCACGTCGCGCGAGCGACGAGGCCGCGGAGAAGAGTTCGTCGAGGTGGGTCGTGTGGCGCGCGAAGTCGATGGCGGCGGGCGCGCCGGAGGGCCGTTGCGTGTCGCGACGACGGATGGCCCATTCGCGGCGCAGGACGTGTTCGAGATCGTGGAAGTAGAACGCGCGCGCTTCGTCGACACGACGCGCGAGCCTTCGCCAATCGGGCGCGCCCTTCGTGGCGTCGACGACGAATCCGTCGGTGGCGTGCAGGATGGCCTGCGTCCACGCGTAGAGGCCACGCACGAATTCGGTGAGCGGCGCGTGGCGGACGAGGAGGGGGCGCACGTGGGTCGCCGGTGCGTCGAGGAGCACGCGCTGGAGAGCGCGGCGCAGACGTTCGAGGGCGCCATGCAGGTCGCGCACGTAGGAGGCCACGGGCGGACTCGCGAGCACCGAACGCTCCTCGAGCTTCAACCCGAGTTCGAAGAGCGACGCCGTGAACTCGAGTTGGGACGACGCCATCTCGGCGACGAAGGGTCGCACCAGGGAATCGCTGTCGGGGGCGCGCTCGTGCATCGGCGCGTCTCTATGGAAGCGGACGGTGCCCTCCGCAAGTCCGGACGCACCACGATCGTGCGGATCGCGGCGACGTCCGTCCTTCAGCGGTAGACGAACTTTCCGGAAACGAGACCCAGCGTCAGCGGAAGCTCGTAGAGCGCCCTGTGGTTCTGCGCCAACAGCGACACCCGATATCCCGGATTCAGGAAGCGATTTTCGGCCCCCGAGGCCGGCGTGGAATGGAGCCAGTCGTCGGTCTGGTACGCCGTCCCGAAGTACCCGGGGACGGCCGCCCGGAGGCGCGCGGGGTCGAGGTCCCGGGGAAAGCGCGCGCATTCCGGACTTCGGAACGCTCCCGAAATCACGACCTGGGGCGTGCACTGCGTCCGACTGATCGGATCGCTCATGTAGAGGTTGGCGACACGCCAATCCGTCCCGCCACCGGCGAGGTCGAGCACGACGCGACCGGCGAGCCAGCCGCCGTGGGAGTGCCCGTAGGCGTCGAGGCGACTCGGCGCCATGTCGTCGAGGATCGTCCGGAGACGCGCTTCGAGGTTGGCGACCGTGGTGGTCCCGCCACCGAGCATGAACGGACCGCGGGAGACCGCGAACTCCATCCGATCGGGTTCGCCGACGCCCCCGAAACAGGTCCGCACGACCGTCGGCTCGTTCGACGTGCGCGACGCGATCTCCTGGACGAGGGGTCGCAACGCGGAAGGCAACACGCCTCGCACTCCGTCCGGCGAACACGATCCGAATCCGCCCGACGCGAGCAGCACGTGATGGACGGTTTCGGCGACGAGTTCGGACTCGGAGGTGCCCACCTCCGGAAGTGCGTCGCTGCACCCCGCCGCCAACGATGCCGATCCCAGGAGGCCCACGACGTACGCGCGACGTTTCACGGGCGAAAGCGTTCCATCGCGCACCGCCCGTGTGAAAGGCGCATTCGCGTCTCTCCGGCGCGCGGGATCGGGCGACTTCGGGTCGGGGGTTTGCTACCGTGCGCTGCCCCCGTGGCACTCGACACCTCGAACGCGAACCGTTGGCCCGACATCGAATCGCTCCGCGCGCTCGTGGGCGCGATTCGCGGGGACGAGCTCGAAGGCGCCGCCCAGGAGTTCGCCCGGATCCTCGCGACCCGGTTTCCCTCGGTGGTCCTCGCCCGGGTCTTCGCGGTGCTTCCGTTCGGTATCCTGCCTGGGGCGGACCGTGCGTTCGCCCTCGAACATCGGGCCGGAGGGGGACGCGTCGAGGCGACGACGCCCGTGCTCTCGCTCCTCGGCACGTCGGGTACCGAAGCGACGTGGAGCGACCGGACGGCGTCGAAGGCGCACCTCGCGATCCCCCTCCTCGATCACTCCACCGTCCGTGGTGCCCCCATGGTCGCGAAGCTCCTCGCGGACCTCGAAGTGAACCTCGCCGCGCTGGACGACGGGCGCCCCATCGCGACCCGGAAGCTCCTCGGCGGGAAGTCGGGAACGTTCTACGTCCTCGACGCGCAGACCGCGCGGGACGAGGAAGGACGACCGATCATCGGCGCGAAGGACTTCGTCGACAAGCACCGGGTGCGGACCGTGTTCGGCATGGGGAGCGCGTACAGGGATGGCACGCTCGTGGTGGCGGTCGTCTTCACGCGCGAACTGGTCGCGCGACTCCACGTCGACCGCTACGCCGACGTCGTCGCGGCCTTCAAGTCGGCGACCGCCGATCTCGTCCTCACGAAGCGGATCCACCGCGACGGGCCGCGAGGGTCCTGACGAACGCGGCGAGAGTCTCGCCCGTCGGGGCCTCGATCTTCAGCGACGCGCGATCCTCGCCGCGGACGGGACCGCGGTTCACGATGGCCACAGGGATGCCCCGATCGGCGGCGCGGACGAGGAAGCGGTAGCCGGAAAAAACGGCGAGCGAGGTCCCCGCGACGAGGAGCGCATCCGCGGCGTCCACGATGGCGTACGCACGGTCGACGATGCGTTTATCGACGTTGTGACCGAAGAACACGACGTCCGGCTTCAGGACGCCTCTGCATGCGGGGCACGACGGCATCCGGAATCCGGCGAGGGCGGCGTCGTCGAGGTCCGCGTCGCCGTCGGGGGCGAGTGGCGCGGCGCCGTCGATCCAATCCGGATTCTCCGTGCGCATGCGGGCCTGGACCTCGTCCCTGGATTCCCGGACGCCGCAGTCGAGGCAGATCACCTCCGCGAGGGCGCCGTGGAGCTCGACCACGTCCCGGCTTCCCGCCGCGCGGTGGAGACGATCGACGTTCTGCGTGACGAGACCGACGAGGGCACCGTCCCTTTCGAGGGCCGCGAGGGCCGCGTGGGAAGGTCCGGGTTTCGCGTCCCGGAAGCGCTCCCACCCCACCATCGAGCGCGCCCAATAACGGCGCCGCAACGCCTCGGACCGCACGAACTCGGGTCCTTGGATGGGACGCCTCGGACGCGCGAGCGCCGTGGGGCTCCGGTAGTCGGGGATGCCGGAGTCCGTGCTGACGCCGGCCCCCGTGAGGACGGCGATGCGCGCCGTACCGACGCACGCCACGAGCCGCGCGGCGTCGTCCACGCAGGCGCTCAGCGTTCGCGACGCACGTCGTCGACGCGCCGTTCGATCCCGTACGTTTCGGACGGTTCGGAGGAATCGTCGAACGAATCGAACGGTCCGCCGCCGAGATCGATCACGTGGGAGCGCGTGTACTGCGCGCTTCCGTCCGAAGCGTCCGCCGCGTCCTTCTTCGCCGACGCGTCCGCCGCGCTCGTGCCGTCGTAGTTCACGGTCGCCGCTTCGTCGCCCGTACCGTCACCGCAATGCATGGCGAAGAGCACGAGAACCACGAACGCGGGGCGGAAAAGCGTCGAGCCACGGGAAGTCATCCCCGAAGTGTACGTCATCCGTGACGTCGCCGCGACGTTTCGACCGTTCATGCGGGAGGCGTCGTGCGTGCGGCACCTTCACGGGACGACACCGAGGGCATGCGGACGACGGACCGGAGACGTTCGGTGAAGGCCGGGAACGGGTCCACCTTCGCGTAACGGCGCGAAAGTGCGGCCTCGAGCGCCTTCGCGTCCCCCGACGTGGCATGGACGACGAAGGTCGCCACCTCGTTGTCGTCGCACACGTCCGGGACGTAGGCGAGGCTCCGCAGGGCGTAGCGCCTCGCGGCCTCGTGGTTGCCCGCCGCGAAGAGCGTCGCCGCGTAGGCGGCCATGGCGGCGTAACACGTGGGCGCGCTGGAGATGGTGCGATGCCCGACGGAGGCCGCCTTCGTCGCGTCGAGCTCCATCGCGAGGCCCACCGAGAGGAGTTCCAGGGGCGAGTGATCGTAGGGATACGCGGCGACGAGCTCCTCGGCACGACGCGTGGCGGGCGTCCCCTTCCCTTCGAGCAACATCGCGCGGACGACGAGTGTCTGGGCCTGGCATTCGTCGGGCAGTTCCTTCGCGACGCGGTTCGCCCACGCCACCGCTTCGTCGAGGCGTCGTAGATGGACGAGCCCCTCGAACACCTCGAGGCTCGCGAGCTTCACGGCGTCGTCGTCCCGGAGGAACGCGTCGAAGGCGTCCTTCTCTCCCAGCCGCGCCGCGTGGCGGGCTTCGTTCACGCGCCACACGTACCGCCACCGGTCGTTGACGACCTGGCCCTGCCAGATGCGCGCGGCCTCCCGAGCACGGGCGGGATCCACGGGCGCCGCGTGGGTGTAGACCTCCCACGACTGCTCGTCGGGAATCCCGTCGGCCGTGATCTCCGCCAGGAGCTTCCGGTACGACTCGAGGTCGCCCGTGCAGCGGAAGATCTCGAGCATGGTGTCCCGGATCGCGTCGACGTCCTCGTCGGCGCCGGGAAGCGTGGCCATGCGCTTGGCCCAGAAGAGCGCGCGGTCGTGGCGTTCGTTCGTCAGGTGCCACTTCGCGAACCGTCGCGCGGCCTCGGCGTTCGTGCCTGCGTACGCCTGGAACGCCCGTCGTTCGACGCGTTCGGAATCGGCCTTCCGCCCGACGTGCGCGTAGGCGCACGCCACGGCTTCCAGGGTCCACGCGTCGTCGGACGTCTCGTGCGCCGACAGGATGCCGATCGCGCGATCGGGATCGGTGTCGAGGAGGCTCAGAGAGAGGGTGCGGATGCCGGCCGGCCACGTGGACGTGGGAGGGACGACCTCGTCGAGGAACACGAGTCCTTCGGCACGCGTCGCGGCCGTTCGGCACAGGAGGATCCCCAACTTCGACTTCAACTGGAACTGGTCGTCAGGGCTACGCACGAGTCCTTCACGAAGCAGCGCCAGGGCGGATCCGAGCGCCGCGTCCTCGATGGTCTGCGCCGCGTAAAAGTAGAGGAGATCGTCGAAGGGGCCCGCGAGCACGGCGCGGACGAGACGTTCGGCGGCGACCTCGTCGTGGTGTTCGACCTTCTGGAGCGCCTTCCATGCGTCCGCGAGGTGACGACGGCGGTTCTCTCCGTCACCGGCGATGGCGTGGAGGAGCATCTCGGCCTTCTTCGCGTCGTCGCCACGATCCTCGAACACACGGAGCAAGGTCGCGAGGGCGTCGGGGTGACCGTCGGCGAGGAGGGCGCGGAGCTTCGCTTCGGCTTCCTCCGTCCGTCCGAGTCCCTCGAGAGCGACGGCCAGTCCCATGGCCGATCCGCGACGTCGCTCGTTCCTTTGGAGGGCCGCTTCGAACTCGTCCTTCGCGCGGGCGAAGTCCCCGGCTTGCAGGTAGAGGAGGCCCGACGTCTCGTGGTGGAAGGCGTCGTGGGGATGATGTTCGAGGCTCAGGTCCGCGAAGAAGCGGCCGCGGGCGTACAGCGTTTTCGCGTCCTGGTCGGGACGGTCGACCACGTGCTCGGGGTACCGGCGCGCGAACGCACGGACGGTGGTGAGGGCACCGTCGTCGGAAGCTTCCGCCTCTTCCTCTTCCTCTTCCTCTTCCTCGTCCTCTTCCTCTTCCTCTTCCTCTTCCTCTTCCTCTTCCTCTTCCTCCGCGAGGTCGTCCGCCAGGTCCACGAGGGATCGCAGGTACGTGCAGGCCATGAGCCACTCGACCTGACCGTCGTCGGCGAAGTTCTCGAGGGCCTCGAAGCCGTGGCTCGCTGCGTCCTGGAGGTGGCCCATCTGGAACTTCGCGTCGGCCATGAAGAACAGGTTGTTCCCGTCGCCGGGGTCGCAGCGGTGGGCCTCGCAGTAGGCGACGAACGCCTCGGTCGGACGGTTCTCCTGGTAGAGCCACTCGCCCTGCACCTGGTGCGTCCATTCCTCGTTCGGGACCGCGCGGCGCACGTGGAAGAGATCGGCGAGGAACGCATCGCGGACGGACGAATCGTCCCGCATCAGCCCGAGACGCGCGCGGAGGCGCACGAGCCAGCCGAGGCGGTAGGAACCGTCGATGGCGAGGGCCCGGTTGGCGAGTTCGAGGCGCTCCTGGGGCGAGGTGTATTGGACTTCCTCGTTCGTCCCCTTCCGCTTTCGCGAGATGGCGTCGAGCGTGCGGAGATGGGGAGCATCGACGATCCCGGCGGCATCGAGCGCGGCTTCGACGACGCGGCGATCGGCTTCGGCGCGGCCGACGATCACCATCGCGCCACATCCCCGGAGCTTGCCGGCCTCCGCCCAGGACATCGGACGCGTGGAGAGGCGGTGGGTCATGGGGTCCTGCATGATCAGGACGTCGAGGCCGAGGTCGTACCCCGTCACCACGGCGACGTGGAACGTCGTCGAGTACTCCTCCTCGAGGATGACGGGCACGCCGAGGTCGATGGCCGTCCGGAGCATCTTCGCGTTCGCGACGGTGCGGCGGACGACCACGCCGTTCGCTTCGAGGAACCTCACCATGTCGTAGGTCGAGGTGCCGTGATCGCCCTTGATCTGGGCGGCGATCTTGTCCTGGTCGAGATCGATTCCGTAGTAGCGAAAACAGAGTTCGAGGCTCGCAGGACCGCAGTAGTTCCGCTTCTGCTGGGTCGTCGGGAACTCGAGGATCTTCCGCGCCGACTCGGGGCCGGCGTTGGCGAGGCACGCGGCGCGCGACGCGGCGTACCGCGCCGAACGCGACGTGGGGAACGCGACGGCGAGCGCTTCGAACTCGGTCCGGGCGCGTGCACGATCGCCCGCGGCGGCGAATGCGAACGCGGCGTTCAGCCAGTCGTCGGCCCGACGATCGCCGTCGGGCAACGCGTCCACGAGTTCGCGGCACGTGCGCGCCTCCTCGGAGAACTCTCCCGTCGCGGCGAAGACGCTCGCCTCGAGTCGCTTCGCGGACGGCCAGAAGAGGCTCGACCGCGGGACCTGGCCCGCGGATCCGAGGGCCTCGGCGAACTTGCCGGCCGCGTAGGCGATGTGCGCACGGAGGAGCGAGCATTCGGCGGCGAATTCGGGGGCCGTCACGGAATCGACGAGCGCCTTCGCGGCGTCCCGCTCGTCGAGGGCGAAGCGCGAACGGGCTTCGGCGAGGGCGACGACGGCCGACCCGGGCCAACGCGACTTCGCGTCCGCGAGCACGCGTTCGAAGGCGCCGCGGACACGGATGCCCGCGAGACTCTCGAGGGTGAGCGCGGTGCGCGCTTCGAGGGACGCTTCGTCCTCGAACTCGCCGGTCATCACGCCGAGGACCAGCAACGCCCTGTGGTGGTTCACCTCGCGTGCGCACAGCCGTCCGAGCCGGAGACGTGCTTCTCCGGAAGTCTTCCACGCCTCCCCCTCGCGGAGGATCTCCTCCGCGCGTCCGAACGCCTCGCGCTCCAGGGCTTCGTCGTGTCCACGAATCACGCCATCAACCACGGGAACACCTCCTTCCGAAGGAGCGCGGGCGCGGAAGCCCCCGCCAGCGCGAGGAGTCGCGCGTTCGAATCCTGGGCCAGGGACGCGCCGAGCTCTTTCTCGACGCGCGCCAGGGTGAAGATCGCCGCCGCGTCGTTCTTGGCGACGTCGAGCACGAGGTCGCGTTCCGAGAGGTCGCCGCGCGCCGCGAGGATTCCCGCACGCGCCGCCCTCGCCATCCACCGGTACGCGTACGTGCGACTGTCGTAGAGCGCCGCGAGGTACGCGTCGACGGAGGCGACGGCTTCGTCCCACGCGTGTGCCTGGAGCGCGCACTCCATGGCGAGGAGGCGGTCGCTCGCCGTGGTCGCCTTCGCGTTCGTCAGCGCCACCGCACTCGTGCGCATCGCGTCGCGATCGCCGCGCGCCACGTCGAGACGGGCCTTTTCGGCGGCGGTGGAAGGTGCGACCCCACGTGCCGACGCCGCGGCGAGGATCTCCTCGGCGACGTCGAAGAACCGTCCGTAGATGGCCCAATTCGCGCTGGTCTCGAGGGCTTCGGTGCCCAGTTCGAGGAGACGGGATCGGAACTCCTTCGCGTGATCCCCACGTCCCTGCTTCTCGAGGGCGCGTGCGAGGACCGACCATTGGAACGCCGCGTACGTCGGGCATTGCCCTTCGAGGATGGTGCACGCCCGCGCGGGGTCCTCGTCGCAGACGATACATGCAAAATACACACGAAGCGCCTCGAACCCCGGCGCCTCCTCGTAGACCTTCTCCAGGATCGGGCGCGCCGCCGCATCGTCCCCGACGCGCTGGAGCGCGCGAGCCAGGATCCAGTTCGAGGTGAGTTCCGGCATCCCGTGACGCACGAACGCGTCCTTCGCCGAGAAGAGGGCTCCGGGATCGTTCGAACGGACGAGCAAGCGCATGCACGGCCACATGAAGCTGCCGTCCTTCGTGGACGCGAGCAGCGGAACGAGCGCGTCCAGCGCGGGTGCTCGGGGGACGAACGGGAGGAAGTCCACGGCGGCCCCGGCCACCGCGCGGCTCACTCCGTGGCGCTTCATGACGTCGACGGCGCGGTCGAGCGCGACTTGGGGCCCATCGGCCGAACCGACGAACTCCACGCCGATGGCGGCCACGTCGCCGACGTCGTTCGCGGAGATGGCGTCTCCCTCGACGGCCCCGTTCACGAGTTCGCAGGCAGCGGAGAACTCTCCCCGTCGTACGAGATGGCGCGCGACACGGACGGCCGCCCAGACGTCCGTGGGTTCCTTGGCGTATCCCGCGCGGAGGAGTTCGAGGCCCGCGTCGAGGTCGCCCCGTCGTTCGCACAGGTTCGCGAGGAACGACTCGGGCCAGTTCGAATCCGTCTCGTTCGGCAGCGCGATGCGCGAGCACACCTCGACGCGCGCGTCGTCTCCGGTGGAGAGGGCGATCGCGGCCTGCCAGTACACGTGGGAGGGGCTGTCGGGCACGAGGGCGGCGGCCTTGCGGATGGAGACGTCCGCGTCGGCCCGTCTGCCGAGATCGTAGAGCGATCGCGCGAGGCCGGCGTGGTTCCGGAAGTCTCCCGGGTCACGCTCGCAGGCCTCGAGCCACGCGATCGACGCTTCGCCGAACGCACGGCGTCCCGCCAGGTTCATCGCGTAGGTCTGTACGGGCCACTCCGCGCCGGGGAATCGTTCGCGCGTCGTCGCGTACCACCGGAGGAACGCGGCGAGATCGTTCCCGTTCGAGAGCTTCACGCCACGTTGATGGAGGGCGGGGACGTTGTCGGGCAGGTCCTCGAGGATTTCGTCCGTCAGCCGCTCGGAGACCGAAGCGGGCGGGCGGTTGCCGTCGGCGTCGATCTCCGACGCGTCGAGCTTGTCGAGCGCGCGATCGTGGGGCGACGGTCGGCCGTCCTCGCCCACGGGCCGGGTCCACGTCGTTCCTTCGCGGGGCACGACCAACGCGCTGCGCCCCGTGAGCGACGAACGATGACCGAGCGCGGCGACGGTCGTCCACGTCGCGCCGAAGGACTCGGTGTCCCGCACGAGCACGAGCTCCGTCTGCGGATCGTACGCGAGCACGAACACGAATCCTCGACCCACCGACTCCTCGACTTCGAGCACCACGTGCCGGAACGACGGGAGGGTCGCGAAGAGTTCCTTCGTCCAGGCGACACGCACGTAGGGGACGGCGTCCTTGCCGAGGGAATGGGCGACGTGCGCGAGGGTCCGCCAGAACGTGGCCGGCGGGTCCTCCGGCATGGTTCCGCCGCGGATCGTGTGGACGACGCCCTTTCCTCCGGCGAAGGGCGACCGTTCGGGGCCCTCCGTGGAGGCGGACGTGACGACGAGCTTCGCGCCTCCGGAATCGAGCGCACGCAGGTGGGCGTCGAGGCGGTTCGCACGCATCCCACCGTCGGTGCATTCCGTGCGCGCACTCGCGAGGACGTCCCTCGCCGCTTCGAATTGGCCGTCGGCGAGGAGATCGCTCACGGCGTCGATGCGGAGTTCGAGGACGTCGTCCGCCGAGGGCGCCGCCTTGATCGCCTCGAACGTGCGGGTCGCGGCGTCGGCGAAACGGCGTTCCCTCCGCGCGAGTGCAGCCGCCACGAGCACGAGCGCACGGCGTTCGGAGCCGACGACCGCGGCGTCGGCCAACGCGTCGTCCACGGCCTTCACCCGGGACGCCACGGTCGTCTCCGCCGTCGCCGCGGAAGCGGACGCGAACGACGCGTGGGCGGCGCGCGTCTCCCCTTCGAAGACGGACGACGCGAACTGGGCGTCGAGGAGCGCGACGTCCTCCGCGGAAAGCACCCCCTCCGCGCGGGACGCGTCGAAGAACTCCCGCGCCAGCGTCTTCGCACCGCAGATCGCGTACGCGCGTACGGCACCGGCGACGTACCGGGAAGCATCCGGCCACTTCGCCTCGCGCGCGCGACGGCCCGCGAGGATCGCGTCCACGGGAGATCCCCGTTTCGCGAACGAAAGCTCGGCCTCGACCCGGTGCCGATCGTCCCGGTCCTCCGGAACGTGGGTCGACAGTTCGCGGTAGCGTCGCTCGGCCAAGAGGTCGCGGAAGCTCGGCATGGTCCCTCGTGCGTTGCTGGGTCTCCACGGAGACCGGGTTCGAGACGCGGCGGTCGTGCGCCAGGTACGGCAGATGCGGCGGATGCGGCGGATGCGATGGGCGCGGGACGGTCGAGCGTACGGGGACGCCGTCACGGCTCACAAGACGGACCGCGCCTGTCCCGCGAATCGTCCGCCGCCCCTTCCAGCTCTCCACGGTCGCGCTTGGCGCGCCCCATGCTTCGCTAGCCACTTCATGAAGTAGCTAGCGAAGGGTCTCCGGGAAAATCCTCGGAAGCACACGCGTCGGGAACCGTCCCTGATGCGATCGCGATCCTGTGTCGCGATCCGGGGTGCGTGTGGTGGGGAGAAGGTCGCCGTGAGGAAGGGACCATGAACCCGCGTCCGTTCGCGGGGCGGCGTGTCCCCGTCGCGGTCCTGTCCCCGCGCTTCGTCGTGGCACGTCGCCTGCTCCTACGGGCGTCATGCCTCCTTTCTCCGCGCGTCGGGTGGCGTCGTCGCCCGACATCGTAGGAACCCACGAATCCGGTGTCGAACGTATCCCCACCTCGCGCCGCATCCCGGCCGCGTCCCCGCACAAGAGGGAGTCGCAGGCGAAGCTGGCCGTCGCCCGTGCGCGCGCCAACCGCGAGATCGAGCGTCGGCGCATCTACCTCGGCGAAGGCCTCACGGTGCGGCTCCGCGCCGAGGGCTTCGAGGTGGACGCCGAAGCGGTCGATCTCACGCCGGAAGGCATGGGCGTCGCCGTGGCGGAAGGTGCCCCGTTGCCGGTGGCCGGAGACGAGCTCGTCGTCGTCCACACCGGACGCGCGACCCGTGGCATCGAGCAGCGCGCCATCGTGACCCACGTCGGCGAAGGGACGTTCGCCGGGAAGAAGTACGCGCGCCTCGGTCTGTGCTTCGTCAGCGAACCGCCTTCGAGTCGGAGCGTGGTCAACCGACGGCGCGCCGAGCGGTACGAGTGCCCCGAAGCATTCCCCGCCCTCGCGTCCGCGAACTCGCCGCTCTTCTTCCGCGAATGGCTCCACTTCCGCATGCGGGACGTCGGCGCCGGCGGCATGACCGTGGCCACGTCGCTCCGGAACAAGGGCCTCATCCGCGGCCTCGAACTCACGTTCAGCGTGACGTTGCCCCTCATCGGCGTGTTCGAGGTCCGGGGAAAGATCGCGTCCATTCGCCGGGCTTCGTCGTCGAACGAGTACCGTCTCGGCATCCGCTTCGTCGACGCGCCGAAGACCTTCGTCCGCGCGGTCTCCGAGTACTTGATGCTCGGAGACAAGCGACTCACGCCGGCCCGTTTGCGGAAAGGTGGATTCGAGGTCGGGAGCGTGGAGCGCGCGGTGTCGTACGACTACGCGTCGACGCCCGCGGACTACGAGGCGGTCCTCGAACTCCGTCTCCGGGCCCACCAAGCGGAAGGAAGGCTCGAGAACCTGACGACCGCGGACATGGCCTCGAGCTTCGACGCGCACGCGCGCCACCTCACCTGCCGCTTCGGCGGTCGAGTCGTCGGCTACGTCCGGGTGATCTACGTCGACGGGAGCCCTTCGCGGAGCCAATACGTCTCGAAGGGCGGCCACGAAGTTCCCGAATGGCTCTGGAAAGCGGGCTTCGTCGAGGCCGGCGCCGGAGCCATGGATCCGGAGTTCCAACGCGCGGGCCTCTTCGTGCCGATGATGCAGCACGCGGTCCGCGTCGCGCTCCAGTCGGGCTACCGCTACATGCTCGGCGCTTGCAGCGACGAGCTGCTCGCCATGTACCAGGACATGGGCTTCACCCACGTCGAGACGCGGATGGTCTCGCCGCGACCCGGATGGCAATTCCAGTCCCATCTCATCTGCATCGACATGGAAAACCTCCTGCGCGCGCCGCCGCAGGGAAAGAGCGTCGAGGCGATGGCCTCCGTGGTCACGTTCGTCGGACAATTCGACGACGGGACCTGATCACGGGGCTCGCGCTCCCGGTCACGCGCCGCGGCGCATCCGGAAGACGTCGTCGAGGTGGAGACGGAGCGATCGCGCGGTCGCGGGGGCACCGCGCGAGAGGCGCAGCACCAGGAGCCGCGTCGTTCCCGGGGCCGCGACGCCGACGACGTCGCCCAGGCGGACCGCTTCGCGGGCGAGAATCGAACGCTCCCACGCGTCGAGCGTGTCCGGGGCGCTCTCGAGGCGTTGGAAGAGGAACGGCGAGCCCCACGGGTGGACCGCGATGCCGAGACGCGTCGCTTCGAGCCACACGCGCTCGAGGGATCGCCCGGCGTCCACGAGCTCGCGCTTCGACGTGCCGCCGGCCGACACGACCGCGAACGCGGCGGAGGCCCGGAACGCCTTCCGCGCCGAAGCACCGAGCGCGCGACCGAGGTCCTCCCGACGGAGGAACTCCATGGCGGGCCCCGAACGCACCACCGACAGCGCGGCCAGATCGGTGGCCGAGAGTTCGAGGGCGGCGACGTCGAGCCCGTCGCGCGTCGCTTCGGCGTCCTCGCGGGACCATCGGATCTCGGACACGAGTTCACGGTGGTACTTCGGCGAGAGGAACTGGAGACGATCGAGTTCGCCGACGACGTCCGCGAGGGCCGCGAGCTTCGACGGATCGTTCGAGACCGACAGGAGGCCCGGACGCGCGGCGACCACGAGCGCCGTCAGGTCGTCCTCGCCGATCGGCGCCGACGGTCCGACGCGACGGTTCGAGAGGCGGGAGAACACGTGGGCGATGCGGGTGCGATCGGCGTCCGACGGAGGAGTCGTGCGTTCGCGGACCAGCGCGACGGACCAGATGGGATCCGCGTCGGTGGTCCCGTAGGTCACGCGCGATCGGAAGCCGAGCGCCTCTGCGACGACCTCGACGTTCGTCAACGCGGCGCCCAGGGCCACGACGCTCGCCCGGTCGTCGAAGTTGAGGAGCGACTTTCCGCGGCGAGGATCGAGCCGGGCGACCAATCCTTCGGGCGTTCCCTCGAACGACCACGGCTGCACGTTCCCTCCGGAAGGCGCGTTCGTCGCCGCGAGGGCCAGATACCGGACCTCGGCCTCGCTCGGAAGTTCGGCGTCCGGATCCCCCGGCGGCCGAGGCCCGGGGAGCGTGCCTCCCTCGTGGGCGTCCGCGCGACGCACCGCTTCCGGACGGAAGGGTTTCTTGGGAGGAACGGGGGCCGCACGTCCGTCGGCGACGACGGCCTCGAGATCGACGAAGTACCGGCCGGACTCGTTCAATTCCCCGAGCGCGAGGCGACGCACGGCATCGGCGACCATGGCACCTCCGAGGACGACCCCGGACGCGAGCTGCGGCCACGTCGACAGGGTCTCCTTCACCTCGACGAGGGACGACGCCATGCGCGGGGGCAGGTTCTCGCCGCCGAGGATGCGGAGGACGTAGGGCACCTTCTCCTTGGACGTGAGCCCGCGGAGCGACGACGAGCTCACGCCGTCGAGGAGACCGTGGAACGGCGTGCGGCCGGGTTCGCGATCGAAGCGTTCGACGTCGAGCATGCCGCGATCGCTCGTGGCCATCACGACGGGTATCCGGAGACGTACCGCCGCTTCACGGAGCGCGACCTTCATCGCGAGGTCGTCGCATTCGTCGACGAGCACGTCCACTCCGTGCAGGAACGCGTCGAGGTTCCCGGGATCGACACCGCGAGGCTCGACGACCACGCGCAGGTACGGGTCGACGAGCGCCACCTCCCGTGCCGCGAGGACGGCCTTGTTCACGCCGACGTCGGTGAGATCGCCCGGCACGCGATTGAGGTTCGAGACGCTCAATTCGTCGAAATCGGCGACGCGGAGTTCGCCGCCGATGCCTTCGCGCGCGAACGTCGACACCACGGAACGCCCCACGGAGAGACCGGCCACGGCGATGGTGAGTCCGAGCAGCTTCGCCTGTTCCGCGGACGTGATCTTGTGTCGGTTCCGGTCGAGACGGAGCTCACGGTGGAGCGCCGACGGCAGGACGTGCACGAGCTTGCCCGCCCATGGGTAGTGCACCCACGCGCCGAAGGTCTCGAGCGGCGATCCGAGTGTGAGCGAGAGCGCACGCGAACGGAGCTCCTCGGCGCTCCACTCGGCGGAAGGCTCCCGGAGCTTCGCCAGCTCCTCGAGCTGCGAAAGCAGGGTGTCGACGACGACGACTTGCCGGGATCGCACCAGCTCCACGATGGCGCCACGAGCCGCCTCGTCCCCGGCGTCGAACACGCGCGGAGCGTGGACGTCCGTATCTCCACGGCGCGCTTCCCCGATCGTCTCGACGAAGAAGGACGCCACGCCGGTCACCACGCGGGGAAGAAGATGCGGGCGAGGATCGCCGGATGGCGCACGAGTTCGCGTTCGAAGAGTCGCCTCGCCTCCTCTTCCCCCGGGACGTCGGCGACCAACGCGACCGCGCTGGCGTACAGGTGAAGTTGGGACTCGCGGAGCGCCGCGATGGCGACCGCCGCCGCTTTCTTCGCCGCGTCGACGTTGCCTTCGAGCTTCGCGAGACCGGCACGCATGGGCGCGGCCAGCGCTCGCGCCCACGGTACGTTCTCCGACGAGAGCGCTTTCGCCGCCCGGTGGGCGACCTCGACGTACGGCTTCCTCTCGGCCGGAGGCGCCGCCTGCGCGGACGCGAGCGCCGCACGCCCCTCGACGTCGAGGAACAGGATCCGATTGAACTCGACACGGAGGATCCCCGCCTCGTCGAGACTCTTCCGCGCGGTACGCACGCGCTCCCAAGCCTTGCCCGTCGCCCCTTGGTACAGATCGATGTTCACCTGGGCGACGAGATCCATGAGGTGCTGGAGGAACACGCCGGCCTTCGACCAGACCGCGATCGCGGCGTCGGCTTCGAGGCGCGCACGGGTCGGATCGTCTTCCATCAACCACACCACGTTGGGCAGGCCGGAACGGATGCTCATGGCGGCGTAGTGGTCACCGGCTTCGAGCGTCTCGCGGAGGTTCGATCCCGAGAGTCCCGAGAGCTCCTGGAGCTTGCCGGTGAACGCCAGGCTCCAGAAGAGGAGTTGGCGCGTCGTGGCCAGCTCCCACGCGACGCCGCGGCACGTGTTGCGCAGGAGATCGATGGCCACGCGCCCGTGCTCGAGAGCGTGGTTCCAATCGCCGACGAGGTAGCCGACCGTACCTTCGGCCTGGGCGAGGAGCGCCTTCGTGTAGGGCGTCCCGAGCTCGTTCGAACGCGCGTGGGCGAGCTCGAGGATCTTGCGCGACGTCGGCCGCGCCTTCGCTCCCATCGCGACCGTCGCGATGGCATGGAACGCGAGGCCTCGCACCACGCGGGTGGGTTCGCGGGCGTCGAAGGCCATCAGGAGATGCCGGTAGAGGAACTCGACTCCGCGGAGCTGATCGACGACCCAGAGTCCGGTCGTCGCCGCCCAACACGCGTCGATGCGGGCGAGGACGTCCGGCGCGATGCGGGACTCGAGCTTCGGATCGAACGAGAGCCCGCGGAGTCCGAGCTTCGTCTTCGACCAGAGGAGCGACGCGATGACGCTGCGGGTGGTCTCCGGGTAGGAGAGGTTCACCGCCTCGAGCACGCGCCGGAGTTCGGACAGCCCGTCGTCGATGTGACCGCTCCGGAGGAGGTTCTCGGCCGATCGCCGCGCGAGCTCGCGCGCTTCGACGGGCGTCGCACCTTCGGCGGCGCTGCGGAAGGCTTCGGCGGCCTCTTGCGAACGACCGCCGTTGGCGAGCGCATTTCCCCAATGGACGAGGAGGGTACGCCGCTCCTTGCCTTCCGGTGCCGCGAGGTCGAGGGCCATGCGGAAGTAGTTCGCCGCGCGATCGAACGCCAACGCGAGATCGGCCCGTTCGGCGGCCTTCTGCGCGAAGTCCGCCGCGCGCTGCAGATCGCCCGCTTCGCGCCAGTGGACGGCCAGCTTCTCCGCTTCCTGCAGACCGCTGGTCTCCATCACGAGCGCGATGCGTCGATGAAGGGCCCGCCGCGCCGCGGCGTCGAGGTTCGAACGCACGGCGTCGCCCACGCGGCCGTGGTACGGCTCGATGAGATCGGTGCCACGCGTGCCGCCCGTGGTCCGGACGAGATGTGCGGCCTTGAGGCGCTTGACGTGTTTGGTCGCCTCGGCACCTTCGATGTCGGCCGCGCGCGTCGCGGTCGCTTGCATCATCGCGGCCGGAGCGAGGGCGACGACTTCGAGGAGTCGTCGCGAGCTCTCGTCGAGCGCTTCGATGCGCGCCCACAAGGCCTCCTCGAGCGCCACGGGCCTCGTCGACCCTTCGATGACGTTTCCGGAGTGGTACCGGACGAGTTCGTTGAGGAAGAGCGGATGTCCCTGGGCCTCGCGGATGATCGTGTCGACGTCGACCCCGGAAGCCGAGCCGACGCGACGCGCGAGCGTCTCGACCAGTTCGCGGGAATCGTCCTCCGAGAGGCGACCGACCTCGATCACGCGTCCACCGGTGGGCAACGCGACGGGGCCCGTCGGAAGGCGGAATCCGGGCAGGTTGCCCTCGTTCCGGACCGTCGCGACGAGGAGCAGCGCCGGCGAGTCCGGCGGACGGAGGATCTCGCCGAGGAGCGCGAGGCTGTCGGCGTCGGCCCACTGGAGATCGTCGATGCAGAGGACGAGGGGGTGGCGCTCCGCGAGGCGTTGGAGCAGTTCGCGGAGTGCGGCGAACACGCGCGTGCGTTGCTCGATCGGATCGATCTCGACACGCGGTCTCGGACATTCGGCGAATGCCTCGACGCGCCAGAGCACCGGGAAGGCCTGCGCGAGGGCCGTCGGGTGCCGGGGCAGGAGCGCGGCCGCGCTCTTCGCGGGGATTCGCGAGAGGTAGCGACTCAGGGCGTCGACCACGCCGTCGACGGCCTTGTACGGGACGGCTTCGTGTTCGTAGCAAGCGCCCGCCAGGATGACGGCATCGGGGTCCGCGACGCGGAGCCGCTCGGTGAAGCGCCCCACGAGGATGCTCTTGCCGACACCCGATTCGCCCTGGACGTACATGGCGACGGCGGCGCGTTTGTCCTGCACGTCCTTGAATCCGAGATCGAGCTGTCCGAGTTCCTGCTCGCGACCTACGAACGCGGTGGCCGTCGTGTCCGTGCGCGTGATGAGGGACTGGATCGGGATGGCCCGGGCCGACTGCTTCACGCCGAGCCGATCGAGGACCTCGCGACCTCCGATCCGGTCCTCGGGGCGGATGGAGAGGAGCTGCATGGCGAGGCGGGAGAGGTCCTCCGGCGCCTGGGGCACGTGCTCGCGCGGGTCGACCGGCGTCCGCCACTGCTTCTCGTCGAGGACGCGGAGCAGCGTCCCTTCGTGAGGCAAGCGTCCCGAAAGACTCTCGTAGAGCACGACGCCGACGGCGTACCAGTCCGCCGCTCCGGTCACGGGAACGCCGGCGGCCTGTTCGGGCGCCATATACGCGGGCGTGCCGAGGATGCTCGATCGTGTGAGCTGCTCGCGACGAGACATGTCCATCGCGATGCCGAAGTCGAGGACGACCACGCGGCCGTCGTCGGCGACGAGCACGTTGGACGGCTTCACGTCCCGGTGGACTTTTCCGGCCTCGTGGAGGCAAATCAGCCCCTTCGCGAGCTGACCGAGAGCGTCCCGGAGCGAGACGTGATCGACGTTCGCGCTTCCGGAGCCGCGGGCGCTCCCTCGGACCGCCCGACCCACGGCCACCGTGTTCGCCGTCGCCGATTCGGCCTTCGCGTACTCCTGGTCGACGCGCACGTGGGAGACGAAGTCGGTCCCCCGTATGAGTTCCATGGTGAAGAACCACAGACCGTCCTCTTCGACGAGTTCGCCGAGGCTGACGAGGTTCGGATGGCTCACGTGTTGGAACTGCCGGAATTCGTCCTTGAAGCGGAGGAGCGTGACGGCGTCGGCGAAGAGCAGGGTCTTCAGCGCGACCTTCGATTGGGTCTCGACGTCGTGGCACTCGTAGACCGCACCCATGCCGCCTTCGCCCAACTTGCGGAGGACCTTGAAGCGTTTGGTGCCGGAGAACGTGACGTTGCCCATCGTGACGCGGAACGAGGAGTCCTCCCGTCGGACTCCTCGTTTTCGCCATGGTCGCCCGCGACCCCGTCCGCGGCCAACATCCTCACCGGGCGGTGAGACGGGTCAGGACCTCCCGCGCGGTCGTCGTCCCCCGGACCAGGCGCGTCCCCTTCCCTTCGAACGTGACGACGCCGCTCCGGACGCCCGCAGTCATCTCCAGATAGGCCTCGGCCATGCTCTTGCCGAGACCGAAACCGGTGAGGGTCGGCACGAGGGCGTCGAGCGGACCTTCGGAGACCGTGATCGGCTTGCCCACGAGGGCCGTGAGTTCGCGCGCGATGTCCGTCGGCGAGAGATCGACGGGCCCGGCCAGCTCGACGACGTTCACGGGACCCTTCGGACCTTCGAGCAGGGCCTCCGCCGCGACGCGTCCGATGTCGGCCGTCGCGACCATGGGGATGGCCTGGTCCTTCGCGAGGAACGTCGGGAGCACGCCGTTCGGAAGTGCACCGAGCGACGAGGCCCAGTTTTCCAGGAAGTACGCGGCGCGCACGGCCGTGAACGGGACGTTCGCTTTCGCGAGTTCCTCCTCCGCGACGTGGAGACCGCGAATCGGTCCCGTCCCCGCCGCGAGGTGCGCGGCGACCGACGAGAGCAGGACCACGTGGGGCACCTTCGCCGTCTTCGCCGCGGAGACGAGGGCGTCCACCGTCTTCTTCTGTTGCGCGGCGAGGTCCGGCGTCGCCGGCGTCGGCGGCACGAGGAGGTAGGCGCCGCGGGCGCCTTCGAGCGCGCGCGTCAGGGCGGGAGCGTCGTCGAGATCGGCGACGGCGACCTCGGCCCCTTTCTCGGTCCAGGCGAGTCCCTTCGCGGCGTCCCGCACGACGACGCGCACCTTCTGGCCTTTCGCGAGCAACGTCTCCGCGACGACCGAACCCGTATTCCCAGAAACTCCAGCGACGACGAACATGGCGCACTCCTCGATTCACGGAACCGTCGCGAGGAACCGGTGGGCTTCCGGACGAAGACCTTGCCGTCGCGACGAAGAACACTCTGGGTCGCGAAACGACATCTGTACAATGGATGATACTCATGCCAATCATGCACGACGTGCATCTATCCTCCATCGACATGAATTTGCTCGTGGCCCTCGATGCCCTCCTCACGGAGCGTCACGTCACCCGCGCCGCCAAGCGGCTCTCGCTGTCGCAGTCGGCCATGAGCCACGCGCTCGGTCGGCTCCGGGACCTCACCGGGGATCCCCTCTTCGTCCGCGGTGGGCGCGGACTCGTGCCGACGCCGCGAGCCCTCGCGCTCCGCGAACCTCTCCGCCATTCCCTCGAGCGCATCGATCGCGCCCTGTTCGACCGGGACGCCTTCGACCCGCGCACGTCGACCCGCAAGTTCACGATCGTGACGTCGGACTACGCCGAAGTCGTCCTCCTCCCTCCCCTCCTCGAGGACCTCCGCACGCGCGCGCCGGGCGTGGACGTCTGGGTGAAGCCCTTGGGGACGAACGAGGTCGAGACCGCGCTCCGCGACGAGACCGTGGACCTCGCCATCGTCCCCGGTCGGGACGGCGAATCGACCACCACCCACGCCGAGGTCCTCCTCACGGAACGATTCGTCTGCGTCCTCCGGAAGGGACACCCCTTCGCGACCAAGACGCTCACCCTGGATCGTTGGCTCTCCCTTCCCCACGCGCTCGTGGCGCCGCGCGGACTCCCGGGGAGCTTCGTGGACACGGCGCTCCATGAACTCGGACGGGAACGACGCATCCAGGTCGCGGTACCCCACTTCCTCGTCGCACCGTACCTCGTGGCCGAATCCGATCTGGTGCTGACCCTGGCCGAGCGGATCGCACGACGGGTGGCCGCGCACTTGCCCCTCGTCGTGAAGCCCGCGCCCATCGAGGTGCCGCGGTTCACCATGACCATGCGCTGGCCCCGTCACAAGAGCGACGACGAGGGGCACGTCTGGTTCCGCGGTGCCCTCGCGCGGGCGGCGAAGAAAGGGTGAGACGCGGGATCGGGGCGACGCCGTTCAGGGCTTGGCTTCGGTCGCCGAGTCCCACGCGGCGAGGACCCGACGATCGCCGGGAGTCACCTTCGTCGATCCGGGCGGCGGACTCGCGCTCGTCACCCAATAGACCGTGACCTGGCGGAAGTCCGCGTGCCGACGGACGCCGTGATCGTTCGTGTACGTCCGGAGGAACTTGAGGAGGTTCTCGCGGTAGCCCTTCACGCCGTCGTTCGAGATGCGGAGGTAGTAGTCGCACTCGAGCTGACTCATGCCCGGCGGATCGTGGAGGAGGACCTCGAAGTCCGGAGGATCGCCGGTCAACGGATCGACGTGACGTCCGTCGGACGTCACGGCGTCGACGACCACCGAGCCGTCCCCCCGCGGGATCGACGCGAACATGCTCCAGCCTTGGAGAAGGCGCGGATAGAGGATCATCGCGCGCATCGGTCCCTGCGGTCCGCGACGGAGGAACTCCGGCCACTCCCGGAAGTAGTGGTTGTCGTGGAAGATCTGGAGAAGGACGGCGGTGAAGAAGACGGCGACCAGGGATTCGCGGAGGACGAGGACGAGGGTCGCCGAGGCGTCGGCGGGGCCCGGCGGTTCCGCGGCGTTCGTGGGGGTGGCGACGCTCGGGGGAATCGCGGCGTTCGGGACTTCGGGCACGTGTACGTGCACGTTCACGTTCACGGGCCTTCGGCGCTTCAGCCACTTCCAGGCGCGATCCCAGGTATCCCCAGGGATCAGAAGAAGATTGAGCGCGATCATCGACCACGAGAACGGGCCGATCGTCATCATCAGCGCGATGCCGCCGTGGAGGGCGATGGCCGAGAGGACGTGGAGCGGGCGGAGGAATCGTTGGAAGAAGGGGGAGAGGACCAGGAGCGGCATGGTGCCCTCGAGCACGATCGTCCCCCGCGTCGCGATCCACGAGAACCACGAAGGCTCGTGCAGGCGGAGCCAGGCGGTGAAGGGCGTCGCGATGCGGTTCTGCCAGAGGACCCAATGGACCGCGTCGCCGCTCGTCCACGTCGGGTCTCCCTTCTGGATCATGTTGAGGAAGTAGATGAACGCGATCTGCACGGTGACGCCCAACATCGCGAGGGACGTGTGCGCCGTCGGGACGGCGGCTTCCGTCGGTCGCGGGGTGCCCTCGGAGCGCGATCGCACCCACGCGTCGACACTCCACCGATCGCCGAGCGGGAAGAACATGGCCCACGCCGCGGTGACGCCGGTGACGACGACGCCCCCGTTCTCGACGAACAGGTTGCGGCAGCTCAGGCTCGTCATGAACAGGAAGGCGAGGACCTGCACGAACCGCGTCGCGAACCCCACCGTGTACGCCGCCGTGATCACGAGTCCCGCCGCGAAGAAGAACCGCACCTCCGACGGCGTCGACAACGCGTTGAAGAAGGAGAAGGCGGGATTCGCGAGCGGTGCGTAGAGCGCGAAATGGTTCGGGAGGACGCCCTCGTTCGAATAGAGCATGGTCACGAACGGGAACCGGCGCGCGATGTCGACGAACATCACGATCCCGAAATACACGCGGAAAAGCGCGAGCGTCCGCGTGTCGACGGTCAGGTAACGGTCGACGAAGAACTTCCGGAGCTCGCGCGCCGTGGGCATTCCGACGCGAGACTACCATGCCGCGCGACGCACCCCGAAAAGGCGTAGGGACGTCCCGTGGGCTAGGATGCCGGACGCTCCATGACCACCCACCGCCATCGAACCGGCCGTCCGGACGTCCCCGCCTTCCGCGCGTCGCGGACACGCGCGATGGCGTCGTCGTTCGCGCTCGTCTTCGCGGCCGCTTGTGGCGGTGACGCCACCGGCATCGACTACCGACCGGCCTCCCTTCTTTACCCCGAAGCGTCCAGCGTGCGCTTGCGCATCTACGACCAACAAGGCGGACTCGCCTTCTGCGGGACGTATCCGGTGGACGAGTCCCGTCCTCCCGGGGACACCCTCTCGCTGGTCGCCGCCGAATCCCACGTCCTCCTCGCGCCGGCGAACGGGAAAGAAGGCAGGGTCCGCGTCGTCGCGGAGCTGTTCGACGCTGCGAGTGCCCCCGATTGCGATCGCATCGCGGGCGCGACGCCCGTCCAGAAGAAGGTCGCGATCCTGCGCTACGCCGAGGGCGAGGTCCTTCCCCTCCGCACCACCTTCGATTTCGCGTGCATGTTCGTCGACGGGTGCGACGAGTCGTCCGAAACCTGCGAAGAAGGGGCCTGCGTGTCGGCGGACGTCACGTCGGCGACCGGCACGGCGGGATCCGCGCCGGGATGCTTCGACGTCGCGAGCTGCCCGAACCTGACCGTGGGACGCGCCACGGCACCCGCGTGCACGTTCGACGTCGGCGCCGACGCGTCGAACGGCTACGTCGCCGTGAGGTACCGGTTCGACGTCGGTGCGGGAGCGACCACCACGGGTGCGGCGGTCCTCTCCCCGAAGGACTACGTCGTCGCCGGACCACGGAGCGTGACGCTCGCCGCGCCGCTGTGCGCTTTGGTCGAGTCGGGTCACGTGACCGACCTCTGGTTCGGACACGCGTGCGCCCCCCCCGAACCGCGCACGGCCGTGTGCGCGAACGTCGGAGCGAGTGCGTCGCTCGCACGCGTCGCGACGGACGCCACGGGGCCGGGAGCGGACGCCGGCCTCGACGCAGGGCGCGACGCGTCGACCGACGCGAACGTCGACTCCGGCTTCGACGCGACGATCGACGCGACGTCCGATGCGGCGGGCGACGGCGCGGCGGACGCGCGGAACGACGGCACGGTTCCGGGGGACGGCGGCGATGCCGGGAGCGTCGGCGACTCCGGCGACTCCGACGACGGAGGAATCGACGACGGCGGTTCCACGGGGGACGGCGGCGCCGATCCCCAGGACGGCGGAGACGGGGGCGACGACGGCGGTCTCGTTCCGGTCGTCGAGATCCGGTGCGGCAACGACTCCTGCCAGGGATCGACCCCGGTGTGCTGCTTGCCCTCCGGGACGTGCATCTCCGCCGGTCAGTCTTGCGGAGGCATCGACGCACGCGTCGAATGCGACGACCCGTCGGACTGCTCGGCGAGCTCGGTGTGTTGCTTGTTCCGGAACTCGGTGAGCGGATCGGACACGGCCTGCCGCACGCGGGAGTTCTGCACGGGAAACGCCATGGTCCCGGTCTGCGATCGTCTCACGGGCGTATGCCCACCGGGAACGGGGTGCGTCCAGGAGCAGAACACCGGCTTCACGCACCGGTGCATCCCGGGCGACGGACGACGGGTGAAGTGCGGCGCGACGTATTGCGACGCGCCGGAGGAGCAATGTTGCGCCGACATGGCGAGGTGCGTGTCCGCCCAGTCTTCCTGTCCCGCCAACTTCTGGCGCTGCGACGACAGCCGCGATTGCCCCGACGCGGGCGACGTGTGCTGTTGGGCCGGGGTCGGTCTGGGCGACAAGTCGTGCATGACGCGCGCGGCATGCGACGGCGTCGCGACGCGGTTCGCCGAGTCGTGTTCGGAGGACGGCCCGTACTGCAAGAGCTTGTCGAACTGCATCTCGTACAGCGGAGGGCAGGAAGTCGCCTGCTTGCCCTGACGCGCCGCTCCGGCCATGGTCGCCCGTGACGACGGGTCCGGGGCGACGCTGGATCCTCCGTTCTCCATCGTGCCCGCTTCGAGCGAAGGACACCCCGAATCACGGCTCTTTCGGCGCCTGGACGTTCCGGTCCCGTGGAACGCCGGTTGCACATGGTCTCCCACCATGACCCGCTCCCCCATCGGAGAGTTCCGTGTCCGTTCGTTCCTCGTCGCGGCGACGTTCGCCCTCCTCGCCTCCACGTCCGCGTGCAGCGGCGAAGCGACGGGCGACGACGAGTCCTCCGCGTCGGCGTCCACGAAGGGCGGCGACCAAGGGACGAGCCCGACGAAGACCGGCGTGCTCGACGTGGCGGAAGAAGAAAAGGTCCTCCGCACGATCCTCACGGACGCCATCCGCACCTACGAGGACAAGTACGGCAAGCGTCTCGGGTGGGGTTGGTACGGCAACGTCACGGGACAAGGTGACAAGTGCAACGTCGTGTCCGACCAGCTCTCGCCCATCATCGACAAGGCCCTCTACGCGAACATGCGTCTCCGCAAGGCGCCCTTCGTGCACCACGACATGGTGACCATCGTCGCGGCCGGTATGTTGTGCGAGGCGCTTTCGGGCCACGTGTACTTCGCGCTCCACCGGGTCGACGCGGCCACGAAGGCCCTCGGCGAACGCGTCGTCACCTTCGATCCGTGGCGGAGCGAATCGGGGTTCTTCGAGACCGACCCGAACACGCGGCCCGACGCGCCGATCCCGTGGGGCATCCCGAAGTACGTCGTTCCCACGGACCCGCCCGCCAAGCCCTGAGGGGCGTCGGTGCGGTTCAGGAGCTGCACGAGAGCATGGAACATCCGGCCCGGTGACGCGCCCACTCCGGACGCTTCGTCCGCCAACGTGCGCTCTCGGTCGCCTCGTCGTACGGCCGTTCGAGCGCGCCCATGAGCATGCGGAGAGGCTCGTCGTCCCCTCGCTCGACGGCATCGATGACCTCCTGCACGACCCAGTTCCGGGGCACGAAGGCGGGGTTCACGGCGTCCATGCCCCGGCGTCGGGAGACGTGGTCCCGTCCTTCGGCGCGCACGCGAGCAGCGTACGTGTCGAGCCACGTCGCCAAGGCGTCCACGGCGGGTCCCGAAGCGTCGACGTCCGAATAGAACGCGCCGCGGACCGCCGCCACGCGCTCCGAAGGTGCCACGTCGGCGGTGGTCGGCATGGCGGCGAGCGCGCGGAAGAAGAGGGTCATGTCCACCTCGAGGTGCGTGAACGCCTCCTGGAGGGCGAGGACCATGGCGGCGTCGCCGCGCGCGCCTTCGGGCGTGTCGTCCGCGGGGACGAGGCCGAGCTTGTCGAGCATGCCGCGGCGGAGCGATCGCGCGAGCCGCGCGTCCAAGCGTGTGAGCGCGGCTTCGAGGGGCGCGACGTCGTCGACGAGCGGCGCGAGTGCGTGTGCGAACCGCACGAGGTTCCACATCACGACGGCGGGTTGGTTGCCGAACCGGTACCGACGCCCGGACGCGTCCGTGGTGTTCGGCGTCCAGTCCGGGTCGTAGGGCTCGAGCCACCCGTAGGGCCCGTAGTCGATGGTGAGACCGAGGACGGACATGTTGTCCGTGTTCATGACGCCGTGGACGAAGCCCACGCGCTGCCAATGGACGACCATGTCCACGGTGCGCTCACCGACGGCCTCGAAGAATCCGGCGACGTCCATGCCCGGATACCAGGTGCGGATCGTGTGGTCGACGAGCGCCCTCAGGGTCGTCTCGTCGCCTCGGGCCGCGTGGATCTCGAAGCTGCCGAACCGGACGAAGGTGGGCGCGACACGGCACACGATCGCGCCGGGCTCGGGCTTCGCGTTGCCGTCGTAGAGCATGTCGCGGGTCACGTCGTCGCCGGTGAGGACGAGGGCGAGCGCACGCGTCGTCGGGACGCCGAGCCACGCCATCGCCTCGCTGCACACGTATTCGCGGAGGGAGGAGCGGAGGACCGCGCGGCCGTCGCCACGCCGTGAGTACGCGGTGGGTCCGGCGCCCTTCAACTGGATCTCGTACCGGCCCGCGGGGCCCTTCACTTCGGCGAGCGTGATCGCGCGACCGTCCCCGAGCTGACCGGCCCAACTTCCGAACTGGTGGCCGCCGTAGCAGGCGGCGAACGGGCGCATCCCTGGAAGCACGCGGTTGCCCGCGAGGACGGACGCGAGTTCGTCGGTCGCCGTCGGGTCGAGACCGAGGAGCGCGGCGACGGGAGCGGAAACGTGGACGATCCGCGGAGCCGACACCGGCGTAGGTTCGGCGTGGGACCAACACGCGCGGCTGACCGTGCGTGTCCCCGGATCGCGACGCGGATCGCCGGGGAGGTTCGCGACGAACGAGTCGTCGTAGGGGAGTTCCGAGAGCTGCACCCGTACAACCTAGGGCACGTGGGCCCTGCTGCAAGGGGACGGCGCGGTGGTTCAGGCCGCGAGCGGCTTCGGCAGCGCGTTCTCGAACAGGCGCGTGACCACGCTGCCGAGCTGACGGCGGAAGGAACCCGTGTTGTAGACCTGGCCGTACTTCTCGCAGATGGCCCGGACCCTCGGCGCCATTTCCGGGTACCGGGACGCCGGGATGTCCGGAAAGAGATGATGCTCGATCTGGTGGCTGAGATGCCCGGAGAGCACGTGGAACGCCTTGCCGCCCTCGATGTTCGCGGAGCCGTTCACCTGCCGGACGTACCAAGCGCCGCGGCTCTCGTCGGCCGTCTCCTCTTCCGAATAGACGCGCACGCCTTCGGGGAAGTGACCGCAGAAGATGATGGCGAAGGTCCAGAGGTTCCGACCGACGTTCGCGAGCGCGTTGCCGAAGGCCACTCGCGGCGCGTTCCAGAGGGCGAGCGCGGGGAAGAACACGTAGTCCTTCGAGATCTGCCACGCCGCCTTCTTGAGGAACGGACCGCTCCGCACCGCGAGCTCCTTCACGGACTGCTCGCCGGTCATGGTCTCGAACACGCGGAGATCGTGCGTCGCCACGCCCCACTGGAAGAACACCGCGAGGAAGCCCGCCGAGATCGGTTGGAACACGTGGGTCGGGTTCCACGCCTGCTCCGGCGTCACGCGGAGGAACTCGTAGCCGATGTCCCGGTCGCGCCCGAGGACGTTGGTGAACGTGTGGTGCTCGAAGTTGTGGGAGTGGCGCCAGTTGTCCGCGGTGCAGACGCTGTCCCAGTCGTACGTGCGTGAGTCGAGCTCGGGGTCGCGCGTCCAGTCGTACTGGCCGTGCATGACGTTGTGACCGATCTCCATGTTCTCCAGGATCTTGGAGGCCGTGAGGGACAACGTGCCCACGCCGAAGCTCACGGGATCGATCCCGAAGTGGAGGAGACCTCGACCGACGGCTTCCGTGCGTCGCACGAGGCGGAGGATCTTTCGGATGTGATCGACGTCGCGCTGGCCGAGGTCGTCCTCGATCTCGCGGCGGAGGGCGTCGAGCTCACGGCCGAAGGCCTGGGTCTCTTCGGCGGAGAGCGCGCGGCTCTCGGTGAGGGGCTTCGGCGTGCTGGGGGACTTGGTGAGGGCGAGGTTCATGACGCTTTCCTTCTTTCCGGCTTCCGGGAAGATCAGACGGCCAGTTCGACGTCGGAGAGGGCGCGGGAGACGCACAGACGGATGTCTTCGTCGGCGTCGGTCGAGACCGCTCCGGTGGTCGTGTCGAGCACGGCGCCCGACTTCTTCTTGCAGAGACAGGTGTTGCAGATGCCCATGCGGCACCCGTGGGCGGGCTTCATGCCGGCGCCTTCGAGGACTTCGAGGAGGGACTCGTCCGGCGTCGCGTCCATGGCGCGGTTCGAGCCGACGAGCGTGAGGCGGACCTTCTCGGGCGCGGTCGTCGGAACTTTCGCCGGCGTAGGTGCCGTGAACCGCTCCGTGCGGAGGAGGTCGTCGAGTCCGGTCTCCGTCCACGCGGGGGCGAGCGCATCCATCATGCCGGAGGGACCACACATGAACGCTTCGCGTGACGCGAGGTCGGGCACCATCGCGGAGAGGGCCGCGACGTCGAGCCGGCCGAGGGTGGTCGTCCCGAACGCCGGAGCATCGCCCGACTCGACGGCGAACCGGAGGCGGAGACCGGGGAACTGCTCGGCGAGGGAGACGAGTTCGTCGGCGAAGAGGATGTCCTCCGCGGTGCGCGCCGCGTGGACGTAGACGACGTCGTCGACCACACCCCACGCCGCGCGTTCGCGGAGCATGGACATGACCGGCGTCGCGCCGCTTCCGCCGCTCACGAAGAGGAGCTTGCGGGGGAGCATCTCCGGGATGCGGACGGGGATCTTGAAGTCGCCGGCGGCGGCACCGAGGGTGAGCACGTCGTCCACCTTCACTCGGTCGTGGAGGAAGTTCGACACCTTGCCACCGGGGACGCGCTTGACCGTGATGGTGGGGCGAGGCGCGCTCGGAGCGGAGGACAGCGAGTAGCAGCGGCGGTGGCGCACGCCGTCGATCTCGACCTCCACGTTCACGAACTGGCCGGCGACGTGGCCCTTCCACCAGCGGTTCGGTTCGAACTCGAAGGTCTTCACGTCGGCGGTCTCGGAGGTGACGCGGACGACGCGGGCGCGGAGCTCGCGGAGGGTCCACGTGGAGTTGAGCTCCCGGAGCCAGAACGAGGCCTGGGTCTCGAGACCGAAACGGCGGACGGTGGACGTGAGGAGGCTTTGGACGCGGGACATGGCACGACCCTTCGGTGCGGGCGGGCTCGTTCACCGCCGCAACTTACATGCACGTAACTTACGTTCCTGTAACCAACAGTCAAGGACGCCGGGTCCGAATCACGGGGTATGGTGGTTTCATGACGAACGGCAGGAAGCGCCTGACGGCCTCCGCACGCCGCGCCCAGCTGATCGAGGTGGGCCGGACGGTCTTCGCGAAGCGGGGGTACGAGGGGGCATCCCTCGAAGAAATCGCGGACAAAGCGAAGGTGTCCCGACCGATCCTCTACGAGCACTTCGGGGGCAAAGAGGGGCTCTACGCCGTGGTCGTCGACCACGAGATCGAATACCTGGTTCGTCGGGTGGCGGAAGCCATCGGTGCCGGAACGGGTCGCGAGCGGGTCGAGCGCGCGGCCCTGGAATTTTTCGCGTACGTGGAGGACCAACCCGAGGGGTTCGCGGTCCTCACCCACGACTCCCCGGTGACGACGGCGGGCGGCGGCATGTCCTCCCTCATCAGCGACGTCGCCGAACGGGTCGGCGATCAGTTCGCGGTCGCCTTCAAGGAAGCCGGCTTCGATCCCAAGACGGCACCGATCTACGCCCACGCCCTCATCGGCATGGTGACCTACGTCGGCCAGTGGTGGTCGAAGAGCAAGAAGCCGTCCCTCGAGGACGTGGCGAGCCACGTGTCCGCGCTCGCGTGGATGGGCCTCCGTCACCTGCCGAAAAAACCACGTCGCATCGAACGTCGAAGGTGAGTAAGGTCCGCTTCCGCCGACGATGCCCACCCCGATCCAGATTCGGACGACGGACGGCGTGGCGGATGCCCACGTCATCGCGCCCGACGGCGGACGACCCGCCCCCGGCATCCTCCTCTACGCGGACGCGTTCGGCATCCGCCCCGCACTGCTCGCCATGGCGCGGAACCTGGCGAACCACGGGTACTGGGTCCTCCTGCCGAACCTCTTCTGGCGGATGGGGTCGTTCCCTCCCTTCGATCCGAAGACCGTGTGGCAAACCCCGAAGGAAGCCGAACGGCTCCGGACTCTGATCCAAGCGACGGACGAAGAGTCGCTCCTGCGGGACACGAAAGCGTACCTCGCGTTCGCGAGCCACGAAGGCCGCGTGCGGGGACGGAAGATCGGCGTCTTGGGCTATTGCCTCGGCGGAGGCCTCGCGCTCCGCGCCGCCTGCGAGTTTCCGGATTCGATCGCGGCCGTGGCGTCGTTCCATGGAGGACGATTCCAGGTCGATCCGGGAGCTCCCGCGATCCTCGCGTCGAAGCTGCGAGCTTCGGTGTACCTCGGGGTCGCGGAGAAGGACGCGAGGCACGACGCGACGGTGACGCGGAATCTCCTCGCGGGTCTCGAGAACGCGCGCGTCCCGCACTCGGTGGAAGTGTATCCGGGGACTGAGCACGGCTTCGCCATGCCGGACTCGGCGGTCTTCGACGCGAAGGCCCACGAGACACACTGGGCGAGGATCTTTTCGCTGTTCGGTTCGGCGCTGTAGAGGGCGACGCGAGCGTGTGGGCTCGCCGACACGCGCGGGGATGCGCCGTCGAACGACCCCGTGAACGTGAACGTTCGACGTGCACGTGCCCGTTCCTCCACGGGCAGGGTCGTGATGCGCCCGGGTCACACGACGTGGACGTGAGGGACTCGTTTCGATGGAAGGATCGAGGCGCGCTCGGGGTCGATTTCACGAGGATGCGGCGGATCGGGAACGGACACGGAGAAGCCGGGCACGTTCACGTTCACGGGCACGTTCACGGGGTCGTTGGGCGGCAGATTCGCGAGATCGTTCGGCGGCACTTCTCCGTTCGGGACGCTCGCCCTTCGACTAGGATGCGACCCGATGACTTCTCCCTCTTCCCAAATCCCCCAATCCGCCCGCGTCGTCGTCGTCGGAGGCGGAATCATAGGTTGTTCCGTCGCCTACCACCTCGCGCACATGGGATGGAAAGACGTCGTCCTCCTCGAACGGGATCGGCTCACGTCGGGCACCACGTGGCATGCCGCGGGTCTCATCGTGACCTTCGGTTCGCTCTCCGAAACGTCCACCGAGATGCGGAAGTACAGCCGCGACCTGTACCTGAAGCTCGAGGCCGAGACGGGACAGGCCACGGGCATGAAGCAGGTGGGCTTCATCGAGATCGCCACCGAACAGGATCGGCTCGAGGAGTACCGGCGCGTGTCCGCGTTCAACCGCGCGTGCGGCGTCGACGTCCACGAGATCTCCGCCTCCGAGGTGAAGAAGCTCTTCCCCCTCGCGAAGACGGAGGACATCTTGGCCGGCTTCTACGTGAAGGAGGACGGGCAGGCGAATCCCGTCGACATCACCATGGCCCTCGCGAAGGGCGCGCGGCAGCTCGGTGTGAAGGTGCTCGAAAACGTGCCCGCCCTCGGCATCACGAAGAAGCGTGGCGTCGTCACCGGCGTCGACACGGCCCACGGCCACATCCGGGCCGAATACGTCGTCAACTGCGCGGGCATGTGGGCGCGCCAGTTCGGGGCGAAGGCCGGCGTCAACGTGCCGCTCCAGTCCGCCGAGCACTACTACCTCATCACCGACCGCATCCCGGGGCTCGACGCCTCCTTCCCCGTCATCGAGGACCCGGCGTCCTACGGGTACTTCCGCGAGGAAGTGGGCGGCCTGATGGTCGGACTCTTCGAACCGGTCTGCGCGCCGTGGAAGGTCGGCGGCGTACCGGAAGACTTCTCCTTCGGCGAACTCAATCCCGACTGGGAGCGCATGACGCCGTACCTCGAGAAGGCCATGTCCCGCGTGCCCGTCTCCCTCGAGACCGGCGTGAAGAAGTTCTTCTGCGGCCCCGAGAGCTTCACGGCCGATCTCGCGCCGGTCGTCGGCGAGGCGCCCGAGCTCAAGAACTACTTCGTCGCGGCCGGCATGAATTCCATCGGCATCCTCACGGGCGGCGGCCTGGGCCGCGTGCTCGCGCACTGGATCATCAACGGCCGACCCGACGTGGACGTGACGGGCTTCAACATCGATCGTCTGCACGTCTACCAGTCGAACCCCGAGTACCGCGCGACGCGCACCGTCGAGTCCCTCGGCATGGTCTACCAGTGCCACTACCCCACCCGCTCGATGATGACGGCGCGTGGTGCGAAGAGGTCCGCCATCCACGACAGGCTCGCGGCCGAGGGCGCGTACTTCAAGGACGTGAGCGGTTGGGAAGGGCCGGATTGGTACGCGCCGAAGGGCGTCGAGCCGAAGGTGGAGAAACTCTCCTGGGGCCGTCAGAACTGGTTCCCCTACTGGAAGGCCGAACACGAGGCCGTCCGCAACGGCGTCATCCTCATGGACATGTCTTTCATGGCGAAGTTCCTCGTCCAAGGCCGCGACGCCGGGAAGATCCTGAACCACATCTCCGCCAACGACGTCGACGGCGCCGCCGGTCAGATCACCTATACCCAGTGGCTGAACGTAGGCGGCACCCTCGAGGCCGACCTCACGGTCACCAAACTGGACGACGAGCGCTACTGGGTCGTCGCCTCCGACACCGCCCATCGCCACGTGGAAACGTGGATGAAGCGGCACATCGGCGACGCGCACGCGTTCGTGACCGACGTGACGTCGGGCTACGCGCAGATCAACGTGCAGGGCCCGAAGTCCCGCGAACTGCTCCAGGCCGTGACCGACGAGGACATGTCGAATCCTGCCTTCCCCTTCCGCGCGGCGAAGGACATCGCCATCGGCTACGGCCGGGCACTCTGCGTCCGCATCACCTACCTCGGTGAACTCGGCTACGAGCTCTACGTGCCGACCGAGCAGGCGGTCCACGTGTACGAACGCCTCGCCGCCGCCGGCAAGAAGCTCGGCATGGTTCACGCGGGCCTGAAGGCCCTGGCGAGCTGCCGCATGGAGAAGGGCTACCGCGACTACGGCCACGACATCGACAACACCGACTCCGTCCTCGAGGCGGGTCTCGGCTTCGCCGTCGATCTCGCGAAACCGGGCGGCTTCGTCGGCAAGGAAGCGGTCCTCGCGAAGAAGGCGAAGGGCCCGCTCACGCGCCGCATCGCCCAGGTCCAGGTACTCGATCCGGAACCGTTCCTCTTCCACGCGGAACCCATCCGGCGGAACGGACGCCCCATGGGTTACGTCCGTGCGGGTTCCTACGGCTTCACGGTCGGCGGCGCCGTCGGCCTCGCCATGGTCGAAGCCGGCGAGCCCGTCGATCAGAAGTTCCTCGACGCCGGAACCTGGGAGGTCGAGATCGCCGGGAAGAACTGGCCCGCGCGCCTCTCGCTCCGTCCCCTCTACGATCCGACCAACGAACGCATCAAGATGTGAAGCCATGACGTCCTCGGAATCGATGCTTCGCGCGGCGGTAGCGACGACCTTGGTCCTGGCGGCGACGACCTTCGCCTGCTCACGATCGAAGATCTCCGAATCGGCGCCTGCGCCGATCGGCTCGACCGTCGTCGCGTCGCCCCGCTCTGAGCCGTTCGACGCGGGGAGTCTCTCGGTCGGAGGCCCGGCCCCCGCGCGCGTCGTCGCCATCGGCGATCTTCACGGCGACCTCGAGGCCACGCGGAACGTCCTCCTCCTCGCGGGCGCCATCGACTCGAAGGACGCCTGGGTCGGTGGCGATCTGGTCGTCGTCCAGACGGGCGACGAGATCGATCGCGCGGACGAGGATCGCAAGGTGCTCGATCTCTTCGAGCGCCTGAAGTCGGACGCAGAGAGGTCGGGAGGCCGCGTGATCGCCCTGCTCGGCAACCACGAGGTCATGAATGCGACCTTCGACTTCCGGTACGTCACGCCGGGCGCGTTCGCCGAATTCGACGGCGTCACGACGACGCGCCCCGAAGTGAGTTCGGAATTGGCGAAGATGGAGAAGTCGCAGCGCGGACGTGGAGCGGCGTTCGGCCCCGGCGGCCCGTACGCGACGATGCTCGCGTCGCGCCCCGTCGTCGCACGGGTCGGCGACACCGTCTTCGTGCACGGCGGCATCGTTCCTCGCCACGTGAGGTACGGACTCGATCGGATCAACGCGGAGGCGGGCGCCTGGTTCCGAGGGTCCGGCACACCTCCGCCCGCGCCTCTCGTCGAGGAGACCGGCCCTTTGTGGAACCGGATCTACTCCGCGGCTCCGGGCAAGGAAGAGTGCGACGTCCTCGCCGAGACGCTCACGATGCTGAACGCGAAGCGGATGGTCGTCGGGCACACCGTGCAGAAGCCCCGGATCGCGCCGACGTGCGACGGCAAGGCCTGGCGCATCGACGTCGGCATGTCCCGCGCTTACGGCGGACCCATCCAGGCGCTCGAGATTCGTGGCGACGAGGTCCGCGTCCTGGAACGCTGAGTCCCCACGTTCACGCCGAACGGCGTCGGTCGCTCACGTGCCGTTCGATGGCGGCAGAACGCCGCTCGATCCGTAGAGCGAGCGCGGCGTCTCCCGAAGCGGTGGCGAGGGCCGCTTCGGCGCGGAGGAGATCCAGGAGCAAAGTGGCACGCTCGGGACCGAGCACGAGGACGACGCTGGCGGCGTCGAGACGATCGATCATCGCCAACGGTATCCCGAGCTGTCCCGAATACGCCTCGTCGAGCGCCCGACGCGCGTCATCGAGCTGGCCCGCCTTCACGAGCCCCATCACGCGACCGATGGCTTCCACGATGCCCTCGATGGCGCGCATGAACCAGTCGCGGTGCTGCATGGTGACGAAAGCCTAAGTCCGGGCGGAACGTTGGCAAGCTCGTCCGGGGAGGGCGGCGGAGGTTCAGCGGCCGGCGCGGCCGAGGATGGGCAAGACCACCGACGAGACGTGGGGCGCCCGACGCAGGATCGTGTGGGTCGCCGGCCGGAAATCGCCTTCCTTCGCGTGGTAGATGTCCGTGAAGACCTGGGGATTCCGGTCGACCAAGGGGAACCAGCTGCTCTGGACCTGGACCACGATCCGGTGCCCGGTACGGAACGTGTGGCTCACGTCCGGCAACGTCCACGCGACCCGCGTCGGCGCACCGGGGACGAGCGCTTCGGGCTTGTCGAATCCGTTCCGGAATTTCGCGCGCATCACTTCCCCGCGGACGAGTTGCTCGTACCCCGCGAGGAGCGTCCCGGCCTTCCCCGTCCCTTCGAGGTCCTCGGGGTACGCGTCGATGATCTTCACGACGAAGTCGGCGTCGGTTCCGGTCGTGGTGACCCAGAGGTCCGCGCGGACGGGGCCCGCGACGGTGACGTCCGATTCCAAGGTCTTCGTCGTGTACGTGAGGACGTCGGGTCTCCGGGTCGCGAACCGTTGATCGTCGCTCATGTAGTCGCCGTCGATCTGGGCTCCCATGCGCGCCCGGTAGGGAACCGGCTTCGAGGGATCGCTCGTGTACGCGTCCCGCCCGGGATCGCTGGCGGCAGCGTCGGGTGCGGACTCCACGAGTCGGAATCCGGCGTCGAAAACGTACGTCGTCGGCTTCGTGCCGACGGGCGGCCACGAGGCATGGGCGCGCCATTCGTTCGTACCGGTCTCGAAGACCCACGCTTCGACCTTGGCGGCACCCGAGTCCACGCCGGCGAGGTGCTTCTGGAAGAACGGGAACTCGATGGACGTGCGGTAGAACTCCGACGTCTTCGCCGCGAACGAGACGTCGCCGTGAGCGTCCCCGTTCGTGCGGGCCCATCCTCCGTGGCGCCACGGTCCGAGCACGAGCGTGTTGTCCGCACCGGGGCTCTGCGACTCGAACGCGCGGTAGGTCGCCACGGCACCGAAGAGATCCTCGGCGTCGAAGAGACCTCCGACGGTCATGACGGCCGGCTTGACGTCCTTGTAGTGCGGCCGGGGATCGCGCGCCGTCCACCACGCGTCGCGGGTGCCGTGCGTCATGAGGTCGTTCCAGAAAGGGACGTCTTTCACCCTGGCCGTCGACGCGATCGTGCCGAGCGACCCCGCGCGGAGGAAGAAGTCGTAGACGTCCCCCGCGTCGTGTTCGACCGCCCAGGCCATCTTCTTCGTCGGCGTCGGCCGGGGCTTGCCGAAGTTCGTGTAGAAGTCGTAGGCGTCCGCGAGGAAGAAGGCGCCGTTGTGGTGGAAGTCGTCGCCGAGGAACCATTCGGTCACGGGCGCCTGGGGCGACACCGCACGGAGCGCCGGGTGCGCGTGGATGGCCGACTGGGCCGCGTAGAACCCCGGGTACGAGATGCCCCACACGCCGACCTTCCCGTTGTTCCGGGGCGCGTTCTTCACGAGCCAGTCGATGGTGTCCCACGCGTCGGTGCTCTCGTCGACGGCGTCCTTCGGAGCGTTCGGCGCGTCCGAAACGACGGGGCGCACGTCGACGAAGGTGCCTTCCGACATCATCTTGCCGCGCACGTCCTGGTGCACGAGGACGTACCCCTCGCGGACGAATTCCGCCGAAGGAGCCACGCGCCGCAGCGGGCGGGTGGCGGACGCGTCGGGGAACTCGTCGGCGCCGTACGGCTTCACGCCGTAGGGAGTCCGTTCGAGCATCACGGGGTACGTCCGCGACGGGTCCTTCGGCACGAAGGCGACCGTGTGGAGCTTCACGCCGTCCCGCATGGGGATCCTCCACTCGAACTTGGTGTAGTGCTCACGGAGGGCGTCGGCGAGCTCCGCGTCCGTGACGATCGGCGCCGGCACGACGGGTCTGCGTTCGACCGCCTTGCGACCGTCCGGTCCCGCGAGCGCCCGAGGTGCGGCGCACGCGGAAGCGCACGACGCCGCGAAGGAAGTCCACGAGACCAGGAGCCCGAGCCGGAGGAAGGTTCGTCGCATGTCGGGAACGTCCTAGTCGTGCGACGGCGAGGCGGCGCGAAAAAGGATCGCGCCGTTTCCGAGGCAGTTCGGGGGCGCCTCGTCTATCCTGGGAACGCGGATCGTGCCCTCGTGCGGACCTCGCGCGACCGGCCCGGTTCGTCGGAAACGACGGATGACCACGGCCAAGGCACGTTGGACGCACCGCACCGCGAATCGGACGTGGGTCGGAGCGCTGGACGACGAACGGAGCGCGACGGGCGAAGCGTTCGAGCGCAGGCGTGTCCTCCAGTGGTTCCACGTCCTCGTCGTCCTGACGCGTCACGATTTCCGGTCGCGGTACCGCGCGCAAGCGCTGGGCATGGTCTGGTCCCTGCTCCAGCCCCTCGTGACGATGGCGCTGCTCGCGATCATCTTCAGCCGCGTCTTCCAATCGAGCACGCGGAACCTCCCCATCTTCCTGCTCGTGGGGATCGTCACGTGGCAGTGGATCGCGACGTCGCTCACGACGTCGACCGTGGCCTTCGTCAGCTACGGCAACTTCCTCAAGAACACGGTCTTCCCGCGGGAGCTCCTCCCCATCTCGATGGTCCTGAGCACCTCGCTCAATTTCGCGCTCGAGAGCCTCCTCCTCCCCTTGTTCATCCCCGCGTTCCCGGACGCGTTCCGCGTCACTCCCGCCCTCCTCCTCGTCCCCGTGTTCGTGTTCCTCCTCGGGCTCATGTTGGCGGGAGCGGCACTCGTGGTCTCGGTGCTCAACGTCCTCTTCCGCGACGTCGCGTACATCGTCACGACCGGCGTCTCGATCCTTTATTGGCTCACGCCCGTGATCTATCCGGTGACCGTGGTTCCCGAACCGTTCCAATTGATCCTCAAGTGCAACCCCCTGGGCGCGATCCTCACCGGAATCCGCGACGCGACGATGAACGGCACGACTCCTTCCGCGTTGGGATGGGCGTCGATGCTGCTTCCGACCATCCTCCTCCTCGTGACCGGAACGGTCGTCTTCCGTCGCATGGAATCGGTGATGCTGGACAATGTCTGAGGCGGACTCCGCGCGGCCGACGCACCCGGCGGGCGACGAGGATCTCGTCGTCCGGTTCCGGAACGTGAGCAAGTCGTACCATCGGTACGAGAAGCGTCCGTTCCTCCTCCGGAACGTCCTCCGGACCCTCGTCGGCGACCGCCCGACGGCGCCCGAGTTCTGGCCGTTACTGAACGCGTCGTTCGACATACGGCGTGGAGAATTCGTGGGCATCGTCGGGCACAACGGAGCGGGCAAGAGCACGCTGCTCCGACTTCTCGCGGGAGCGAGCATCCCGACCCGTGGGCAGGTCTCCGTGCGGGGCCGCGTGTCTCCGTTGCTCGCACTCGGGACCGGATTCATGCCCGACATGACGGGGCGCGAATGCATCGAGGTCAACGGGATGGCACTCGGACTGACGCGCGACGAGATCCGCGAAAAACAGGACGACATGCTCCGCTTCGCGGAACTCGAGACGTTCGCGGACACGCCCATCCGCTACTACTCGTCGGGCATGGTCTCCCGCCTCGGTTTCGCGGTCGGCGCGTTCTCCGAACCCGACGTCTTTCTCCTCGACGAGGTCCTCGCGGTCGGCGACCTCGGATTCCAGGAGAAGTGCATCGCGTGCGTGAAGTCGATGGTCGCGACGGGATGTGCCGTCGTCCTCGTGACCCACGACACCACGGCCGTCGTCACCCACTGTTCGCGTGCGCTCTGGCTCGCCGACGGAACCCTCCGGGACGGCACGCCGCAGGAGATCGTCGACGGCTACGTCGCGTCGTACGGGACGGGTTGACGCGTGCGTCGTCCGCGCGATCGGCTAGACTCCCGCGCATGTCGGACCTGGAGGACACGCGGAAGAGCTGGAACGTCGCCACGCGCAACCACAACGCGCACAAGGGCGATCAAGCCGCGCGCTTCCGGGAGGGCCTCGACGTCCTCTTCCCCGAAGAACTGAGGCTCCTGGGCGAACTCGCCGGAAAGCGGGTCGCGCACCTGCAGTGCAACGCGGGCCAGGACTCCCTCGGCCTGGCGCGCCGGGGTGCGATCGTCACCGGCGTCGATCTCTCGGACGAAGCCGTGGCGTTCGCTCGCACGCTCTCGGCGGAGACCGGAATCGCCGCGACCTTCGAGCGCGACGACGTCCTTCATTGGCTTGCCACCACCGACGCCCGGTTCGACGTCGCGTTCGCGAGTTACGGCGTCGTCGGCTGGCTCCCGGATCTCGACGCGTGGGCACGCGGCGTCGCGCGCGTCCTCGCGCCTTCGGGCAAGCTCGTGTACGTCGACTTCCATCCGCTCGTGTGGAGCCTCGACGGCGACCGCGTCATCAAGGACGATTATGTCACGGCCGCCCCCTTCCGGGAGCCCGTGGGTGACTACGTGGAGCGTTCGGGTGCCGGCCTCGGCGCCGTGACGAAGGGAGCGACCGTCGAGAACACCGTTCCGGCCACGAGTTGGCAGTACGGCCTCGGGGCCATCGTCTCCGCGGTCGCGCGCGCGGGCCTCCGCGTCGACGCCCTCGAAGAGTACGGGCATTCGAACGGATGCAAGATCAACGAGTCTCTCGTGCTCGACGACGCGCGCCGATGGGTGTTCCCCGAAGGGGCCACCCGCGTCCCGCTCATGTTCGGTCTCGTCGCGACGCGACCGTCCTGAATCACCATGCGCGGGATCGACGGATTCTTCACGGAAGACGAGGGGCGCTGGTACGCGCGCTTCGCACGATCGCTCTCGGGTGGGACGTTCGTGGAGATAGGTTCGTGGAAGGGGCGGAGTACGTCGTTCGTGGGACCGATCTGCAACGGGAACGGCACACGGCTCGTGTGCGTGGATCACTGGAACGGTTCGGAGGACACCCTCGCCGACCACTACGCCCGCACGCTCGATCACGAGGACGTCGCCGCCACGTTCCTCGCGAACATGGATCGTCTCGGAATCCGGGTCGACGTCCTCCGCGAACGTTCGACCGTGGCGGCGGGTTCGTTCGCCGACCGCAGCGTCGACCGACTCTTCCTCGACGGGAGTCACGACGGCCCCAGCGTGCGGGACGATCTCGCGGCGTGGTGGCCGAAAATCTCCGAGGGAGGCATCTTCGCGGGACACGACTACGACGAGAAACATCCGGACCTCGTGCGCGAAGTCGACGTCTTCGCCGAGCGACACGGTCACGTCGTGAAGCGTGGCCCCCGTTCGATCTTCTGGTTGTCGCCCCGATGAGGCCCGCGACGTGACGACGCCCCCTCCTGCCGACGAACGTCCCGGGTTCGTGGCCACGGTGCGCGAAGCGCTCCGCGGGACCACGTCCGACCTGACGGCGATCCCGATCCGGCGCGCCGTGGTCCTCCTCGCCGTCCCGACGGTCCTCGAGATGTCCATGGAGTCCCTCCTCACGATCGTCGACATCTTCTTCGTCTCCCGACTCGGGGCGAACGCGGTCGCCGTCGTGGGACTCACGGAGTCGATCCTCTCGCTCCTCTACGCCGTCGCGATGGGGCTCTCGGCCGCCGCGACGGCCCTCGTTTCGAGGAAGACGGGGGAACACGATGGCGACGGCGCTGCGCGTGCCGCGGTCCAGGTCGTGGGTCTCGCCCTCGTCCTCTCCGTCCTCTTCGGCGGTGCCGGCTCGGCGTTCGCTCCCACGCTGCTCGCGGCGGCGGGAGCCGAGCCCTCGGTCATCGCCGAGGGCGCGACCTACACGCGCGTCATGTTCGGCGGTTCGTTCACGATCTTCGTGCTCTTCGTCCTGAACGCCGTGTTCCGGAGTGCGGGTGACGCCACCGTCGCGATGCGCTCGCTCTGGATCGCGAATTCGCTGAACATCCTCTTGTGCCCGGCGTTCCTGTTCGGTGTGGGGCCCGTCCCGCGGATGGGCGTCGTCGGTGCCGCGTTCGCCATGACGCTGAGTCGTGGAGTGGGCATCGGCTACCTCGCCTTCGTCCTCGCACGGAAGTCCACGCGGTTCGCGCTCGCACGGAAACACCTCGTGGTCGTGGGCGACGTGGTCCGGGAGATACTCCGTATCGCGACGACGGGTTCGCTCCAGGTCCTCATCGAGACAGCGAGCTGGCTCGGCCTCGTGCGCATCCTCGCCGCGTACGGGAGCGCGGCGCTCGCCGGTTACACGATCGCCATGCGGATCGCCGTGTTCGCGCTGCTCCCTTCGTGGGGACTCGCGAGCGCCGCCGCCACGCTCGTGGGACAGAACCTCGGAGCGAAGAGGCCGGATCGCGCGGAGAGTTCCGTGCGGACGATCGCGCTGTACAACCTGGTGTTCCTCGGTGGCGTCGGCGTCGTGCTGGCGTGCAACCCCGGCTCCGTCACGTCGCTCTTCACCGCGCAACCCGTATCCCGCGAGCTCGCGGCGGACTGCCTCCGCGTCGTCGCTCTGGGGTTCGTGTTCTTCGCGTTCGGCATGGTGGTCGTCCAGTCGTTCAACGGCGCGGGCGACACGAAGACCCCGATGCTCGTGAACTTGGGCTGCTTCTGGTTCTTCAAGATCCCGCTGGCGTGGACGCTCGCGAATCCGCTCCATCTGGGCGCCCACGGCGTCTTCCTCGCCATCACGGCCGCCTACTCGCTCCAGGCCATCGTCGGGGGAGCGCTCTTCCGTCGCGGACGCTGGAAGACGGTCAGCGTCGGAGCTTCTTGACGACGTAGTACGCCATCAGGCCGATCAGGGAGACCACGAGGAACACCCCACCGGCCGGATTCGCTCCGCGCCTCCGCGCGCCTCGTTCGCGGATCGACCCCTGCGGCGCCTCGGGAACCCGGACGACGGGGATCGGCGAGGGGGCCTCACGGGCCGGGTCGTGGACGTCCGTGGCCGGAGTACGCGAGGGCACGGGCGTCCCGGCTTCGGGTCGCCCGTCGACTCCCCCGTCGGCGGACGCGCGCGGCACCGCGCCGACGAGGAGCCCGACGACGACGAATCCCCGGACGACGCGACGAACTCTCATGGAAATGGCTCTATCATGGTCGGCGATGGAATCGGGAAATCGCAAGGCAGCCTTGGCCTACGCGACCGCGGGCGCGGGCATGATGGCGATGGCGATCGTCTTCGTGGGATCCGCCCGTCTCCCCTTCCAGGACATCCCCCACCACGAGCTCGCGCTTCGTCTGGGGAGGGCGATCGCGAACGGCGGGACGTCCTCGTACCTCGACACCGCCCCCCATTCCGCGTTCGCCTACTCCCTCTACATCCACCTCACGAACCTCCTCGCGGGCGTGGCCGGGTCCGAGGGAGCGCTCGCCATCGTGGCGTCCATGGCGGCTCTGACGCTCCCGTTCGCCGTCGCGACGTTCGCGCACACGTGCGGTGGTTCCCCCCGTTGGGCGTTCGTGCTCGCCATGCCCCTCGCGCTCGGATGGCACGTGCGCATGGGGTACGTGCCGTATTCGCTGGGCGTCGACGGAGCGGTGTTCTGGATGGCGGCGGCGCGGGTCCTCGCGGAGAAGCCGACACCGAAGGCGGCGACGGCGACGTTGGTCGCGGCGCTCGTCACCTACCTCGGGCATCCGCTCGCGTGGGTGTTCGGTGCCATGGGCGTCCTGGCCACCTGGATTTTTTCCGACCGCAAGAAGGAGGCCTTCGGAGTCCTCGCCGTCATCGGCCTCGTCACGAGCGCCATCTTCACTTGGGACACCGTCCACGCCGCGTTCCGACAGGTGCCCGAGACGGCCGTCACGTGGGAGCCTTCCCCGGTCGTCTTCCGACCCATTCCGACCGCGGCCTTCCACGTCGTGACCCGCACCTTCGGCGTGTCCCATCCCGGGCACCTCGTCCCGATCGCCGCGATGGTGGCGGGGGTCGTCCTCGCACTGCCGAGGGCGACGGTGGTCCCGTCCGGGGATCGGCACGTCGCGACCTTCCTCGTGCGCACGACCGTGATCTTCCTCGTCATCGCCATCCTGACTCCCACGGCGTTGAACATCGGATGGCTGATTGCCGACCGGTTCGCGATCTTCGCCCTCGTCCTCGCCATCGTCACGGCGTCGCGTCGCTTGTCCGCCGAGGCGGCGTGGGGCCCGCTCGTGATCATCGCGTCCGGCGCCATGGGCGCGACCCTGTTCTCCGTGTCCGAATGCCATCGTGAGGCGCGGAGGGTGGCGCGCATCACCACGCCGTTGACCGCCCGCTTTCCGGCGGGGCGTTACCTCACGTACCGGCTCACGGACTGCGGGGCGGGAACGTTCGACCAACTTTGGGGACACACCGATCCGCTACGTGGCGCGTGGTCGTACGGCGCGGATCTGGAGGCGATGACGCCCTACGCGTTCGCGTTCTCGCGTTACCACCCGATCCTGTACGTCGGGTCGGTCTACGCGGCGAGACTCCGGGCGCCGCACGAATGGGACGTGAACGAGTCGCGCACGGCGTGGCCCCGCGAGGCGTGCGAAGCTTACGACGCGAGGCAGGTCGCGAAGGCACGCCGCACGCGCTTCGACGGCGTGATGGTGTTCGGGGAACCCGAGCGCGTCGAGGACCTCGCCGTCCGCCTCGGTGAGCCGCCCCGGTCCCGTGCCGCCCCCGGACTCGTGGCGTACGCGCGGGTGGGTGAGGTCGAATGAACGACGCGTCCCTCCTTCCGCTCCCCCGTGGCGTCACGTCGTTCCGACTCCCGATCGCTGCCGCCGTCGTCGGCGCGCTCGCGCTCGTCGCCCTCTTCGTCGTGGTCCCGACACTCCCGTTCCAAGACCTTCCGCAGCACGATCTCGTGCTCCGGGCGAGTCGGGCGCTGCGCGAGGGGGCCACGTCCCCGTTCCTCGAGGTGAGTCCCCACGTCACGTTCGCATACTCCGGGTACTTGAGGCTGGCGCGTCTCGTCGACCCCCTCGTCGGTACGGGCGCGAGCCTCACCCTCGTGACGGCCGCGGGCGCGTTCCTGCTCCCGTTCGCGGTGGCGCGGCTCGCCCAGGTCACGGGTGGGTCGGCCGCGTGGGCGTTCGTCATGGCGCTCCCGTTGACGCTCGCCTGGCACGTGCGGATGGGATTCGTCGCGTACTCCCTCGGCCTCGACACCGCCATCTTCTGGATCGCCGCGACGAAGGCCTACGTCGATCGGCCCTCCCGTCCACGTGGGGCGGCCGTCGTCCTCCTCGCGATCGCGACGTACCTCGGTCACCCCTTGCCCTGGGGCGTCGCCGTGTGCGGTGCGGCAGCGTACGGCCTCGGTGCGTCCACTCGCCGACGCGGCGCCCCCGTACTCGCGGGCGCCGTCGGGGCGACCCTCGTCCTCGTCGCATGGGACGTCACGCACTTCGCGTTCCGTCAGGTGCCCGAAACGCGCGTGACCTGGGAACCCTCGCCCCTCGCGTTCCGTCCCGCCACGACGGCCCTCGCACACCTCGTCACTCGTTCCTTCGGGATCCCGACGGCCACGGGGCTCGCTCCGATCGCGCTCCTCGCACTCGGTCTCGTGGTCGCATTGCCCGCCGCACGGAGGGCCCGCCTCGCCCCGACCGACGCCGTGACGACGCGCCTCGCGTGGGCGGCCGCGTGGCTCGCATTCCTCGCTCCCACGTCCTACAAGATCACCTGGCTCATGGGGGATCGCCTCGCGGTCTTCGCCGTGGTGTTCGCCATGAGCGCCGCGTCCCGCAAGTTCGTCGGCAAGCCGGAATGGGGCCCGTCGATCTTCGTCGTCGTCGGTGCCCTCGGAGCGACGACCGTCGCGGCCGTGGACGTCTCACGTCAAGCGGCCACCGTCGCGCACGTCACGCTGCCGCGCACCTCCCGCTTCCCTCCCGGAAGGTACCTCACCTACCGCCTCACGGATTGCACCGATCGCTCGTACGATCCCGTCTGGGGAGACGTGGACCCGCTCCGTAGCGCGTGGGCGTGGGGTGCGGATCTCGACGCGATGACACCGTACGCATTCGGCTTCTCCCGGTACCTTTCCGTCGTCTTCAAGGGGGACGTGTACGCGTCCCGCCTCCGGGCGCCCCACGAATGGAACGTGAACGAGGTCCGGACCAAGTCGTCGCGCGAAGCGTGCGAGGCGTTCGACGGACGCCAGGTCGACAAAGCACGACGGACCCAATTCGACGGCGTGATCGTCTTCGGGAATCCCGACCGCATGCCGGACGTCGCTCGGCGGGTCGGAGCCGCGGTCGCCTTCGAGGTCGCGCCCGGCGTCGTGGCGTTCTCGCGGAATTCGGCCTCCCCCACGCGGTGAGGCCACCCCGACCGTGCCCGAGCGGTCGATTTCGTGATCGGTGGGAGCGGAGGCGGGAATCCACGAGCACGTCCCCACGTGGGGACGCCCGAAAGGATTGCCCATGAAACCCCGTGCCTCGTTCATCCGCTACGTCACCCACGCCTCCCTCGCCGTCGCCGCGCTCGCGGCCACCGCCTGCGGGGCCGCCGACACCGACTCCGGTTCCGGCGACGACCCGGTCACCCAGAAGGTCGAGGACGCCCTCCGTCGTTCGAAGGGCGGGAGCGCCACGCCCGCCACGACGCCGGGTCGTCCGGCCGCCGATCCTCCGGCCGTCACGATGGCGATCCCGGAGGACGGCTGCACGCCCGTTCCCGCGGACGACGGCGGAACGTCCGTCACTCTGGCGATCCCGGAGGAAGGAAGCTGGCCGACCGACGACGGCGGTACGGCGACCACGCTCGCCGTCGGCGAGGAAGCCGGCATCGACGCCGGGGGCGGCGACGACACGCGCGTCACCACGTTCGCCGTGGGCGAGGAGTGCGGCGGACAGATGACGACGGCCGCGGTCGGTGAAGAGGTCGGCTGCCCGTCCTGACGGGCGGCTTCGAAACGCGCCTTTCCACGCCCCTTCCGGCACCAGGAGTTCGTCATGCGAATCGGAATCTTCGGGTCCTCCAAGGATCCTCAATGTCGCGCGGTCGCGAGCGAACTCCGTGCGCTCGGCGTCGAGGACGTCCTCGTCCGTGCGGACGCCCTCGACGCCGGGTTGCCGCTGTCGATGACGGAGTGCGGCGTGGAGTACCGCGGCGTGCCCCTCGAAGACGTGGCAGCGTTCTACCTGCGTTTCGTCCCCGCGCCGTACGCGCCGTACATGGTGAAGGACGGAACCATCGTGCTCTACGACGACTGGCACGAGCGGTACATGCACGCGCGGGAGAAGGCGTCGTTCTTCGTCGCGTGGCTCCTCAATCTCGTCCACGACGGCGTCGCGGTCGTGAACGCGCCCCAAGCGGCGAGCGTCCTCCAGTACAAGCCGACCCAGCTCCATGCGCTCCGTGCGCTGGGTGCACGCGTTCCGCGTACGCTCATTTCGAACGATCCGTCCAAGGTCCGCGCTTTCCAGAAGGAGGTGGGCGACGTCATCTTCAAGCCACTCATGGGCGGGGCGATCACCTGTCGGCTCGAAGGGGAAGCCCTCGATCGCCTGGACGACATCGTCGCGTCCCCGGTGATCTTCCAGGAGCGCGCACCGGGCCGCGATCTCCGCGTGATGGTGGTGGGCGACAGGGTCGTGTCGTCCGTGGCGATCGTCACGGAGGAGCAGCACCTCGATTTCCGGGCCGACCCGACCTACAGCGGCGGAAAGGCCCGGTACGAGGAGGTCCACCTCCCGGCCGACGTGGAGGCCGCGTGCATCCGAGGTGCGCGCGCGTGCGGCCTGGACTTCGCCGGCATCGACATCAAACAGGAGGGCGACGACTGGGTGTTCCTGGAGTTGAACAGCTCCCCCGTCTACCTGGACGTCGAACGGAAGATCGGCCATCCGATCAGCCGACACGTCGCGAAGCACCTCGTGGAGAAGGCCGCCGCGCGTCAGAGCACCAGGAAGTCGGCGCGCCCCATCTCGATGGTCTCGAGCCTGTCGACGAGCGGCGCGAGCGCGGGCCCGTCCGCCGCGGTCTGCGTCGAGGCGAGCGTGCGGAGCAGGTAGGGCGGCAGGTTCCGGAAGAGGAGCCTCACCGTGAGGCGTACGGGTTTCGCGAACGTCGGCAGGTCGTAGGCGAAGTTCTTGAACTCGAAGGGCTTCAGTGTGCCCATCTTGAGCCCGTCGGCGACGCGAGTCCGTTGCACCGCTCCGCCCTTCGGCTGTTGGAGGAAGGCTTCCTTCCCGAAGAAGCCCTGCTCGATGACCGGTTGGAGGAGCGCGTCGAACTTGAGACCGTTCGCCAACGACAACTGCACCTGGTCGACGAGCTTCTGCTGGAGGTTCACGAGCGGAGAATCGGGCACCGCACATCCCTGCACGAACCGCCGCGTGGGACTCCCCAGGTCGTTCAGGGTGTCGGCGTCGCAGAGGTCGTCCGTCGGTTTGGCGAGGACGCCCGAGAAACCGACGAGCTCGCCGAGGAGTCCGGTCGCCTTCACTTCGAGCCACATCTGCCGCGCGAACGCGAATCCGGACGGGAGGTTGTGCCCGGTTCCCGTGTTCCCGACCGTGACCGTGAAGGCGACGTTCGATTCCGTCGCCGTGATCGAGTTGCCGTCGATGAAGATCGTCGCGGCGCCCTTCAGGAGGGCTTCGCGCGCGGGACGGGTACGGGCAGTCTGTTCCGCGTCCTCGAGCGCGTAGTCGACCCCCACGAAGGTGTGGTCCCGGACCGTGCGCGGCGGGGCGTCCTTCGCCTGATCGGAGCCGATGTTCGCGCCGTCGGCCACCCGAGTCATGCCGGAGAGAGCCGGCATGTGGCACGTCACGCAGGTTTCCTGGCCGCCGAAGAGACGGTAGGTGGTCACGTACTCGTCCCACGTCTGCTGGAGCACGAGGTCCGTGCCCTTCGCGATGATCCCGTCGTGGTTGTTGTCGTAGTTCACGTTGTGGCAATTGGCGCACATCGTGTTGGGGCGGACGAACGCGTCGGAGGACTTGCTGTCGTGGAACGGCGTCGCCACCGGATCGGGCAACGTCCCGAACACGGTGCGGCCCGGTGCGAGCCCCTTCTGGTAGGCCGTCGAATATCCCCCGCCACCGCTCGCGGGCTTGCCGGCGAACTGGTGGCACGATTGGCAGGCGACGCCTTCGTCACCGAGGGACTCCTTGGGCAGTGGGAGCGACTCCTCCGTGTCCTTCGTCACCAGCGCGGCGTTCGGCGCGTGGCAGTTGATGCAGATGCGTCGACCGTCGGGGTTCGTCACCTTCATGATCCCGCGCCGCGTGATCTCGTTGGTCTGCGCCATCGTCAGCGGGGTCGTGAGCGCGCGCGAATGCATGGACCGGGTCCACTGGTCGTAGATGGTCTTGTGGCACCGACTGCAATTCGAGGCGCTCACGAACGAGGCCGCGGGCACCTTCGTGGGAAGTCCGCCGTCGCCCGCGACGGGGGGCGGCGACGAGAGCGGCGCTTCGTCGCTGGTCGGGTCGTCGACGTCCGGAGACTTCTTCGTGGGTCCCCGTTCGCTCAGTCCGTTGGCGTTCGTCGCCTTCGGAGACGCGAGGATGCCCCGTCGGTCGACGGATTCCTCGCACGCGGAAGATCCGAAGGCGATCGCGATCGCCATCGCGATCGAGGTGCCGAGGGAGAGGAGGGAGCGCGAGGAAGAGGAGAGGAGGAACGGGAGCGGAGAGGACACTGTCGTCGAAGTTTTGCAAGCGACGTTCCCGTACGCCCACGCGCGAGTCCCGACCCGACCGACTCTTTCCACGCGCGCGCGAAGTCCGGACAGGTCGCGCGACGCGGTCGCGATCCGGACCATGGAGGGACGAACGCCCTTTGCACGTCGGACGGATTCGTCGAAAGGAGCTGGATCGCGCGCGATCGCCCGGCCGGAACCACGCGGTCCTCCGAGCCCGAGGTGGCCCGATTCTGCATGTGAACGCGATCGCGACGTTCCGTGGATCGGTTCCGTCCGACGTCTTTATGAGGGGAGCGGAACGTGGAACGCGTTCGTCTCCGGACGTGCGGGCCTTCCCGGTGCGGCGGTCAGATCCGGATCCGGAGCACGGTGCCTCCTTGAGCCTCGGGCGCATTGACCGTGACGAAGAGGACCGACGGAGTGAAGTACAGGTTCTTGGGACTGTGGAGTCCGGAAGCGAGCGTCCGGATGCTCCCCGAGCACGCCCCGGCGCTCGAGACGGTGCACGACTTCACTTCACCGTTGGAGCCCGTGCTGCCTTCGTTCACCCAGTAGAGCGTGGATCCGTCGAGGTGGAGGGACCGGGGTTCGCTCTGGGCGGACGCGAGCGTTACGGCGCCACCGTCCGTACCGGGCGTGCGGATTTCTCCGGCGCTCTTGTGGTCTCCCCAGAAGCATCGTCCGTTCACACAATCGATGTTGAAGACGTCCGCGAATACGGCAACCTCCGCGCGGGAAGTCTCGCAATCCTCGGCGGAGACCCGCAGGATGCCGTTCGTACTCGACGCCACGTAGACGAACCACGGAAGGGGGCCCCCATCGGCCTCGTTCAGATCCGTCGCGCGGACGAGGTCGTTGAACACTTCGGCAGGTGGCCCGCTGTTCGCGAACAGGCACGTCGTCGACATGCTCAGGTCCTTCGACTTGCGCTGGAGCGGCGCGTCCGTTCCAGGCCTCTGATCAATCCAATACACGGCGGAGGAGTCGCTCACGATCTTGTAGAAGTCCGCGGTCGTCTTCGACGAAATCTGCCGGAACGTCGGCGTCGGCGTGCGGCGCTCGAAACAGCCCACCGTCGAGTATTCGGTCGACGACGAGGTCGTCAGGCAGATGTCGTCCGCGTCGACCGAGAATCCGCGCGGTGGGCCCGACAGTACGTTTCCGAATACGGCTTGCGGTGCCTGACCGCCGCGCACGGGAATCCGGTACACGTTCGCGGTCCCGGCCCTCGCGTTGCCCGTCGTCGAATACGCGTTCGCGAAGTAGACGAATTCGTCCGCGACGGCGAGGGCGTTCGGATGGAGGCCCGTGGACGGATCGACCAGGGCCACGACGCCCGCGTCGAGGTCGAGGACGACGGCACCGTCGGAACCGTCGGCACGGGCGTCGACGTCCACGTCGATCCCGACGGATCCATCCGACGCGTCCGTGATCGTCGTCCCGTCGGACCCCCCGTCCCGGGCCGCCCCGTCGCCGGACGATGCATCGGAGGACGGAGCGTCCGCGGACGTCGCGCCGTCGTGGCCGGTCGCGGCGTCACTCCCCGTGGTCCCGTCCGCGGAGGACGCGCCGTCGAGACCGGACCCTCCGTCGCTCCCGAGGGCGTCCGGATCGAGGATCGGATCGTCGGGAAGACCGAGGATGGATGCGCAGGCCGTGGCGGAGAGCGCGAGGGCGATCCCGAGAATCGCGATCCGACGTCCCCTTCGATTCCGCCCTCTCCCCGCTCCGTCCATCGTCGCCATCCGTCCGCCAGCGTACACGGGGACGTCCGGCCCGACCAAGCTCCAAACCGAACCCACGTCCGTCGCGACGGCATGACCGGACCGCGAATCGCCGGGGTTCCGTCTCGTGGACGCCGATGGTACTCCCTGGCTGGATCGTGCCGACCTCCGAACTGGATGCCCTAGCCCGCGAGTTGCTCGACGCCGTTCCCGCCGGCATCGTCCACGTCGCGCTCGACGGATCGATCCTCCGGGCGAACGAACGCGCGTGTCGGCTCCTCGGCTATTCCTTCGACGCGCTCTCGAGTCGCTTCACCCGCGACTGGGAACCCGAGACCATCCTCGAAGACGGATCCAAGTGCCGGAACGAGGACTACCCCGTGGTCCAGGCCCTCGCGACGGGCGAAGTGCCGCCGCCCCGGACCATCGGCGTGCGGCGTCCCGAAGGCGACTGGGTGTGGGCCGTCTTCTCCGCCCGGCCCATACGGGATCCGGAGACGGGCCTGACCACGAGCGCCGTCGTGGCCTTCGTCGACACGACCGAGAAGCGTCAGGTGGACACCGCGCTCCTCGTCTCCGAAGCGAGGTTGCGGTCGGTCCTGGAGAGCGCGCCCGACTACATCCTCACGGCCGATCTGGACGGCACGATCCTCTTCTTGAACCGTTCGGTGCCCCCCTACTCGGTGAAGGACTTCATCGGTCGGAGCATCTACGATCAAGTCGCGCCGGAAGAGGTCGCGAAGGTCCGAGACGCCGTGCACCGGGTGGTCACCACCGGCGCCGTCGTGAGCTACGAGACGCGACCGAACAGCGCCCTCGGCGACTTCGTGTTCCACGTGCAGGTCGGCGCCGTGCGGACCGACGGAAAGATCGTCGGCATCACGTTCGCGACGCGCGACCTCACGGAACATCGTCGCCTGCAATTGCGCCTGTCCATCGCCGACCGCATGGCCTCCATCGGCCAGCTCGCGGCCGGTGTCGCCCACGAGATCAACAATCCCTTGACCTACGTGATGGCGAGTCTCGAGCAGATCCGGCGATCGCTCGTCACTTCCGGTGCGGTCGACGCCGTGGCGAGCCAGCTCGCGGCCGCGGAAGAGGGTCTCGCGCGCATCCGATCCGTGGTGCGCGACCTCTCGAGCTTCTCCCGGTCGAACGCCGGCGAGCGGGGCATCCTCGAAGTGGTTCCCGTCCTCGAGTCGGCGATCCGCATGGCGCACGCGGAATTGGCGACGAGCACCACCGTCACGCGCGACTACGGTCCCGCGCCGCACGTGTTCGCGAACGAAGCGCGACTCGGACAGGTTTTCCTCAACCTCGTGGTGAACGCCGCGCAGGCCATGTCGGAGCGCCGGGACCGCCCCCACGAACTCCACGTCGCGACGCGGACCGGCGAACACGGCGAATGTGTCGTCGTCGTGCGCGACACGGGAGCCGGCATCCCGGAGGACCTGCGGAAGACGATTTTCGACCCGTTCGTGACCACGAAACCACCCGGTGTCGGCACGGGGCTCGGTCTCTCCATCTGCCGCGACATCCTCACGTCGCTCGGCGGGTCCATTTCCGTGGAGAGCACGCTCGACGTCGGGACGACGTTCACGGTCGTCCTCCCGCCCATCGATCCCGAACTCGTGCGCCGTGCGAGTGCGCGTCGTCCGGTCGGCGAGCCCGCCCCTTCGCACTCCAGACGGATCCTGGTCGTCGACGACGAACCCGCGATCGTCTCCGCGCTCCTCGGCATGCTCGCGGGACACGTCGTCCAGGGTGCGGCGTCCGGTGCCGACGCGCTCGACATGTTGCGGGACCAGGACTTCGACGTCGTCCTCTGCGACGTGATGATGCGCGACGTGTCCGGCATCGACGTCTTCGAGTTCCTCGCGCGCGAAGGTCGCGGCCGCGAGCGGCGCGTGATCTTCATGACGGGCAACGCGTTCACGGACGAGGCCCGCGAGTTCCTCCGCTCGAAGGTCGATCGCGTGCTCGAGAAGCCGTTCGTGCAGGACGACGTCGTCCGCATGGTGGCGCGCGTGTCGTGAGGGGCGGGAGTCATCGCTCCCCTCCGTTCTGACCGGCCCGGACGCGTCCTCCACTCGCAAATCCCGCGTCGCGGAGACGTCGCGAAGGCGCGCCATTTACGAATACGTTACGGACACTTACGAGGCGGCTCGGAAGGCGGTCCGTCCGAAGGCCCGGCGACTCCCGCATTCGGGATCGGAACGAGACGCCACGGTGCCGACGGAGATCCCGCGCTACGCGTCCTCCGAGAGGGGCCGTCCGAGCAGGTACGTCACGACGATATCCTCGATGTCGACGAGGATGCGCGCGCGCTCCGCGTCGGTCTTCGCTTGGTTCGCGACGGGAGGCACGGTGAGCAGGACGCGCACGACGATGCGCGCCGCGCGCACCGGGTCGGCGACGCGGAACGAGGCGCGCACGGGCGAGTTCGTGATCGCGCCGGCGATCATGTCCACCACACCCGCGACCACACGTTGCCTCTCGTCGGAGCGCGAGAGGAAGTCCGGCATTCCGGTATCCGTGTACACGCGGGCATGATCGGCGACGAGTTCGGTGGTCACGCGCACGATGCGCCTCACGGCGTCCTCGATCGGTGGAGCCTCTTCGATCACCTTCCCGATCGTGCCCGCGACGACGTTCGAGATCCGCGCCCACTCGCGCTCTTCCCACGCCGCCAAAATGGCCTCTTTCGTCGGGAAATACTGGTAAATCGACCCTTGCGTGATGCCCGACTTCTTCGCGATGTCCGTGAGCGTGAGCGCGCTCACCGGAATCGTCGCGAGGAGCGAGTCGGTCGCGTCGAGGAGAGCCTTCACGGTCTCCTTCGACCGCTCCTGAGTCGGAAGCTTGCGTGGGATCTTCGAGTCTCGCGTGGACATCGTGACGTCGAGCATAGCGCCGCACGACGGAACGTGAAGCGATCGGAGCGATCACGATCCAAGATCGCGATCCACTCGATCCAAGATCCGAGGATGCTGCGACGTCGATATCTGCAGATTGCACGATAGGTTCATGACGATCGGAATTTGGTACGCGCGCTGCACTGGAGAGTTCCCATGAACACCACGACGCCCTCGGGCCTCTCCCAGAATCTCTCCTCCCACCTCCGCGCGATCCTCGTCGCGTGCGCATGCGCGGCGACCGCGTCGTCGTTCGTCGCGTGCAGCGCGGCTCCGACCGGCGAAGGCGACGAGGACCCCTCCCCCTCCGCCCATGCGAACGCCGTCGAGTCCGAACCCGGAGTCGGCGGCCGCGGGGAGCTCGGGACCTCGGGCGGAACGGCCTCGGACGGGGGCGCCCCCGGGAGCGACGCGGGTCCGTTCGGATCGGGATCCGGAACGGGCGCGAGTTCCGGAAACGGACCCGTGCCCGTCGATCTCGACGCGGCGGCGGGTGCGGCGAAGGGCGGACCGTGGGGAGGTGGCGGAACCGGCGGCTCGAGCGGCGGCACCGGCGGTGGATGGGGAGGAGGAGGTGGAAGCGGGAGCGGCGGCGGCGGGTGGGGAGGGAGCGCGCCGGGATGCGGCGCGGTCCATCGCGTCTATCCGTCGAACGGAGGCAAGTGCTCCATCACCATGGACTCGAAGTGGAGTCTCGAATGCAAGGGTGGCTCGTGCCAATGCAACGCGCCGAAGTACGGCGGCGTGAAGGGGGTGGGTTTCGTGGACGCGGGCGACCCCTGCACGGAGGCGAACCTCGTCGCGATCTGCAACGGCTGCCCCTGACGTGGGGAGCCGCTCGCGGCGTCATTCGGCGTCGCGGGGCGGACCGTCGTGGACGAGGACCGGCCGCGGGGATGCCGACGCGCCCCCATGGCGCAGGGGAGCTCCGTCCGCGATGCCCTCCACCGGGAGACCGAAGTAGGTCCGGAGCTCACCCACGGTCATCGCGAGGACGCGTTCGAGGGGCAATGGATCGGAGAACATCGTCCGGCCGCCGCGCGCGCGTCGCCACGCGCGCAGGGTGCGGACCGGCGAAAGGACGAGCCCCAGCGCGAAGGCTTGCAGTACGAGCAGCGTGACGAACACGCCGTAACCGCGGAGTCCGCTCCGGATTTCCCACGCGCTGATCTGGGACTCGCCGACGAGGTTCGTCCCGAACCCCGTCGCCACGTGGTGGAGGTCGTGGAACGGGAGTCCGCGTTTCCGGCCCTCGGAGTTCCGGATCACGATCGGGATCCCGAAGAAGTCGAGCGTCGACTCCTCTTCGTCGTACCCGTCGACGGAGAACCCGTTCTCGGAGAGGTAGAGATCCCGCGCCTCGCGGACGTTCATCTCGGGCGGGGCCACGGTCAGGATCACGTCGCGCGACTTCGTCATGGGACCTCCTCGTCGGGACACGGCTCATGTGGGGACGGCGTGCGGGTCCGGCAAGTCCCGCGAGGATCCCTCGTCGCGGAGCCGTGATAGCGTCCGACCGTGCCCCCGGACTCGCCCCCGTACCCGCCTCCGTTTCCGGCCGAGGGGGAGACGCCTCCGCCCCTCGATCGGCTCCTGGAGCTGGCCGCGAGCATGTCGATTGCCGACCGTGCGTTCGCCGCGGGCGCGCTGCGACTGGCCTTCGCGTCCGCTCCCGTGGACGCGCGATCCGAGGTGGAACGCGCCTACGTCGCCGCACGCGAGCTCTCCCTGCGCATCCGGGACGACGATCGTGCCGAGGTCGCGCGCGGCGTGTTGCGCGGTGCACGCCTGCGCGACGCCGTACGGAACGTCCCCGGCGGGCAGGGGGATCATTGGATCGAGGAGCTCCTCGGCATCGCGCATCCTCCCCTCGATCCGGAACCCCTGGAACGGGAACTCGTCCACTACGTGGCGAGTGGGACGTCCGAAATGTTCGACGCGTTCGACCGTACGGGGCTCGGCCCAGGACACGTCTTCGTGGACTACGGATCCGGCCTCGGCAAGGCCGTGTTCCTCGCCGCGCTCGTCACCGGTGCCCGTGCGGTGGGAATCGAGATCGACGGCGCGCTGTCGTCCGTCGCGGAGACCGAGGGGCACGCGCTCCGTGTCGACCGCGCCACGTTCCTCCAAGCCGACGCGCGCACCGTCGCCATGCCGGAGGCCGACGTCGCGTACGTGTACGCCGCGTTCACGGGACGCACGTTCGACCTGGTCCTCGATCGACTCCGCGACGCCGTACCTCGGCGGCCCGTCTTCGTCTGCGCCCCCACGGTCGACGTCACCCGGCATCCATGGCTCGAACGCATCCACGGCGGGATGTCGTGGCTCGACGTCCACCGGGCCAGGGTGCGGAGTCTCCCGTGACGGACGTCGGACCCGTCGATGGACGCGACGTCCGCAGGAAGATTCTCCGAGCGACGTTCGCGGGTTCGGCGGGCAACCTCGTCGAGTGGTACGATTGGTACGCGTATTCCGCGTTCGCGATCTACTTCGCGCCCCGGTTCTTTCCCCGGTCGGACCGCACCGCGCAGTTGCTCGACGCCGCGGCCCTCTTCGCCATCGGCTTCCTCGTGCGCCCGCTCGGAGCGCTCTGGATGGGGCGCCATTCCGATCGCGTCGGTCGCAGCAAGGCCCTCACGCGGTCGGTGCTCCTCATGTGCGTCGGTTCCACGCTCGTGGCCGTGGCGCCGACCTTCGCCACGGCCGGCATCGGGGCACCGGCGGTCCTCGTCCTCGCCCGTGTCGTGCAAGGACTCTCCGTCGGCGGCGAGTACGGCGCCAGCGCGACCTACCTCTCGGAAATCGCGGCCTCCGGCCACCGTGGATTCGTCTCGAGCCTGCAGTACGTGACGCTCATCGGCGGTCAGCTCCTCGCGTTGGGGGTCCTCGTCGTCCTCCAGACCTTCCTCACCACCGAAGCGCTCGAAGCCTGGGGATGGCGCGTGCCGTTCGCCCTCGGCGGCGTGCTCTCCGTCGCCGTGTTCGTCGCCCGCACGTCGCTGGTCGAGACCGACGCGTTCCTCCGATCCGATCCGGAGACGCGACGGGAACGCGCGAACGTCGTCCATCTGCTCCGCGCCCATCCGAAGGAGGCGGCCCTCGTCGTCGGACTCACGGCCGGTGGGACCGTCGCCTTCTACACGTTCACGACGTACCTCCAGAAGTTGCTCGTCGTGTCGACCGGATTCCCGAAGGACGTGGCGACACGCGTCACCGCGTCCGCGCTCGTCGTGTTCATGGTGCTGCAGCCCGCCGTCGGCGCCCTCTCCGATCGCGTGGGCCGCCGTCCCGTCATGATCGCGTTCGGGGTGGGCGGCGTCCTCCTCACGATCCCGCTCCTGCACCGTCTCGCGACGACGCCCTCCCCGCTCGTGGCGTTCCTGTGGGCGACGGTCGCGCTCCTCGTGGTCTCCGGATACACGTCGATCAACGCCGTGGTGAAGGCGGAGCTCTTTCCCACGGAAGTCCGCACCATCGGCGTGGCCTTCCCCTACGCACTGGCGACCGCGATCTTCGGAGGCACGGCGGAGTGGGTCGCCCTCGCCCTCAAGTCGTCCGGGCACGAGTCGTGGTACGGCGTCTACGTCACGGCACTCGTGGCGTGTTCGCTCGTCGTCTACGTCGCCATGCGCGAGACACGGGATCGCGGCGCCCTGGGGACCGAGATATCCTCGGAAGATCCCCGATGAACCTCTCGATCCTGCCGGACTCCCTCGACGGCGACACCGCCCGCGCGCTCATCGCGGAGTTGAACGCCGAACTCGACTCCATCTATCCCCCCGACGCGAACTTCTTCGCGCTCGCGCCGGAGGAAGTGGACACGGGTGCCGGCATCTTCCTCGTCGTCCGTGCCGACGGCGAGGCCGTGGGATGCGGTGCGATCCGCAAGGGCGAGGGTGGGTACGGCGAAGTGAAACGGATGTACGTGAAGCCGGCGTGGCGAGGACGCGGCGTCGCCCGTGCCCTCCTCGGCGCCCTCGAAGGCCACGCACGCACGCTCGGCATCCGCACCCTGCGACTCGAGACCGGGAACCGCCAACCCGAAGCCATGGGCCTGTACGAACGGTGCGGCTACGCACGCATCGAGGCCTTCGGGGAGTACGTCGGGGCGCCGTTCAGCGTGTGCTACGCCAAGCGCGTCGACGTGGACGCGCCCCCCGCGTGACGGCCGACGAAGTACCAACGTTCGGCCACGAGGTAGAGGACGACGGCACCGATCGTCGAAGTCAGGAAGCAGGACCCCAAGTGGATCACGAGCGAGACCAACGTCCCGTGCTTCATGATCGTCTCGTAGGTGAATCGGGGCACCCACGAGAGCATCAGCCCGTGGAGGAGGTAGAACGAGTACGAAATCGTCCCGAACGCTCGCGCGGGTCGGGACACGAGCAACCGCGAGACGGGGCCGTCGTCGAAGACGACTTTCGTGAAGACGACCGACAAGGAGAAGCCGAGCACGGGAAGCAAGATCGGCGAGTCCCCGAACCACATGTACGACGCCACGGTCACCGCGGCGGCCAGGGCGACCCAACCTCCTCGTAGCGCTCGCGCGGCGGTACGAAGGTCGTCGTCGGAGCGAACTGCGACGAGGATTCCGAGGACGAACATGACGGTACGGATTTGGTATTCGGCGAACAGGACGACGCACGCGGAGGCGAAGGCGACACGGACGACGTCTGGCAGCCTCGGCCATCGCCGCGCGTCGGTGACGACGACGAAGACCGATGGCGCGACCGCGTAGAACGACATCTCCCAGAACAACGTCCACACGGGCGTGTTGAACGACTCGACCGGGATCCAAGGATTGCCGAACAGCATCAGCAGATTGGTCACGACGCGAAGTGGCGTGATCGGAATCCGGGCGGGGTCGGGGTACGTGACGTTCACCAGGACGGCCACGAACATCGAGACGGCGAACGCCGGGTAGATGCGGAGGAGGCGTCGGGCGAAGAAGCGGAGCCAGGTGAGCGAAGTTCCCTGACGCTCCATCATTCTCCAGACGAGGAAGCCGCTCAGGAAGAAGAAGACGTCGACGCCGATGAACAGCCGCGAGCCGCCGGCGAGGAGTGCGTGATGGAGAGGATGGTCGTGCGCGATTTCCGGGATCGATCGCGTGGCGTACTCGTGGACGGGGATCCGATTCCGCATCGTCTCCAAGCCGGCGACACCGTGGAACACGAACACCATGAGGGCCGCCACGGCGCGCAAACCGTCGATGGCGGCGTAGCGCCCGGGGACGACGTCCAGCAGGAACATCCGCTCCAAGATTCCGCGGCGCGCCGAGGACTGGACCGGATTCCCTGGCAGGCTCATGCAGTTCGGAGAGTTTCGCAGGTTCGTCGGTGGAGTCACGCGGACGCGCCGCACCGCGCCCACCCCGGTGCGCGGATGCACGTGCGACGATTCGCGCCCGCGGAAGTTCGCGGGTACGCTGTGGACATGGCCCGAATCGACGAGGAGTTCCGACGGCCCGCGGGTGCGGATCCGTTCGACGTGCTCTGCGTCGGGGACGCCACGATGACGTTCGTCCCCAGCGTCCCGGCACGTCCCTCCCCGTTCGGTGACGTCACCGAATCGTTCCGCGAAGGCGGCGGGGCGACCCGCGCCGCGATGGCCCTCGGTCGCCGCGACGCGAAGGTCGGCCTCGTGACGACGTTGCGCGACGACCGCGCCGGCCGGCACCTGGTCGACGATCTCCGTCACGCGTGCGTCGACACGCGCGCTGTCCGTCTCGCGGTCCCCGAGAAGAGCCTCCTGTTCGTGACGGGCACCGGCGGTGCGCGCCAGGTCGCGAGCCTCGGGGAGGACGTCGACCCCGTCGTGGTCCCGCCGGGCTGGTCCACGAAGGTCCTCCTCCTCTCCGGTCTCTCACCCTCCACGGGCTACGCGGCCTCTCTCTGCGCGGCCGCGCGGAGCGCACGGAAGCGCGGCACGATCGTGGTCCTCGACGTGAACGCGCGTCGTTCACGGTGGGCCGGTCACGACGTTCGGAGGACGACATGATCTTCCGGGAAGTGGACGTCGTCCGTTGTTCGGCGACCGACCTCGCCGCCCTCGGCACGGCCCCCGACGATCTCCGGAAACGCCTCCGTCCCGGCGCCGTCTTCGTCGAGTCGCGGCCCTTGGGCGCGGCCGCGGCCTCGGGCCCGTTCGGCGATCTCGTGCGGGCGCCGGCCTCGGCGCGGGACGTCGCGCGTGGTCGATCGGGCGACGTCCTGTCCGCCGTGCTCGCCCTGGCGCTCGCCCGTGCCCCGGGCGATCCCCGCACGTCCGGAGTTCTGGGACGACGCGCTCGGCGCCATGGTCGGCGACGACCCCTGAAACGACGAACGCGGCGACGACCCGAAGGCCGTCCCCGCGTCCGGTACTCCGAGGGAGTGCCTCAGTTCTTGGAGCCGACGACCCCGAACGTGGAGGTCGCCGCGTAGCCGCGCACGAGAACGCTGACGTCCTGCGTGCCTTCGACCTTCACGGTGCAGACTTCGTCGACCCGCTGTCGTACGGACGGCAGTCGTAGCTCTTCGCCGTCGCTTCGAGCCCACCTTGACGTGGAGGTCGGCGTCGCCCGTGCCGGTCATGGTGAACGTGTAGGACCCGGCCGCGAGCTGCTTCGCGACGCCGCGGACTTCCTCGTTCCGCGCCGGGCTGCCTTCGAGCTTGAAGGAGAACGGCGTGACGGGGTCGACCGTGCCGCCCGAGCCGATCTTCATGCCGGGCGTGAAGACGTTGTCCTCTTCGCCCGTCACGAGCACGACTTCCGAGCGGTCGATGCCCGTGAAGATCTGGTCGTAGGTCTTGGGCGAGGCGTACCCGAGGAGGCCCTTCACGACGGACGTGGTCGCGTTCGACATCGACGAGAAGAACGACGGCATGGCGTTGGTGATGAACTCCATGTACTTCGTGCCCGTCGGGTCGTCGGCGTTGATCTTGGCGCGGGTCTCGGCGAGCGAGCCGTCCACGTACGCGAACGTGTCGCAGCCGTTCATGAAGATGATCTGGTACTGACCGGCGACGAACTTGCCCTTCCGCGCGAGCGCCCGGACGTTCTGCCCGAGACCGGCGTGGCCGTTGTAGGCGATGAGGTCCGCGCGGCTGGAGAGTGCGTTGTAGCGCTCGTCGAAGGCGCGCGTGGTCGAACCGATGTTGTCGACCAGGAGCGCCGTCACGTTCACGGTCTTTCCGTCCGGGAGTTTCTTCGTGAAGCTCACGTCGGGGAGCTTCGTGCCCGGGGAGGCCGGAACGGTCTCGGGCGTGGTCGTCGCGCCCGCGAGCTCGCGCTTCATCGAAGCGACGAAGGAGTTGTAGGCGCTGACGCCGGCGTCGCCGACGTCCCCACCGTCCTCGTACTTGCCGAAGATGGCCACGACGTTGAGCGCGTCGTCTTCCCAGACCTTGTGGTACTCGGGGAACTTGCCGGTGGTGTTCTCGGTCGACTTCGTGATCGTCGCCCTGGTGCGGACGACCGCCGCGTCCTCGAGTTTGCACGCCGAATTCCGGGGCCGGTAGTAGTACCACATGCTGCCCGAATCGACGTCGTGGGCGCCGAAGTCGACGCAGTCGTGCTTGTACTTCTCCGTGAAGGCCTCGACGGCCTCGGAGGAGAGGTCCCGCGGGATGACGAAGTCGTAGCTCGTGGGGAGCGTCGTCTTGGACGCCCACGCGACGGGGAGCTTCGCGTGGTACTTGAGGAGGGTCTTCTCTCCCTCCTTCGACCGGACCACGTTCGTGAGCGTCACCTTGTCGAGGCGGCCCACCGAGCGGTCGGTGTTGAGGTGGCCCATCGTGTAGAGGAGCTGGTCCTGGATGATGGTCTTGTCCGTGCCGAAGCTGCGGTCCGTCAGGAGCTCCGCGTCGAATTCGAAGTCGAGGAGGGTCGCTTGATCGCTCGAGAACGCGCTCTCGCCCTCGGTCGCTCCCGTGGATTCGGTGCCCGGCGTCGCGCTGCAGGCGGCGGCGAGGAGGAGCGGCAGGACGGTGGCAAAACGTCGAAACATGGCAAATCTCCCGGGGAACACGTGGGTGTGTCCGTGTAGGCTTAGGTATGACACGCCGCGGCGGACCGGCAAGTCGCATCCGGCCGACCGGCCCGTGTCCCGGGTGGAAACGGAAGGTCCGCGTCGCGTCGATTCGGACGACGGCTCGGGGTCGATTCAGTAGAGTGCCCGCCATGATCAACAACCGCGAAGGCATCCTGGATTCCATCTGCGAAGCGGTCGGCATGACGCCGATGGTGCGCCTGTCCCGCATCGGACGCGGCCTGCCGGGAGAGCTCCTCGGCAAGTGCGAGTTCATGAATCCCGGCGGTTCGGTCAAGGACCGCATCGGCGTGCGCATGCTCTTCGACGCCGAGCGTTCCGGGCGCATCAAGCCGGGCGACACCCTCATCGAACCGACGTCGGGCAACACCGGCATCGGCCTCGCCCTCGCCGCCGCGGTGAAAGGTTACCGGCTCATCATCACGATGCCGGAGAAGATGAGTCAGGAGAAGCAGGTCGTCCTCGAAGCGCTCGGCGCCGAGATCGTCCGCACTCCGACCGAAGCCGCGTGGGACGCGCCCGAGAGCCACATCGGCGTCGCGAAGCGCCTGCGCGAAGTCATCCCGAACGCACACATCCTCGACCAGTACGGCAACCCGTCGAATCCCCTCGCCCACGAGGAAGGCACGGCCGTCGAGATCCTCGAGCAATGTGGCGGCAAGCTCGACGCCGTGGTCATGACGGCCGGCACGGGTGGGACGATCACGGGTGTCGCGCGGGGGCTGAAGAAGCACCTCCCCGGCGTGAAGGTCGTCGGCGTCGACCCCGAAGGCTCCATCCTCGCCGGCCCCGGCGAGATCAAGAGCTACAAGGTCGAAGGCATCGGCTACGACTTCATCCCCGACGTCCTCGACGTGAAGCTCGTGGACCAGTGGATCAAGAGCAACGACCGCGACTCGTTCCGCACGGCACGTCAGCTCATTCGCCAGGAGGGCATCCTCTGCGGCGGTTCGTGCGGTGCCGCCGTCTGGGCCGCGATGCAGGTGTCGCGGGAGCTCGGACCCGGCAAACGTGTCGTCGTGCTCTTGCCCGACTCGATCCGCAACTACCTGACGAAGTTCGCGAGCGACGGCTGGATGCGCCAGAACGGGTTCCAGCAGGGCGATTGGGAAATCGGCACGATGGACGACGTCCTCCGGGCGCTCGGCGCCAGGAAGCTCATCTCGATCGACGTGAAGAACGACGTCGACCACGCGATGGGTCTGTTCAAGGAGCACGGTATCTCCCAGATGCCCGTCCTCGACGACGGCGTCCTCGCCGGAATCCTCACCGAGCTCGATCTCCTCCAACACCTCGTGACCGGTCGCATCGACAAGGGGACCACGGTGGCCGAAGTGATGCAGCGACGCGTCCACACGGTGCACCGGGGCGCGAACGCCGGGGACCTGCCGGGCATCTTCGAACGCGGCGAAGTCGCCATCGTCGTCGACGATCAGCGGAAGGTTCAGGGCATCGTCACGAAGATGGATCTCATCGAGATGCTCGCCTCGCGCGGTCCCGGCTCGACCACGACGAAGCGGAAGAGCGGACGCCCGACCCCGGCGTGACGGCGCGTCCGCCGAAGGCGGCGATCCCGGCGGCACAGGCCGCCGGTCGCGCCGTCATTTCGTGCAGAGATTGTGGACGCAGTTCTGCCCGGCCGTCTTGCAGGGGCCGAGGTCCAACGTCTCGCCGAGCTTCGCGTCCTTGAACGTGCCGCAGAGGCGCCCCTGCGAGTCGCGGTAGCGCGCGCGCAGCACCTCCGCGGTCATCTTACCGACCCGGACGCCGCAATATCCCGGAGCGCTCGCCGCGCCGCAGACCTCACCCTTGCCGCATCCTCCGCAATCGACGGTGCCGCCGCATCCGTCGGAGTGCTCGCCGCACGCGACGTCCGCGGCGCGCGCGGCACAGGCCACCTCCTTCGGGAGAGGCGTGCAGGTCGCCGTCGTGCATCGACCGAGGGAACAGCTTTGGCCGCCGGCACATCCGCCGCAGGGGAGGAACTCGGTCCCGTCCCACAGCTTGCCGCACCGCCCCTCGCACGACAGGCTGGTCGCGGCCTTGGTCATGGCGAGCGTGAAATCGGGATAGGGCTCGGACGCGGGTTGCCCCACGTCGAGCGAGAGGTCGTCCTTCACGCGGAGCGTCCGCGTGATCGACTTGTCGGCGGGATTGCGACCGACGCTCGTCCGATCGTCGATGTCGAACTCGCTGTCCTTGAGGGCGAGGAATTCGAACGCGTCCCCGGCGTCGTTCACGCGGAGGAATTCCGACCAGAGGACACCTTCCTTCGCGTTCACTTCGTCGACGACCGTGCGCTTCCAGGTCTTCGCGTCGGCGCTCGCCCAGCAGACCGAACGATTCTTCCCCGACTCCGTGTACGCAAAGACGGTGCCCGCCGGTCCGGGGCCGACGTACCGGGCCGAGACCTCGGAGGCGCACACCAGCACGTGCTTCGACGTCGCGGCGACCACGCCGTTGAGGTGGTGCGTCCCGTCCGACGCGAATTCCCTGAAGGAGCCCGAGACGACCGCTCCGAGGTGGCGCGTGGCGGAGTTCGCCTGGACGTATTGGAGGACGACCGACTGGTTGTCGGGCTTCGAGGCGAGTTCGGCGAGGACGTCGCGCACGTCGGCGCCCGTACCGCGGACGAGGAAGAAGCGGCGGATCGGGAGGTCCGAGGCCACCGTCTGACCGAGGTTCGCATCCGCCCCCGGTTCCTCGCCGCACCCGGCGAAACCCCAGGCGGTGACGGGGATCGCCACCGCCAGCGCGAGGAGGGCTCTCGTGGTCCGATTCATCGTCGCCACCCCACTGACGGGTCGATGTTCCCGCCGTACGGATTGATCGTGAGGCCACATTGCGTGAGCGCCAGGTTTCCCGGATTGCCGGAGCCCACGAGCGAACACGCCATCGCGGTCGTGACCGGCGTCGCGCAGTAGAGGACGACCGGCGGAGCGAAGCGACCGATCACCTTCTCGCCCGCGTCGGCGATCATCGTCCGCACGTCGAGGAGAGGTCCCTGGATTCCCATGAGGACCCTGCCGGTCGCGTTGCCGCCACAGGCAGGTTCGGTACCGCACCGCGCGTCCCCGGTGCGCAGCGTGACGTCGGAAACGGAGGAGAGGACGGAGACGTCGACGTTCGTGCTCACGCTCGTGCGGGACAAGAATCCGGTCCAAGTCGCGGAGGCGCCCTTGTCCGCGAGCTTCCAGCGGAGACTTCCCGAGCCCCCGACCTCGACGCCGACCGTGGTCACCTGCTCGGCGCACGCGGGACACGTGACGCAGGCCGACGCCGCTCGACGCCCGTCCGACGAACTCGCGAGCGCGACCCTCGAGACCATCTCACCGTCGGCCGAGATGCCCGCGGCCGCGGGGTCCTTCGCGCGCTGGAAGAACGATCGCAACGTCGCCGGCAACGCGGTCGACGCGGCGAGACCGGCGAGGAATCGCTCGTCGACCTTCGTCTTCGTCGTGCCGCCGAGCTTCACGTCCCATCCGGTGGACGTCTTCGTGCATGCCGCGTCCTCGCTGCACGTGTTCGAGGGGGCGCTGCCCGATCGATCGCAGGTCGCGCAGTGTTCGCGCGCCTCGGACGACTTCGCCGACCCTTCGCCCGTCAACGCCACGCCGCACCCGAACGCGGAGACGTTGCCCGTGAGGGACGCGCCTCGCGTGCGCACGCACGCACGCGCTTCGTCCGAAGCACCGCCCGCCGACGTGAGCGAGACGTTCGGAGCCGCGCCGCCGGTCGGCATCGTGCCATCCGCGAATTGGGACCAGGCCAGATCGCAGAACGGGGTCGCGTGCGTCCCGAGGGTCGTCCCGAGCTCGGAAGCGATCGCCGTCGAACGATCCGCACCCGAGACGGTGAACGAGAAGGACGGGACGGTGGGAACGTTCGTCGCCGGGCAGGACTCGCCGCCCGATCCCGCGGCGCCGCTCGCACCCGACGCGCCGCTCGCGCCCGCGGCGCCGCTCGCACCCGACGCGCCGCTCGCACCCGACGCACCGCTCGCGCCCGACGCACCGCTCGCACCCGACGCACCGCTCGCGCCCGACGCGCCGCTCGCGCCCGACGCGCCGCTCGCACCCGACGCGCCGCTCGCGCCCGACGCACCGCTCGCACCCGACGCACCGCTCGCACCCGACGCACCGCTCGCACCCGACGCACCGCTCGCACCCGATGCACCGCTCGCGCCCGACGCGCCGCTCGCGCCCGCGCTGCCCGCGGAACCTCCACTCCCCGAGGAACCCGCGGTGCCTTTGCAGTCGTTGGGACAGTTGGCCATGGTCTCGCCCGCGGCCGGCTCGCACACGTTGTTGTTGTCGCACGGGCAGTCGGCGCGGCACGTCGCCGGCGTCTCTCCACGCGTCGCTTCGCAGACACCGTTCACGAGGCATCGGCAGTCGCGCGGACACGTCGCGATGGTCTCCGGTGGCATGCACGTCATCGGGTCGAGATCGCAGCCGCCCGAATCGCCGCCTCCCGACGTACCGCCGGTCCCACCGGCCGCCCACTCCGACTTGCCGATGGACGGTTCGAATTCGGAGGTGGCGTCGCAGGCGACCCACGTCGAGGCGAGGAGCGCCACGGCGATGCCCACGTCGAGTCGAAGGTACGTTCGCGTCACCCCGTGAAGCGTACGGAGTTCCGCGGAATCCAACAACGATTCGAAGAATCGCGGCACGTGGGAGGACGCCCCACGGTGTGGGCGGCGTGGTCCCGCGGGACCCGGGATATTCCGGGGTTCAGCCGACGTTGACCGAGAAGTCGTCCCGCTTCTGGTCGAGGTCCCAAAACCGCTTCGCGATGTCCTTCGGATCGAGGGTCGCGTTTCCGGAGTCGAACGCGGTTCCCTTCACCATGCCGAGGACGACCACTTCGCCGACGTAGATGCCGTCCGACGCGAGCTTTTTCTGGAGGAGTCCGACGGTCTTGTGCTGCGCCGCCTTGCCCACGGCGAGGCCCATGGACGACCACTGGACGGCCATGGCGTTCACCTGCGCGTCGTAGAAGGCGAAGCCACCGCCGGTGACGAGGAGCGAACCCTTCTGGGCCTTCAAGTCCTCGCGACACTCGCGCACGGCGGCGACGAGTCCGTGGACACAGACGTCGAGGACGGTGCGGAGTTCGGACACGGGAGACGTCATCATGTCGCCGGCGCCGGACGCGTACGCGTTCCAGTGCAACGTGGTGACCGGGCCGAGGGTCGATCGCGCGTCCTTGACCATGGCCTTCACGGCGTCGACGTCGCCGAGATCGCAGACGAAGCTCTTGGCGGTGACTCCAGCGGCCTTCAAGGAGGCCTCCGCCTTCGCGAGACGATCCCGGTTCCGGGCGACGATGCCCACGGCGAAACCTTCGCGTCCGAAATGATGGGCCACGGCGTCGGAAATGCCGGGACCGTGCCCGCAGACGAGGATCGTTCGTTTCATGGCGGGGACTGTAGATCACAACGGACGATCCCTGGGTCGTCGATGCGCACTCCGTGCGCCGAAAAGTCCGGTAGGCTGCCGACGATGTCCGGAAGAGCTCACCTCCTCCCGTTCGATGCGTTCGGCGTGGTCGTCGCGACGATCGGCGTGCTCGTCGCGCTTCCATCGACGGGGTGCCGCGACGCACGGGCGACCGGCGAGTCCCAGGTCGCGAACGACGAAGGACGCACTTTGTTCGCCGCCACGTGCGCCCGATGCCACGGTGAGCTCGGCCGCGGCGGCCTGCCGCTCTACGACGGCGGACCGGCCCCGCGGGACTTCGGCGACCATGCGTTCCAGGTCTCCCGTACGGACGACGAGCTCCGCGAAACGGTTCGGAAAGGAAAGAGCACCGGCATGCCGCCCTTCGCCGGCGCCCTCACGGACGCGCAGATCGACGCCATCCTGAAGCACGTCCGCTCCTTGGACGCGTCACGCACCCGCTGATCGTTTTCCCTCCGGCGACGTCACGAACCCACGCACCGAATCGAGATTCCCTTGAAGAAGACCCTCCTCCGCATCGTGGGCGCCGTGTTCGGCCTCCTGATCGTCGCCGTCGTCGGCGTGACCCTCAAGTTCTTCGTCTTCTCGCCGAAGATGCGCCCGGCGCCGCCGATGAAGGCGCCCGCGACTCCGGCTGCGATCGCGCGAGGCAAGTACCTCGTGGATCACGTCGCGGGGTGCCTCGGTTGCCACTCGCCCGTGCAGGAAGACAAGCCGGGCGATCGCATCGTCCCGGGCAAGGAGGGTGCGGGTCGGGACTTCGGCGAGTGGGCGGGCGCCCCGTTCCACCTTCGCGGGCCGAACCTCACGCCGGACAAACAGTTCGGCATCGGTGACTGGACCGACGGCGAGGTCGTGCGCGCGATGCGCGAAGGCGTGAGCCGGGATGGCCGCGCGCTCTTCCCGCAGATGCCGTACCTCACGTACCGGGAAACCTTGAACGACGACGACGCCCTCGCCATCGTCGCCTACCTGCGGACGCTCGCTCCCATCGCGAGTACGGCGGGTCGCACGGAGATCAAGTTCCCCGTCTCGATGTTCATCCGCGGCGCTCCGCAGCCCCTCGAGACGTCCCCCGAAGGTCCGCCGCCGGCATCGGACAAGCTCGCGCGTGGAAAATGGCTCCTCCGCACGGCTTCCTGCAACGACTGCCACGACTCGGTGAACGCCCGGATGGAGAAGATCCCGGGCAAAGCACTCGCGGGCGGGTTCAAGTTCCCGCTTCCCGACGGCAAGGGCTTCGTCATCGCGCCGAACATCACCTCCGACGCGGCGACGGGCATCGGCTCCTATTCCGACGCCGATCTCCGACGTGTCTTCGACGAAGGACGCGGCAAGTCCGGCCGCTTCCTCTACGTGATGCCGTGGTCGTACTATTCGGGCATGACGCCCGACGACAAGGACGCCCTCATCACGGCGCTCCGTGCCGCGCCCGCCGTGTCGAACATCGTGGCGCCGAGCCAGGTCCCCACGGATTCCGCCACGAAGTGACGCGCACACGCGCGCACGTCGCCGCACGCGCTCCCACTCTCGTGGACGTCACGACACGTGCGATCTTCCCGCCCGAGCTAGACTGGGAGTTCCGGGGAGGCACATGCCGATTCCGTCCCATGTCCGCGTACGTCGTGGTGACTCTTCGTTCCGGTTCCGCACGCGCGTAGCGACCGGACTCGCCCTCCTCGTCGCGGGCTCGGGCGCGTGCAGCGCTCCCGATCCCAATCTGCTCATCGATCTCGAAGATCGCCCGCGCAGCCCCCGCGATGGTGGGGTCGACGCCGACGGTGGGCAGGTCACGAACGTGCCCGCCGGTGCGACGGACTCGGGAACCACGGTCGTCACGAACCCCACGAATCCCACCCTTCCGGGCTCCCCCGACGCGGGTGCGGGCGCGGATGCCGGCTCGAATCCTTCGAACCCGGGAAACCCGACGGCCGACGCGGGGACGCCTCCCGCGAACGTGGTCGTGACGTCCTTCGCGCCCGCCCAAGTGCTCGCCGGTTCGAACGCCATCAACCTCGGGGTCTCGGGTCAGAACTTCGCACCGGGGTGCGTGGTGATGTTCTCGTCGACCGTGCTCACGTCGAACTTCGGATCCCAGACGTCGATGTCGGCCGTGGTCCCCGCGAACCTCCTGGCGACGGTGGGCAGCATCCCCGTGAGCGTGCGCTGCGGCGCGCAGACCGTGTCCGCGTCCACGTTCTTCCAGGTGATTCCGGCCCAGTCGCCGTCGCACACCGTGCAGTCCTTCACGCCGACCACGGTGCAAGCCGGAGCGACGCAATTCGGCATCACCGTCTCCGGCGCGAACTTCACTCCCAACTGCGTCGTGCTCTTCGGCGCCGACACGCTCACCACCGGATTCCAGTCGTCCGCGGCCCTCAACGCGGTCGTCCCCGCGAGCCTCGTGGCGAACGCGAGCAGTCTTCCCGTGAGCGTGCAATGCGGTGACCGCACGATTTCGGCGGCGAGCTTCTTCCAGATCACGGCGCCGCCGGTCTCCGTCACGACGTTTTCTCCGTCGTCCGTGACCGCGGGCTCCGGCACTTTCGGCATCAGCGTGGGCGGGTCGGGGTTCAACGCCGGCTGCTCGGTGCTCTTCGGGAACGCGGCCGTCACGACCACGTTCCAGGACGCCACCTCTCTCGTCGGGGCCATCCCCGCGACGTCCGTGTCCACGGCCGGAAACTTCGCCGTGGGCGTCCGGTGCAACAACACGAACACGAACGCGGCGAACTTCTTCACGGTCGTTTCGGCGCCCACCGTCGTGACTCCTTCGGTGGCGTCCGTCACGCCGACGTCCGTCGCGCTCGGTTCGACGTTCACGCTCACCGTGAGGGGCTCCGGGTTCGTCGCCGGGCAATCCCGCGTGCTGTGGGGCAGCACGGTGATCCTCGCGAACGTCACGAACTCGGCGCAACTGGCGGTCACCGTGTCGGCGGTGAACACGTCGACGGCGGGCGTCCGCCTCGTGCGCGTCCAGAACGTCAACGGAACCGCCGTCGCGACGAGTCCGACAGGTGCGAACGTGAACGTGGTCGCGATCCGCGCCTTCTGAGCGCGATCCGCGCGCTCAGCGAGGTGACGGCGTTTCGCTGGGGACGTCGGGTCCGCGGCGACGGCGACGTTCGTCGACCGTGGGCGGCGGTTCCTGGTCGTCGGGGGACGAAGGCGAAGGGGACGCGAGCGAGAAGCGGAACGACGAAGCAGGCGCGGAGAACGGGGACGGCATGACTCACCTCGGACAGGAAGACGGACACCGAACCAAGAGCAGGACACGTGCCGTTTCACCGGCCTCAGGAACACCCCGTGTGCGGACGCTCCCCTGGCGGAAGTGCCCGAAATCAGGAACCACCGATCGACGGCGAGGCGCGCACTTCGGATTCGGTCGCATCTCGCCTACCTCCCCCTCGTTGGATCAGTGGCTCACTATCCGAACGAAATGACTGCCTTTTGTGACGGCAGAAGTACCGGACAGTTTCCGTGGGAACGCGCTCGGATCGGATTCTTCGGATTTCGCCGGACCGGCCCGAGGGCCGCGTGTCGACCTTGCCAGGGAACCTTCGGGGCCGCGCGTCGTGGTAACGGACGGTGCCGTTCGACCATCGCCGAACCTTTCCCGCGACCCGCGTTTCGCCCTTCCGAGGCCCCCCGACCATGCGACGATTCCCCTCCCCTCTGGCTCTTCCCGTCGTCCTCGCCACGTTCGCGGCGGGATGCGCACAGACCCCCGAAGGAGCGCGCCCCGTGACTGCAACGCCGACGTCCCCCGTTTCCGCGATCCCCGGCCCGTCGACGGCGACGTCCGCCGCGAAGGACAACCCCCTCCTCGGCACGTGGAAGGGACCGTACGGAGGCGTGCCGCCGTTCGACGCCGTGAAGGTCGAACACTTCGCTCCGGCGTACGAGGCCGCGATGCAGACGATGCGGGCCGAGATCGACGCCATCGCGAACGCGACGACGCCTCCCACCTTCGCGAACACCATCCTCGCCCTCGAGGACGCGGGACGCACGTACGACCGCGTCGACACGCTCTTCGGCATCTACTCGGGCACGATGAGCGACGCCCCGCTCCAGGAGGTGGAGCGCATCCTCGCGCCGAAGCTCGCTGCGTTCGGCGACGAGATCGTGCAGAACCCGAAGCTGTGGAAGCGCGTCTCGGCGGTGTACGCGTCCGAGGAGATGAAGACGCTCACGCCGGAGCAACGCCGCCTGGCGTGGCGCCGGTACACTTCCCTCCTCCGCGCCGGTGCGGATCTCGACGCCAAGGCGAAGGCCCGCATGGGAGAGATCAACCAGCGTCTCGCGACGCTCTACACGACGTTCTCCCAGAACGTCCTCGCGGACGAGGAGAACTACGCCGTGATCCTCGAGAGCGAATCGGATCTCGCCGGCCTGCCGGACTCCGTGCGCGAAGGCGCCAAGGCGGCGGCCGAGGCGCGCGGCAAGAAGGGCGCGTGGGCGATCACGAACACCCGTTCGTCCATGGAGCCGTTCCTCACGTACTCGTCGAAAGACGAGCTCCGCCAGAAGGTGTGGACGAACTACGTCAACCGCGGCGACAACGGCGACGCCCACGACAACAACGCCACCATCGCGGAGATCCTGAAGCTCCGCGCCGAACGCGCGAAGCTCCTCGGCTTCCCGACCCACGCGCACTGGCGCCTCGAGAACTCGATGGCGAAGACGCCCGAACACGCCATGCAGTTGATGGAAAAGGTGTGGCCGGCCGCCGTCCTTCGCGTGAAGGAAGAAGTGAAGGACATGCAGGCCCTCGCCACGAAGGCCGGCTCGAAGCGCCCCATCGCGCCGTGGGACTACCGCTACTACGCCGAGAAGGTCCGCAAGGCGAAGTACGATCTCGACGAAGAAGAAGTGAAGCCGTACCTCCAACTCGACAAGCTCCGCGAGGGCATGTTCTGGGTCGCCGGCGAGCTCTTCGGGTTCACGTTCACGCCCATCGACGGCGTTCCGACCTACCACCCCGACGTCCACGTCTGGGAGGTCAAGGACAAGACGAGCGGCAAACACGTCGGCCTCTGGTACTTCGATCCCTACGCGCGGAAGGGCAAGCACTCCGGCGCGTGGATGAACGCGTACCGGAACCAGGAGCGGTTCAAGGGCGAGGTCACGACCATCGTCAGCAACAACTCGAACTTCGTGAAGGGCAAGGACGGCGAACCCGTCCTCGTCAGTTGGACGGACGCGACCACCCTCTTCCACGAGTTCGGCCACGCGCTCCACGGCCTCTCGTCGAACGTCACGTACCCCACGCTCTCGGGAACGAACGTGGCACGCGACTACGTCGAATTTCCGTCGCAACTCCTCGAACACTGGCTCCCGACGCCCGAAGTCCTCGACAAGTTCGCCCTCCACTTCAAGACCGGCAAACCGATCCCCAAGGCGCTGGTCGCCAAGATCGAGAAGGCGGCGACGTTCAACCAAGGATTCGCGACGGTCGAGTACCTGAGCTCCGCCCTGATCGACATGAAGCTCCACCTCGAAGGCGACAAGCCCGTCGATCCCGACGCCTTCGAGAAGAAGACGCTCGATGCCCTCGGCATGCCGAAGGAGATCGTGATGCGTCATCGGACGCCGCAATTCAGCCACGTCTTCTCGGGCGACGGGTATTCGGCCGGCTATTACAGCTACCTCTGGGCCGACACGCTGACGGCCGACGCGTACGAGGCCTTCGTGGAAGCGAAGGGCCCCTACGACACGACGGTGGCCGAACGTCTCCGGAGGAACGTATTCACCGTCGGCGACACCATCGACCCCGCCGACGGCTATCGCGCCTTCCGCGGACGTGACGTCGACACCCAGGCGCTCATGAAGAAGCGCGGCTTCGCGACGGCGACCTCGACGGCGCCTTCCTCGAAGGCCAAGCACTGACCCGCTTCACGGAGCGGTGTCGGGCCGTCACTTGCACGTGCCGGCCTTGCACCGCTTCGGGTACGCGCACGCGTTCCCGCACGCCCCGCAGTCGGTATTGCTCGTCGAGACGTCGACGCATCGCGCAGTCCCCGATTCCGTGGGACTCGAGGTCGTGCAGAACGTCGTCGTCGCCCCGGTCTTCGCGTCCGGTTTGCACGCGGGCTTCGATTCGACGCACACGAGATCGATGGAACGCCCGGTCTCCGGGTCCATCGCGTACGGCAGGAGCGCCTTGTCGCACGCCCCGCAATGATCCGGGTCGACGTCGAGGTACGTGCACGCGGTTCCGCACGGCGCGCAGGCTTCGGTCGTGAACGTCGCCGTGGCGGTGCGCTGGTCTCCGAGACCGGTCTCCGTGCCGGGGGTCGCGTACGCGACCTCGACGATGTCGGTCGCGTAGTGGGTGTCGAACGTGAGGATGCACGACGCCTGGGCGCCGGGTCCCACCTCCGCGTTGCCGGCACACGACTCGAGCCCGGCGCGCGCCTTCGCGGGAATCCAGGTGACCGCACCTCCCGAGCCGCCTCGGTAGAGGATGCCGGACTTGGTCTTCACACGGAAGAGGGGCGCCATCAGGGGAAGCGGCTTTCCTCGGCTCCCGTTCGCGAGGGTCACGACGAGCTCCAAGTCTCCTCCCCACCCACCGTCGGTGGTCTGCCTCGCGCGGACGACCTTCAGGCCCACCTCGTTCACCCCGACCTCGAAGGCACCGTTCGCGCCCAGGCCGCCGTCGCCCGCGCCCGCTCCGTCCTTGGTCGAAGGGGCCCTGAGCGGCCCACCGGCTTCGTCGACTTCGGAACCGGACGAGCAGGCCGTCGCGGCGGATCCGGCGAACGAGGCGACCAAGAGGAGCGAACGCATGGGGGCGGAGAATCGGGAAACGAAGGGGTTCATGCGGGAAAGAGCCATCCCTTCGCCGTGGGTCGCAGGAATTCGACCTCCGTCCGTTCGCATCCGAAAAAAACGTCCCTTCGCCTTGCCGATCTCCCTTCCGGCGGTAGAGAGCCGGCCATGAAACTCCCGCACTCGTACGCTCCGTTCTTCCTCCTCCTCTCGTCCGTTTCGAGCCTCCCCGTCCTCGCGGGTTGCTCCGGCACCGGTGCGGAAGACGACGTGACGATCGGCGCCGACGAGTCGGAAGGCGAATCCGAGAACGCCCTCGGCGCGGCGAACTACGGATACTTCCAGGTCACACGCCGCGACGCGCGTCGCTGCGTGTCCCCGCTCTGCGGCGGCTTCTGGGTGAAGCGCGTGAACGAGACGACGACCCTCTGCGCGGACGGCGCCCGTCGTTCCGAGTGTTACGTCGGTTCGATCCAACTCAACGGCATCGGTCTCTCCGCCCGCGAGGAAGAAGACTTCGAAGCCGCCCTCGAGGGTGGCAAGGCGCTGATCAAGGCGAAGACGTACCGCACGTACTTCGGTCGTTCGGTGGTGGGTGTCCTCAAGGCGAACGAGGGTTGGCTCGGCATCACCGGCGCCGCGACGACCGCGAACGACGGTTCGTTCTACCGCGCGGCCGACAACGGCATCCGCTGCATCACGGCGCCCTGCCCCACCACCACCGCCTACGGCCTCAACGGCGCCGACGACTACAACGTGATCGCGGTCTCCTCTGCCGCCATCGCCGCGGAGTCGACCGTCGTCGACGCGGCTCTCCTCCGCGTCCGCACCCGCGAAGGTGTCCTCGTGCGTGGTGGCGTCGCGCTCCCCAAGTGCCTCCCCACCGCGACGAACTGCGGCCCCCTCCTCCTCCCGACGGAAATCTACCTCCCCGTCGCCCGTACCGAAGGTCGGGCCTGCGGCGGTCGCAGCGCGTCGCGCACCACGTGCGGCTTCGATCAAGTGTGCCTCTGGAGGGCCGGCGACATCTGCGGCCGCGCCGATGCGCACGGCAGCTGCCAGTACAAGCCGGAGGCCTGCAACAAGATGCTCGCCCCGGTCTGCGGCTGCGACAACCAGACCTATTCGAACGCCTGCATGGCGAACGCGGCCGGCACTTCGGTCCTATCGCAGGGCGCGTGCGCCGCGGCGGAAGGCGACACGCACTGAGTCACGGCTTCGCCGTCGCGGCCGGAAGGGTTCAACGTCCGGCCGCGCAAACCCGCCGCATCCCCGCCCACGCGCGTTGGAATGCGGCGCGGAGCACGAACACCGCGGCGAGATCGTGGGCCCCCGCGAAGCGCACCGCCGAGTTCGCCATGCTCCCGGCCCGCCAGAGTTCCGACGAACCGGGCGAGTTCCGCATCCGTTCGTAGCGACCCGCCGCCGCGAGGGCGACGCCGTCGAAGGGCGCGGTGCCGTACTCGTCGTCGAACACGTTGACGAGACCTCCCGTGACGCCCCGGAGCATGCGGGTACCGACGTTCGTCGGTGAGATACGGCCGACCGTGGCGTTGGCCTCGAAGGGCGTGACGCCGACCCCGAAGTTCGCGCTCAGTTCGAGGGCCACAGGGTGTCCCGCGGGGACGTTCACGGAAAGCTGCGCGCCGACACCCACGTTCACGAACGGCGTCCCCACGGAGCCGTTGACGCCCGCGTAGTTGCCGCCGAAGAAGTTGTGGATACCGTCGTAGGCGCCGTTGCCGACGCCGAGGGTGATGCCGCGCGCGACGTTGACGCCGATGCTCGCGTTGAATCCGATGTTCACGCCACCGTCGATGTACGCGGCCGATTCGGAGTTCGTCAGATCGTAGGCGAACGCCGCGCCGAACTTCAGGGCTCCGCCGGCACCTCCTCCCGCGCCGTAGGACGCGTAGACGCCCCACCGGTTGTCGATACGCCCGATGTATCGGTCCATGGCGTCGAATGCCTTGCACGGACCTTCCTCGATGCGGGCGACGATGCGGCGTCCCCACCAACCGACGGGTACGTTCTCGTTCGGGTTCCAGTTCGCCAGGCGCAAGGAGGCCGTGCGCGCTCCCTTCGCGCGTTCGACGAGGAGGATGGCGACGTTCGCGCCGTCCCCGTCGCCCGGCACCTTGCCTTCGTCTCCCGCCGGAGGGACGTCGGCGGGCGGCGTTCCGTCGGTCTCCGCGTCCGCTCCGGGGGCGCGAGGACAAAGGCCGCTCGCGAGGCAGTCCTTCTCGAAGAACGTCTGGAGGTCGTCGGTCTCGACCGTCGGGGCGACGCCGTCGCGGACGTCGCTTTGCCGGAGAACGAGACCGTCCGCCAGGCACGCGTAGCGGAAGGCGCCCTCGGCGAACTCGGACCCCATGACTTCTTCCTTCGCGTCCACGCCCTCCTCGTCCGGGCCGGGGCGTTCGGGAGAGACGGTGGGCACCGCCGTCACGGCCGCGCGAAGTTCGGCGGGGACGGCGTTCGGCACGCATACGCGCGAGGCGTTCCGTTTGCCGATCGTGGCCACCATGGCGCCTTCGGTGGACACGAGATGACGGAGGAGCGCGGGGGATCGTGCACCACCGAACTCGCTGCCGTTCCACGCGGTGCAGTCGAAGACGCAGGTGTCGCCGACGTCGCCGCGGTCTTCGACGCCTTCGATGCCGGAACTCTTGGTTCCGGCGGCGTCCGACGGCGGCGTCGAACATCCGGAGTTCGTGGTGCCGGAAGCGAGGAGGACGGCGAGGAAGACGGGACGCGAGAAGGTGGAGCGGAGGGTCATGGGGACCCGTAGAGCAGCGCACGTGCCAGAGGCGATCGCGGACGCGCAAGTCGCGTTCGAGGAACGCCCTGGGACCCGTGGAGATGCGCGTCTTCGTTGGCGCTTTCGAGCCGTACCCGGAAGTACCCCTCCGCTGGGAATCCCTCGGATTCATGGGTACTTCCGAGTCCGAGCGTGGACCGGCCCGACGGCGATCCGGAGCGTGGACGACGTGCGCACCATCGCTCCCCCTCGCGACGCGTGTCGACGGTCGCGAGGAATGGGGTAGAACGCGCGGCCATGGTCGCATCGGCTCCACCCGCGCTTCTCCCGAGCGCCTTCGGCCTCCTGCCGGAGGACCTCGCCGCGCTCGGCACGCCGAACGATCCGGAGTTCCTCTTCGGTGTCCTCCAGCGCGCGACGCGATGGCCCGGAGGGAACGCGGCCGGCGTCCTCGGAAAGGAGGGTCGCGCGTTCGTCGACGCGAACCTCGACGTCCGACTTCCTGACATCGTCGCTTCGAGTCCTTCGGAGGACGGCTCGACGAAGGTCACGCTGAAGCTGTCCGACGGCGCGCTCGTCGAGGCCGTCCACATGCCGAGGGACGTGAAGAACCCCCGCGTGACGATCTGCATCTCGAGCCAGGTGGGATGCGCGATGGGATGCACGTTCTGCCACACGGCGACCATGGGCCTCGTGCGGAACCTCTCGGCCGCCGAAATGGTCGGCGAGGTGCTCGCGGTGACGCGTGCCCTCGGCCCCGTGGACCCGAAGCGCGTCACCCTCGTCTTCATGGGCATGGGCGAACCGCTCCACAACGTGGACCAGGTACTCCGCGCGATCGCCGTCCTCTCCGACGAACGGGGTCTCGGAATCGCCCTCACGCGCATCACGGTCTCCACCGCCGGCCTCGTTCCCGGAATCGAGGCCTTGGCCGCGTCGAAGTGGAAACCCCAGCTCGCCGTGAGCATCAACGCGACGACCGACGCGCGTCGCGAGCCGATCATGCCGATCGCGAAGAAGTGGTCCCTGGCCGATCTCCGCGCGGCGATGGAAGCGTTCCCCCTCCGGTCCCACGAGAAGATCACGGTCGCGTACGTGCTCCTCCAAGGCGAGAACGACACCGAAGCGGACGCGCAGCGCCTCGCCGACCTGGCGAAGGGATTCCGTCACGTCGTGAACGTGATCCCGTACAACACCTTCGAGACGTCCCCGTTCGGCGAGACCTCGGACGAAGCGCTCGACAGGTTCACGGATTGGCTCCGTGTCCGCGGCGTCTTCACGACCGTGCGGCGCACGCGCGGTCGCGAGGTGGGCGGTGCATGCGGTCAACTCGCGACGGAGACGCGCCGCGCGAAGCGGCTTCCCGTCATCGGATCGGCGGCGGCTTCGGCGCCGACGACACCGGCTCCACGCACGACGACAGGTCGAACAGCATGAATTCGAGGGCCTTCTCGGTCCCCGAAAGGTCCCGCGACGAGCATCCCGAGGGGACGACCTTCCCCACCGAGGACTCGTAGTCCCGCGCGTCGGCGCCGACGTGCAGGTCACTGAAGACGACCCGTCCGCACACCTTCGAGAGACCGCGTTCGTCGAGCCCCGCGTCGAGGGGCATGTCGAACGAGAAGTACTGCGTGGAGGGCGGCGCGGCGGCGTCGTCCGCCACGATCCACGACTGGGAAACCGGGTTCGCCGCTCCGACGAGCGCGTTGTGGCGCGCCTCCTTGATGCGGAGCTTGCCCCCGAGGAGTCCGTTCACGCTCTTCATCCACTCGTTCATCGCGACGCCCCGGGGGAACGGGTTGCCGTCGGGGAGCGTGGTGACGATGGTCGCTTCGATGGGATCCCGGTACGCGTCCCCTCCGTCGGAGTCGGACCAGGTCGCGACGTTCGCCGTGTCGAAGGGCGCGCCGCTCCGGAGCCAGGCGTGGTGGTAGTGCTCGGCGAAGACGCGACCGCCCGCCGACGTGTATTCGGCGAGGAACGCGGGCTTCGTGTCCTCCGTGGGGCGCCCTTCGCAGGAGAGGAGCACGATGTCGTACTTCATGAGGGACGCGCTCGATGTCCACAGGGCGTCGCGGCTCTTGGGCGCCGACGGCACCGTGTCGGGAATTTCCTCGGCGAGGATCCCGCCGTCGTGTTCGTCGCCGCGGAACACGTGGACGTGGCCACCTTCCGGTGTCCCTTCGCCTGCCACGAATTCCTTCGGGTCGAGTCCGATGCGACGGAGGAGGCATTCGAGGGAATCCGCGCTGCCGGTGGAGACGGCGATGTTCGGGATGTCGCCTTCGTCCTTGTTCTTCGGGAGCGTGAACCGATCGTAGGGCTGCGGGTTGTCCTTGCAGGCCTCGACGGGACCGATCGTGAACTGCCGACGCCACTTGCCGATCTGGACGACGAGCGGCACGTCCGACCCCACCGGGACGTTCTCGAGGACGAAGTGCCCTTTCGCGTCCGTCAGCGCGGTGGCGATGGGTTGGCCGGAATAGAGGGCGTCGCACGAACAAGGGGCGCCCGGCGTGACGCCGCGCGCGAGCGGACCGAGAGGCGCGTTCGGCACGTAGACGACGACGTTGTAGAGCGGGTTCAGGCGCGCGGGGTCCCACACGAAACCGCTGACGGTGGTCTTGCCGCCGCCGGGGCACACCTTCTGGCGGCACTGCAGGTTCACGCACTCGTTCAGGGACCCGTCCGACACCGTACCGAGGGCCGGCGGTCCGTCGGTACCCGCGTCCGAACCGACGTCGACGGAGGCGTCCCCGAAATCCGAGGCCTCCGGGTCCACCGATCGGGCGCACGCGGCGACGACGGCGAAGGTGGCGGCCACGGCGGCGAAGGTGATCCAGAGGGCCGAGCGGACTCCGTGCGTACGATTCATGGGATTTCGACTTCCGTGGCGTGTGCCGTCAGTTCGACGGTTCGTATCCGAGGTTCGGTCCGAGCCATCGCTCCACCTCGTGGAGCTTCATGCCCTTGCGGGCTTGATAGTCCACGACCTGGTCGCGATCGAGCTTTCCTAGGGTGAAGTACCGTGCCTCGGGGTGCGCGAAGTAGAGGCCGCTGACGCTCGAACCCGGCCACATCGCGAACGATTCCGTGACCCGGATGCCCGTGCGCTTCTCCACGTCGAGCAGCCTCCAAAGCGTCTCCTTTTCGGAGTGATCGGGGCACGCCGGGTAGCCGGCGGCGGGGCGGATGCCGCGGTACTTCTCCTCGATCAGGTCCGCCACCGTGAGATCCTCCGTCGCTCCGTAGCCCCACGTGACGCGTACCTGCTTGTGGAGGCACTCGGCGAAAGCCTCCGCGAGCCGGTCCGCGAGGGCCTCCGCCATGATCGCGTTGTAGTCGTCGTGATCCTTCCGGAACTTCTCGCAGAGCTCCGCGACGCCGAATCCGGTGCTCACGGCGAAGGCGCCGATGTGGTCCTGGATTCCGGATCCCTTCGGCGCGACGAAGTCGGCGAGGCACCGGTTCGGCGTGCCGGATTCCTTCTTCGTCTGCTGGCGGAGGAAACGGAACGTCTCCAGCACCTTCGTGCGGGACGCGTCCGTGTAGAGCTCCACGTCGTCCCCGACGCTGGCCGCCGGGAAGATGCCGTAGACGGCCCGCGCCTCGAACAGGTTCTTCGAGACGATCGTGTCGAGCAGGACGTTCGCCTCGGCGAAGACCTTCTTCGCCTGATCGCCGTAGGTCGCGTGCTCGAAGATGCGCGGGTAGACCCCCTTCAGTTCCCAGGTGTGGAAGAACGGGGTCCAGTCGATGAACTCGCGGAGGGTCGCCAGCGGGAAGCGCTCGAGGACGTGCACGCCGGTGGACGCGGGCTTCGCGACGTCCGCCGACGTGAACGTGACGGGCGTGCGGTTCGCGCGGGCCGCTTCGAGGGAAACGAGGTCCTTCTTCGGCCCCGTGTGGAGTCGCCGGAGCTTCTCCATCTCGACCTGGTGATCGGCCACGAACGCGGCGCGCGCCTCCGTGCTGAGCAGGCTCGTGGTCACGGGCACGGCGCGGCTGGCATCGAGCACGTGGACCACGGGTTCGCTGTAGTGGGGCGCAATCTTCACGGCGGTATGGGCGCGGCTCGTGGTCGCGCCGCCGATGAGGAGCGGGAGTTTGAAGCCCTGTCGCTCCATCTCCCGGGCGACGTGGGTCATCTCGTCGAGGGACGGCGTGATGAGACCGGAGAGTCCGATCACGTCCGCCTTCTCCGCCTTCGCGCGCTCGAGGATCTTCTCGCACGGCACCATGACGCCCATGTCGATGACCTCGTAGTTGTTGCACGCGAGGACGACGCCGACGATGTTCTTTCCGATGTCGTGGACGTCGCCCTTCACCGTGGCGAGGACGATCTTGCCCTGCGTCTTGACGGCCTGCCCCTTCGCCGCGAGCTCCGCCTTCTCCGCTTCCATGAACGGAGTGAGGTACGCGACCGCTTTCTTCATCACGCGCGCGGATTTGACGACCTGCGGGAGGAACATCTTCCCCGCCCCGAACAGATCACCGACGACGCCCATGCCGTCCATGAGCGGCCCTTCGATGACCGCCAGGGGTCGGCCGAGCTTCGCGCGGGCCTCTTCGGTGTCCGCGTCGATGTACGCGTCGATGCCCTTGACGAGGGCGTGAGAGAGGCGTTCTTCGACCGTGCCCTTCCGCCACTCCTCTTCCTTCTTCTCGGTCGCCGTCGCCCCCGCGTTCTTCGCTTTCAAGGCTTCTCCGAAGTCGACGAGACGCTCGGTGGCGTCGGGCCGTCGGTTCAGGAGGACGTCCTCCACGAGAGTCCGGAGTTCGGGATCGATCTCCTCGTAGACCTCCAGCATGCCGGCGTTGACGATGCCCATGTCCATCCCCGCGCCGATGGCGTGGAAGAGGAAGGCGGAGTGCATGGCTTCGCGCACGTGGTTGTTGCCGCGGAAGCTGAACGAGATGTTCGAGACGCCTCCGCTCACCTTCGCGTGCGGGAGGTTCTTCTTGATCCAGCGCGTGGCTTCGATGAAGTCGACGGCGTAGCCGTTGTGCTCCTCGATGCCCGTCGCCACCGTGAGGACGTTGGGATCGAAGATGACGTCCTCCGGCGGGAAGCCGAGGTCGACCAGGATGCGGTAGGCGCGTTCGCAGATGCGGATCTTGTCGGCGAGGGTGGCCGCCTGCCCCTGCTCGTCGAACGCCATGACGACGACCGCGGCGCCGTAGCGGAGGATCGTCCGCGCGTGCTCCTTGAACTTCTCCTCGCCTTCCTTGAGGGAGATGGAGTTCACGATGCCCTTGCCCTGGAGGAACTTGAGCCCCGTCTCGATGACCTCCCACTTCGAGGAGTCGATCATGAAGGGGACCTTCGCGACTTCCGGCTCGCTGCCGAGGAGCGCGAGGAAACGGGCCATGGCGGCGACGCCGTCGATCATCCCTTCGTCCATGCAGACGTCGATGACGTTGGCGCCGTTCTCGACCTGTTGCCGCGCGATGGCGACGGCCTCCTCGTACTTCCCTTCCTTGACGAGCTTCGCGAACTTGGGCGAACCGGCGACGTTCGTGCGCTCGCCGATCATCATGTACACGCCCTCCTGTTGCGTGAAGGGCTGCGACCCGGAGAGACGCAGTGGACGGAACGTGGACACCTCCGGCGGCGACGACGACTTCGCGGGAGGCGCTTCGAACGCCTTCACGGGACGCGGCGCGCGTCCTTCGAGGGCCTTCGCGATGGCACCGACGTGTTCCGGCGTGTTGCCACAACAGCCGCCCGCCACGTTGACGAGGCCCGCGTCCGCGAACTCGCCGAGGAACCTGCCCATGTCCTTCGGCTCGAGATCGAACCCGGTGGGCGAAAGAGGGTTGGGGAGGCCCGCGTTGGGGTAACAGGAGATGGCGACCGACGCCTTCGCCGAGAGCTCGGCGAGGAACGGGTACATCAGGTCCGGGCCGAGCGAGCAGTTGAGGCCGATCGAAATCGGGTTCACGTGCTTCACGGCGTTCCAGAGGGCCTCCACCGTCTGCGCGGAGATCATGGTCTCTCCTCCGCGACCGACGGCGGCGGAGATCATGACCGGAAGGATCTTCCCGTCCTTCGCGAACACTTCCTCGATGGCGACGAGGGCGGCCTTGGCATTCAGGGAGTCGAAGATGGTCTCGACGAGGAGCACGTCGACGCCGCCTTCGATCAGCGCCCGGACCTGTTCGGTGTACGCCTTCTTCACCTGGTCGAACGTGACGACGCGGAAGCCGGCGTCGTCGGCGTCCGGAGAGTTGGAGAGGGACACGGTGAGCGGTCCGATGGCGCCCGCCACGAAGCGGGGCTTTCCGTCCGCGTTCGAGACTTGGAGGCACGACTTCCGGCACTCCTCCGCCGACTTCACGTTGATCTCCCAGGCGAGGGCCGAGAGCATGGGGTCGTCCACGATCGTCTGGTAGAATGCGGGGTCCTTGCGTCCGCCGTGTTCGCGCGGGTCGTCCACGAAGAACTCGCTCTGGCCGATGGAGGTCGCGCTGAACGTGTTCGTCTCGACGATGTCGGCCCCGGCTTCGAGGAAACGGCGGTGGACGTCCATCATCATCGCGGGCTGCGTCAGGCAGAAGAGATCGCCGTTGTTGAGGAGATCCTTCTTCGCGTCCCGGAACCGCTCGCCGCGGATGTCGGACTCCTTCATGCCGTAGGTGCGCAGGGTCGTGCCGGTCGCACCGTCGAGGATGACGATGCGCTTCCGGAAGAGATCGACGAGAGGATGGGGGGACGGCGTGGTCATGGTCGATTTCCTGGTTTCGTTCCGACGGCGGTGAGGACGACGAAGTGGGGACTCTTGGCTTCGCGGTGTGCGTGGTGGACGGAGGCGTCCCGGAAGCCAGCGTCGTGCATCATGTCGCGAAGGGCGTCCGCCGAGAGACCTGGCCGCCGCTCACCGTAACGGGACGTGATGTCCTTGTGGGTGTGGGCTTCGAGCGTGAGGACGACCAGCCGACCTCGCGGACGGAGGACCCTCGCGCACTCGGAGACGACGCGCTCCGGCCGCTCGCAGTAGGTCAAGATGTGGAAGGCTAGGACGGTGTCGAAACACGCTTCGCGGAACGGCATCTCCTCGGCGTTCCCCTGACGCACGATCAGCGAAGCGATCCGTTCTTTCGCCGCCTCCACCATGCGTGCACTCGTGTCGAGGCACGTCACGGTCCGCGAATAGGGCCGAAGCATCGCCGCCACCGCGCCGTCGCCCGACCCGACGTCGAGGACGTCTCCGGGGGTCATGAGGGCGGCGAGCCCGCGCGCGAGGGCAGGCCACGTGCGCCCGGGCGAGTACCGGTGCTCCATCTTGCCGACGTATTCCGCGGGCAACTCGCCCTCGTAGAGCGCGTCGACGCGATCGGCGTCCCGCGCGAGCGTGGGGTCGTCCGACGCGATGGCTTCGGTCACGAGCTCTTGCGCGCCCTTCGGCAGGTCGTCGAACGCGAGGGAGTACACGGTGGACTGGCCCTGCTTCCGGTCCCTCACGATGCCCGCATCCCGGAGCTTCGCCAGGTGGGTCGACACACGTGACTGCGTGAGCCCCGTCACGAGGACGAGTTCGCTCACGTTCATCGCGCGACCGTGAAGCAACGCGCAGAGCCGCATGCGGCTCTCTTCGCCGAGCATGGCGAACGTTTCGACGGTGCGGGCGAGGTTCATGGGCGGGGGGCCTTCTTCACGGGCGCGCGGCGTGTTGCATCCGTTTATCCGGATAAGCGGATGCAACATGAGCGACCCCCTCCCAAGAGTCAACCCGGACCTTGGATTCCCGCGAGACGGACGCACGAAGGGGCTGTCACCCCCCATCCCCTTCCGTCCCCGGAGGCCCACGCGCGACACGGGGAGCGCGGTCCGAGGACGCCCGACGACCGTGGTACGTTCGTCGCGTGCGAGGAAAGCGCGTCGCGAAGCGGTCGTTGGACCTGATGGGGTGGGCGTTCGAGGGGCCCATACCGAGCGAACGGAAGTACGTCGCGCTCGCCATGCCCCACACGAGCAATTGGGACGGCGTGCTCCTCCTCACCATCACGCGAAGCATCGGGCTGTCCATGCGCTGGATGGTGAAGGATGCGTGGGTGAAGGGCGCCCTGGGCCTCCCCATGATGCAGATGGGCGCGGTCCCCATCGACCGCTCGAAGAACTCGAACGTCGTCGATCAGATGATCGAGGCCTTCCGTGAACACGACGATTTCGTGCTCTTCATCCCGCCGGAGGGGACACGCTCGCGGGCCGAGTATTGGAAGTCGGGCTTCTACCACATCGCCCTCGGAGCGAAGGTGCCGGTGGTCCCGGGATACTTGGATTTTGCACGCAAACGCGCGGGACTCGGTCCGGCCATGACCATGACCGGAAATGTGAAATCCGACATGGATCGAATCCGGGCCTTTTATGCCGAGAAGAACCCGATTCCCTTCGACCCCTCCAAGTTCGGCCCCATCCGGTTGCGCGAAGAGGAGCAAGCGGACGGTGGACGCGGGTAGAGTCCCGTTCATGGACCGAACGACGCGCCCCTCTCCGCTCTTCTCCGCCATCCGGGCTATGTGTCGACCTCGCGGAGCGGTACCGGGGTTCGGACGTGGGGCCTTTCGAGGCGTCGCCCGTTCCCCTTCCCGCGTTCGGTACCGGTGACGAGCGACTGGAAGTCGCCCTCACGGTGCTGGGTCTCTGCGCGATCAACGAATCCATCGCGTCGAGCTGGATCCGCGCATGCTTCGCGCGCGCGACCGGGGCCGTCGCGCGGTTCGCCAACCGCGAACACCTCGCCGACGAGATCGATCACGCGCGCCTGGGATGGGCGCACCTCGCATCGAGCGCCGTCACGGAGGACGTGCGCACCGGGTTGCGGTCGCGGGTCGCCGACATGATCGCGGTGAACGTCGCCGCATGGAAGCGGGCGGACGCACACCTGCCCGAAGAGGGAATTCCGGAGCAGGGTCACCTCCCTCGCCACGAGCACGACGCGGTCGTCGACGACGCGGTGCGGACCGTGGTCGTGCCGGGCCTCGCCCACGTGGGTCTCGCCGAGCGCGACCGATCCCGGAGGGGCGCCCGGACGCCTCGTGGCCCAATGTGGCACGACGCTTCGCGCCGAAAGGCCCAATATCGCCGGGGAAACGAAGGCCCGGGCGGGGCCCCCCTCGTTGGCCTGCACCTTGCTGAATGTCGGTGCGCAAGGAGACTCGTCCATGACCGTCCTCAATCGCTTCCGGTGGTCCTCGTTCACCGCGCTCTCGACCCTCACCGTCACTGCCGCGCTCTTCGCGGCGACCGCGTGTTCCTCGTCCACGCCTTCGAACACGCCAGGCGACAAGACGCTGGACCCGAGTTCGCCGGAGTGCCGCGTGAACTGCAAACCGGACACGGCGAACCCCGGCGACACCGAATTCGAATCGGACGACCCGAACGTCGCGAACGCGAGCCGTGGAGGATCGGACGCGGCGAACGGCGGCGCCGCCGACGCGGGAAGCGCCGCGCCTCCGAAGGCCGGGGACGAATCCGGCGAGGCCGCGCGCGCGATCGAGGAAGCGGACATCATCCAGCTCCGCGGAAGCCGGCTCTACGCGCTCTCGCGCACGGGCGGACTCAGCGTCATCGACGTCGGCGTGCGCGACCAGCTCCGTCTCCTCGGACGCCTCCGCATGGAAGGCGTGCCCTTCGAGATGTACGTCCGGGACGAGGTCGTCTACGCCATGTACTCGTCCTTCGGTCACTACGAGTACGACCAGGCGACGCAGTCCGGAAAGTGGGTGCAGTCGAGCGAGATCGTCGCACTCGACGTGCACGATCCGCAGGCGATCCGCACGATCCAGGAATTCGCCGTCCCGGGCGAGATCTCCGACTCGCGCATCGTCGGTGACGTCCTCTACGCCGTGAGCTTCGAGAACGGCTACTGCTGGAACTGCGCCTCGACGCCGAACACCTCCGTCGTCTCGATCTCGGTGCAGAACCCCTCGGCGATCCGCAAGATCGATCAGGTCACGTATTCGAGCACCCGCAACGGATACAGCTGGTCGAAGCGCAGCGTGACGGCGACGAACCAGCGCATGTACATCGCCGGCCCCGACTGGAACTGGGACGGCCGGTCGACGAGCCACTCCGTCATCGACGTCCTCGACATCTCGGATGCCGGGGGTCGCCTCGTGCGCGGTGCGAGCGTCGACGTCGAGGGCCAGATCAACAGCCGCTGGCAGATGGACGAGTACGACGGCGTGCTCCGTGTCGTCAGCCAGAGCGGCAACGGTTGGTGGACGAGCGGCCTGATCGATCCCGCCGTGCAGACGTTCCGAATCGTCTCGTCGAACGTCCTCACGCCCCTCGGCCGCACGACGCTCCGCTTGCCCGAGCGCGAGAGCCTCCGCTCGGTGCGCTTCGACGGCACCCGCGGCTACGCCATCACCGCCCAGCAGACGGACCCGCTCTTCACCATCGACCTCACGGACCCCGCGCTCCCGAAGCAGGTGGGCGAGCTCCAGATGCCGGGCTTCGTCTACCACATGGAACCGCGCGGAAACCGCGTCATCGGCCTCGGCTTCGATCAGCGCAATCCGGCCGGTCCGCTCACCGTCTCGCTCTTCGACGTGAGCGACATGGCGCACCCGACCATGATCAAGCGGGTGAACTTCGGCAGTGGATGGGCGTCCTTGGGCGAGGACCAGGACCGCATCCACAAGTCGTTCCAGGTGCTCGACTCCCAGAACCTCATCCTCGTCCCCTTCGCGAGCTACGGCCGCTGGACGGGCGACTCCACCTGCTCCCCGCCGTCGAGCGGCATCCAACTCGTCGACTTCGCGAACGACGATCTGACGTTGCGCGGTCTGGCCGCGCAGAAGGGTCAACCGCGTCGCGCCTTCCTCCACGACGAGCGCCTCTTCGCCGTGTCCGACAACGACGTCACCACCTTCGACATCGGCGACCGCTCCGCGCCCCTGAAGAAGACGTCGCTCGAGCTCTCGAACCCCGCGCACCGCGTGGTGACCATGGGCGGCAACGTCGTCCAGCTCACCCACGACTGGTGGACCGGGGAAGCTTCGCTCGCGATCACGCCGAAGAACGCCATCGAGACCGGCACCTCGGTCGGAAAGGTCAGTCTCGCGGATCTCGACGACGTCGATCCCAGCATGGCCGCCTGCCGGTACGGCGGATACTGGTCGTCGTGGTACTCGACCCGCCTCCTCACGAACGGCAACTACGTCTACGTCGTCGTTCCCCGCTACGGCTACAAGGCCTACGGGAGCTACGAGTCGACGACGACCATCGGCGTGATCGACGTGTCCGTCCCGTCCGCGCCGCGCATCGTCTCGCGCCTCTCGCTCTCGCAGCCGTTCCCCGACGGGTACGACTCGCTCTACTACGGCTACTTCAACTCCTCGTATTACGGCTACTACGGCTACGGGATGCTCGCGAACCAGAAGCCGGTCGCGCAGATCGGCTCCACGCTCGGCCTCCTCTCGTCGCGGACGAACTACTCGTACGATTCCCAGGGTCGCTACGTCCAAGGGAACGTCGATCGCGTCCTCCGCGTCGTCGACCTCTCGAACCCGACTGCGCCCGCGATGCGTGAAGTCGCCCTTCCCGCCTCCCTCGGAGCCGCCGGCATCGACGCGCTCGGAAACGAGTTCGTCGCCTCGAGCTACCGTGCCTCCCCGAACGCCGGCAAGGTCCGCTTCTACCTGGACCGCGTCGACGTCTCGAACCCCGGAACGCCGGTGTTCGCGGGCTCGGTGAACGTGCCGGGCTCCCTCCTCCAGGCGGACACGCCGAGCAACAACGTCGTCACGGTCGACTACCGCCGCGTCGCGACCGTCACGACCAGCTGGGAAGAGTGTTACCGCGCGTACGACAGCTATTCCGTGTACTGGGACTCCCAGACCAACCTGTGCACTTCGACGCAGAAGCGCCTCCGCCTCCTCGGCATCTCGGGCAACACGGCCGTCCTCCGTCAGACCTACGAATTCGCGTCCCAGCAGGTGACGAACGTCACGACGGCCGACGATCACCTCTACGTGACCTACGGGTACAACTACTACTACGGCTACGGCGGCAACGACGCGGGCGACCAGGTGAACGGCATCCGCGTCCTTTCGGGAATCCGCACCGGCGCGCTCCGCGAGGTGGGTTCGCTCGCGACCGGTTCGTACGTGATGGCCGCGGCCGGTCCGCGCTTCGTGACGCAGACCTCCACGGGTGTCGGCGTGTACGACGTCTCCGCGGGCGGCGAAGCCCGGCTCGTCGGTTCCGGAACGAACCGTTCCTACTACGCCTACGACGTCGCGCTCGACTCCGACATGGCCGTCGTCGCGAACGGCGACTTCGGACTCAGCACCATCCCGACGCCGTGACGCTCGGGCACCGAGCGTCCCCGCTCGACGTCCTCACTCGGCGCGCCGCACCGCGAGCCAGGTGAGGACGGAGAGCGGCGGGCCCCCGTCGAAGACGAGGACGGAACCGTCCTCCGAAACGTGCCCCTGGGCGACCTCGTGGAGGACTCCCAGGGGCTTCGTGTTTCCGGCGCTCGTGTCGCCGTCCTGCGCGAAGAGCTTCACGGCCGTGCCGGCCGGATACGCACGGACGTTCCGGAGCCGGACGGAGACACCGGGATCGAAGGTGGTCTTCCACGGTGCGACGGCCCAGAGGGCGTCCAGTCCGAGGCTGGGATCCACGAAGGGCGGTGCGATCCCGATCGGGATCTCCTTCACACGGAAGGATTGCTCCTCGGGCGTCGTGAGCTCGAGTTCGATGCGCGCCGAGGTGCCCGACGGGATCGACAACGTCAGGTCCCCCGACGTCACGGTGGTCGGCGCGGTCGTGGGGGACGACGGGAGGAGGACCGTGGAGGGAGGGAGCTTCGGCACGCGCACGTCCCCGAGATCGACGTCCCCCGCCCCGGCTTCCGAGCCGAGTCGGAACACGTAGGTCGCGTGGGTGCCGTACCCGTGAATCTGCACGCCCGCTCTCCGCATGCGGCGGCGCACGTCGAGCGCGAGCTTGCCCGTGGCGTCCGTCGTGCCGGGAATGCACACGTCGCCGCAGACGCTGACGGCGAGTCCGGCGACGTCGGCGCCTTCGTCGTCCTTCGCGTGGAACCGGACCGTCCGGAGGCAAGGAGCGTCCGGGTTCGGGTCGTCCGCCCCGACGAAGCACCCTTCCGCGTCGAGGGCACGGGTCGTGGACCCGGAGTCGCCCGTCCCGGAGTCCGCGCCACCGTCTCCACGCGCGTCGATCGCCGAGGCGCCCGCCGACGAACAGCCGGCGACGAGCGCGGACGCGATCAGGAGGGGGAGCGCACGCACGGCCGTTCCGTCATTTCCGGCAGGCGGCGAGGAGCGGATCGAGGTCGATCGAATCGGCGCTGACGCCGACGATGGTCATCGTGTCCGCCTTCACCATCACGTTGACGGGCGCGGATTGGTGCTCGTCGATGTAGTGCTTGCCGGCGGAGGTACCGAGCGTGACGGGGAAGTTCACGCCGTGCCGTTCGACCCAGGCCTTGAGCTCGGCCTCGCTCGTGACCGAGTTCTCCTTCGCCCCTTCCTGGAGCATCTCGACCACGCAGAAGCTCGGATCTTCGGCCACGAGCTTCTTGAGGACGGGTTGTTCTTCGGTGCAGGTCGAGCACCACACGGCGGCCACGTTGACGAGCATGCACTTGCAGGTCGGGTTCGCCGCGCGCACCGACTGGAGCGACACGTCCTCGAGCGCGGGTGTGGCGGTGCTCTTCGTCGTGAAGCGGTGGCCCTTCGCCGTGACGTCGCCGATCTTCGCGCCCACCGTGAACCCGTAAGGTCCGGCGGGGTAGGTCGCGCGGGACGCGCCCGCGTCGCCTCCGGTCTTCACCGGATCCTCGCTCGCTCCCGTGCCGTCCCCCGCGATTTCGGGAAAGCCTTCGTCCTCCCCGTCCGCGGGAGCGGACGTCTTGGACCCTTCCGCGGAACTGCACGCAGCGGCGAGGACGAGGAGTGGAGCGAGGACGGCTACCGGGACGCGGGGTGCCTTCATGGGAGGCGATTCTCGCAATCCACGTGCCGGCTGTCGGATTCCACCCGCAACGGAGGCGAGGTCGGTTTCCGCGGGGTTTCGGGATTGCGGAGAGTCCCGGTCCGGCGAATTCCACCGGCGACGGGGCGAAGTCGGTGGATCCTCCGTTGTCCGGAGGCCGTCCGCGGCCCACGGAAGCGGGACGCGTCAGGATCGGAGCAGGAAGACGACGTGCGCCGCGATGGTCGCGACGATGGTCAGCGCCGTCGCCACGTGGATACGGCGTTTCTTCGGGCGATCCTTGATCTTGGGTTTGCGGAGTTCGAGCCCCACGCTCGCGTGCGCGACGAGGACGAAGAAGGCCAAGGCTCCCACGGCGAGCCCGAGGCTGCCCGCGCCCACGGCCTCGGGCGACCCGAGGGATCCGAGACTCGAGACGACGTGACCGAAGGCCACGAGGGCCGCCGTGCTGCCCGCGACGACGTGGAAACGGTTCGACCCGGAGCCGGGCGCCGCGCGCTTCTTCGTGCGCACCACGTGGACGACGGGGAACGTCGCCGCCACGAAGACGAGGACGGTCGCGACGATTCCCGTGAGAGCGGCGATACTCACCGCGGGAAAGAGTATCCTCGTTCCCATGACTCCCGCCACAGAGGTGCGCCCGGCGGTCCCCGAAGATCTCGCGAAGGTGTCCGTCTTCGCGGGTCGTCTCGTACGGATGCACCACGACACCGACCCCGATCGCTTCTTCCTCCCGCCGAACGTGGAGGACGGCTACCGCTGGTGGTTCGGCAAGGAGATCACGCGGGACCGCGCCATCGTGCTCGTGGCCGTCCGCGACGGCGACGTCGTGGGCTACGCGTACGGCGCGTTCGAGGAGCGGGACTGGAACATGCTCCTCGACGAGCACGGCGCCCTGCACGACATCTTCGTCGAGGAGACCGCGCGGAAGACGGGCGCCGGAAAGGCGCTGCTCCGCGCCATGATCGCGGCCTTGGAAGCGAAGGGCGCGGCGCGCATCGTGCTCTCGACGATGGTGGGCAACACCGTCGCCCAAGCGGCGTTCCGGGACGCCGGCTTCCGGCCCACGATGCTCGAGATGACGCGCTCCCGGGCGTGACGCGTGCTTCATGCGCGCTTCACGCGCCCGCGATGCGGGCACGTGGGCGCCGTCAGTTCCGGATGCTCTGGAATTCCTGGGTGACCACGTAGCGCGCCCCCATGTTCGTGGCGCTGAGGGACGCGTAGTAGTTCGAGAAGTGGAACTCGGCGCGCACTTGGTGGAGTGCTCCCGACGCGAGGTAGTCGGACGTCCACTCCCCCGCCCGGTCCGTCTCGGGGCCCGCCGTCTTCGCGACGTCGGCGAACGCGAGCGCGTGTGCGTCGATGGCCTCGTCGGCGACGCTCCGCTCGCTCGTCCGGAGGACGGCCACCAGCTTGTCGTGTTCGTCGAACCGGAACGTGAGGGAGTTCGCGTCGGCAGATCCGGCACGCACGGGGACGCCGAGTTCGGCGAGGGCGGCGTCGGGCACGTCGTCGCAGGTCGCGCTGACGCCGCTCGTGCCCTCCGTGCAGGTGACCCCCGCACGCATCTGCCAGAGGGCCACGTCCCCTCGGGAAGTGGCGTCGAGCCGGAATCCCAGGGCGGGACGGGTCGATGCCGCACGACCCGCGCGCGGCAACGCACCGTTGCGCGCCTCCTCCCGATCCGCGGCCGTGAGATCCGAGCGCACGCCGAGTGGGCAGGTGCCCATCGCCATCGAATGCGGGAGGTAACGCAGGTACGGACGCCCCGTCTTCGTGTGCAAGAATCCCATGAGACCCGTGAAGGCGACCGAAACACAGGCCGCCGCCACGAACGCTTTCCGGATGCGGGAGGAAACGCGCGGGTTCATGTCACTTCCCCACGATGCTCGCCTTGAAGGCGGCATCCGTGACGGGAGGCGCGAATCCGCTCGCGATGTCGGCGTCGGACACGCCCTTCGCCTTGAGCGCCGGCACGATCACCTCGGTGACGAAGTAGTCGTACTGGGCGCTCGTGATCTTGAGGCCCGCGTGCGCCGCTTCCATGGACTTGCCCTTGTAGTTGTCCGGACCGCCGTAGACCTTGATGAGGAAGGCCGCGAGGTTCGCGCGCAGCGTCTCGACGCCCGCGGGCGTGAGCTTCGTGAACGAGTCGCCGAGCTTGTCGACGGGAGCCGCCGCCGCTCGCTTGATGATTTCGTCGTTCACCGCGGCGAAGCCTTCGAGCTTGTACTTTCCGTACATGTCGGCCGGCTTGAGTGCCGTGGCCGCAGCCTCGGTGCCCGCGTCCTTCGACGACTCCATGGTCTCGGCGGAGTCGCCGCTCTCGGAACTGCATGCAGCCGAAGCGAGCGCCACGAGTGCGGCGCCGAGCCACGAGAAGGAGGGACGGATTCGTCGTGTCGGTCGTGCCATGGGAAACCTCCGGTGAGCTCACGCGAACGTTCGTCGTCGTGTCGCTCCCTTCCCCTACGCACGGTTTCGGACGCCGGATCCGTCGTGGGTGCGAAACGCGGATGCCGGGCGGAATGCGCGGGCACCGTCGCGTCTCACGCCACGGACTGGACGAGACACGTGTGGATCGGCCGATCCCCCGAGTCGGCACGACGCACCTCGAGCGCCCATCCGCGGGTCCTCACGAAGAACGAACGCGCGGGCCGACGTCGCGACGATTCACCGAGAAATTCGCGACCTCGGCCCAACGTCCGTTCCTGCGTAGACGTAAAATTCCAGAGGCACGCTACCTGCACGACGGGGCTCCGATGCGTTTTCTTAGGGTGTTGGGCGGCCTCGCTTTCGGGGCTTGGGCGGTGACGGTCGTGGCGTGTTCGTCGACGGGAGAAGGAGACGAGAACGTCTCGTCCTCGTCCGGCGCGGCGATCAGCACCGACGGCAACGGGTTCGGACTCCGCCTCCTCGAGCCGGAGCGCGTCGCGTTCGCGACCGACGACAAGGCCTGCCCCGATCATCCGACCTTCCCCGGACAGGAGCGCGCGTTCTGGGTCCCCGACAGCCCCATGAACGCCCTCGTCGACGGCACCGGTGCGCTGCGTCTCTTCGCGGGTCACCATCTCACCTTCCCGTTCCAGGGGATCGCTCCGAACGCCCTCGCGAGCACGTTGAAGCTCGGCATCGACTGCGCCACGAAGTCGATGACGTCGCGGTACGACGCGAACCCGGACAAGTTCGACGACGCGCTCTGGATCTGGGCGCCGAAGCGCCTGCAGAACGGTCGCTTCGTGTCCCTCGTCCACGGCGAGTACCACGGCGGTGCCCACGGACCGAACAACCCCGCGTGTCCTTCGGGTGACTACGGCAAGTGTTGGTACAACACGGTGCTCCTCGCGAAGAGCACGGACGGACTCCACTACGCGCTTCCCGGCAGCGCGCGCGATTCGGTGGTCGCGAGTTCCCACATCCCGTACGTGCCGGACGGCGGGAACGTCGGTTACTTCGAGCCCTCGAACATCGTCTTCAACAAGACGGACAAGGCCTACTACGCGCTCGTGCGTGCTTGGGGACAGGCCACGCCTGCCAACACGGCCGCGGCACAACGGCCGCAAGCGAACGGTCTCTGCATCCTCCGCGCGGTGGACCCCGAGAACCCGGGCTCGTGGACCGTGCGCGACAACGGTGCGTGGGTCCGTGCGGCGGGCGCCCACTGCGATCCGGTCATCGCCGGCGGAGTCGCGCTCGGCAGCCTCGCGTGGAGCACGTTCTACGACGCGTGGGTCACCATCACCTTCAGCGACGACGGAACCCGCCAGGGCTTCTACATGTCCGTCTCGAACGATCTCGTGCGCTGGTCGCCGTTGAAGCGGGTCATCGACGTGGACCTGCCCTGGGGAGCGAACGCGTCCAAGACGGGGCTCTCGACGCACGCGTACCCGTCCCTCATCGACCCGAACGGCGGCCCGTTCTTCGACGAGATCGGCCGCGAGCCCTACCTCTATTGGGTCCGCTTCCACGTCGGCAACATGCAGCGTGAAGTGATGCGCGCGAAGGTCCGATTCGAGGACGGCCCCGTGCACAACTTCGTCAACGGCCAGGGTTGCTACCGGGTCGGCCCCGCGGGGTTCTACTCGAACGGCGACGGGTCACGTTGCGCGCTCCTCGACGTGGACCTGCCGAACATCTGCGGTCTGCCGGCGACCGGATTCGCGTCGCTGCCGGAGAAGGAACACGGTCTCCTCGCGCCCCAGACGGGGTTCGGCGGTCGATGCGCGGGCGGCGCGGCCGTCGGCTTCACAGGGACGCAACCCGCGGGGTGCTACCGCGTGGGCGGCGGCGCCTACTACGCCAACGGTCAAGGCAGCTTCTGCAACGTGAATCCCGAAGACCTCGCCATGAACGCGTGCGGCACCACGAACTTCTCTGCGCTCACCGAGCACCTCGACCACGGCACCGACCGGATGCAGTCGCCCTACGCGGGTTGCTTCGGTTGGTCCACGGAGTGGATCCAGGGCCGCCAACCGGCCGGCTGCTACCGCGAGGTGAGCGGCGGGAACTTCTTCGCCAACGGCCAGGGTCAGTGCTGCCGTGTGCCGGATTCGAAGATCGGATCCATCTGCGGCGGGAACGTCGGCGGCAAGAAGCGGTTCGGTCACGGCACCGACGCACTCCAGGGAGACTGCCAAGGGTGACGTCCTCCTCCCTTCGACTCGTCGTGGCTCGTCGGTCTCCCGCGGAGGCTGACGAACGCGACCGGACCGACTACCCTCCGACGCCCGGGGCCGCCTTCGCGACCCCGGCACCACGGAGAACATGGTCGGGTCCGGTCGTTCCTCGCTGCGGGCAGTCTTCGCGATCGGCGCGTTCGTCGCCGTGGTCGCGTGCAAGAAGAGCGGCTTCGTGGACAGCGACGCCCACGTCCCGCTGCCCACCTTCGACGCCGCGGCCCGTGCGGAGATGTCCACCAAACAGGGTCCCGAACTCTACGCGAGCCTCTGTGCGATCTGCCACGGGGACGACGGCAAAGGGTACCGCGCGGATCACGCGCCTTCCCTCGTGAGTTCGACGTTCCTCGAGAGCGCGACCGACGAATTCCTCCGTCGGTCCATCTCCGAAGGCCGCCCCGGTACGGCGATGGCGGCGTACGCCGCCGAACTCGGCGGCCCCCTCGACGCCGCGGCCACGTCACGTCTCGTCGCCTACCTGCGATCGAAGGGCCCGGCCGCGAAGCCACTCGCCGTCGTCGGCCCCGGCAACGCCAGCCGCGGCGGTGTCGCGTTCGCCAAGAGCTGCGAGCCCTGCCACGGAACCAAGGTGACGCGCGGCAACGCCGTTCACCTCGCGAACCCGAAGTTCCTGGGCATGGCCAGCGACCCGTTCCTCCGACACGCCATCGAAGAGGGACGCCCCGGCACGCCCATGGAACCGTGGAAGTCGAAGTTGGGGCCCTCGGAGATCGACGATCTCGTCGCGTACATCCGGAGCTACACCACCGCGCCCGATGTCGAATCGCTTCCTCCGCCGACCGGCACGGAACCGGTCGTGATCCATCCGGACCGGGCCCGCGCCCGCGTTCACCTTGCGCGCCGACCCCTGCCCTCCCGCAGCGAACCCGGTTCCGGCGGAACTCCTTCTCCGCGACCCCCACGGACCGAAGGACGCAGGTCTTCGACCGGCGAAGGACGCCGGACTCCGTATGCCGCCCCCGCCGAGCGCGCCTCCGCCGTGCAAGGAGGACCCGCGGTTCGTGTCGGTCGACCAGGTGAAGAAGGCCCTCGACGAGGAGCGCCGCATCGTCATCGTCGACGCACGGCCCGCCTCCGACTGGATGCGCGTCCACATCCCCGGTGCCGTGTCGATCCCGTACCACGACACGAAGCGCCTCGCGGAGATCCCCAACGACGGGACGTGGGTCGTCGCGTACTGCGCGTGTCCCCACCATCTCTCGGGAGACATCGTCGACGAGCTCCGTCGGCGCGGCTACAAGAACGCCGTGGTGCTCGACGAGGGCATCCTCGAATGGCACCGGCGGGGCTACCCCGTCGTCGCGGCGAAGGGCGTCACCCCGCCCCCGGGAGAGGTCAAACGATGATCGGTCGATCGCTGAACCAACGCCATTCGCTCGCGCCCCTGTCCGGCGACGTGGCCTCCAAGGAACTCACCGCGCTCCTCCGGACGCACGCCCGACCGATCATCGAAGTCCGCGCGAAAGGGGCGTCGATGATCGTCGTCGCGGTGGTGCGGGCGACGACGCCGGTCGTGAAGCGGATGCATTCGCTCGGCATCGAGGTCCGCGAGGGTGCGACGGCCCTCTTCGGTCTCGACGGCGAGGACGCCGCCGGTCTCTTCCCCGAATTCGGGGCCGACGGCGCGGAGTGGTTCCGGACGCCCGCCGAAGCCCGCGAGACGAAGATCCTCCTCTTCGCCGGTGGCACCGCGCTCGCCTCCATCCGCACGGAGGCGGGCGAGGTCAGCGTCGAGGCGCGAGGAACCCCTGTTCCCTGAGCATGGACGAGCGTAGGGGTTCGTAGTCGGGCGGCGCGTCGAGGCCGAGCCGACGGCGGATCTCCGACACCGGCAGCGGGAGCATCTCTTCCCAGGGCTGGGCGAGGAGCAACTTCGCGCGCTTGCCGCGACGGAAGCCGTCGACGACGGTTTCTCGGGAGGCCCAGGTCCCCATCTTCACGAGGCCGATGGCGAGGATGAGGGCGATGGCGGGGTTCGCGATTTGCGCGAAGGTGAATCCGAGGAGAGCGAGCTCGCCGAGTACGTCCCCCTGGTAGCCGACGACCGCGTGCCACAAGTCGTGGGTGTCCCGGAGGCGCGCGTGCACGAAGTCCAGACGCTTCGGACGATCGGGGCGTTCCTGTGATCCGCGAACGGCGGCTTCGCGGATGCCGTCGGCCGAGATGTTCTCGCGCTCCACGAACGCGAGGTACTCGCGGCCCAAGGAGCCTTCCGGCATCGCGGCGAGGCCGTCCCGATCGGCGAGGAGCGCGACGATGTCCGGTTCGGTGGCGAGAAGCTTCCGTCCCTCTTCGGAGCGTTCCAACTTCCGGTGCGCACGGTGCAACGTGTCCGCCGAAAGCGAGTCGATGATCGTGAAGACCTGCGGGAGGTCGTCCGGATCGGCGGCGAGGACCCGTGCCGCACGGAGCGCGCGGAGCGGTTCGAATTGGACGTAACGGAACGCCATGACGACCCACGAATCGTCGCACGGATCGCCGCGCGCACCCCGAACATTTCGCGTTGACGAACGGGAACATGGACGTTCCACTCCCCGGTCGATGCGAACCCTCGGAACCGTCCTCCTCACCGCGGCCCTGGCGACATCGGCAGCCGTTTCTTCCGGTCAACCGTCTCCCTCGGCGCGCGTCGCCGTACCGGGCGAGAGCCATCCCTACCAGAGCCGCCTCGCGTGCGAACGCGCTCCAGGGAGCACGCTCGTGGGCGTGATGTACGACCTCTCGACGACGCCCCGCACGAAGGTCACGGAGATCTCGTCCGGCGGGAACGTGGGCGCGTGCGAGCTCGCCATCCGCGCCTCGCGGAACGACCGGGTGTGCGTCTCGAACGGCTTCGGCTTCACGGTGCGGAACCTGATCACGAAGGCCAACTCCGGCTCCTACGCGACGCTCGCCGCGTGCACCGCCGTGACGTCGGGCAGCCCCGCGCTCCGCACGGAGCCCGGCTACATGGACTTCATCGCGCCCGCCGAGCTCGCGCCGTTCCGCGCGAGCTTGCCCACGCTCGGCGACCCGGCGGTCGACGCGGCCCTCCACGGGGACGCCACGATGTGGTTCGACGAGGCGTCCATGACCTTCGTCTACCAGGACTCCTTCGGCGACCCGAAGGGCCTCCGCGCGAACCGCGTCGGCTACGACGTCGGGAGCACGGCGAGCGAGCCGGACATCCGCGCGCTCACCGAATACTTCGACCCGCAGAAGTTCAAGTTCCCCTTCGCCCTCGCGGCGGGTGCGAACTTCTCGGAAAACCTCTACGTCCTCTACTTCTGGCAGCCTCCGAAGGACGCCACCGGCGCCGTGCTCCCTGTCCGCATCTGGAAGAACCGATCCCACTTCCAGTGGGTGTTCCCGGTGGGCACGGTCCTCGGCGAGATCCTCTTCATGCAGGCGCCGGACGACAAGGCGTGGGTTCCCTTCGAGGTGCGTTCCCGCACCCGGCTCCTCGATCGTTGGGACACCGGCATCTTCCGCCCGTACCCCACGGCCACCGAGCTGTCCGAGTCCATCAAGGCGCGCCGCCCGAACTGGGCCCAGACGGATCTCGCGGCCCTCGTCGCCCACCTCGAGGACACGTCGACGCTCACGGCGTACACGCTCGCGTCTCCGAGCTACGCGGCCATCGTTCCCGCCATGCAGGGCTCCCTCGACTACCTTCCGGGCACGTCCGACGTCGCCCTGGTGAAGGAACTCCTCCGCACGAAGACGTTCGAGAAGGCGAACGGCACGAGCTTCAAGACGGACGGGACGAAGACCACCTTCGCCCCCTCGACGCGCGCGAGCTTCCATGTGGTCCCGAAGGACTACGAAGCCGGCATGTTCGCGAACACGGAGGCGTCGTGCCGCCGTTGCCACGAACACACCTCCCGACCGCTCAACAACCTCGACGGGCGCGTCGTCCTCTACGGTGAGGTGTGGGGCGAGGACGAGATCTTCACGTGGCACCCCTTCGCCATCGACACCGACACCTTCAGCGTGGCGGACGGGAACCGCCGCATCCACCCGCGCCTGCTCGCTTCGGGGCTCGTGAAGGAGCAGGCGATCACCAACGCACCGAACGTGTACCGAGTGCTCCCGAAGCCGTACCAGCCCGTCTACGAGTGACTCAGTACGCCACGGCCTGGAAGATCGTCTTGCCGTCGGCGGTGTCGCCGTTCTTCACGACGACCGAGAGGTCGTGTTTCTTCGCCGCGTCGGCGCTTACGAACTCGACGAGCGCGCTGTTCTTGAGCGCGTCGGTGAGCGGAAGTGCCGTCAGATCGAGGTCGGAAGCATCGTCCTTGATCTCCTTCACCACCGCCCCGGGTGTGCACTTCGAGAGCTCTTCGGGGTTCTCCTCCTCGCCTTCGGTCCAACGTCCTTCGGCGAGCTTCGTGCGTCCGCTCCACACGGTGTGCACGGTCCCGTTCTCCGGGCGCCAGCGCGCGCAGAATGTCTTGGTCGTCCAGGGAGACTTCTGATCGGGCTGCGTGGGCTCGTCGGTGAAGTTCACGAAGATGCGCTGGGACGCGGGGCGCCACGCGAAGTTCCGTTCGGCGAAGTCGATGCCGACGATGCCGTTCTCGGAGTACACGACGTCCTCCCCCTTCGGCATGGAAGCGGTCCGGAGTGCGTCGGCGTTCTTGCCTTCGAAGCCTTCGGTGCGGCTCGTGCCGGAACGCCCTTCGCGCTTGAGGAACGCATCGAGGTCGACGGCGTTCGAGAGGTCCACGGCGCCGGTGACGGTGCCGTCGTAGCCGACCGCACCGAAGCGCGCGTCGACACCGCTTCCGGAGAGGACGTTCGCGAATGCCACGATCTTGTCGGCGACGCCGTCGGCTTCCTCGCCCATGCTTCCCGAGTTGTCGACGACGAAGACGATGTCGATCGGGAGCTTGTTCTCGGCCTGGGCTTGGGCGACGCGCGTGCCCTTGAGGACGCCGTCCTCCGTGACGTACACGGTCTCGTTCGCCTTGAACGGGATGGGCTTCTGGGTGACCGGGTCGATGAGACCGAGGAGGGTGACGCGGACGGTCTCCTGGTTCGGATCCTTGCGAGCGAACCGGGCCGACGGCTTCACGTTGTTGATCTTCGGCTCGGGTGCACTGCCGCCGGGGTCCGCGGGGATGTTCGAGTCGGACGACACGGTGCAGGCCGACACGGCAAAGGCGACGGACGCGAGGACGAGGGAGGAAGCGGTGGCACGGAGGAAAGACGAACGGGACATCGGGCGGATTCTCCTGGGGTCGTGGGATCGGCGTCTTCCTGCGACGTCGACCCCGGGAACGACGGCACCCTGCCCGCTCCGATTCACCCCGGCACGTCACCCGAAGGCATGACACCGGGGAATTGCCGCGAATTTCGGCGAGTTCTGGAGCTCCAGCGGGCGAATTTCGGTGCGGTTCGGGGGCTCGTCGGGCAGTCTCCCGCGGCTTCCCGGTCCTTCACCGGGTGGGCGAACCCTCGGAGGGGCCGTGCTGAAGAAGATCCTGATCGGAGTGGCCGTCGTCGTCGTTCTCTTCGTGTTCGCGGTGTCGACACGCCCGGACACGTTCCGCATCGAGCGATTCGCGACGATGGACGCGCCACCCGAGATCCCGTTCGCGAACGTGAACGACTTCCACGCGTGGGCGAAGTGGTCCCCTTGGGAGCACCTCGATCCCGCGATGACGAAGGAGTTCGAAGGCCCCGCGTCCGGACCGGGCGCGAAGTACCACTACACCGGCAACGGCGACGTCGGCGAAGGACGGATGACCATCGACTCCGCCGAGAAACCCTCGCGCGTCGCGATCACGATCCAGTTCCTGAAGCCGTTCGAGGCCACGAACCAGGTCACCTTCACGTTCGCCAAGGCGGGCGACGGCACCAAGGTCACGTGGACCATGGACGGAAAGAACAACTTCGTCTCGAAGGCCATGGGCATGTTCATGAACATGGACAAGCTCGTCGGCGGCGATTTCGAGAAGGGACTCGCCGCCCTGAAGACGGTCTCCGAGGCCGAAGCGAAGGCCGCGCCCAAGCTCGAGGCCCCCAAGGGCGAGACCGCGCCGGCGCCCTGACGATCCGTCCGTGGGTCCGAAGGACGGAAGGCGCCCGACGCTCCCCCATCTCCCCGCGCTCGACGGCCTCCGCGGCGTCGCGGTCGCGGGGGTGATCGCGTTCCACGCGGACGGTGCGCTCCGCGGCGGCTACCTCGGCGTCGACCTCTTCTTCGTCCTCTCGGGCTACCTCATCACGGCGCTCCTCCTCGCCGAACGGGACGCACGCGGGACCGTGGACTTGCGGGCGTTCTGGGTGCGACGCGCACGTCGGCTGTTCCCGGCGCTGCTCGCGATGATGCCGTTCGTCGCGCTCTACGCGCGCTTCTTCGTTCCGACGAGCGAGCTCGCCCGTGTGCGCGCGGACGCCCTGGCCACCCTCGCCTACGTCGCGAACTGGTGGACCATCGCGAACGGACGGAGCTACTGGGATCTCTTCGCCGCGCCGTCGCCCCTGGAGCACACGTGGAGCCTCGCCATCGAGGAGCAGTTCTACGTCGTGTGGCCCCTCGTGGTGACGGCCGTGTTCGCGGCGTCGGGGGCGCGAGCGCGGAGGACCCTCGTCGTGCTCACGGCGCTCCTCGCCGCGGCCTCGGCCGTCGCCATGACCGTGACGTACGACCCCGCGTCGCCTTCGCGCGCCTACCTGGGCACGGACACGCGCGCGGCCGCGATCCTCTTCGGGGCCTTGCTCGCGATGGTGGCACCTCCCGGTCGGACGTATTCGGGGCGCGTCGTCCGGACCATCGACGTCGTGTCCCTCGCGTCGGCGGTCGTCCTCGGCGTCCTCTGGGCGACACTCGGCGGCGAGGAGTCCTTCCTGTACCGCGGCGGTTTCTGGCTCTCGGAGGTCGCGGTCGTCGCCGTCGTCCTCGCGGCGTCCTGCGGACGGAAGACGGTTCTCGGTCGCGTGCTGGCGTTCCGTCCGCTCGTCTTCCTCGGGACCACGAGCTACGGCCTGTACCTGTGGCACTGGCCCGTGGACGTGTTCCTCACGCCGTCCCGAACGCACGTCCACGGCGTTCCTCTCCACCTCCTCCGTCTCGCGCTCACGATCGCGATCGCGATCGTGTCGTACCGGTTCGTGGAAAAGCCCATCCGGGAACGGGGACTCACGTTCGGCCGTCCGGTGCTCGTCGTTCCCGCCACGGTGGCCTTGGTGGCCTGGCTCGTCGTCCGCGCGACCGACGCAAGCGCCCGCCCCGCGCCTCCACCACCTCCGCCTCCCCCTCCCGCGCCGGTTGCGGAAGCGATCCGGTTCCGCGTGCTCCTGGTCGGCGACTCCACGGCGAATTCCCTGGGGTGGAGCCTCCGGGGACTGCGCGCTCCGGACGTGGCCGTCGAACTTTCGGGTCAGGACGGCTGCACGATGCTGATGGATGCGTCGTGCGGTAGCGAGACGTGGGCCCGGACGATGGAGGACCTCTCGCCGGACGCCACGATCCTCGAGATCGGTGGCGCCTTCATGCACGGACTCAGCGTCGATCGCCAGTGGCGGAAGGCCTGCCACCCCGGCTGGCACGCGACGTTCGAGCGGAACCTCCGGGCGCGGCTCGCCTCCCTCCGGTCTCCGAGGGGGCAGGTCTTCGTCGCGACCCTGCCGTATCCGCTCGGCCCCTGGGAATCCAAGGCGTTCCGGGCCGAAACCGATTGTATCAACGCCTCGATCCGTGAAGTTGCACGCGAAATCGGATTCGTACGCGTGTTGGACCTCGGAGGCCATTTGTGTCCGGATGGCGAGTGCCAACGCGAGTACAATGGGCACCCGATTCGACCCGATGGAGTGCACTTCGAAATCGAAGGCGCCGAAGAGCTCTCCCGCTGGACCTTCCAATTGATCCGACCCACGCCGGAACCGACAGGAGCACCGTGACGACCGAACTGACGATGTTGAGCTCGAAAGCCTCCGGAGCCCTCATGCCCTCGCGGCTCGGACCGGTCCTCGAATCCATCTCCAGGGGTAGCCCCATCCGCCTCGCGATGCGCGGCCCCGTGTTGCGCCTCTACTCCCGCCTCACGTACACGGACGACGCCGCCGTCTCGGTGCTCCTCGCCTTCGACAACCACGGCGCCCGCATGACGGCGTCGGCCCACGGCCCGAGCTCCGCGCTCGTCGCCTGGGCGTTCCACGCCATCGCCGACGCCCTCCACTGCGAGGTCGACGACGGCACCACGAAGGGACCACGGCCCCCCTCCCCCGAACGGTACGAGGACCGGGCCCGCTCCTACCTCAATGCCTACGAAGAAGACGTCGCCCGCGATCGCCGCGAAGTCCCGAAGCCGGAAGCGGCCGAAGCACCGGCCGAGGATCCGACGGCGGCGACGAAGGGGTTCCTCACCTGGCTCGCGAAGGAGGAACGCATCGCCCTCGTGGGAGACGCCGCCGACCTCGTCGCGTCGTTGCCCATGGGCGACGTGGAAGCCGCCTACGAGATGCTCCTCGAGCACGACGACGTCGACGACGTGTTCATGAGCGAGTCCGAGTTCCGCGGCCTCTACTCCCGCTGGACCGCCCGCAAGCCGCGCTGAACCTACGGTTTCGGACGTTCGCCTTCCGTGTCAGCGGCCGTCGCTCGCGCGGATCGCCCGCTCGCGGAAATCCTTCGAGGCGCCGACCTTCGCGCAGAACGCGGACCACGCGGCGACGTCGACGCCCTTCCAGCGGAGGTCCGCCAAGGACTCGCGGAGGGGCACGTCCGTCACGACGGTGGCGAGCTTCCTGTAGAGGAGAGCCTCCTTCTTTCCCTCGCGCAACGTGGCCGCGAGTCCTTCGGCGCCCCGGATCTTCGGCGTCCACGCGGACGCGTCCTTCGGGACGTCCTCGAGGTGCGGGTACACGGCGAGAAGTGCGCTCGTCGACTTGTCCCCGAACCCGCGGAGGCCGGGGATACCGTCCGCCGTGTCGCCCACGAGGGCGAGCCAGTCCGGGATGCTCTCGGGACCGAAACCTCGTGTCTTCCGGAGTTCGTCCTCGTCGATGACCCGCTCGCGGAGCCGGTCGACTTGCACGACCTTCGTGCCTCGCACGCACTGGCCGAGATCTTTGTCCGGCGTGAGGATGCGGATCTGGGACACGCCCTTCGCGTACTTCACGGTCGCCGTCGCGAGCGCGTCGTCGGCCTCGTACTTGTCCATGCTCCACACGACGATGCCGAGGGCCCGTGCGGCTTCCTCCACCGGATCGAACTGCGCGCGGAGGTCCGGGTCGATGCCGTCCTCCGTCTTGTACCCGTCGTAGAGGTCGTTCCGGAAGGAACGGATCGGGTTGTCGAAGGCCATCGCGAGGTGCGTGACGTCCTCCTCCGCGTCCTGGAGCAGCGCCACCATGGACGAGACGACGCCCAACGTCGCCTTGAGAGGACGACCGTCGGGCGTCGTGTGATCGGGGCGCTTCGAATAGTGCGCGCGGAAGAGTTCGTACGTTCCGTCGACGACGTGGAGCCGCATGGACGGGGATCGTAGATCGGATCCCCGTCCCGCGGCGTTCCGTTCGCCGCGTCCGGGCCGGCGCGATCACTTCTTCGCGGGGGCCTCGCCGGCGTGGGCGCGGATCACGGCGCGCACGTTCAACATGGCGCGGGCCATCTCCTCGCGGAGGCTTTCCTCGCTCTCGTCCCGGTGCGCCTTGGCGAGCGCGGGGAGGATGGCGGGGTTCGCGACCACGGCGAACGGAGCTCCGTTGCCGTAGCTGCCCCAGTCCGAACCGATTCCACGGACGGCGGACTCGCGCACTTCGCGATCGGGCGAGTCGAGGAACGCGGCGAGCTCCTTCACGACAGTCGTGTCGCCGAGCTGGCCACGAATGGCGAGCGCGTACGCCTGACGGGCGGGCTGCTTCTCCTTTTTGCACTGGTTGCCGCGGTCGGTGAGGAGCGCGATGGCCTTCTTCTTGAGGGCGGCGTTCGTCGAGAACCAACCGAGGGCGCCCATCTCGCGTTGCCCCGGGCACGGCGTGATCTTGAGGCTCTTCTCGATCTTCGCCCACGCGTTCGCCTTGCCGACGTTCGCGAGCGCGATGTCCCGATCGAGGTAGCCCGGACCGTCGCCCTTGGACTCGAGGGACTCCAGGTACTTCGTCGCCTCCGGACCGCCGAGGAGGCCGAGGGCGTGGTTCGCCGGATCGCCCACGCGGCCGGCCTGTCGCACCATGGCGCTCGCGAATTCCTTCTTCCCGCGGCGTGCGAGGTAGGTCATGCACGCGCCGAGGTCGCCGCCGTCCTGGATGTCGCGGAGATTGGGTCCGCAGACGGACACCCCGTCGTCGACGCCCCACTCGCCGAGCGCGAGGAGGATCGTCTGACGGAACTGACGGCCGGGGAACTGCGTGACGTGCGCGAGCGGCATCAGCTTCATGACGCTCGGAGCGCCCGCCTTGTTGCCGAGCCAGAAGTAGGAACGCGCGAGGTTGTCGCGGAGATCCTTGCCGAGGAGATCGACGCGCCAGTCCTCGGAGACGAGCGTGTTGAGGGACGCCACTTGCTCCGGCTTGCCCGCGATGCCGAGGCCCAGGATTGCCTCGTAGAAGGGGAACTTGTCCTCCTGGAGACAGGAGCCGGCGAAGTACTGGTTGTACTTCGGACCCGAGACGAGCTTCTGGACGAGCGCGCGATCGTGCTGGAGGAGGAGCCCTTCGAACAGGTCCTGGTATTCGGCGCCGAGCTTGCCCTCCACCGCGTCGGGGACGACGTTGCACGCCAGCGGGTGCTCGCACTTCGCGAGGAACGTCTTGAAGACGCCCTTCGGGTTGCAGTGGATCTGGTTCGTGCCGATGGACTCCTTGGGCTTCACGGAACACTTCTCGACTTCCCAGTACTCCGCGACGGGGCTCGACGCGGTGAACGCCGGGCAGAAGCCCTTCGCGTCCACGTTCGCCTGCGTGAGGGGCGTCCACGGTTTCGCCGAAGCGGACGAGGGAACGAGGGTGCCGAGAGCGACGGCGGAAGCGAAGGCGAAAGCGGAAAGGCGAATCGTCGTGTGCATGGGTTCTCCCAGGGGGTCACGGAAGTCCGGCTGCCGCGGGGGGAGCCGTGGTCGCGACGCATGAGCATTCTCCGTGCCGATCGCTGGCCGAACACGACGGCCCGGAATTCGCACGGTTCCCGCCGGGAATCGGGGGTGGTCGGGAGGCCCCCGAGTCGCCGCGGACTCGTTCCCCTTCGGGGGCGCGTCGACGCCGACACATGGCGGAACGTCGCCCTTAGGACGAACGAGGATCGGATAGGCTCGGTCCCCGATGCTCGTGCACGCCGCGATCGTGATCGCCTCCTTCACGGTGACGCTCGTCGCGGTCTCCGTGTGGAAGGGGTGGCCCATGGAGCACTTCCGGGAGATCCGGCGTGCCTTCGAGTCCGCGCCCCGGATCGAGAAGGCGAACGTGGGCGACGTCGCCAAGTGCGAGGGTCGGCTCGAACCCGACGTGGAATTCCTCGAGTCGCCCATCGGCGGCGTCAAGGCCCTCGCCGTCGTCCTCCGGATGACGCGCGCGGCGTCGGACGATCCCGAGGCTTCCTGGGACGAGGTCTGGTTCCGGGAATGGACCGTTCCCTTCCGCTTGGCCCGACCGACGGAAACGGACGTGACGCTGACGTGGACGCCGGCGACCTCCTACGGCGACGGTCGCTACGAAGCCCCGAAGAGTTCCGGCCCCGTCCGCGCGCTTTCGCCCAAGCTCGCGACGTTCCTCCGAGTCCACGCCCCCGACCTCGCGGACGTCGATCTTTCCCGTCCCGTCCAGTTCGACGAACGGGTGGTCCCGTACGGGAAGCCACACGCGTGTGTCCTCGGCGTCGTGGAATCGACGGGAGGAACGGGCGACGTGCGGCCGGAAGGCGCGTACCGGACGACGGCCATGGAGGCACGCTCCCCTTCCCTCCGCGTGCGTGAACTCCACACGACGCGCGAGGACATCCTCGTTTCCCTCGGCACGCTGGACGTCGCCGAGGCCATTTCCGACCTGTTCCTGTTCGGCATCTTCTCGGAAGACGTGGCCCACTGGATCGGGGCCGCTCTCGCCACGACGGTGGTGGTCGAAGCGGTCGTCGCCGTGCTGCGCGGAGGGTGACGCCCGAGTTCGTGCCGTTCAGCCCGTGACGTCGAACGCGCCCACGGGGAACGTGCGACCGTTGACGACGACGTCGACGCGGTGCCGTCCCGCGTACGGCTTCCGCGTCGTGTGCACGGCGAGGGAGACGGACTTGCCGATGGTGCGGGACGCCTTCGCGGGAAGATCGTAGCGACCGATCTTGAACACCTTGGGCGACGACTCGCCGCGCGCCTTCACGAAGTGAACGACCAGATCGACGGCGAGGGATTGGGTCGCCTTCGCGCGGGACACGAGCGTGACGTCGATTCGCGTGGAGCCGCCGATGGCGAGGCGTTTCGGGGAGAAGGAGACGTCCGTGACCTCCACCTTCGCCTCCCCGCCGAACCCGAGAATCGTGAGCGCGCGTCGGTCGCCCGCCTTCACCCGCGAGCGGAGCGCGTGATCGACGAGCGCGCGACGTTCTTCGGACGCCCCTCGGAGCCAACGCTCGGCGACGTCGCACACCCAGTCGGGATGGTTCCGGGCGTGGTCGTTCAGGTGGTTGGCCACCGAACGCCGCACCACGGTCGAGGGGTCGTCCTTCAACGCCTCGAGGAACGGCAGGAGCGCGTCGGGTTCGTCGACGAGCCAGGGGACGCGGCTCCCCCAGGGCAGGTACGGCCGCGTGCCCTCCGAAACCAGGCGCCGCACGTGGGCGCTCGGATCCTTCGTCCACGCGCGGAGGACCTTCACGGTCTTCTCACGGTGCCGCGCGAGGAACGGGCGGATCGAGAACTCGCAGGTGAATCGCTGCGTGAGCGCGTGTTGGGCGCGCATGGAGACGTCGAAGTGGTCGAGGCCGTGCGTCGCCACGAACGTCGTGTGCGGGAGGTAGAAGAACGGTCCCATGCCCACACCGAGCAACTCGTCCTGGGCGTGCACGGGTCCGAGCGATCGGAGGAGGACGTCGACGGCGTCCTCGTAGTCGTCCGGAAGATGCGCGTGGAGAGCCTCGGACATGTGCCGTGCGCGCGCGAGGAGCTCGAGGCCGTCGAGGCCCGCGCTGGCGTCCTTCACGAAGGCGGCCGACGGGAACTTCGGGTGCACCTTCGCGATCGAGGCCGCGATGCGCTTCGCGAGGTCCTTGGAAAAGAAGGTCTTCAGGGGCTCGGCCATGGCGCGACGTTAGCGCAGGAGGGCTTTCCGGGACGTCAGGAACGCACGCTCCACCTCGTTCCTCGTGGCCGCGATGGCCGCGTCGAAGGCGGACCGAGCTTCGGCGTCCCGCCCCAAGCGCGCGAACATCGCGGCCTTCGCCGCGGGGAGCGCGGGATGCCCTTCGAGTCCCGGGTCCCCGTCGAGGGCCTCGAGGAGGGCGAGGGCGGCCGCCGGACCGTCGATGCGCTCGCGAACGACGGCCTCGTTCACGCGGACGAGGGGCGCGTCGGTCTTCGCGCGGAGGAGCGCGTAGAGCGCCGCGATCTGCGGAAAATCCGTGGCGTCGTAGGCGGGCGCGTCGTCGTACACGGCCTGGATCGCCGCTTCGATGGCGTACGAACTCGGTGCGCCGGTCGCGAGTGCACGAGCGAGGAGGTCCTTGCCGCGGGCGACGGCGTCCATGTCCCAGAGCGACCGATCCTGGTCCTCGAGGCGGACGAGCTCTCCGGCGCTCCCCACCCGCGCGAAACGTCGCGCGTGCACGAGCGTGACGAGCGCGGCCATCGCTTTCGCGTCGGCTTCGTCGGGGAGGAGTTCCACGACGAGGCCCGCGAGGCGAACGGCCTCCTCGGCGAGGTCCACGCGTTGGAGCGAGTCGCCGGCGGTCGCCACGTACCCTTCGTTGAAGATGGCGTACACGACCTCGAGCACCGCTTCGAGACGTCCCGCGAGCTCGCGCCGTTCGGGAACCTCGTACGGGATCCCCGCGCGCTCGATCTTCGACTTCGCGCGCGTGAGCCGCTGCGCCATCGTCGGGACGGGAACGCAGAAAGCCCGAGCGACGTCCTCGGTCGAAAGACCCGAGAGCCACCGGAGTGCGAGCGCCACCTGCGCGTCCCGCGCGAGAGCGGGGTGACAACACGTGAAGAGGAGGCGGAGGCGATCGTCCGGGAACGCCTCGGCGTCGGGATCCAGATCCACGCTCTCGTCGGCGATCCCGCGCAAGGTGTCGCGGGACGCGTCCTCGGTCCGCAGGCGACGCAGCCGATCGACGGCCCGACGCCGGGCGACCTGGAGGAGCCACGCCCGCGGGGAGTCGGGTACGCCGGTCTCCGCCCACTGGACGAGGGCGAGGGCGATCGCCGCGTCCACGGATTCCTCCGCGAGATCGAACCCGTGACGCCGCACGAGGGTCGCGACGAGGCGCGTCCGTTCCTCGCGGACGACGCGGGCGAGGGTCTCGTTCGCGGAGGGGGACGGCACGGACGGGAGCATCGGTCCCCCGTCCGTGCGGGTCAACGGCCGCGTTCACGCGGACGGTCCCGTCTTCAGTCGTAGGCGCTCGTGTCCATGACGGGACGGATTTCGATGGTGCCCGTTTCCGCCGCCGGGATGCGCACGGCCATGGAGATCGCCTCGTCGAGGTCCTTGGCGAACACGCGGTAGTACCCGCCGAGCTGCTCGCGCGTCTCGGCGAACGGGCCGTCCTTCACGACGCGCTTGCCGCCGGTGAGGCCGACCGACTTCGCCTTCCGCACGGTGTCGAGTTGGTCGCCTGCGATGAACTGCCCCGCGGCCTTCAGGCTCGCGGAGAAGGCGCCGTAAGCGGCGAAGATCTTCCCCATCTCCGCTTCCGAGAGCTTCGCCCACCGCGCCTCGGCCTCGTAGATGAGCAGGAGGTATTCTTTCCGTCCCTTCGCTTCGGGCGGGGTCGCACGCGATCCCATACCTTCCTTCGGAGCACCGCCGTACTCGGGGACGGGCCGCACCTCGATGGTGCCGCCTTCGGCGTCCGGAATCTTGGCGGCCCACTCGATGGCTTCCGCTTCGTCCTTCGCGGCGAACGCGTAGTAACCGCCGAGCTGCTCCCGCGTCTCCGCGAACGGCCCGTCCTTCACGATGCGCTTGCCGTCGCGCACCTGCACGTGGGTCGCGGTGTTCGTGGCTTCGAGAGCGGCGCAGTCCCCCGCGCGGCCGGTGGCGAAGAGGTCCTTCGTGTACTTGCCGTAGGCCTGCATCACCGCTTCCACCTGGTCGGGCGCGAGGGTGGCGAAGCGGGATTCGGCGGCGTGGATCATGAGCACGTAATTCATGGGGCAGAGTCTCCTTCAAGGAGGAGTCGTCCGAGGAGGCTCACCATCGACAGGGGACGATCTTTTTTTCCGATGCGGGTCCGGGGCCCACGACGGAGGGAAAGCCCCCCGTCACGGGCGTGGGAAGCTCACCCGAGGTCCCGGGTCCTGAGCCAGGCGAGGGCCCGGGTCGCCCACGAGGCGGCGGATCGGTCTCCCCGGAGCCACCACACGCCGAACCGCTCGGAAGGGATGACGCGATCCTCGAGGGTGACGATCGCGCGCTTCTCCTTCTCTTCCCGAACGGCGTACGCAGGGAGGATCGACCAACCGAGTCCGCGCACCACGGCGGCGCGCGCGGCCGCGATGTCGTTCATGACGCACGCGATCTCGGGCACCTCGCGTTCGAGGTCGAGCAGGACGCTCGCCGGAGATCGTTCGTACGACACGTAGGGCGTCCCGAGGATCGTCTTCGTCGACCGGACACGGTGACGCCGGAGGAACGCCGGCGAGGCGCACACCACCATGGGCTCCTTCGCACCGACGCGGAACGCCACGTCCGGATCGAGGGGCCTGCCACATTCGAACGCGACGTCGATCGTGGACGCGACGAGGGCCGCTTCGAGGCCCGACTCGAAGGTCCGGAGGACCGGAGCTCCTTCGGTCGTCGCGAAGAGCTCCTCCCATCCCGGGACGACGACGCGACTCGCGAACTCCCGTGTCGTGCCGATACGGACGGAGGTCGGTCTCCCCAGGACCGCTCCTTGGGTGCGGACGGCTTCGGCCGTCCACCGGTTCAGGGACACCCCGAGCGGCGTGAGGACCCACCGGTCCCGCCGCTTCTCGACGACCGGCGCGATGCGGGCCACCCGCGAAAGGGACCGGGAAATGACGGACGCGTCCCGCCCCAGGCGCATCGCCGTCGCCCGCAGGGAACCCGACGCCGCGAAGGCGGCGAGGAGCTCGCAGTCCGTCGAATCCAACCCGAACGAATGCATTGCACGAATTGCATACTTTATTTGCACACAACGCAAGTGCACTCGGGCGGGGTCGGAGGAACGCTCGCGCGATGCTTCGCCCGCTACGTTCTCCGTGCCACCTCTTCGTTCCTACCCTCGTGACGCTGTCCGCTTGCGGTGGACTCACGGATGGCCCCGGTGCCGGAACGCGCGATCGACCCGTCGTTTCCCTTCCCGGCCCGCCGGTCGTCGTGGGTCCGAGCGCGGAGGCGGGGGGAACCGATGGTCCGGGGGATCCTGACGCGCCGGTGCTCGCGCTCGCCGACGTCGGCGACGGCCCCGCACGAATCGCGCTCGACGGCGACCACGTGGTCTGGGCGTCGACCGTCGACGTGCCCCTCGCCGACCGGCAGGACGCCGACGACTTCTCGCGCATCGTCGTCGGGCGCGTCGCGCAGCGTGGAGGACGCCCGAGGATCCTCGCGCGCCTCCGCGGGTACGCGTTCGACGAGCTCGTGACCTCCCGAGGAGGCATCTATCTCCGGGACGGACGGGACGTGCTGCGCGTCGACCGCGACTCGGGTCGCGTCGACACGGTGGCGACGGACGCCGTGCACCTCGCAGCGAACGACGAGGCGGCATACTGGCTCGCGTGCGAGCCTCCCGCTGCGACGCGTGGCACCCTCGTCCGCGAAGCGGGGGACGGCACGCGCACGACGCTGGCCGTCACGTCACGACGCGAGATCGGGTTCGGTCCGGGGAGGCTCGCGGCGTCCACGGACGGCGTGGCCCTCGACGAGAGCGTGCCGACGAGCACGGGCGCGTGGACGAGCGTGGTCCGCGAATGGAACGCGAACCTGCTCGGGGACGCGCGCGAGCTCGTGCTCGCGGACCGCGCCGGTTCGCCGACGATGCGAGCGACCGACGCGGATCTTTGGTTCTCCTGGCCGGGGGGCGCCATCGATCGCGTCGACCGGGTGTCCTTCACGCGCGCGGAGTCGACCCGACTTTCGGTTCCGCCGGAGAAGGTCACCCTGCCCTTCTCGACGCCGTTCGCCGAGTCGTTCGCCGTGGCGCCCGGCGCGTTCTACTTCCTCGCCGCGACGGACACGGGTCGTCTGGAGCACTTCACGTACTCGCTCTTCGCGAGCACGTCGGTCGGCGGGCGCCCTTCACGCGTGGGCGGAGACGCCCGTGCGGGGGAACGGCTCGGCCCCTCCATCGAACTCGGTGCGAAGCACCTCTTCTGGATCCGCCGCGAGGAGTCCGAACGCGACGTCCACGGCATCCTCGAACGACGTACGCGCTGAGGCGCGCACGTCGTCCGCGACGCGACGATCAGCGCTCGCCGTACTCGAACATCGTCTTGAATCCGCCGAAGATCATCCGCTTGCCGTCGAGGATCTTCCGCATGGTGTCGTGCATGCCGAGGATGCGCGGATCGGACATGACCTTCTTGTTCACGCGATCGCGGTCCTTGCGGGACGCGTAGACGACCCACGAGAAGAGGACGACTTCGTCGGACTTGAGCTTCACGGACCGGGGGAACGAGGTGAGCTTGCCCACGGGGACGTCGTCACCGATGCACTCCGCGTAGTGGAGAGCGCCGTGCTCCATCCACACCTTCCCGGCCTTCTTCGCGAACTGCTTGTACTTGGCCACGTTCTTCTTCGGCAACGGCAACACGAATCCATCGACGTAAGGCATCGTCCACCTCCGTCGCCCGGAATATCACGGGCGACGCCGCGGAGGGCACGTCGAACGCGCGGCCCGAAAGCCGCGGTCCGCGAAGCTCGTGCGTGAACGACCCCTCACGCGGGAGGTTTGACCGACCCCCGAGGCCCCTCGCCTTCGAATTCGTCCGGTGCGATGCGCATCGCGACGATCTCGGCGAGGATGCTGGCGGGGTCCATGCGTTCCGAAGGCTCGTCGTACGTCAGGCTCTCGATCTTCTCGGTGCCGGTACGGAAGACGACGATATCCATGCCGTCGGTGCGAAGGGCCTTGGCCTCGATGAAGTCGAGGACCGTGCGCGTCCTCCGGCCGTTGACCGACAGGAGGACGTCGCCGTACCGGATCCCGGCGCGCGCAGCGGGGCTACCGCTGAGCGTTCCCAACACCGGGACCCCTTCCAGGGCCTTCGCCAAAGCGAAGAGCGCTTCCTTCGTGACCATCGGGGCCTCCTCGGTTCCGGTTCACTGCCCCGATGAGTCGTATCAGACCTGGAGGTCCTTCTCGACGTCGGCCAGGGCGATGCGGGCCATGGCGAGGTTCGCGCGCGAACGATCGAGGGCGAGGTAGAAGAAGAGCGTGGGGCGGCTACGGAGCGGGCGGATGAGGTGGTACTGCTTCGTCAGGCTGATCAGGATGTCCTCGATGTTCTCCTTGATCGCGAGGTTGTTCATCGTCTTCTTCTTCGCGCGGACGACCTCCGTGTTGCCCGCCGCCGCGACCTCGAGGTTGAGGTTGCCGCCGCCCTCTTGGCCGAGGAGCATGCCGCTCTCGGAGTCGACGAGGGCCGCGCCGACGAAACCATCGATCGTGTTGAGCTTGGAGAGGCTGTCTTTGATGTTCATGGGGATCTCCTTGTTTGTCGTTTCGTTGGTGATGGTGGGTACGCGGGCGGGAGCGATGCTCGCTCCACCCGATTCGAAGACGAGGAACGCGTCGTCGATCGACTTCTCGTCGAGCGCGTCACGGTCCGGAGGGGGGGGCGCCTGGGTCCAGCCGCCGGACGGTCGGCGCTTGCCCTTGCGGTTCTCTTCGTCGATGCGGCGGACGCTCTCCATGAGCAGCTCCTGCCAGTTCGAGTCGACCGAACGCTCCGGTGCCGTGGCGCCCGCACGCATCGAGAACTCGCCGCCGCTCCACATGGCGATCTCGTAGAACGCCTCGTCGCCCTTCGCACGGTTCGTCACGGCGTGCTGGATGGCACCCTGCGCGAAGTAGATGCGTCCCTCGCCCGTCTTGTGCCGCACGCTCAAGAGGCCGGTGGCGCTCGAGAGGACGTAGAGCTGGACGATGTCCGGGAGCGTCTGGACGGAGATCGCTCCCGAGAATCCCACGACCTGCTTCGTCAACGCCTCGTCGACGAGACTCGCGAGGGCGTCGAACTCGAACGGCTTCTCGAGGAACCCCGTGAAGGGTCCGGTCTTCAGCGGCGCGATGTCGACCGGGAGGAATCCGGTCATGAGGATCACGGGTAGGTCCTGCGTGTCGCTCCGCGCGGCGAGGACGAGATCGATGCCGCTCATCCCCGGCATGCGGATGTCGGCGACGAGGAGATCGAGCGGACCTTTCCGGACGACCTCGAGAGCGGTCGCGCCGTCATGGGCGGTTTCGATGCGGTCGCCGGGACGCGCCTTCGTGAGGCGCTTCGAGAGGGACCAGGCGAGGGCCTCTTCGTCGTCGACGAGAACGATTCGACGACTCTTTCGTGAAGCAGGCATCGCAGCGCCTCCACTGCAGCGCGCGTGCCACGGCGTGAATGGCCTCGCGCGGCCTCAATTCCGCATCGGAGCCGTCCAGAGTCTGGACGAAGCGACCTTCGTCCAGAACTCACACGCCGATTCGTCCCGATTCGGGACGGAATCGGAGTCCGGTGCGCGGACCCGCGGAATCGAGCCAGCATTTCCGGACGTCGGGACATGGAACGGGGGTTGCGATGGCCCGTCTGGCGCCACGTTCGGGGCGCGGTGGGGAACGGAGCATTCGCCGGTCATGGCCACGTTGAACGTGCGGGAACGTCGCATCGAAGCGAAGATCGTCTACGTCGGGGCGGGGACCGAGGGTCCATGCACGAACTTCCGTCAGCTCGAGGAACGCGGGAGCGACGGCGGTCTGCGGGCGCGGGCGGTCGGTGAGGAGGAGAAGGACGACCTCCTCGCACTCGCGTGGAAGCCGACGACCCATGGGCGGTTCCGGGACTGCGACGTCGTCGTCGAGGTCGTGACGCGGAAGAGCGCGGCCACGGACGACGGCGTCACGCGCTTGCTGGAGGACGCGGACGGAGTCGTGGTCGTGCTCGAAGCCGACGCAGGGGCGAAGGACGTCAACCACGCCTGCGTCGCGGCCGTGCGCAAGGTGCTCGCGGAGCGCGATCGCACCCCCGGACCGCGGCGCAAGATCCCCGTGGTCGTCCAAGTGAACGGCACCGGACGTGCGGACGCCCTACCGGCGGCCGACGTGCTCGATCAGGCCGACGCGACGGGGCTCCCCAACGTCGCGGCCGCGGCCGAAGGCGGTGTCGGAGTCTTCGAAACGTTGGAAACCGCCCTGAACGAGGTGCTCGAAGCGATGCTGACCGAACCGAATCCCCGCGACGTCCCCGACACGAACGGCATCCTCGAGCAACGCGCGTCGAAGGAGGATGGTGGCCATCCTTTGCTGGACGCGCTCCGGCAGGTCCTCCGCGACACGGTCAAAGACCACGTCGACGCGATCGCGAAGGCGCTCTCGTCCCGCTTCGACGAGGCCCTGGCACGGGAGTCGGCGCGCCAAGCGGACGAGGTCACGAAGAAGCTCGAGAGCCTCCGCGACGAGATGAAGTCCGAGATGGTCCGGGCGCTCGACGCGCGCGTGCGGCTCGACCGCGAACACTTCGCGTCGGAGACGAAGTCGCTCAAGAAGTCCTTCGACGCGCTCGCGTCCGAGGTGAAGTCGACCGACCTCCGTCCGCGCGTGGGAGAAGTGTCCGATCGCATGGCCGTGGTCGCACGTCACAGCGAGACCCTCACCGAACACGTGCAGGCCACGTCGGAGACGATGAAAGCCGTGACCCCGAAGCTGGGTCAGCTGGAGGCGTCGATGAAGCGCATCGCCACGGTGGAGGACGCGCTGAAGAACCTCGTGAACGAGCTGAACTCCGCCTTCACGTCCACGGACGAGAAGACCGCTGCGCTGCATTCGCGCGTGAACGAGATGCTCGAAGAGATGAAGAAGCCCAAGAAGGGCTGGTTCGCCTGACCGCTCCGGGTCGCGCGCGCCGTCACACCGCCTCACCTTGACCCCGAACGAGAACCCAGGAGTTCCCATGCCCAACGAGACCACGGAAGTTTTCGAGCACTTCGCCGCCGACATCCCCGGCTTCATCGCCACGTCCCTCGTCGACCTCGACTCGGGCATGACGCTCGCCGTGAAGTCGACCCGGACCGAATTCGATCTCGCGGTCGCGAGCGCCTACAACAGCGAGCTCGTGAAGCAGAAGCTCAAGATCATGAAGGCTCTGAACCTGAAGACGAACCTCGAGGACATGATCCTCACCCTCGGTGACCAGATCCACTTCATCAAGCTGCTCTCGCCGACGATGTTCATCTACCTCGCCGCGGATCGCAGCGCGACGAACATCGCGGTGGTCCGGACGGTCGTGAACAAGTCCGCCCACAAGCTGGGCTGAGGAGGTCGCGATGGGATTCGAGCTCGTGATGAAGGAGGCGCTTGCCTCGCGTCCGGATGCCGTGGCGCTGGCGTGCATGGATACGCGCTCCGGGTTCCTGCTCGGGTTGCAGGTCCGTGGGGACGTGGCCCGCGACGACGTCGAGATCGCGGCGTATTCGGCCGTGCAACTCGTCTCGGCGCCGGGGACGTCGGACGACCTCGAGGGTCTCGACGAGGACGTCGACGAATCCTTCGTGGCCTCCGCCCGTTGGATCCACGCGTTCGCCCGCGTCCCCAACCAACGCGAGCTCGTCGTCGTCGGCCTCGCCCCCGGCGACGCGAACGTCGCGTTGCTCCGGGCGTGGATCCGTCAGGTCGCAGGTAGCGTCGGACCGGAAGTGTGAACGTCGAACCAGCGAAGCGTGGCCTCCGGGTCCAGAACGTCGTGCAACTGCTCGCCTTCGCCGACGACGTCGGCAGGGACGAGACGGGGGAGCTCGTCGTCCACGATCGCCTGGGCCCACGCGGGACGGTGTTCATCGAACGCGGGAACGTGTGCTGGGCGGCGGCACGGGGATTCTCACGGCGCCTCGGCGAACTGCTCGCGGCCCGGGCCGGCCTCGGACTCGAGGCCATGGAAGCGAAGTACGAGGCGTGCCGAGCGAACGGCACGCCTCTCGGGGAGTACCTCGTGAGCGAAGGGATCCTGGACGCCGACGAACTCCGGGTCGCACTCCTCCACCACACCGTGGAAAGTCTCCGGCACCTGGCGGCATCCGAGTCGTCCGCCACGTGGCAACCGCGCACCGGTCGCAGCTACGCCCCGCGGTTCACTTTCGGCACGTCGGAACTGCTCGCGACCCTCGGGGCCGTCCGCCATCCGGAGTTCTCCGAACGGTCCCGTACGACGCTCGCGAACGTCTTCCAGGGCAAGGACTGGGGCGCCGCGTTCTTCCGCAACGCCCTTCTCCCGAACCCCGAGCCCGTGGCGCTCCTTGGCGCCGTACCGGCGGTGGCGTCCGCGCTCCTCCGTCTCGGGAAGTGGGCCGCGTCCGTGCTCGACGTCGCGGCGACGTTCAACGACGACGGCGCGCTCTTCTCGGTCATGAAGTCCCAGGACGTGGCGGTCGTCGCGTTCTTCCACGGAACGGGGGACGAGCGCGGGATCGTGGTCGGCGAGACCGACGCGTTCGGTCCCGCGCGCATCTTGAACCAACGGGCGCGAGTGCGCCGAACGAAGGACTCCGGCAATGCCGACCTATGACCCGTTCGAACAGCGTATGGCCGTCCGTGTCGTCTACGACGGCGTGGCGAACGCGGGAAAGACGACGAACCTGCGCCAGCTCTGCACGCTGTTCGCCGCGCAACGGAACTCGACGCTCACGACGCCCGCCGAGATGGATGGGCGCACGCTCTACTTCGACTGGGTGCAGATCCTCGCGGGCGTCGTTTGCGGCTTCCCGCTGCTCTGCCAGGTGGTGAGCGTGCCGGGTCAGATGGTGCTCACGCCCCGACGCCGGCACCTGCTCGGCTCGGCCGACGTGGTCGTCTACGTGTGCGACAGCAGCGAAGCCGGCATCGAGTCCGCCCGGCGTGGACTCGCCCTTTACGACGAGGTCGCGAAGGCCCGGGGCGTGGAGGTTCCGCTCGTGATCCAAGCGAACAAGCAGGACCACGTCGGGGCCCTCGACGGACCGTCGCTCGCACGTGCCCTCGGACGACCGGACGTCCCGGTGATGGAGGGCATCGCCAGCGAAGGCGTCGGAGTCGTCGACACCTTCGTCGCCGCCGTCCGCACGGTGTCGCGGGCGATCCAGGTTCGCAGCGAGCGCGAGGAACTTCGCGTCGACGTGCGCCACGCCGAGACGCCGGGTCACCTCCTCGAGAAGCTCGTGGAGGAGAAGCTCGACCCCGAATGGGCCGCGGAGATGCTCCTCGAGGAGGCCCAGTCCGCGTTCCTCGTGGAGGAAGCGGTCCGCGCCATGGCGGACGACGAAGCCGCCCGTGCCGTCGCCCGCGCGGCGGCCCTCGATCTCTCGAACGTCGAACCCGCCCACCGGCCGAAGGCGGACGGACTGGTCGGTCCTCCCTCCCACCCTTCTCCGGACGTGCCCACCGGCTTCATCTGGCCGGCGCACACGGGCCGCGCGACGGTGCGACTCCTCGATCTCGCGGGAGTCCCGGCGGGCGCGTTCGACGAAACCGGCGTCCTCGAAGTCGTCGCGCACGGTCACGTAGCCCGAACGACCGTCCCCGCGCTATTCGCGGACGCGGAGGCGGCACGTCTCGCGCTCGTTCGGAGCGCCCGCGACGCCACGCAGCTCGATCGTCTTCTCGTGCCGGAGACGGTCCTCGTCGCCCAACCCGCCGCCGACGGTGCGTGCTGGATTTGGACCGTGCGGCCCGAGCTGCCGTCCGTGGAACGGATCCTCGCGGAAGGTTCTCCCCCGTCCGACCTCGTCTCCAACTACGGCGTCGCCGTCGTCGAGGCGCTGCGTACTGCACTCCGCAACGGATTCTCCGTGGACCTTTCCCCTCGGAGCTTCGGAGTGGAGCGTGGAACGCTCCGGTACGTGCGCGAACTCTCCCACGGCGAGGCGCGCTCGGAGGAACTCACGGCATCCATGCTCGTGGCGGTGGATGCCATCGAACGTGCGGGGGCCGACGTGGGCCTCTTCCTCGAAGCCTTCGAGAACACGCTGAAAGTCCGCGTCACGCGCGAGGAATTGGCGCGCTCGGTGGTCCTTCCTCCGCCGTCCAACGCGGAGGGTCACGACGGCACGGCGGAGGCGCGGCTCTACGCCGTCATCGCTCGGCACGCCGAACCGTCCTGAATCCGGATACGGGTCTTCGCGGACCACCCCCCGTGTCCGCCGCGACCTCGACGGCCAAGGAGGATTGAGGTCCGATTCACCCCGCGCAGGCACGAAACGAATCGCGTATGCATGAAGGACACGCGCGTCGGTTTCGCGCGTGCGCGAGCGCCAAGATTTTGTCGCCGCTCTCACGCAATCGTTTCATATGCTCCGCGGCGGGGGATGAAGAACCGAGCCACAGACGTGCGACCCGGCACTCGATGGGGCGACAAGCCTGCGTCCGTGCTCGTGGTCGAGGACGACGCATCGCTCCGCTTCGGACTGTGCGGCGCGTTGCGCGCGATGGGCCTGCAGGTCCACGAGGCGGACTCCCGGGACGCGGCGACGCGCGTCTTCGCCGCGCAGCGCCCGGACGTGGTGCTCACCGATCTCCGCCTCCCGGACGGCGACGCCCTCGAGCTCCTCCCTCGCATCCGCGCCATCGATCCCGCCGCGGCGGTGATCATCATGACGGGACACGGCAGCATCGACCTCGCCGTGCGCGCCGTGAAGCAAGGCGCGGAGGACTTCCTCACGAAGCCCGTCGACACGTCGACCCTCGGCGCGTTCTTGCGCAGCGCCATCGATCGCCGTAGGCAACACGCGTCGGGCGTCCGCGCGAAGCTCCTCGGACCCCGGGCCATCGAACCTCGCTCGTCGGCCATGGGCCGCGTCGAGGAACAGATCGAACGGCTCCGCGACGCCGACTGTACCGTCCTCCTCCTCGGCGAGACGGGGACCGGGAAGAGCGTCCTCGCGCGCCGCATCCACGCCATCGGCGCACGCAGCCAGGCGCCTTTCGTGGACATCAACTGCGCCGGGCTGACGAAGGAATTCGTGGAGAGCGAGCTCTTCGGCCACGAACGGGGCGCGTTCACGGGCGCCCACAACTCGAAGGAGGGGCTCCTCGATGCCGCGAGCGGGGGCACTTTCTTCCTCGACGAGATCGGGGACATGGACGTCCTCGTACAGCCCAAACTCCTCAAGGTGCTCGAGGAGAAACGCTTCCGTCGCATGGGCGGCGTCCACGAGCGCGCGGTGGACATCCGTCTCATCGGTGCGACCCACCACGATCTCCTCGCGGCCGTCTCCGAGAAGCGTTTCCGCGCGGACCTCTACTACCGCATCAGCACGGTCTCGATCACCGTCCCCTCCCTGCGCGAACGCCGGGAGGACCTGGTGCCGCTCGCGTACCAGGTCCTCGCGGATCTCGGCGCGGAAGGCATCGAACTCACGGTCGACGCGAAGGAGGCCCTCCTCGACCACCCGTGGCCCGGCAACCTGCGCGAACTGAAGAACGTGCTCGAGCGCGCGCTCCTCCGTCGGGACGGCGACGGTATCCGCGCCGACGACATCGCCTTCGACACGCCTTCGGTCACGGGCATGCTCGTCGCCCCCATCGCCCCCTCGTCCGGATCCGCTCTCGGGACGCCCGCTCCTCCGTCGTCGTCCGCGCGCACGTTGTCCGAGGTCGAACGGGAGCACATCGAGCAGGCCTTGCTGGCCGAGAGGGGCCGCGTCGAGGCCGCCGCCCGGAGACTCGGCATCCCGAGGAGCACGCTCTACCAACGCATCAAGGGCTACGGCATCGACGCGTCGAAGCTTCGTCGTGGATCGTCGTCGGTCCCGGACGAGGACGGCGACTGAACGTCGTCGTCACCGCGCGGCGGGCGGGGACTCGCCGCGGCGAGACCTTCGCCGCCTGCTGCACGTCGGCGTGCATGTCGTCGGTCGCTTCGAGGACGTTCGGAGGGCGTGGATCATCTCCACGCGCTCCTCCACCGCGCACGTGCCCGAGGACCGCGTCGACGACCGCCGGGTCTTCCAGCAGCGAGGTTCCGTATTCGACGTTGGCCCGGATCGACGCGAGCAGGTTCGCGAGCCGGTGCACGATTTCCGCGACGCGCGTCTCCGCTTGGCGCCGTGCGAGGATGGCCGCACACGATCGGGCGATACAGGGCAGCGCGGCGAGCGTCGTCCTTGCAGGCGTCGGAGATGCCGAGGAGGACGAGGCGTGCCGAATCGGCACGCGTACCGGTGAGCGACTCCACGTCGAGCGCGACCGGCTCGCACGCGAACCAGCGGGTCCCTCGGGGTGGCGGCGACGCCTCGTCGAACGCTTCGGACCACGAGGGGTCCCGCACGGACTGGTAGACGCGCCTGCCGTCGCTCCGTGACGCGAGCCGCGTCATCACCGCCCTGAAGCGCGTGGCGTCCTCCGAACCGAACACGTCGAGTTCGACGACGGCGTCCTCCGTCCGCGAACGGACGAGGGCGCACCACACTCCCGGCAGATCGAGGGTCGCGCACGTCGCCGAGAGCGCGAGGTCCTCGTCGAGTTCGCCGACGGCCACGCGGCGAGGACGCGATCTCCTTCGGACGCCAAGGTCGAGTTCATCGGTTTTCCCGAGTGTAGAGCAATCCGGTGCATGCGCGGGCGAGCGTCACTCACACGCAACCTTTTGGTTGCATACGGCCCTCGGCCCCCGTAGAAGGGATGCCGTCGCGAGGTTGCCCATGAGCTCGTCCACGGATCGCATCGTGAAGTCCATCGTCCTCCGTGCGCCCCTCGCCAAGGTGTGGAGTGCCGTCAGCGACGCCGTCGCCTTCGGGACGTGGTTCGGCGTCCGCTTCGACGGCCCGTTCGTCGCCGGGACGTGGGTGCGTGGCGTCGTCGAACCCACGTCGGTGGACGCCGAGGTCGCGAAGGCCCAGGCTCCCCACGCCGGGAAGAAGTTCGAGTTCGTGGTCGCACGCATCGAAGCGCCGACGTGCATCGCGTTCCAGTGGCACCCGTTCGCGGTCGATCCGGACGTCGACTACTCGGACGAGCCGATGACCGACATCGTGTTCGAGCTCCGCGAAGTGGAAGGCGGCACCGAACTCACGATCACCGAATCCGGATTCGATCGCATCCCCCTCGCGCGACGGGCGAAGGCGTTCGAGATGAACTCGGGCGGGTGGGCCGCGCAGACGATGCTCCTGTCGAAGTACCTCGCGCGTGCCGCATCGTAAGTCGCTCGCCGCGCTCGACGCCCCGGCCGAACTCTTCGCCGCGCTCGGGGACACGACACGCCTCCGCGTGCTTTTCCGCCTCTCGCAGGAAGGACGTCTCTCGGTCTCCGCGCTCACGGAGGGGGCGCGCGTCTCGCGGCAGGCCGTGACGAAGCACCTCGAGGTCCTCGAGGACGCGGGCGTCGTGAGGAGCTCGAAGGCGGGCCGCGCGCGCGTCTGGCAACTCGAACCGCGCCGCCTCGCGGAGGCGAAGAAGCACCTCGACACGATCTCCCGGCAGTGGGACGAGAGCCTCGTGCGTCTCCGGTCCCTCGTGGACGACGGCTGACGTCGCGGCGACGAATACGACGTCCCGTTGCGGGCTCTCCGTCCGGTGCTAGGGAGGCGTCACTCATCAAGGAGTGACGTCATGCGCCGCCTCGTTTTCAGCCTCGTTTCCCTGCTCTCCGTTCCCGCGATCGGTTGCGCCGCCCCGCAGGCGGACGACTCCGACGTCGTGTCGTCCTCCGGGGACGCCCTGACCGTGGACCGCGCCGCCGACGACATCTCGCTCCTGCAAGCGTGGATCGGAGGGACCGTCGGTCGCCGGTACGACTACGGCTACACGCTCGGCGACGTCGCCCTCCCGCTCGACCGGTGCCACGGCACGGACTGCACGTCCGCCGCGGCGTCGCTCCTCGAGAGCCAACTCCTCGGTCCCTTCTCGTACGACAAGGAACATTCGGGCATGTGCGAGACCGTGGAGCTCCGCACGGTCACGAAGAAGGCCGCCTTCGACGCGCCGTCGTTCCGCGGAATCGGTTTCTACGTGTCGTCCCTCGGGGGCACGGCCTTCCTCTCGAAGACCGAACTCCTGACGCACGGCGATTCGGGCGAGGTCACCCTGAAGGACGGCTCGGCCGGCATCGTCCACCGCTTCGTCGTGAAGGGCATGTGCTTCGGCCTCGGCGGAAATGGCGACTCCATCTACCACCGCAAGTACCGGATGAAGCCCTTCGTCCAGTTCGACGTTCCCGAGACGGACATGAGCTACCGGCTCTGGGACGGCTTCCCGACGGACCACCGGCTCGGTCGCTCCGACGACGACCGCACGTGGACCCAGAGCTTCGATCGCCAGGGCGATCTCCTCCGCTGACGCGTCCCCAACGACGACGCGCGGTGACCCTCGAGGGTCCCGCGCGTCGTCCGGTTCGTGGACGCCGGGTCGGTGCCGGCGACGGGCCCTTTCAGCGGCAGGGAGGAACGGAGAGGGACTTGTCCTCGGATCCCCCCTCGCCCGTCACGCTGAAGCGGACCTCGACGATGGACGTGCTCCGTGAAACCGTGAGCGTGTACCCCTCGTCGAGGAAGTGGTCGCCGTTGCCGTCCGTGTTGAGGAGCATCCGCTCGAGGATCTTCTTCGCGTCCGCCGCCGGGCCCCGGTAGCAGAGGGTGTCGGGCGCGCTCGTGTCGCTCTCGGGGAGGATCGTGGCGATGTCGACGGAGTTGCCTTCGTCGGCGACGACGACGTCGTTCCCCGTGAAGTCCGACGGCTTGAAGTACCGTCCGGAGATGACGTCCGCTTTCCGAGCCCCCGCGTAGGTGAGGACGATGGCGGCGCCGGACGTCGGACCGCCCGGCGTGGGCGTCGCCGCCTGCACCTTGCAGTTCAACGTGGCGGTCGCGATGAATCCACCTTCGCAGGCTTGCTGCAGATAGACCGGAAAGGACCCGCGTTTCGTGGCGAGGCCCTTCGGTGCGACGATGCCGTAACCACACCACGCGTCCGCGGCGTTGTACTTCTGGTGGTTCGCGTACAGCGGATTGCGTGGGCGGTAGGACGCCTGCGCGACGATGTCCTCGTTCCGGACGCCGAGCTTGTCGTCGGCCTTCATGGTGAGCGACACCTTCTTCAGACCGCGGTCGCCGTCGATGTCGGCGGTCAGCAGGATCTGGGATTCGTCCCCGAAATAGATGGGCGCGTCGGCGCGCGACGAACACAAGAGCTTCGCGGTGCGGAGCGCGTCCGAGCTCTCCGAAACGGTGTCGTCCACGGCCCCCGGAGGCGCTTCGACGGAGGAGGCGCAGCCTCCCAAGAGGGTGAGCGCCAGGGCGCCAACGACGCGACGTTTCAGATTCTCTTCCATGGAAACCCCTCCTCTTTTGGACGGCTGCGCCGTCAGCGTTTCGGGCTCTAGCATCCGACATTGTGGGAGCAATCCAGACACCCCTTTTGCCCCCGATTCGGTGAGAAATTGCCGTCGGACGGGACGGGAACGAACTCCGGGCACCACCGCCCGAGGGACGCTCGCGATCCGGGCCGCGAAGGGTCGCGTGCAAGCGTGCGATTCGAGCCGCCTATCCCGCGGAGCCGATCCGGGACGGCACGGAGCCACGTCGACGGGCACGACGACGTCCCGCAGGGTGAACCCGTGCCGCGCCTCCGGAGCCCACTCGACTTCGCCGTCGTCCCCTTCGCGATGATCGCGACGACCTTCGTTCCGACGTTCGCGGACGCAGCCACGCCCAAGCCCATTTCGCTCGGGGAAGTGTCGTCCGTCGTCGAACGTCGCGGGGTGGACCTCCGGGGCATCCTGCGCGACGTCGCCGGGACGGAAGTGGCCGCTCTCAACGAAGGCTCCCTCGCGTTGCGCCGACCTCTCGTCATGTCCGTGTCGATCGTGCGGATGGATGGATCGAAGACGCACGCGGGCTCCACGGCGACGTGCGTGGTGTCGGCGGTGCTGCGCGACGCCATCCGGGGGGATCTCGTCGCGGTGGTCGAGGGAAGCGCGCGCGCGGAGTTCGGGTCGTCACGCGTGGAGGAATCGGAGCTCGGAGCGTTGCGGGGTGCCGTGCGGGGAGCGGCGCGTCGCGTGAAAGACGCGTACACGACGCCTCCGCCTCCGAAGGTGCAGGCGACGTCCACGAAAGCGCAGGCGAGCACTTCGAAACCGGCGAAGGCGAAGCCGTGAGCGTCGCGCTCGCGTGCACGTGCGGGGCGGTTCGCGGCCGCATGCACGACACGTCGGCGGGCGCGCACAACCGGGTCCTCTGCTACTGCGACGACTGCCGGGACTTCACGACGTTCCTGGCGCGTCCCGAACTCGTGGACGACCACGGAGGCTCGGACATCCTCCAGACCTTCCCGGCGAACCTGGTTTTCACCGAAGGGGTCGGGAACGTCCGCGGGATACGACTCTCGGCGAAGGGGCTCCATCGCTGGTACGCGGACTGCTGCAAGACGCCGGTGGGCAACACGCTCGGCGCCGGCGGGCCGTTCGCGGGCGTGGGCATGGCGTTCGTGGCGGGCATGGATCGTCCCGGCGAACGGGACCGGACGTTCGGACCTCCGCGCGGGACTCTCCTGACGAAGTTCGCCACGCGTCCCCTCCCCGACGGCGGCACCACGAATCCACTCGCTTTCGGCGTGCGCACCGCGTGGCTCCTCGCCGCGTGGACCTTCGGTGGCAAACGGTGGCCGTCGCCCTTCTTCGATCGCGCGACGGGCCGACCGATCGCGCCGCTTCGCGTGCTCGACGGTGCGGAACGGGACGCTCTCCGCGCGCGGCCGTGATCAGGGGGCCGGGCGCGTCGGCCTCCGGGGGACGAACCGCGACGGCGGCGCCCCGAAGCGGACGGCGAACGCGTGGCCGAACGAGGTCGGGTTGTCGTACCCGACACGTGCGGCGACTTCCGCCACCGCGACACGCCCGGTGCGGAGGAGGACCATGGCCTCGTCGAGCCGTCGCGTGCGCCAGAAGTCTCCGGGTCCGGTGCCGAGCTCGCGCCGGAAGCTCCGGAGGAGCGTGCTCTCGCTCGTGAAGGCACGGCGCGCGAGCTCCGCGAGCGGCACCGGTCGGAACAGATTCGCCTCGATGAACGCCACGGCGCGCTCGACCTGGGGACTGTACTTCTGCCCCGACCGGGCGCGCTCCACGCCTTCGTCGCGATCGCGGAACAGGAACCACAGCTCCTTCGCCATCTCGATCTCGAGGAAGTGGGTAGCGAGGTTCGACGTCGCACCGAGCGCGTGCCTCTCGAACACGTAGCGGTGCACGAGTCCCTGGACCCAGACCGTCCGCGGCAGGAGGCACGCACGCCGGAGCCACGCGTCGAACCGCGGGCGGTCCATGCCGAGGGTCGCATGGCCGCGGACCGTCTCGTCGAGGCGCGCGTCCGACCAGCCGACGGCGGCGATCCGGCACGAGGGCGACGCCGTCCGCGCTCGGAGGACCGCCCCGCGAGGAAGGACGAGGATGCCCGTGCGATCGAGGGCGTGCGTCCGCGATACCGACGTGACGGCGGCCGCGTGCGCTTCCAGCGTGAGGACGATGGAAGGCTCGGTCGTGCGATGGGTCCACGTCTCGTGGGCGCCGAACGCGGCCACGACGAGCGACGCCGGCTCCTTCGACGACGTTTTTCGTGGGGTCATGCGGGCGACGTACCGTCCTCCGCGTTCGCCGTCAAACCGGGTCGCACCGCTCGCCTCTCACGCTCGGGGACCTCGCACGAACACGCGGTAGCCCCACGGCGGGAGGCGCACGGAGGTCCCCGCGGCCAGCGAGTGGGCCGTGCCGTCGAACAGCTCGACGAAATCCCCCGCGAGGGAACCGACGTTCGGCGCCGGTGCGAGGACGACCTCGCCGAGATCCCGGCCGGAGAGGTTGGCGACGACGACCACGACCTCGTCGGCCGCACGACGGACGAACGCGTAGACGGGAGACGCCGGCAGGGTGTCGAGCTTCCGGAAGTCCGCCATGCCCGGCTGGTGGAGCGCCCGGTTCGCGCGGAAGAGTCGAAGGAGCTTCGTGTAGAACGGGCGAAAACCGTCGGGGTCGTTCCAGTCGATCTTCACCGCGGGGTCGTGTCCGAGGGGAGCGCTCGGGCGCACGGTGGTCCCGTCGAACACGTTCATGCCGACCTCCTGCCCGTCGAAGAGGAGCGGCTTGCCCGGCAGGAGCGACGCGACGACGGCGAACGCCTTCTGTCCCCCGCGGTAGCGGTCCTGGAGCGTGAACGTGCCGTTGTCGTCGTGGTTGTACGTCATGCGCATGACGATCGCTTCCGGCTCGCTCGCGAACGGGACGAGTTGGCCGTGGAGGAGCGCGTCGTCGATGCGCGTGGTGGGACTGAGCCCGGAAGCCACGTCCCCGAAGACGGGGTACACGGTCCAGTCGTAGGTCATGTCGAAGGTCGGATGGAACCTCCGGTCTCCCGCCTCCGCGAGGAGAAACAAGGACTTTCCGGGGCCGACCTTCGTGCGGAGCGTCTCGAAAGGTTCCAAGGGCATCGCATGGGCGAAATCCACGCGGAATCCATCGAGATCGTACCGGCGCACCCATCGCGCCATCTCGTCGGTCATCCACGCGCGGAGGTCCGCGTTCGACCAGTCGAGTTGCGCGATCCAGCGGAACTCGTCGCCCACCGGCTTGATTCGCCCGTTCTCGTGGACGTACCAGTCGGGATGTTCGGTCACGAGCCGGTTGTCCCACGCGGTGTGGTTCGGCACCCAGTCCAGGATGACGTGCATGCCGAGGTCGTGGGCCGAGCGCACGAGACTCTCGAGGTCCCGCTCCGCGCTCGCACGGGTGCGCTCGCGGCCGTACTCGGGGTTCGGGTGCTCGTAGTCCTTCACCGCGTAGGGATTGCCGTGCGGGAAGTCGATCCCCTCCCCTCCGTTCACCGGCGTGAGGCTGCCGATCTCGTGGACCGGCAGGAGCCACAGGATGCCCACGCCGAGGGCGGCGAGTTCCGGGAGGCGGTCTTCCACGCCGCGAAAGTCGCCTTCCGGGGAGAAGTGGCGGACGTAGAGCTCGTAGATGGGTTCCCGGTGGCGCCATTCCGCGAACGGAACCGGTGGTGCGGGAGCGCGGGCCTCCCCGGCATCGCCTGCATCGGCGAGGCGCGCGGTGTCGGCAGCGTCCGACGTCGCGGGAGACGTGGTCGCGTCCCGCCCCGCATCCGACGGGAGGATCGAGCCGCGTGGCGATCCCGCCCCTCCCGCGGAGGAAGCGACGGGTCCGTCACCGGAAGCGTCTCGTGCGTCCACGGACGCGCACGCCGTCGAAGACAGGAGGACCGTGGCGGCCAAGGACGTGGCGTGGAGTCGGCGGGACGTGCAGGAAAGCGCCATGCCCGTCGTCTACCGCTTCCGGAGACGGGCGGCCCCGGCCGGCCCGGTCGATGATCCCACGAAAAACGTCATCCGGCAGACGCCCTCCGACGCGGAGGCGTCCGGCATTCACCGGAGGAAGCCGAGGATAAGGATCGAGACGACCCACGTGGGGACGAGCGCGAGGGTACCGACGCGCACGAAGGTCCCGATCCCGATGGTCACGCCGTTCCGACGGAGGCGGTCCATCCAGAGGAGGCCCGCGAGCGAACCGATGGGAAGGAGGCGGGGACCGATGTCGCCGCCGACGAGGGCGGCGAGCAGGGCACCGTCGTCCGTGCCCTTGCCGAGAGCCATCATGTCGAGGAGCGCCATGGGATGGTTGTCGACGACCGCCGACCCGAGGGAGGCGAGTCCGCCCACCGCGACGAGGCGGGACCACGAGCCCCGCGGGAACGCGTCGTAGATCACGCGCAGCCTGTCGACGACGCCGACGTGCCGCAGGCCGACGACGACGAGGAACACGCCCCACAGGAAGACGAGGATGTCGGGCGAGACGTGGCCGAGGAGCCTCCGCGCGGGGGCCACCCGATGACGCACGCCGAGCGCGAACGCCATCGCCGCTCCGAGGAGGGACACGAGCCAGATGGGACCGCCGAAGGACGCCATCACAGGGTACGCGAGGAACACGGCGACGAGGAGGACGACGAGCGGGCGTTCGGCGGGATGCGCAGGCGGTACGACGACGGGCGTCGGCGCGAAGACGACTCCATCGAAGCGGCTCCGGAACGCACGTCGGAGGACGAGCCACGTGACGACGGCACCGGCCACGGCGACGGGCGCCATGATGCGCGAGTACGCGTTGAACGGGATGCCGGCGAACTCGGCGACGATCATGTTCATGGGGTTCGAGACGACGAACGGAGCCACCCCCGGGGCGAGGAACACGGCGAACGCGAAGGCCTCCGTGAGTCCCGGTCGCGTCGGTGCAAGACGGCGCGCGAGCCCGACGACGACGGGCGTGAGGAGGAGGATGGCCGCGTCGTTGTTGAGGAGCGACGGCACGATGGCCGCCACGAGGAACACCGCCCCGAAGGCGCGCTCGGGGGACGTCCGACGGGCGTATCCCTCGAGGACGCGCGCGAGTCGTTCGAACGCTCCGACCTCCTGGGCGACGCCGGTGGTGACCATGATGCTCGTGAGTGCGACGAGCGGCCGCCATTGGACGAGGGCGGCCTCGGCGAGATCGCGGGACGAGAGGAGTCCGAAGAGGAGCAGCAGGATCACTCCGGCCACCGCCGCGGCGCCCGGCGTCACGCGCAAACGGAGGCCGAACACGCGCGGTCGCGCGACGGCGAGCGTCACGGTCATGGCGAGGGTGGAGTAGGCGACGGCTTGGTCCATGACGGGATCCGGTCGCGCGCGTCGCGCGTCCGAGACTTCAGCCTAGCAGCGTGTGCGTGGTCGGCCGCCCGATCGGACGAGCGTGCGTCGTCGGGACGCGCACGTGGATCGCACCACCATCCAGCGGCGCCCCCTCGTTCGTGACACGCGTGCAACCTCGGCCCCGACGACGTTGGGGAATGCCTTCAGAAACAGGTCGGCGGATTCGGCGGACACGCCGGCGTCGACGCGTTCTGCCAGCGGCTCACGCGGCACGCGGGCATGGACTCGAAGACGTTGTCGTTCACGAAGTCGGGGCCGTCGGCGTCCGAATTCCATCCGAGAACGATGCCGGTCTCGCCGCCGCCGTGGCGGAGCGTGCACGACTTCACCACCGCGTTCTCCGGGCGACCCCCGACGAATTGGACGGTGGAGTCGTTGCTCTTCGGTCCGCAACCGAAGCTGTTCGTCTGGGAATCGCCGCCCGCGTACTCGATCACCGCGCGTTCGAGGATCGACCCCGTGGGCGGGTAGTGGCGGAACACGACCCCCATCCAATCGCCCGCAGCGGGTGCGGTCTGCGCGGAGGTCAACGTGACGGGAGCTTCCGCCGTCCCTCGCGCGACGAGGATGCCCTGCCGTGCCGCGGACGTCCCGACGTAGATCGCCGCGCCCTTCGCGAATCGGACGGTGACGCCCGGGTCGATGGTCAGCGTGACGGGAGCGCCGTCGGCGGGCGCGTGGATGCGGAGCGGAAGGTCGGTGAAATACTCGGCGCCGACGCTGGGCAGCTTCGACGTGATCGTCCCGACCCTGCCTTGCTTCAGCACGATCGCGTTCCGCCCGTTCCCTTCGAGCCCGACGACGGGGGGCAAGGAACTCGTGGCCCCGAGTTCGATCGCGATCGCGTCGAGCTTGGAGCGGGCGACGTACACACCATTCGAGTCGTCGGTGAACGTCGCGTAGTCCTGCAGGACGAGACCGTGTCCGTCCGAGTCGGCGAAGACGGTGTTCACCGCCCGGATCGTCTTGGCGACCGCCGGAAGGTCGTTCGTGCTCGGCGAGCTCGTGCCGATGACGCGCAACATGCCGCCCCCATTGCTGCGCGACGCGGCGGCGTCCCCGTTGCGGAACACGGTGACCTCGAGATCGATGGACCCGGTGGAGTCGACGACCATGCTGCCCCAGGGCTTCGTCGGATCCGTGGCCTCGATGGTCACGGGGTAGACCTTCCGGGCGGGCGAATCCTCGACGCGACCGCGGGTGACGAACTTGCCGCCCGCGGGTTCGTCGGCGACGAACACGTGGATCCCGGGATCGACGGTGATCTTCGTGCAGGCCTCGACGGTCACCGTGGCGAGGAGCGCGATCGACGCGGAGATCCGGTGGACGCCGTCGCTCGGCTTCCACGTCTCGTCGGCGGTGACGTTCGTCCTGTGTTCGACACCGGGGCCCGTCACGACCGGACAGTCGTTCGTCGTTCCCACGTTCACGGCCGTCCCGCCGTCCCTGGCGCCATCGGGCGAACCACCGTCGGTCGCGCTCGACGTGCCGCCGTCGGGTGCCTGGCTCGTCTGGGACGTGCAGGCGGGGGCCGCGAAGGCGACCCCGGCGGCGAGCGCGAGGACGACGGACGTGGTGGAGGAAGGGATGCGCATGGGAATCTCCGTGGGTGCCCGCGGCGCGTCCGGCCGACGCTCCGGTCGTCCAACGTAAGCGATATCCCCGGTCCCGCGAACCGGGATGTGCGACGTCCGTCCCCGGAGTCCGTGCGCGTCCCACGATCTCCCCGGTGAATCGGGTCCGTTACGCGTTAGACTGCACCCGTGGAATTTTCCGACCGCTCCTCTTCCCGTCGTTCCGCGTTCCGTCGCACGATCCGCACGCTCGTGGTCGCGTCCCTCGCGATCGGAATTCCCGCCATCGTGTCCGCCTGCTCGGCGCCCCCCACGACGGGGTTCTTGGTCGTCCTCGATTCCCAGCTTCCGCTCGCGAAGGTCATCGTGCGCATCGGAGGGCAGGACGGATCCATCGCGTATTGCCGCCAGTACGACGTGACGCGCGACCTCCCCGTCGACCGCGACAACCCGAACTCCGACGGCAAGCTCCGGTTCCCCGCGAACGTCGCCGTGCAGCCCAGCAGCGATCCGGAGAAGGCGAAGACCGTGCGGGTGACCCTCCTCGGCTACGACGGCATCACCGAGCCGACCGTGGATCACTGCACGCCGAACGTGATCCCCGCTTCCGTCGTCCGCACGGACGTCCTCCTCCAGTACGTGAAGGACGACTTCCTCGAAGTGCCCATGCCGTTCACGTTGAGTTGCGTCCAGAAGGAGTGCGGCGGCAACGAGACGTGCCGAGCGGGAGAATGCGTGCCCCTGCGCGCGAACGACCGCTCCTACCGGAAACTCGCGGACGGAGTCGTGAACGCCGGTGACTGCTACTCCCTCGACCCCTGCGTGGCGCCGACGCGCCTCGAGAACATCGACGGGTGTCGGTTCGCCCTGCCGTCCGGAAGGAGCCCTTCCGGTCTGAGTCCGTTCGCCACCTACGATTTCGAGGACGGGCGCCTGGCCGGCGTCGAGTTCCTCACCGAGGACGTCGCGTCCATCTCGGGATCGACCCTGACTCTGAACGGAGATCTCTGCACGAAGTACACGAACGGATACGTCCGGACGATTTCCGTGGCCCAGTGCCCCTCCCTCGCCAACCAGACGTTCTGCCCGGCGAACGCCGAGAAGGCGGCGAGCTTCGCGGCCATCGTCGATCCCGAGCGTTTCGGCACCGGGGAGCCCGGCGACGGCGGAGTCCTTCCCGACGGCGGCGTCTCCCGCGATTCGGGTGCCGACGCGACGGTGAACGACGCGGGGCCGGACGGTGCGGGAAACGACGGGTCGTCCGGGGACGGATCGAGTGCGGCGGACGGCGGCGGCGCGGAAGGCGGGAGCTCGGCCTGCGGAACGTGCTGCGGGACCTGCGTCCAGGGAACGTGCGTCCCGGCCATCGATTCGATGCAGAACGTCGTCGGCACTCCCCTCCTCGCGACCGTGGAACCGCTCGGCCAGCAGCACTCGACCGCGTTCTGGGTTTCGGGTAGCGGCTTCCGTGTCTCGAAGGTCGAAGCGGTCGTCGACGCGGTTCCTTCCGTCGTCCGGATCGAAGGCAACATGATCCGCGCCATCGCACGTGCGGGTCGGTACGTGGCCTACGCCGCCCAGACCTCGGGAGGCGGCGGCGGGACGGACATCGCGTTCATCGACGCCGATTCCGTGATGACGGCGAAGACACGCATCCCGCTCGCGGCGGGCGAATTCGAGTCGCGGCTCGCGGCCGATCCGGACTACGTCTACGTGTTCCACGAAGCGGTGGGGACGAATCCGATGACGGTCCGGCGCATTCCGATCCCGGATCGTGCGCCTCCGCTTCCGGACGTCACGTTCGACCTCGGCATCTCGAACATGGACGGGGTGATCTCCTTCGCCGCGACGACGGACAATCACCACCTGTTGCTCGCCATCTCCCCGACGGGAGGCGGGAACGCTCCGCTCTTGGACGTCGATTTCTCGATGGCCAATCCGACGAAGAGATCGACGGTGCCGATCGTGGGCGCACCCGCGAATTACCGGGACTTGGGAATCGCGTCGAACGGCAGCTCCTTCTTCCGGATGCTGGCGCCATTCTCGAATCCGTACGTGATGCGGTACGACAACACGTACGACCCCTACCGTTTCCTCGACTCCGCCGGGGCGAATGCAGCGGCGACGACCAGCATCTCGCAGGTCAACGCGTCTGCTTCTCGCGCGGGAAAGGTGAGCGTGGTTTACGCGAAGGACGCGGAGACCTCGACGCCGGAAGTGTGGACCCTCCACGGCACCCCGGGCATCGTCGAACTCAAACAGGTGGCGTCGACGTTCACGTCGCAGATCACGAACGTCGCGGTCACCCGCGATTGCGTGTTCGTGACGCGCGCCGGCTCGCCGGTGACCACCGCGCTCGTCGAGGGCTTCCCCATGCCCTGACGGTCATCGGCCTCGAGGCGTCCGCGTTCGCCTGCGGGCGCCGAGGCTCGCGACGACCGCGGCGAGGATCCCCGCGGCGAACGGCGGGCCGTCGAGCGGATCCCCGGGCACGGAACGGCACCCGCCCGAAGCCGCGAGTTCGTCCGAGTCCTCTTCCGCGCGGGCTCCCGCGTCCCCCCTCTTCGCTCCCGATGCGCCGGCATCGGGCGCCGAGAATCCGGGCCCCGCCACGGCGACGGCCTTCCGCGCACACGACGCGGGGTCGGCACGGCACGGCTCGAGGCAACTGCCGTTGGCGCACGTGAGACCCGGGTTGCACGTCACCAGAGAACACGCGTCGACGCACGCGCCGCCCGAACAGGTCTTTCCGGTGGCACATCCCGCACCGCACCCGTCGGTGACGCACGTGCCCCCCTTGCACACGGTTCCCGCGGCGCAACACACGCCGCCGCACGCCTTCTCCTCGCAGCGTCCCGCACGGCACTCGAAGCCCGTCGTGCAACCCTGGACGTCGCACGCGTCGAGGACGCAGAGGCCGTCGACGCACACGGCCGACGGGTCCTTGCACGTGCGACCGAACTCGCCCGTCTTCACGCACGCCTCGAGGCAGCCCCCGTTCGGCCCGCACATGGTCCCGTTCGGACACGAACACCCTCCCTCGAGCGCGAAGTCCACGCGGACGGCTTCCGTCGCCGCGCGACCGACGGCGACGCTCGCGGCCTTCGTCGCTTCCGCGTGGGCGCGTGCGGTGGCGCGGACGCCATGGCTCCCGTCGGGCGTGCCGGCGAAGAAGTAGAACCCGAGGGGACCTGTCACGAACGGGTTCGCGGCGGGAGCGCCGGCGTCCGTACCTCCGGGAGCACCGAGTCGCAACGTGGCGCCCGCGAGCGGCGCCTTGGTGACGGCGTCCGTGACGCGACCGAAGACGATGTTCTTCGGTGCGAGAGGAACCGCCTTGCCGCCGTGGAGGAGGACGACGTTCGCCACGTAGCGTTCGACCTTCGCCTGGTCCTCGTGGATGAGGACGATTTCGTTGAGACCGGGACGGAGCGCGGTCTTGGGCGGCGTGACGCCGAGTTCGAAGAACGGAAGGTCCTTGTTCGCATCTCCCAGGCGCGCGTGACCGACGATGGCGCCGTTCACCATGGCCTGCACGCCGTCGTCCACGCTGCCGATTCGGACGGCGTAATCCTGGCAGTTGCCGTCCTCGGGCACGTAGAGGAGCGCCAAGGCGTAGCCGAAGTACGCTTGCGTGAACGTGTTCAGATCGCTCTCCGCGCGACCGGTGAAGGTCGGGGAGAGCGAAGCGGACTGCGATCGTGCGAGCACGTAGTCCACGAGGGTGCGCCACGCGACGTCCTTCGGGATCGCGGCCGGATCACCTTGCATGCCGCGGGCACCGGACGGTTCGAAGAAATAGGTGTTCGGGTCGCCGTGGAACCGGATGGGGTGCGCGGCGTCGTTCGTGGGAATCCGGGTGCCGTCGAAGAAGGACCACCACCCGATGACCACGGGCTCCTCCTTCGCGGCTTTCGCCTCGGCCGGGGCCATCGCCGCCGCCACGAACGCCGATGCCGCGAACGCCCACGCTCCGAGTCCCCGCCGACGCCCCATGATCGCACCTCCGCCATCCGGAAGAGCAAGGGGTGCGCCGGACACGAGTCCCTCGGAAATCCCGCTCCCGGGCCCGTTCCCGACCGGCTGGACGTCCATGGCGGACGTGGGTGGACGTCCATCGCGGACGCGCCGGACGCGAGACGACGACGGAGCCGCGGGAGGATCCTCAGGGATCGCGGGTCGTGCGGGGTCCGGGAATCTTGTGGACCTCCATGCGGTACGTGAGCGCACGCCGCGTGATCCCGAGGAACTCCGCGGCCTTCGTCTGGTTGCCGGCGCACTTCGCGAGCGCATCGACGATCCGCTGACGTTCGCCGGGATCGGTGCCCGGTTCCGCGGCGGGCGCGGCCGACGTCGTGACGGGGGCCGGAGCGAGGGACACCCGCGGAACGGAACCCGGCAGGGTGCGCCGGAGCACGAGGTGTTCGGGACCGACGGTCCCGCCCTCCGCGAGGAGGACCGCCCGTTCGACGACGTTCCGGAGTTCGCGCACGTTGCCCGGCCAATCGTGGGCGAGGAGTTCGTCGAACGCGGCCGCCGTGAACTTCGCACCCTGTCCGAAACGTTCGGCGAGGGCGCGGATCTCGTCCTTGCGCTCGCGGAGCGGCGGGATGTCGATCGTGATGCCGTTCAGGCGGAAGAAGAGATCGGCGCGGAACGAGCCGGCGTCGACCAGGGCCTCGAGGTCCTTGTGGGAGGCCGCGACGAAACGGACGTCGATCGCGCGGGGACGCGTCGCACCCACGGGCATCACTTCGCGCATCTCGATGGCGCGGAGGAGCTTCACCTGGGTGGCGTGGGGCATCTCGCCGACCTCGTCGAGGAAGACGGTGCCCTTCTGGGCCGACTCGAGGAGTCCGACGCGCGCGGCCGTCGCTCCGGTGAAGGCTCCCTTCTCGGCTCCGAACAGCTCGCTCTCGAGGATCGCCTCGGCGAGCGCCCCGCAGTTGATGGCGACGAAGGGGGACGAAGCGCGCGGTGACGCATCGTGGATGCGTCGGGCGAAGACCTCCTTCCCCGATCCTGTCTCGCCGTGGAGGATGACGCTGATGGAGCTCGTGGCGACGAGGCGCACGAGGCGATCGACGCGGTCCATGGCCTTCGCGGGTCCGCTCTTCTCCGCGACGCCCGGACGTCGTGACGGCACGGGTTCGGAGTCGTCGGAGTCGTCCCCGCGCACCAACACGATGGCGTCCCCCATCTCGACCGCCACACCCGGCACGAGCTTCTTGGACTCTCCCTTGGCGAGAAGACGTCCTCCCATGCGGGTGCCGTTGCGGCTTCCGAGGTCTTCCACGTGCGCGACGCCCGACGCGTCGAAGCGGATCACGGCGTGTTTCCGCGACACGGAATCGTGTCCGATGACGAGCTCGCACGCGGCGTCCCGCCCCACGTGCACCGGCTTCGACGGATCGATGGCGATCGACGTCGCGCCGCCGTCCCAGTAGGCGTCGATGCGGCCGGTCACGGGAATCGCGAAGCTTCCCGCCGCCGTCCCCTGGTCGAACCTCGGGTCGTCGGACATGACCGGAGCGTACCGAACCGCGGGCACGGACCACAACCGACGGAGGGGACGCCCACATCGCGCGACATGGGCGTCGACGGACGACGTGCCCCGCCTTGCCGCTCGGTCCGCCCCCGTGACACGATCGACTTCGGCGATGGAAGGAGCCATCCTCGGCGGCAAGTACAAGCTCCTCTCGAAGATCGGTTCGGGAGGCATGGGCGCCGTCTACGCCGCGGAGCACGTGGTCACCCGCGGACGCTTGGCCGTGAAGGTGATCCTGGACTCGCGTCCCAAGAATCGGGAGCTCCTCGGGAGGTTCGAGCTCGAAGCGCGCGCCGCCGCCACCATCCAGTCCCGTCACATCGTCCGCGTGTTCGACGTCGGCGTCGACGAGGACACCGGCGCCCCGTACATGGTGATGGAGCGGCTCGAAGGCACGGATCTGCAGCACGTCCTCCGGAAGGAATCGATGTTGCACGAGGACGTCGTGAAGAGCGTCGGTCTCCAGGTATGCCTCGGCCTCGGCGCGGCGCACCGGGCCGGCTTCGTCCATCGCGACGTGAAGCCCGCGAATCTCTTCCTCGCACGGGAGGAGACGGGCGAACTCTGCGTGAAGGTCCTCGACTTCGGCGTCGCGAAGCTGCGGGTCGACGATCTCGGGGAGTCCGCCGAAGAATCGCTCACGAAGACCGGCATGATGGTCGGTTCGCCGCAGTTCATGTCCCCCGAGCAAGCCCGCGGGGTACGGAACTTGGATGCGCGGAGTGACCTATGGTCCCTCGGCGTTTCCCTCTACCGGATGCTCTCGGGTCGACTCCCCTTCGATCGCGAGACGTTGGGCGACACCATCCTCGCCATCTGCTCCACGCGTGCGCCTTCCCTCTCGGAGGTCGCCCCTTGGGTGAGCCGCGACCTCGCGGAGGTGATCGGGAAATCCCTCGCGCGGAAGGCGGCGGATCGCTTCCAGTCGGCCGACGAGTTCGCCGACGCGTTGCGGGCGCTCCAACGCGAGACGCGATCGCTCCGCCCCGAACGCGTGCGCGCGCCGAGCCAGGCCGAAATCGAGTCCGTCGTGCAGACCAACGCGCTCGCGCGTGCCGTGATCACGCCCGCGGAAGCCACCGCCGTCGGGACGGAGACCCAGTCGACCCACGCGTCGGAGGTCACGCCCGACGCGGAACCGACCCTACCCCGCCGTCGCCGCCCGTGGTTCGTGGCGGGCATCGTCCTCGCGTTCGCGACCGTGTTCGGCGCCGCGGCGCTCGGATTCTCGCTCCGACCCTCGACTCCCGTGACGTCGACCGCGTTCGCGCAGGATCCCGGAAAGACCTCCGCGATCCCGGCCCCCAGTGCGATCGTGCCCGTCTCTCCACCGACGACGACCGCGGCGAAGACGCCCGAGCCCGAGCCGCTCGTCGCTCCGCACGATGCGACGGCGCCGAAGACCGCGGTCGCGACGTCGGGCACCGCGCCGACGACGAAGCGCATCGTCGTCCCCGTGACGGCACGTCCCGCGCCGAGCTCACCACCGCCGGCGAAGCGCCCTCCTCCCTCGCTGGTCAAACCCGTCGACGACTTCGACTGATCTTCCCTTTTTCCGAGGACCCCCTTTGACTGGCACGACGTTCGGACGAGGCGCTCGGTTTCGTCGCGTCGTGGCGGCGTCGTGGATCGTGACCGCGTTCTCCGCCTGCTCGGACGGGCGAAGGGCGACTCCGGGACGGTCGCCGGAAGCCGAGCCGACGGCGATCGAGTCGCCCGCACCCTCCGTCGCCACGCCCGGCGCGCACGCGTCCGACGGATTCGTGCTCGACCTCGGCAACCACTCCCTTCACGTCACGCTCGACGGAACGACGGACGTGACGGCGCGGAGCGATCGCGGCGAGACCCGTTACAGAGGCGGGCACGCGTTCGGCGATCTCTCCTTGCGCACGCGTCCCGACGGCGCGGAGGACTTCGTGACGGTGGCGCGCGAACCGGTGGTCCGGGAGCTCGTCTACCGCGTACGCCTCGGTCGGGGTATCCGGTCCCTCCGCGAGATCGCCAACGTCCTGGAGTTCCTCGACGCACGGGGAAGTCCCGTCTTCCGCGTCGATGCCCCGTGGGTCGAGGACGCGGACGGAACGCGACACGGTGCCGTCCTCGACGTCCCGGATTGCCCGGTGGACCTCGATCCTCGCGTACCTTGGGGCCGATCGCTGCCTGCGATTTCGAGCGACGCGTGCACGGTCAGGGTCCGGTGGTCGGCCGGCCTCCGCCATCCGATCGTCGTCGATCCGGCGTGGACGACGACCTCGTTCCTCCCCTCGAGCTTCACGTTCCTCTGCGAGAACACGCCGCTCCTTCCCTCGGGACGTGTCCTCGCGATCGCTCCCGGCACGGGAGGAGGAGCTTCCTACGTGTACGATCCGGAGTCGCGTGCGTGGAGCGCGGTCGAGTCCACCCTGTCCGTGGCGACGGGTTATGCCGCGTGCCATGCCCTCGACGCGAGCGACGGGCGTGTCCTCCTCTTCGGCGGATACAACGCGGCATTCGTCTCGCAAGGCGAAACGCGCACGTATTCCGAGTTCACCGGCCATTGGGTCCGGCAGCCGGACGTCCCCACGGGAGGCAACGTGGCCCGGAGTGCCGGTGGATTCGTGGGGGACACGACGACCCCGGGTGGGAACGTCAGCGGGGGGAGCATCGGCCTTCGCGTTTCCGACGGACGTGTGTTCTTCGTCGGAGGAGAAACGGCACCGAATTCGAGCCTGGGCGTCTACAAGGGTACGTTCGCGTTCAACCCCTCCGTGAACGCGTGGTCGACGTTCGCGCCGATGTCCGTGGCGCGACGCATGGCCAACCTCGTCGAACTCGAGCCCGGGAAGATCATGGTCTCGGGCGGCGTGTCGAACACGAACTGCACCGGCGGCCAGGGGCTCTACTCGTCCGAGATCCTCGACACGAACACGGGCCAATGGTCGAGCGGCCCTTCCCTACCGGCGGGTTCCTCGTTCACGCACGGCTCGTCGATACGGCATCCGGACGGCAGGATCTTCTTCCGTACCGGCGGCACGTGCGACCCTTCGACGCCGAAGGGCCTGTGGCTCGACACGTCGAACCGCACGTGGACCAGCGCGCCGGCGGTCGGCGCTGGATTGACTCCCAATTTCCGACCGAGCCTGTCGCTGCACGGCGGCGATCTCCTCGCGCTCGACGACGCCAACGGGGGCACCGTGCTCCGTCTCTCGACGTCCGGATCGTGGGTCTTCCACTCGACGTTCCCGCCACGCTTCGCGCGTTCGCCGCGTAGCTTGGTCGAACTGTTCGACGGTCGTTCGCTGGTCGTCTTCTCGGATGGCGAGACGTTCGTCTACGGATGTTCCCAGGACTCGGACTGTGCGAGCCACCAGTACTGCGGAATCGCGGTGGCCACCTGTCTTCCGAAGGTCGCGAACGACGTCGCGATGCCGGTCGAGAGCGGACACGACGGTACGGTCGTCTCGCGCCTGCCGATTCTCGACGGACGATGCACGGGCGCCGCGGCCAACGTGACGTGTACGAGTGGGGCGTGCTCGACCGTGGATGATCGGTGCGGATACCGGGACGGCGAAGGCGTCCCCGGAGCTTCGACGTCGTCGCCGACTCCGGTGGCCGCGTGCCGGTCCGCGTCGGTGGCGGAGACGGGACTTTGCGGTCCTCGGACGATCCTCGACGCGGGCGCGGACGGGGCGAGCGCCGACGACGGCGGCTCCGACGGTGCTTCGACGGACGACGGAAGCGCCGACGGCTCCTCTCCCGTCGACGCGGCTTCGGACGCGTCCGGTGAGCAGGACGCGGCGAGGGACGGATCGGACACACGCGACGGCAGCGCCTCGGATGCCGGCCCCGGACGCGATGCCGACGCCGACGCTGACGCGGACGTCGACGGGGCGGCGAGCGCCGACGCGGCGACGGACGGGGCCCGCGACGGTTCGGGGGATGGGCCGAGTCCGTCCACGGAAGAGGCCGGCGCGGACGCGGCGTCCTATCCCGTATGCGAGGATCGCTCGCACCGGCGCGTGTCCGCGTCGATCGTCGAATCCTGTGGCCGGTACGCGTGCCAGGAAGGGACCTGCCGGACGACGTGCGCGAGGGCGTCGGAATGCGCGGAAGGATTCGCGTGCGACAGGGCGTCGACCTGCAGACCCCTCTCCGACTTCGAACCGAACCTCGTCGATCCCGGGTTCGGGTGTTCGGTGGGTCGTGGGGACGCGACGCCCGGCGCCGCCGCGTGGGCCTCCTTCGGACTCGCTCTCCTCGTCGGACGCAGGCGGAAGCGTCCGTGACTCGGCGGCTGCGGTCGATCTCCACGTCGGTGCTCCGCGTCCTCGCGTTCGCGACGGTGGTGATGGCCCGTGCGCCCGCCCCCGCGTTCGCGGACGGAAGCGACGTGCAGGCCGAGGCGCGCTCGCGCTTCGAGAGGGGCCGTGAGCTCCTCGCGTCGAAACGCTACGACGAAGCCCTCGCGGAACTCCTCGAGTCGCGGCGGCTCTTTCCTTCCCGGGGCAACACGAACAACGCGGCGATCTGTCTCCAGGAGCTGGGCCGGTACGACGAGGCGCTCGGGATGTTCGCCGAACTCCGGGCGATCCTCGAACGGCAGGGTCTCGCCGCGGAGGTCGCGGCCGTGGACAACAGCGTTCGCACGTTGGAGGCCCAACTGGGAACGTTGCACGTCCGCGTGTCCGAAGCGGACGCATCCGTGAGCGTGGACGGACGCACCCTCGACGCGGGAGCCTCGCGGACGGTCCGACTCAAGCGAGGCACTCACGTCGTCGTCGCCGAAAAGCCGGGCTTCACCCGGTTCGAACGGACGATCACGCTGCCGTCCGGCCAGGTCACGGAGGTCGGGATCGAGCTCGCATCCATCGCTCCCCGAAAGTCGTCCGCCACCACCGCCACGCCGGCCGCCGGGACGGGAACCTCGGTCGTCGCCGCTCCCCCTCCGCCGCCTTCGCCGTCCTCGCCGACCTCGCCGACCACGCGGTTCTTCGCGGAAGGGAGCGCCCACGTCGGTGCGTCACCTTCGTGGGGTGGCGCTTTCGCCGTGGGCGGCGACGTCCGCGCGGGCGCCATCGGCTTCGGGCCCGTGGGCCTCTTCGTGGATCTCGGTGCGTCGACCCTCGGAGGGACTCGCACCGCCGACGGGTCCATCGCGCGTGTGGGCGTCGGATCCTCTCCCGGCTCCGTGACCGACGACTCGCGCCTCACGTACGGCGCGATCCTGGGCGGCGCGTCGTACCGTCGAGGCTCGCGATGGTACGGTGAGGTCGCGCTCGCGGCCGGCTTCGCGATCGGCCGCGTGCACACGACCCGCTGGGGTCGCTTCGAAGACCCGTCCGGCGCGTTCGTCGTCGGCGATCCCGACGACGCTTCGCGGAGACCCGGGGTGTCCGCGGGAGTCACCGCCTTCGCGTTCCGTCCCGAACTCCGGGGCGGCGTCGGCGTGGCCCCGGGACTCGACGTATTCGCTTCCGTCGCGCTCGTCGGACTCGTCCCGACGTCGCGCCCCCGATGGAACGACGCCCTCGAGCTTCCGGCGGGAGGCCAGGTCGGGAGCTTCGCCGCGACGCCGCTCGTGGACCCGTTCGTGGCCGTACCGCGCCTGTCGGTCGGCATCACGAAGACGTTCTCGTCGCGGTGACGCCGGTCGCGATTCAAGGGGGCGCGATGCCGAACGCCTTCATGCGGGCGATCAACGTGTTGCGCGCGATGCCGAGACTGCGGGCTGCTGCGCTCTGGTTCCACCCGGAAGCGACGAGGGCACGCACGATGCGTTCCCGTTCGACGGCGCGGACGGCGTCCTGGAGCGGACCTTCGCGGACTCCCGCACCGAACGTGTCGGGAAGCGCGGAGGCCGTCAGCGTGGTCCCTTCGGAAACGGACACGAGCGCGTGGACGACCGCGCGCAACTCGCGGACGTTCTCCGGCCACGGGTGCGACCGGAGCTTGCCTTCGAGGACCGCGTCGAGAGCGTCGGGAACCGGGCGTCCGAGCGTACGCGCCGCGGTCCGGGCGAACTCCAGGGCGAGGGCCGGAATCTCGTCGGGACGATCGCGGAGCGCGGGGATCCGCACCTCGATCGCCCCCGCGGCGAAGGGCATATCGACGGCAGGAGCTCCGGTGAGTCCCGTGGGATCGAGGAGGAGGACGACGCGGACGTCCCCACCCGCCGTGGCGAGGGCGAGGTGCGAGCGCTCCCGCGCGGGCGCGAGGGCGGGCTCGCGGAGGACCAACGTTCCGCCCCGTGCACGTTCGACGGCCCTCCGGATTTCGCCGCGGGACACGTCGCCGTCGGCCGCGGCGAGCGTACGCAGATCGAGCCGGACGAGCGCCCGTCCGCTCCTCTGCGAGGCCGCGTGGAGTCGCTCGGCGGCGTGGTCCTTCCCCGCGCCGGGCGGCCCCACGAAGGCGACGGGGACGTCCTTGCTCGCGAGGGCGAGGATGCGCGCGTCCCCCTCGGCGCTGCGGAATCCGGCGACCGCGTCGTCGACGTTCGACCGCGGATTCGCCGACGCACGCGAACGGGCCGCCTCGATCACGACCGCCGGGTCGTCCCCGTCGGCGGGAAACGATGCCGTACCGACGGCGACCGAGGCGCCTTCGTCCGCTCCACGCCACCGCGACCGGACCCGGCGCGCCACGTCGGGCGCGTCGGATGCCCTGAGGCCCCGGAGGAGGACCACGAGCTCGTCCGGGGCGATTCGTGCGAGGTGGTCGGTCGGGGCGGTCGATGCCGCGAGGTCTTCGGCGACGTCCTCGCCGTGGGTCCCCTGCGTCCGTACGTAGACCACCGAGACCACCGGTCGCGCGCGCCCCGCCGTCGCGATCGCGGATCGAAGATGGTCCACGACGTCGTCCATGGGCACGACCGGACGGACCGCGCCGTCGGCCGCGCCGCGGGCGAGGACGCAGGTGATCCGCCCGACCTCGAAGGAGTCGCCCGCGCGAAGCTCGACGCGCTCGCCGGGAGGGAGTCGGCGACCGGCATGGCGTGTCCCGTTCGCGCTCCCCAGATCCTCGAGCGTGACCGTGTCTCCGACGTCGAGTCGGGCGTGCTCCCGGGACAACGTCGGGTCGTCGATGCGAACCGTCGCACGCCGACTCCGACCGAACGTCACCACTCCCCGCACGGGCAGCGCCACGCGACGCACGACGTCCGGGGCGACGATGACCACGTGCGCGGACGTGAGGATGCCGTCCTCACGCAGGGTACGGGCGGTGGCGGTGCCTTCGTTCGGTGCGGCGTTCTTGCGTACGCTCACGAGCGTTCCTCTCGGCGGGAGAGTCTGCCGTACGGCCGGAGGGCGGCCACGAGTTCCACGGCCGCGGGCCTCCGCGTCGCGTCCCCCTGGAGCGACCGCCCGACGATCTCCGCGATCGGGACCGGGACGTCCGGCGTCGATGCCAGGAGTTGCTTCGCCGCCACGAAGGCATCGCCACGGAAGGCGCGACGGATGGGATCTTCGTCGAACGGGCGGACGCCCGAGAGGCACTCGAAGGCGAGGACGCCCCAGGCGAAGACGTCGCTCGACGCCGTCGGCTCCGACCGCGCGAGCTCGGGCGCCATGTACCGGGGCGTTCCCGCGACCGACGTCTCCTCGAGCACCTCGCACGCGCCGGTGGCGGCCTCGACGAACGTGCTCGCGGTCTCCGTGGTTCCGAGGGAGGGCTCCGCCGACGTGACCGCCGTCCGGCGGGCGAGACCGTAATCGGTGAGGAGGACACGGGAAGCGCCGGTGGAGGGGTCCCCGACGACGAGCACGTTCGAGGGTTTCACGTCCCGGTGCACGACGTTCGCCGCGTGAAGCGCCGCGAGCCCGGACGCGACGCCGGCGAGGAGGTCGACGACGGCGTCCACGTGCGCTCTTCTCCAGTCCGAGGGAGCGAACGCGCGGCCGCGGACGAGTTCCATGGCGACGTAGAGCCGGCCGTCCTTCGACACGTCGGAGAAGAGCACGCGGACGAGGTTCGGATGATCGAACGCCACTCCCACCGCGGCTTCCCGCGCGAGTCGACGGAGCGCGAGTCCGTCGGATTCACCGCGGAGGACCTTGAGGGCCACGGCCACTCCGTCGTCCTGCCGCACCGCTTCGTACACCGTGCCCATCCCTCCCTGCCCGAGACGCCCGACGACGCGGAACCTTTCGTCGACGAGGTCCCCGGGCCGGAGTTCGGGAAGTTCGGGCGAGGTGACGAGACGCGCGACCGCTCCCGCGAGCTCCTCCGTCCTCGCGCGTTCGAGGACGTCGACGCGACGCGCGAGGACCTCGCCACGGCGCACGACCGCGACGTGCTCGCGTCCGAGGGCGACCACGTGGACGACGGCGAGGGCGACGAGGCTCGACGACCCGACGTGGAACGGCAGGGGCGAGAGCGCCGTCCGCGGACCGAACCAGCCGACGTCGAACAGCGCCGTGAGGGTGGTCGAACCGACCCAACCCGCGAGGAGTAGAACGGCGTCCGGCCGCGTTTCGGACCGCTTCGTCGCCCGCACGAGAACGCGCGCATGGGCCGCGGCGGCCCACGCCACGGCGGCCGACGTGGCCATCGTGAACGGCCCGAGCGCGAAGAGATCCACGAACGGGGCGGAGACCGCGAGCGCGACGGAGGGCAGGACGTGGATCAGGGACGGCGCCTTTCCCTCGAACTTGGACGTCGAGAACCCGAGCCCGAGGAACGCCGAGACGGGCTGGAGCACGGCGAAGACGAGACCTTCGGCCGGCCCCGCGAACGCGAGGACGCCGGAGACGAAGATCGGGAACGACGTCCACACCAGGGCGAGCGTCGCGAACCAGAGTCCTTCGGGGCGCGTGCGACGGAGCGCTGCGAACGCTCCATGCAATGCCGCGAGGAGGACGAGCACGACGACGGCCAGGGTCGCCGATCCGTTCTCGACGAGATCCGCGAGGGAAGAGCGCACCGACGACTCGGGTCGCCCCGAGATCGTCGGGACGGCGTCGAACCACGTGGCACGCTCCCAACGCGGTTCGACGGTCACCTCGAGCAGGTGCTTCCCTTCCGAGACGTCGTCCGGAAGGACGAAGACGTGGGATCCTCGTGCGCGGTACGCGGGACCGTCGTCGTGCTCGTCCCGGACCTCCCGACCGTCGACGCGCAGACGCATCGGCGTCTGGAGATTCGACCAACGGAGGACGAACCGGCCTCGGCGCTCCGACGGGCCGAGCTCCACGGAGCGCCGGAGGAGGACCGGGGCGGGTCCCGGGGAACGGTCGACCGGCACGCGGGCCGGCAGGACGACCGTATCGATCGCATCGCCTCGCGTCCGCTGCCACTCGGCCAGCGGCACGTCGGGCTCGCCGGCGCACGCCGAGGTCGTGGCGGCCAGACCCGCCGCGATCACGACCCCCGGCCACCGCTTCGTGCGGTCCCCCCGAACGAACCGACGCATCCCGTCGAGGGTAGCATGACGACGTCCGATCGCGGAGACCGGGCGTCAGAGGCGCGCGATGTCGAGCGCCAACGTGACGTCCACGCCGGGTGCCGCCGGGATCGTGACGAGCACGGTGCCCTTGTCGCCCGACGTCCCGTACGCGAGCTTCTCCGGGAAGAGGGACTTGTTCGGGCACGTGGACGCGAGTTGGATCGTGTCGTTCGACGCCGTGTACGTGCCCACGTCGAGTTGGTCGAGCACCGACTTCGTCACGCCCACGAACGCGATTCCGACTTCGAGGTTGGCCTTGAACGTGAGTCGGAAGTTCTTGCCGTCGAACCGGGCCCACGCCGCCTGGACGGTGCCCGACGACTTCGGGATGTCGAGGATGGACTTCGCGGAGTCGGGTACGTGCACGGTGACCCCGGACACCTTCCAGAGACCGCGGAGGTCTCCTCCCTTCTGGGGCAAGGACGGCGTCTGACCCGCCGCGAGCTGGTTGAACTTGAGTTGGACGTCGGTGAGTCCCGCCGGAGGAGCCTCGGCGGAGCACACTTCCGTCTTCTGGGTGATCGCGGACGAGCCACCGTCCGCGGCGGTCGACGAAGACGACGACGAGGACGAGGACGACGAGGACGACGAGGACGACGTGTCGGTCCCCACCTTCGAAGGATTTTTCTGCGTGCCGGACCCCGACGCCTCTCCTTCGTCGGCAGGGTCGTCGCCCGAGGAGAGATCGGCGGGAGGAGACGAGCAGGCCGCGGCGGAGAAGGCGAGGGAGGCGACGAGGATGCGAGCGAGGGACGTGAGAGCGAGCGAGGTCGAGTGCATGAGGGTTCTCCGAGGGTTCGGAACTCCCTTCAGCACGTCGGGTGCCAACTCCGTTTCGTGCGGCCCGACCGCACGTTCTCCGAAGGATGCGTCCTTCGCGCGCGCGCCCCGCCCTCCGACGTGATCGTCCGAGGGTCCGGAGGGCCCGGTCGGAGGGGCCGCTCGCGCATCCGAACCGCTGCTCAAACCTTGCGCAACGGAGGTCGGAACCGGCTACGACGCCCGAAAACGAGCCGGAATCCGGGAGTTCGTCGCCCGATCTCGAACGGGCACGTCGGCTGCACTTCGACCGACCATGCTCCTTCTCCAAGCTCCCCGTTCTTCCGATCCAGCCGCGCGCGCGTCGACACGCCGCGCCCTCCCGTCGATCGTCCTCGTGCTCGTCGTCGTCGCCCAGGCCTTCCTCGCAGCCTGCGGTGCCGGAGAGCCTTCGACCCCCTCCCCCGCGACGGACACCGCCCTTTCGGAGGTCGATGGCGGCAGTTCGCCCGGAGCGACCACGTCGTTCTCCTGCGACGTCGAACGCGTCCTCGACGCGCACTGCCGGACGTGCCACGGCGCCTCGCCGTCGTTCGGAGCGCCGATGCCTCTCGTCACCCCGGCCGACTTCGGACGTCCTCTCCCCAGCGATCCGAAGAAGACCGTCTTCGACGGCGTGCTCCAGCGCGTGAACTCCGACACGCGTCCGATGCCGCCGCTGCCGAACGAACGACTCGAACCGAAGGAACGGGAGCTCCTCGCGGCGTCGCTCGCGACGACCCGTCCGGGCCCCGCCACGTGCGGGACCGAAGCGACGCTCCCCAACGTGTCCGGCACGATGGCTTGCGAGCCCGACGCGTTCCTACGACCGGCCCATGCGTGGACGATGGCCGCGGACGCCCACGATCAGTACGTGTGCTTCGGCATGGACGTCACGCACGCGGACAAGCGTCACGTCGTCGGCATCGCACCGCACGTCGACAACGCCACGATCCTCCACCACGTCATCCTGCTCCAGTCCGACGTGGCGTTCCCCGAGGAGCCCTTCGCGTGTCCGGCGTCCACCGGCGCCATGGGTCGGATGATCTACGGCTGGGCACCGGGAGGAAAGGCCATGGAGCTGCCCCTCGAAGCGGGCATCCCGGAGAGCGGCACAACCCACTACCTCGTGCAGATCCACTACAACAACGCGCGCGGCCTCGTGGGCGAGAAGGACGCCACCGGCATCGACCTCTGCACCACGCGGACGCTCCGGAAGTACGACGCGGACATGCTCGCCTTCGGCACGACGACGATCGACGTCGCCCCTCGGTCCGACCTGACCCTCGATTGCCGCTACACGCTTCCCCCGGACCTCTCGGGCATCCACCTGTTCGCCGCCATGCCCCACATGCACCAGAAGGGCACGCGCATGGAGACGGTGAGGCAATCGCGGGGCTCCGGAGCCGAGGTCGATCTCGGAGCGGTCCCTTCCTGGGACTTCGCGAACCAAGTGTGGCTGCCCCTCGACGCCACGCTGCACGAAGGGGACGTCGTACGGACGACGTGCGCCTGGTCCAACCCCTCGGACCAACCCGTGCGCTTCGGCGAGAACACCGCCGACGAGATGTGTTGGTCGTTCACGATGTACTACCCCAAGGTCACCCGGGACACGTGGAACTGGGCGAATCCGTCCTTCGGCGCTCGCTGCACGCCTCGAAACGCCGTCGTTCCGTCGCCGCGCGCGCGCGCGGGACGGGTCCAGACGACGAGGGACGCGCCCTGAACGCCGGGATGGTAAGAGGGCGGCCATGCACTCGTCTCCCTCTTCCCCCCGTTCCTCCGCGGGACCGATCGTTCCGTTCGCCGCCATCTTCTTGCTCGCGACCCTCACGGCGTGTGGTCCCGACTCCCCCGGAGCGAAGTGCCCGACCTCACCTTCACCGGGTGCGTCTCCGGCGGCCACGGGTTCGTCCGTGACGGTGCCTGCGACGACCGCGGAAGACGGGTCCGACGCCCCGTCCTCCTACGACAAGCCGCCGAAAGAGATCCTCGACGTCCTTCGCGCGCCGTCGACACCGTCCGTGTACGTGAGCCCCACGGCCGAGCGCATGCTCATCGTCGCGTGGGAAGAATACCCGTCGATCCGGCGCGTGGCCGAGCCCTTCCTGCGGCTGGCCGGCGTGCGCCTCGAGCCGAAGAACCGCAGCAAGCACGACACGCCGGGCGGGTACGGGATCCGCCCGTGCGCGAAGGAGTTCTCCGTCGTGGACGTCGCGACCGGTGCGGAATCCAAGATCGCGCTGCCGAACGGCGCGTGCCCGAGCGCGCCGTCATGGTCCACGGATGGCGCTCGTTTCGCGTTCCAGAACACGACGGAGTCCACCGTCGAACTCTGGGTGGGCGACGGCAAGACCGGTGAGGTGAAGAGGATCGACGGGGTACGGTTGAACCCGATGCTCGACTCCACGGTGCAGTGGCTCGACGCTTCGAACTCGCTCCTCGTGAAGACCGTGCCCGCGGACGCCGTGACCCCGCCGCCCACGCCGAAGTCGCCTCCGGGACCGAGCATCCAGGAGACGAACGGTGAGAAGGGCGAGAGCAGCACCTACGAGACGCGTGACACGCTCACGAACAAGCACGACGAAGCGCTCTTCGATTTCTACGGGACGTCGCAGCTCGCGGTCGTCGACCTCGCGAAAGGCACCGTGAAGTCCGTCGGCGCGCCCGCCATCTACACGGACGTGGACGCCGCCCCGGACGCCGTGCACGTGCGCGTGGAATCGGTGAAGCGACCCTACTCGTACGTGACCACCTACGATCGGTTCCCCCACGACGTCTCCATCCTCGACCTCGCGAAGAACGAGACGAAGCTCCTCGTCTCGCTCCCCATGGCCGACCGCGTGCCCGTCCACGGCGTCCCCACCGGTCCCCGCGACTTCGAGTGGCGCGCCACCGATCCGGCCACGCTCGTCTGGGCCGAAGCGCTCGACGGCGGCGACTGGAAGGTGAAGGTCCCCGCGCGCGACAAGATCCTGATGCAGAAGGCGCCGTTCACGGCGCCCGCGACGGAAGTGGCCCGCACCGAGCAGCGGTTCGCTGGCGTGGCGTGGACCGCGACGCCTTCCCTCGCTTTCCTCCGCGAGTACGACGACAACCGCCACTGGCGCCGCACCTTCGTCTGGAACGCGGACGCGCCCAAGGCGAAGCCCGAAGTGCTGTGGGATCTCTCGACGGACGAGCGGTACAAGAACCCGGGTTCGTTCGTGTACCGAGTCCTGCCGAACGGCGCGTGGGTCGTCCGTCAGGACGGCGACACCGTGTATCTCTCGGGCAGCGGCGCCTCTCCCGAGGGCGACCGTCCCTTCTTCGACCGGCTCGATCTCAAGACGAAGAAGACGACGCGCCTCTTCCGGAGTTCGAAGAACGCCCTCGAGTCCTTCGTCGGCTTCGCGTCCCCGAAGCCGAACGAGACGTCGTTCCTCACGTGGCACCAGTCGCCGAAGGACCCGCCGAACGCGTTCCTACGTTCGCTCGGTGCGCCGATCCCTTCGGCCCCCGAGGGTGAACCGACGGTCGAATCGACCTCCAAGGCCATCACGCACTTCCCCGATCCCGCACCGGCCGTGCGCGCGATCCAGAAGCGCCTCGTGAAGTACAAGCGGAAGGACGGCACCGACCTCTCGTTCACGGTCTACACGCCGCCGGGCTACAAGGAGGGCACGCGCGTCCCGTCGATCCTCTACGCGTACCCACTCGACTACGCCGACGCCAAGAAGGCCGGGCAGGTCACCGGGTCCGAGCAGACGTTCACGCGCCTCCGCCAGTACCGACTGCTGCTCCTCGCGGGCTACGCCATCATCGACAACGCCGCCTTCCCCATCGTCGGCGATCCCAAGAAGGCCTACGACACCTACCTCGAGCAGCTCGTCGACGACGCGAAGGCGGCGGTCGACAAGGCCGTCGAAATCGGCGTCGCGGATCCGGAGCGCATCGGCGTGACCGGTCACAGCCACGGCGCGCTGATGACCGCGAACCTCCTCGCGCACTCGGATCTCTTCCGCGCGGGCGTCGCCACGAGCGGGTCGTACAACAAGACGCTCACCCCCTTCGGGTTCCAGAACGAGCGACGTTCGGTGTGGGAAGCGCAGAGCGTGTACCTCAAGGCCTCCACGTTCTTCTACGCGGACAAGCTCACGTTGCCCCTCCTCATCATGCACGGCGACGACGACGCGAACCCCGGCACGACGCCGCTCCAGGCGAAGAAGCTCTACGAGGCCATCCGCGGCAACGGCGGCACGGCCCGCCTCGTGATGCTCCCCCACGAACCGCACTGGTACACGGCCATGGAGTCGAACGAGCAGCTCGTGGCCGAAATGCTCAAGTGGTTCGACAAGTACGTGAAGAACGCACCGCCGCGCGCGGCGAAGGAACCGAAGGATGGGAAGGCGAAGGGCGCCCAAATGAAGGTTCTCGCGAAGGCACCGAAGTAGTGACCGCGTAAGGTGCGCGAAACGGTCGTGGCGTTTCAGGAAATCCGGGGACGCCACGCGGATTTTCGTCCCTTCGAACGGCGCATGCGGCGCGTGCCTGGCCCTGGTGGCCGTGCTAGCGCGTCGCCATGCGCCGTTCGACTTTCGTGCTCCTCGCGTCGATCCTCTCGGGCTGCGGAACGGGGACCGAGACGAAGGTCACCGTCACCGACGCCGGCGCATCGTCGGACGCCGGCCTCGATACCGGAGGTGCGCCCCCTCTCCCGACCGACCCCGACGACGCCTTCTGCACCGGGAGTCTCGGAGGTCCGGCGGCCGTGGGAACGCCGAGCGTCGCCGTGGCGCTCTCCCGCGTCCACGCGACGGCGCGCTTCTTCGGGATCGTCGCGAGCCCGAAGGACGCGGATGCCGCCCTCGTCCGTGCGTTGGATGCGGGACTCGGTGGCGAAGCGACCGTCCTCGCCTACGCTCGTGAGTTCCCCGACGTGTGCGCCGCGCGCGTCGAGACACGTGCCCTTTCGCCCTCCCGCGTCGAGCGCGTCGGGCGCCTCGCCTTCGTGGTTCCCGGCACGGGTGACGTGACCGTCCCGGACGACGCGGACGGGATCGTGCTCGATTTCCGGGATCTCCCCGCGACGGCGGACCTTCCCGACGCGCTCCGCGCCGCCGTCTCCGCCTCGTTCGACGCGGCGATTCCGGGCGTGCGTTCCCGCGTCCGGAAGAACGAGGGGCTCCCGGACGAAGCCTTCACCGCCACGAACCTCTATTCGGGGACGGTGGTCGCGAAGGACGGGACCGCGATCCCGGCGGGCGCTTCCCGGGCGCGGAAGGTCGTCGTCGTGGTCGACGAGCGGATGGCGTCGGCGACGGCGGAGATCGCGGCGTGGTTGCGCATCCTCGGGAAGGCGTCCCTCGTGGGTGCGTCGGTGCCGACCGCGCTCGCCGAATCGACGTGGTCGCCCGTAGGCGGACTGGGCCTCCACGTGCGTACGCGCGATCTCCTCGATCCGAGCGGCGCCCGGTGGCCCGACCTCGTCCCGGCCGACGCGGGTCCGTCCTCATCGCGGGACGAGCTCGTTCGCGTCGTCGACGCGCTCGCCGAACCCACGCCGATCGTCGCGAGCGAAGCGGCACGCCGGAAGATCGCGGCCGTGAAGTCCTTTGCCCCGTATGCAGGAACGCGCGAGGTGACGCTCGCGAGCGCGCGCGCCGATCTGCTCGTCGTCCACGGGACGACGCGGCTCTTCTTTCCCTACTTCGACGTCGTCGGGGACGTCATCGACGCCCGACTCGACGAGGTCCTCGCGCTCCTTCCGACGTCGGGCGAAGTCCCTCGCGCCGTCCTCCGGGACGCCCTCCGCCGATTCGGCGAGGCGCTCCACGACGGCCACAACTTCGTCGTCGACCCGTTCCCCGCGAGCCAAGGTTCGTTGCCGATCGTCCTCGAAGACGCCGCGGGACGGGCCGTCGTGCGACGGAGCGGTGTCGACGCGCTCCGGCCAGGAGACACGATCGTGTCCGTGGGCGGAGTGCCCATGGATGCGTGGCTCGCGCGCGAGCTTCCACGCACGTCGGCAGCGACGGACGGCTACCGCTTCGATCTCGCCACGCGCTACTTCCGTTCGAACGACTTCGCGGGGCCCACGGTGTTCGAGCTCCGGAGCCCCGACGGCGCGGTGCGCTCCGTCACGGTATCGCCGTCCTCGAACGCGACCGCGATCGCGTTCGGCATCGAGCCCACGAACCGCGCGAACGGATTCCTCGCCGACCTCGGAGCGCCCAAGGTGTATTACGCGTCCCTTTCGGACCGGAAGGGTGTCGACCCGTCGAAAGACGTCGAGGCCGCCGTCGCCGGGAACGCGACGGCCATGATCCTGGACATGCGCGGTTACCCGGGCAGCGCCGCGTGGGGCGCCATGGGACGATTCCTCTCGGCCGACGCGTGGTCGCCGTGGTTCCGCGTCCCGGTGAGGACCGGACCGGACGACCTGCGTGTCGACGAGAGTCGGAACCCGGTCCCCGCCGCTGCCGCGGGCGCGACGTGGACGGGACCGCTCGTGTGGATCGTGGGCCCACGGACCGTGTCCGCCGCGGAGACCCTGTCGACGACCATGGTCGACGCGAAGCGCCCCACCCACGTCGTCGGTCAGACGAGCGCGGGCACGAACGGAAACATCACCGGCGTGCAGCTTCCCTCCGGCTTCAAGTTCACCTTCACGGGCATGGAGGTCCTCCACGCCGACCGATCGCGCTACCACGGGGTCGGCATCGTGCCCGACGTGCCCGTCGCCATCGATCCGGTGGCGTACGCGGCCGGACGCGACCCCGAACTCGAGGCCGCGATCCGGTCGCTCGCGCCCTGAGGCGCGACCTCAGGACGCCGCCTTCACCAACCGGAGCCGCCCCTTCTCTCCGCCGCAGAAGAAGCCGCCCTTCCCGTCCGACTCGACGCCGGAAATCATGGGAGCGTCCACCTTCACCACCTCCTCCACGGTCCCGTCCGGCGCCAGGCGTCGGAGCTCGGGCGGGGAATCGTCGCCGCTCACCCCGTGCCAGAGGGCTCCGTCCGCGAACGAGACGCCCGTCACGAAGCGATCGGACGTGAGGGTCTTCACGAGTTCGCCGGTCTTCGCGTCGATCTTCAGGATCTTCGCGTCCCGGTACTGGCCGACCCAGAGGTGGCCGTCGGCGTACGCCATGCCGCTGTTCTGTCCCGTCGCCGGAGACGGGAGCTTCCGCACGACCCGGCCATCCGCCGGATCGACGACGAGGATCTCGGGCCCGGCCAACTGGTAAAGGTGCGTGCCGTCGAACGCCGTGCCCGCGCCCGCCTTCGGGAGCGAGAAGCGCTTCACGACCGACTTCGTCCCGGGATCGAAGGCGACGAGTTCGTCGTTGCGGGCGAACCAGACGAGCTTTCCGTCGAAGGTGACGCCGTGGACCGAGCCTTCGTCGAGGGGGACGTATTCGTGGACGACGGTGCCTCGGGTCGTCACGGGGGTGCGGGAAGCGGTGGTCTTCGACATGGTGGTCTCCGATGCGGTGGTCATGGTGGCGTGTTCCTTTCGAGGAAGGAACCTGCCATGCGCGCACCCCACCCCTGGAGTAACAAACCTGACGCGCGCGCGCGCGGGTCCGGGAAACCGTGAATAACCCGGGCGAACGTGTTCCCCGAATTCCTGTGACAGCCCGGGCGAATCCACCGATCCTCCGACGAGGATGGCGACACCCGATCCCACCGAAACCGAGGCCGCGTTCGCCCTCGCCCGCGGTGAACCCCTGACGGCGCTCGGTCTCGTCGGACGGGGCGAATCGTCGAGCGCGCGGGTGCTCCGGGGCATCGCCTACGCGCAGCTCGGGGATCTGGACCTCGCGATCCGATCGCTCCGCGATGCCCGGGACGGCGCCGACGACCCACGCACGCGCGCGCGAGCGAACGCGGCCCTCGCGGAAATCGCCTCGACGACGGACGAACCGAAGGCCGCCGAACGTGCCGCGCGGAAGGCCGTCCTCGAACTCGAGGAGCTCGGCGACTCGGCGAACGCCGCGCGCATGCGCCTCGTCCTCGCGCGCACGGAGGTGCTCGTCGGTCGGCTGGAGGATGCCGCTCGTACCGTCGATGCGGTGGTCGCGCGCTCGGTCCCGGACGACGTGCACGCGGTGGCCATGCTCGCGCGGGCGGAGATCGGGATCCGGTCGCTCCGCGCGGAGGACGCCCGACGGACCTTGGGACGCGTCCGATTGATCCTCGCCTCGTCCCCGCACGCCCTCCTCGAGCGAGCGGTCCTCTCGCTCGAACGGGAGCTCTCACGTCCGGTCGTGCGCATCCGCGAGGGCGGCGTGGAGTACGACGGCGATCTCTTCGCGATCGAGGCGGTGTGCCGCGGCGATCACCTGCTCGTGGACGGCTGCCGTCGCCGCGTGTTGGCCGGAAGGGCCGACGTCCCCCTCGTCCGCCGTCCGGTCCTGTTCGATCTGCTCGCTTCCCTCGCACGGGCCTGGCCGGACGCCGTCCCGCGGGACGACCTCGCGGCACGCGCCTTCGACGTCCGGCGCGTGAACGGGTCCCACCGCGCCCGTCTTCGCGTGGAGATCGGTCGCCTGCGGAAGGTGCTCGGCGAGCTCGGCGCGGAACCCGTGGCGACGAAGGACGGCTTCGCGTTGGTCTCGCGGCGTCCGGTGGCGCTGATCCTCGCACCGACGGACGACACCGCCCGTCTCGCCATGCTCCTCGGCGACGGCGTGTGGTGGTCGGCGCAGTCCCTCGCGGAGCACGCGGGCGTCTCGAAGAGCACGGCCCTCCGCGCACTCCGTTCGCTCGTGGAGAACGGGCGTGCGGTGACGTCGGGGTCGGGGAGTGCGCGAAGGTACGCACGTCCGGGCGATCCCCTGGCGTCCCGACTCGTCCTCTTGGGTCTCCTTCCAACGGGTCGCGATCCAGACGCTCCGGACACGAAGTAGCCCGTTCGTCCGGACGCTCCCTCGACGCGGCGTCCGGACTCCCGAAGCCCCGGAAAGGGCACCTCGCGAACGCGTCTCCGCCCGGAACCTCACGGCCAGGAATTCACGGCACGACGGCTGCAATTCGACGTGGAGCATCCCGCTCCCGGAGGTCTCCATGGCATCCCGCTCCGTCGTGTTGCTTCTCGTGTCCACGTCGACCGCCGTCCTCGCCGCGTGCTCCGCGACGGATCCCGCGTCCGGCGTCGATCACGTCGCGTCCGCGCTCGCGCTCGTCCAGGACGCCGGCGATGCCGCTGCGGACGCCCTCGTGGACGCGAACGTTCCCATCGACGAACTCGTGCAGTGCATCCCGCCCGACGAGTCGCTCTACAACATCTGCACCAATCGCTGTCTCGACTACGCCAACCGGTGCTTCGAGGAGTGCATGGCCCGGGGGATCCCTTGCTACGTCCTCACGTTCGGATGCACGGGGGCGACCATCGGTCACGCCGTGAACGTGATCTGCACGGAAGCGACGAGCTGCTGCATCGTCGAACCCCAGAGCAATCCGCGAAGGTGCATTCCCGGAACGTCGTTCCCGAAGACCGAACCCGTCGTACCGCCTGCCGACGTGATGGAGGAGATGTGCCGTCTTTACTTCCCCCTCGACGCGGGCACCGACGCGGCCGTCACGGACGCGAATCCCGACGTCCAGGACGCCGGCGCCGACGCGAGAGACGCCTCCGATGGCTCCGCCGCCGATTCGTCGACCGACGGCGCTTCGGATGCCGGCGCCGACGCGACGAAGCGCTGCACCGGACTCACCTGCGGGCCGGGTCCCGTGAGCGAACCGCCGCTCTACGAGGCTTGCAAGACCCAGCACTCCGACGTGGTGGCGTGCAGGAATTGCTGCGCCGCCATGGTGATCGAGATCAGCGGCTGGCCCGGAGTTCCGTCGGAGCAGATCACGGAGTTCCGCACGAAGTGCGACGCCGCTTGCGGAAGTCTGCCTCCGCCTCCTCCGACTCCAGCCCCGGCGACGTCGAATGCGGTCGCGACGTCCATGGACGCACCGCCGGCGCCGGTCGCCGCGGCGCTCGAACGTCGGGCGCGCTCGGCCACGAAGCCCCGATGACCCTCGTCCCGGCGAACGTTCACTTGCAGCCCGCCCGCTGGTACGTCCCCAGGTGGATGGCGTACGCGTTCAGGCACTTGGTCTCACTGCCGGAGTCCACGAGCCTCTGACAGGAGTCCTTCACGGATCCCGGCGGACAGAGCGCGCACACGGCGGCGAGTTTCGAGCACTCCGCCGTCGAGGGCGTCGCGGGAGTCGAAGGGGTCGCGGTGGCGGCGGGCGCGGACGGCGACGGCCCGTTCGCGTTCGTGGCTGCCGGAGCGGGTGCTCCGGACGAGCACGTCTCTCTCGTTGCGTGGGTCTCCGCGTCCTCCCCGCATCGGAAGCGCTTTCCAGCCACGCAGATCGTCGTCCCACACGCGGCGTCTCCGCGTTCGCCGTCGACGGTGACGGAACACGAGCACGTGTGCTCGCCTTTGGCTTCCTCCCGGTCCGGCGACCCTGACGCGGCGTCACTCGCACCGCATGCGACCGCGAGGATCGGAACTCCTCCCGCGAGGAGGAACGCGAGGACGCGACGGACGTTCGGACGAGGCAGCGTGGTTCGTTCTCCGGCTTTCGGCCCACGACGCGTGCGCCGCATCGGGGACCATCTGACCTGCTGGCGGATTCTGGTTCCCGTTGAGACGTGAGAGACTGCCGTTTCGAAGGCGAAGTGGAGATGCGGAGGAGTCGATTCACGGAAGAACAGATGGTGAAGATCCTGCGCGAGGCAGACCGAGTGCCGGAGCGGGACGTCGCCAAGAAGCACGGGATCAGCGAGCAGACGTTCTACGTATGTTCGGGACGATGGACGTCGCGGACGCGAAGAAGCTGCGGCTGCTCGAAGCGGAAAACGCTCGGCTGAAGAAGCTCCTTGCCGAGAGCACGCTCGAGAACTCCGTGCTCGAGGAGATCGCAGCGAAGAAAAATGGTGAGCGCGTCCGTGCGACGTCGTCAGGTCGCCTACGCGACGAAGCGCGAAACGTCCGTGGGTCGCGCGTGCAAGGCCCGTCACGTGGCGCGCTCTTGGCTTGGGTACGAATCGAAACGTGCAAGGCGCGACGCTCCCGCGCGAGCGAGGATGCGTGCGCTGGCGGGGCAGTGCCCTCGCTACGGCCATCGCCGCGTGCGGATCTTCCTGCAGCGCGAGGGGCACGTGAGGAGCCCCGAGCGCGCCCACCGTCTCTGGCGCACGGAAGGCCTTCAACTACCGCGTCGAAAACGCCGTCGTCGTGTTGCGTCGAGTCGACCTCGCCCGGTGCCCGCCTAGGGTCCGAATCACGTCCGCGCCTACGACTCCGTGTTCGATACGTGCGCCGACGGGCGGCAACTCGAGTGCCTCACGGTGGTCGACGAGTGGACGCGGGAGGCGCTGGCCATCGACGTCGCGTGCAGCATCCGAACGGGTCGAGTCATCGAGACGTTGGCGAAACTCGTGAGCATCCACGGTGCGCCGAAGTACCTCCGCAGCGACGACGGTCCGGAGTTCGTCTCGACGGCCGTTGTTCGCTGGCTGACCGAGGCTCGGTTCGAGACGGCGCACATCGCACCCGGGAAGCCGTGGCAGAACGGAACGGACGAGAGCTTCAGCGGACGATTCCGGGACGAGTGTCTGAACCTCGCATGGTTCCGCGCTCGCTTCGAAGCTGCGGCCCTCATCGAGACTTGGCGCCGACACTACGACTCGGTTCGACCGCATTCGAGTCTCGGCCATTTGACACCGAACGAATTCAAGAGAAAGTACACGTGTTCGAACAGCACCAAAATCGCGGCGAGTCGCCAACGTCGAGCGGCACCACGATTCCAGGCAGGTCCGTGGAGGTGTCCGACGTGTTCGCCGGACGGGGCGTCAATCGACGCAGCGGACCGTCACACCCGTCGTCTCGTCTCCCGAACAAGTGGCCGTCGACTTTCCGCAAGCGTTGGTCGCCTTGGCAGCCTCGAGCGCGAGGTCGCAACTGGGGCAGGGGGAGACCTCGCCGCCGAAGGACTTGCACGAAGCTCCGAACGTGGCGTCCCCCTTGAGACAGAAGAGCGTGCTCTTCGCGCACTCCCTGTCGCCACATTGAAACAGGCCGTTCGTCCAGTTGCACGTCGCGGTCGCCGCGGGCGCGGGTGTCGACGTCGCCGCATCGCGCCCCAGCGTCCCTCCCCCTTGTGGGGGTGTTTCGGACGTGCACGTCTCACCCGTCTCGCGGATCTCCGCGCCCGCATCGCACTCGTAGCGGCTCCCGGACACGCACTTGGACGAGCCGCATGCCAGGTCGGCATCGACGCCATTCACCGTGATGGAGCACGAACAACTTCCGGCTCCACCCGCGCCCCCTGCGCCCCCCGCGCCAGGAGTCGAATCGGTTTCGGAATGACTCGATCCACACGCGACAGCAAGAATCGCGACCCAAGCGGTCGCGACGGACCGAACGAGGTGCCAACGAATCGGATGAACACGGAAGGCCATGATGCAATCTCCCGGGAAGGCGCAGAGATCGAAGGAAGGCGCAGAGGTCGAACGCGCTGCGAAGGGCAGCCTGCCTTGGATTCCGTCCTCGAACGCTCGACTCACGTCTTTGCTCGCGGACTCAACCTCCCGCTATCGCTCGAAAATCGTCCGCCCGCGGTCTCTCGCACTCGCGTTTTTTCTCGCGTGGAAACCGACCGTCCGAGGGGAGCCCGTCTGGGGAAGGTGAAAGTTTCCTCACATCCCGAAGCAACGCGGACCGCAGGGAACGATCGCACGCGCGACGTAGGCGTCGCGGTACGGACGCCACGAACGGGGCGAACTGGTCGCGACATCGCGCGGGGCTCATCCGGAACATTCCGGGAACTTTCCGGCCGAAGTCGCGATCTGGGGTCCGCGGCTGGAGTCGGCACATCGGGAGCAGAAGGCCGTGGTCGAAACGTCGCTGGCACCGCGAGCTCTTACCCATTGGTGGTCCCCATGAATTCCTCCTTCTTCCGCCTCGCCTTCGTCGCGTCCCTCTCTCTCGCCTCCGTCACCGGCGTCGTCGGCTGCAGCGACAGCACGTCCGACGGCGGCGTCGACCCCGACACCCGCAAGGCCGTTTCGAGCCTCGACATCGACGGTGATCGCACGATCGACATCGGCGACACCGAACAACGGACCGCGACGGTGAAGTACGCCGACGGCACGTCGAAGGACGTGACGAAGGACACCGTTCTGGTGTGAAACGTCGGCGACACGGCCGTCGCCGCGATCAGCTCGGACGGTGCCGTGAAGCGCGTCGCGCTCGGCAGCACGTCGGTGAAGGCGAACTACGAGAACGCCGACTCGGGCTCGCGCACGATCTTCGTCGAGTGATGCATGGCCACGCGCGGCGCGCCCTCCTGGGCCGTCGTCGAATGGGACGGGCCCTTCGTCGAAGGACGGACGGCCCATAGCGAGAACGCGCTCGCAAGCGCTCCCGAGCGTAGGGAGTGAGTCCGAGCGGGGCCGCATCGCACGACAAAACCGAACGGCCCGGTTCCTTTCGAGGAGCCGGGCCGTTCTCATGTGCGGGCTTCGCGAGGAGCCTCGTCAGCGAATCACTTCTTCGCTTCGGCCGCCTGCTTCTCCTTGAACTTCTTCACCATGAGTTCCTGCTCTTGCTTCGGCACGACGGCGTACTTCGCGAATTCCATCGTGTACTGACCCTTGCCCTGGGTCGCGGAGCGGAGGTCGGTGGAGTAACCGAACATCGCGTTGAGCGGGACTTCGCAGATGACGTTCACGGTGTCGCCCGAGACGGTCTCGAGGATGACGCCGCGGCGCTGGTTGACCTGACCGACGACCGAGCCCTGGAACTCGCTCGGGACGTCGATTTCGACCTTCATGATGGGCTCGAGGATGGTCGGCTGCGCGTTCGCGTAGGCCTCACGGAAGCCCATCAGCGCGGCCGTCTTGAACGCCATTTCGGAGGAGTCGACCGCGTGGGCCGCACCGTCGTTGATGCAGGCGCGGACGCCGACGACGGGGAAGCCGATGAGCGAACCCTTCTTGATGGCGTCGCGGAAGCCCTTGTCGCACGAGGGAATGAACTCGCGCGGGATGGCGCCGCCGACGATGTCGTCGACGAACTCGTAGGTCTCGACGGCGTCGGCCGGGAGCGGCTCGATGTAGCCCGCGATCTTCGCGTACTGACCAGAACCACCCGTCTGCTTCTTGTGGGTGTAGTTGAGTTCCGCCTTGCGCGAGATGGTCTCGCGGTACGCGACCTGCGGCTGGCCCGCGATGACGTCGCAGTTGTACTCGCGGCGCATGCGCTCCATGTAGATGTCGAGGTGGAGCTCGCCCATTCCGCTGATGATCGTCTGCTGGGACTCTTCGTCCTGGTGGACGCGGAACGTCGGATCTTCCTTCGTGAAGCGGTTGAGCGCCTTCGAGAAGTTCGCTTCCGCACCGCGGTCCTTGGGGGCCACGGCGAGCGAGATGACGGCGGCCGGCACGTGCATCGACGTGAGGGTGACGTTCATCTTGCCGTCGGTGAAGGTTTCACCGGAGCTCGCTTCGACGCCGTAGAAGGCGACGATGTCTCCCGCCTCGGCCGACTCGATTTCCTCGCGGTCGTCGGAGTGCATGCGGAACATGCGGGGAACGCGAACCTTACGCATCTCGTTCGACGCGTTGTAGATGGTGTCGCCCGACTTGACCGTGCCCTGGTAGACGCGGAAGTAGGTGAGCTGACCGTACTTGTCCTGCTGGAGCTTGAAGGCGAGGCCGATGAAGGGCTTCGTCGGGTCCGACGGGATGACGATCTTCTCTTCGTTGTTCGACTGGTCGTGGCCCTCGTTCTTGACCTCGGTCGGGTTCGGGAGGTACCGGATGACCGCGTCGAGGAGGAGCTGGACGCCCTTGTTCTTGATGGCGGAGCCGCACATGACGGGCGTCATCTTGAGCGCGAGGGTCGCGCGGCGGATGGCGGCCCAGATGTCTTCCGTCGTGATGGTCTCCTCGCCGAGGAACTTCTCCGCGAGGATGTCGTCCACGTCGGAGACGCCGGCGATGATTTCCTGGCGCGCGGCGGCCGCGGCGTCCTTGTAGTCGGCCGGGATCTCGGCCTCGCGCATCGTCTGACCGTCGACGCCTTCGAAGTAGTAGGCCTTGCCGAGGATGGGGTCGATGATGCCGACGAAGTCCTGCTCGGCGCCCATGGGCACCTGCACCTTGACCGGGTGGTGCCCCAGCTTCTCCTTCAACATCGCGGCGACCTTGTCGTAGTTGGCGCCGGGGTTGTCCATCTTGTTGATGAAGGCGATGCGCGGGACGTGGTACCGCTTCATCTGACGGTCGACGGTGATCGACTGGCTCTGGACGCCCTTGCCGGAGTCCAGGATCAGGATCGCGCCGTCGAGGACGCGGAGAGCGCGCTCGACTTCGATGGTGAAGTCGACGTGGCCGGGCGTGTCGATGATGTTGACGTTGTGGCTCTCGAACTGGTTCTGCGAACCGGGCCACACGCAGTACGTCGCGGCGGACTGGATCGTGATGCCCTTCTCGCGCTCGAGATCCATCGAGTCCATCTTGGCGCCGACGCCGTCCTTGCCGCGGACCTCGTGAATCTTGTGGATACGGCCGGTGTAGAACAGGATGCGCTCGGTCAGGGTCGTCTTACCCGAGTCGATGTGCGCCGAGATTCCGATGTTGCGGATGCGTTCGAGGGGGATGCGGGCGGCCACGGGGAGCTCTTTCTCTGGTGAAGTGGAAGGTCGGGCTCCGGGGGAGCCAGGACCCGCGTCCCTATAGTAGAAGCGCGCCCGAAGGGGGAATCGAAGTGGATCGGGAAGTCATTTCGCGGACTTCCCCGGTCCGTCGGGTCGTCCCGCGCGGAGTGGATCCGTTCGGTGCCTCGCGCCGTTCACCCCACGCATTGCGCCGTCGAGCACTTCCACCGCCCGACGGTGGGTTCGAAGGCGCAATAGGGCCGCGGGACCGAACCGGCATCGCCCGCACAGTCGGCGTCGTCGACGCATTCGTCGTCGGGCCGGTGGCAGAACCAACCGACGCGGCCGGAGTAATCGCCGCAGCTTCCGAGGGACGGTGAGCAGTACGCCCCTTCGCCGCAATCGGAGTCGACGTGGCAGTTGCCCTTCGGCAGGCAGACGTCGGGTCCGGACGCGCTCCGGAAGTCGCATTCGCAGACCGTGTTGCCGGGGCAGTCGCGGTCTTCGACGCAGGTGTCGTAGTCGCAGTACGTGCCTCCGCGTCCTTGTTTGCAGCGGCCGTTGCGCCCCGCCGTGCAATCGGCGTGACGGGAACAGGCGCCCGCGGGGGAACCGTCGAAGACCGTGGGTTCCGGCACGACGGGAGGGACGGCGGGGCACCCGTCGGCCGTGGGCCTGTGGACAGCGGGTTCGCGGGACGAGGCATCCGACGCGCCGTCGTGCGACGTGTCCGGTCCCGAGTCCGCGACGCCGTCCGCGCCGCTCTCCGCGCCACCGTCGCCCGCGCCCGGATCGATGTCCGACGCGCCGCCGCACGCCGCGGCCGTGAGGGTCGTCGCCGCGACCGTGGCGACGGCGACGAGGGATCCGGTACGAAGTCGTCGTCGGAGTTCGTTCATGTCAGGTGCCTCGTTCCGGGCCACGGGCTTCGAGCGTCGTGACGAGTCCGTTGGCGACCGCGGCGAAGTCGACCTCGGCGCCGAAGTCGATCATCGCGATGGCCCCGAAGGCGAGTCCGACCAGCAAGCCCGAGATCGCCGCGGGCGACACGTCGGCGCGGACCTTCCCCGCACGTTGTCCGAGGAGGACGTTCGCCTCGATGCGCTTGCCGAGCTCCGAGACTCGAGAGACGTACCCGGCGCGGACGCGAGGCGACTTCGCGAGGACCCTCAACGTGTCCCGGAAAGACCACGCACCGGTGCCGCCGATCACGCGGTCTCCGGTGCCCATGGCGACCATGAACCGCTGGACCATGGCGCGGACGTCCCCCGGGTCGTCGTCGACGACGAGGTCGACGAAGTGTCCCACGAGGGCGTCGAGCGTCGCGGCGATGAGCGCCTCGCGGTCGGCGAAGTATTCGTAGAACGTCGCACGCGCGAATCCTGCCCTCGTGCAGACGTCGACGATGCTGGGCTCGTCGAGGCCGACCTCGAGTTGGAGGTCGAGGGCGGCGGCGATGAACTTCGCGCGGACGTCTCCGGAACTCGCGGGCATCGACCGCCATGGTCGCACGAGGTCGGAGAGACACCAACCTCGCCCGACGAGCCGGGCGGGATCCCGCGCGCACCCGGGAAAAATACGACTTCCGCGCGTCCGCGTTCGGCATGGCGCCGATGTGGGACGATGCCGACGGCGGTTCGGTGGGCGAACGCTTCCGGGAGTCGAAGCGCGTCGGCGAGACGCGACTTTACGGGGAGGCCGGGTCGGTCAAACTGGAGGTTCCTCCCCCGGAATTCCTTCGCGAGGTCCGCTTCATGCGACGTGCTTTCGTCCGTGCAGGAGTCACTCTCACCGTCGCGACGATCGCGGCCATCGGCTGTTCGCGAACGCAGGACGACGCGATCGACGACGGGCGGGGATCCCTCGGGTTGTCGGCGGAAGACAAGCTCGACGCCTCCCGTGAAGGTGGAAGCGACGGGACGACGGACGTCCGCCCGCCGCTCCACGACATCCTCGCGTGCATCCCTCCGAACACGAACCCGTACGACCTGTGCCGGCGGCGATGCACCGACTTCGCCGACGACTGCTTCGAGACCTGCATGGCTCTCGGGATCACGTGCTCGACGTTGACGTTCGGGTGCGAAGGCTACGGTTCCGGACACGCGCTCAACGTCATCTGCGACGACACGGTGTGCTGCGTCGTCGAACCCCAGGTCGGCCCGGTGCCCGAAGGTGGCCCGGCCCCGGAACTCGCGTGCATTCCGGACACGGAGTTCCCGAGGACGGAGCCCGTCACGCCTCCTGCAGACGTCCTGGAGCGACTCTGCGGGATCTACTTTCCCCCCCGCGATTCGGGCACCGGAGGTTCTCCGGATGCGACGTCTCCCGACGCGGCCGACGCGGCGGCCGACGCGGCCGACGCGGCGGACTCCTCGGATGGCGGTGATTCGGAAGCAGGACGGTGCACGCGCTTCTCCTGCTTGCCGCACCCCATCCACGAACCCCCGATTCAGGACGTCTGCAAGAACTCCCACCCCGATCGCGCGGAATGCCTCGCGTGCTGCGACACCATGGCGGCAGAATTCACGGGGGGCGGCATCGATCCGGATCAGGTGGCGGAGTTCGTCCTACTCTGCCGACAGAATTGCAACGGGCTCCCGCCGCCACCGCCGACGCCGACGCCGCCGCCACCGCCGACGCCGACGCCGCCTCCTCCACCGACGCCTCCGCCGCCTCCCATGCCTCCGCCGATCCCGACCCCTCCGGCGAACGCGAAGACGCACGAGGTGGCGACGTCCTCGTCGCTGGTCGGAGGGCAGGTGAATCGCGGGTCCGCGGCGGAGACGGCCACTCCGACGGAAAAGTCACGGGCCCACGTGCGAGAGGAAGTGCGTCGCTCCGCGCCGTGACGGCGCGATGACCGTCCGAGCTTCCCGACGCCCGAGGGGAATGCTCCGGCTCGGGGTGGTTTTCGGCCGATTTCATAACAGACCGTCCGGACGGTTTGACAGACCGTCCGGACGGTTTCATAGATTCGGTATGCGAAATCCTCTGGTTCCCGTGAAGCTCGCGCTCGCCGTTCTCCGCCTCGTCCGGGATCCGAATCGCCTGGACGTCGTCTTCTCCCTCTCGGACGCCCTGGTCGATGATCCTCGTGCGTCGGCCCTGTTCGACGAGACCAACCGACGGCCCGAAGTGGCGCCCGCGTGTGCCGCGCGCCTCCGGACGCCACGTCTCGATCTCGACGCGCTCGCGAAGCTCCCCGACGGTTCCTTCGGGCGCGCCGCGGAGACCTTCTTCCGCACGAACGGGCTCGACCCGGACGCTCTCCCGCGTCGCGACGCGACCACGGACGTGGAGTGGTTGAACGCGCACCTGTACGAGACCCACGATCTCTGGCACGTCGCGACGGGGTTCTCGCCCGACGTGGCGGGCGAACTCGGTCTCCAGGCCTTCTACGCCGCACAGCTCGGAGGGCCGTTCCCCCTTCTCATCCTGGTCGCGGGCCTCTTGAACACCGTGATCTTCGCTCCGCTCGAGACCCGCGTGCGTCTCGCGGCCATCGCCCGAGGGTGGACCATGGGTGCCAACGCGCGGCTCTTCATCGGTCTCGATTGGGCGGCACTCCTCCCGATGCCGATGTCCGACGTGAAGGCGAGGCTCGCGCTCGAAGGTCCCGAAGGCCCACGTGCGAACTCGAACGTGCCCGTGAAAGAGTTGCTCCCCTCCCCCGTCTGAGGGAAGCTCCGGGTCCGATGGCGCGCCCCGCTTCCGACGTCCGCGACCGCTCGATCGCCGCGGCGCTCCGCCTCACGTCGACGAGTGGTGCGGGGTCGCTCACGATGGAAGCCGTCGCGCGGGAAGCGGGCGTCTCGAAGGGTGGCGTCCTCCACCACTTCCGCTCCAAGGATGCCCTGCTCCTCGCGATGGTCGAACGCCTCGTCGAGACGTTCGAAGAAGCGACCAAAGCGAAGGCCCTCGCGGACGAGAACCCGATCGGACGCTTCACGCGCGCGTTCATCGACGTCATGACGACCCCCGAGCTCGCCGACGTCGGTCGACCTCTGCTCGCCGTGGTCGCGGAGAACCCGGAGCTCCTCGCGCCTCTGCGCGCGTCGTTCCACCGCTGCTTCGTGCTCCTCGAAGGGGACGGGATCGACCCGGTGGACGCTCACGTCGCCGCGCTCGCGGTCGACGCGATGTGGCTCAACGCGGTGCTCGGTCTCCCGTCCCGTCCGCCGGCTCTCCACGCGGCGATCGTGGAGCGCCTCCGCGTCCTGACCGAGTCCACCGCGACGGGCCGCGCACCGCGAGCGTCCGCTCCGCGGACGACGTCCGCTCCGAAGGCGAAGCGTCCGACGCGTTCGCGCTGACCTTCGTCGCGCGTCCCCGGTCCAGGAAGCTCCGATCCTGGCGCGGACGTTCGAGGGGCTCCTTCCGAGTCTTCCTGTCTCTCGGGGGCGCGGTCGCGCTTACCGCTTCGATGCCTTCTTCACGGCGCTCTTCTTCGTGGACGCCTTGGTCGCGGTGGTCTTCTTCGCGGGGGACTTCTTCGCGGCGGTCTTCTTCGCAGGAGCCTTCTTCGGAGCGGACGTCGTCTTCGCCGCCGTCTTCTTCTTCGTCCCGGCGGCCGGGGCCTGGGTCGGCGTCGTTCCGTGGGACGCGTAGCCGCTTCCGCCGCCCGCGAGGAGGGCGGCCTTCGCCTTCACGTCGGCGACGAACGACTTCGCGGGAGGAAGGTCCGCGACCACCTTCGCGTCCACGAAGCTCGGTCGCATGCCCGACCACAGCCCCAACTTCGTGTGGGCCTTGAACGCCGCCATGCTCGCGAGGATCTTCCCCTTCACGAGATAGAAGGGAGCGTTCCACTTGATGGTCTCCTCCGCGTCGGGGACGGCGAGCCCCATGCGCTTGCGGAACTCGAGGAGGATCGGGCGGGCGAAGGCGCCGGCTCGGGCGATGTACGCGTCGACGCGGGGGTCGGTCTTCATGACGGGATCGTACCTTCGGGCGGTCGCCGGGGTCTACTTGCGCTTCGCGACGACGACCTTCGTGACGAGCGAGAGGACGACGTGCGTGTCCGTGACGACGAGGTCGGCGCCAGCCACGTTCTCTTTCATCGCGCCGCAGGAAGCGAACGCCGTCCGCCCCGAACCGTCCTCGTTCATGGTGAAGAACTCCTGGGGCACACGGCCGAGAACGTCGCCCGACGCGCCGACGAGCTTCCCGCCCACGGGCACGATCACGTCGGTTGCCGCACCGATCTTCTTCGGGGTCCCCCCGGTGAGCGGCACCGAATACACGCCCGATGCCATCGCGGCGGATGCGGGGCCGATGTACCGGAAGAACACGGCGGACGCGCCCGTCTTCGGAGCGATGATCCCGAACGATGTCCTGTCGCCGACGTTCGTCGGCAGGGCCGCTTCGAAGAGCTTCGTGGGCGTGTACTTGTCGATGGGCGTCCGAACCAGCGAGAGGGAGTCGGTGAAGACGAGATCCGTCCCGGGAGACGCCGTGACGACGAGGGTCGTCACGCCTTCGGGACGGGCGGGAAGATCCGTGGTCCACGTCGTGCCGTCCTTCTTCACGACGCCGACACCGGGGCGCGGTTCGCGATCGGTGGGGACCCGGGTGACGACGGCATACGTCGCTCCGACGTTCGTGTACTCGTAGTTCTCCGGCAGGGTCGCCGACGAGATGGCCGTCTCGTAGGTACCGAGCGAATCCCATTTCGATCGCGCGAGGATCGCGGGACGCGGATGCGCGTTCGACCCTTCGTCGGAGTAGACGTAGTCCGCGTCGGACGCGACGGGGACCAGCGTCGCCGTGAAGCCTCCGCGGTCCGACGAAGGAACGGCGACGGACTTCGACTTCGTGAACGCGGGAAGAGTGAACACGGAGAACGCCTCCGACACGCCGTCGTAGAGGACGACGTCGTTCCCGTGGGGAAACCCGCGGAACCACGTCGAACCGCTCGGGAGCGTCACCACCGTGCAGTCTCCGGAGGACGTTCCACCGGAACCCGACGTTCCGGCCGTACCGCCCGATCCCCCGGCCCCCGATCCGCCGCCCGAACCGCTCGTGCCCGCGCCTCCGGTCGACGCGTTCGAACACGCGAGGGACGGCAGGATCACGAGGACGCCCAGGATCAGGAACGCGGCGGACGGACGGAAGGACGGTCGGAGCGTCGAAGGCATGGCGCCAGTGTCGGCGGCGGCGGCGCGGACGTCCACTTCGAATCCTTCCGGCACGGATCGACCCGGGTCGGAGGAATGGTAGCGTGCGCCCACCGAACGCCATGACGATCTCCCCGGAATTCCTCGAAGCCGTCCGCACCGCCTACCCTCGATCGTCCTCCGCGACGCTCGGTGCGCCGGTGCTCGGAGGAGCGTGCGCTCCCGAACCCGTCGTCACCTTGGCTTTCGGCACGCTCAATCGTCACGGCTTGGTGGCCGGTGCCACGGGAACCGGAAAGACGAAGACACTCCAGGCACTGACCGAGAAGTTCTCGCGGGCGGGGATTCCCGTGTTCGTGTCGGACGTGAAGGGCGACCTCTCGGGCCTGGCCGCGCCGGGCGTCCCGAACGAGAAGGTCGTCGCGAGGGCCGCCGACGTCGGCGTGACCTGGGCACCGGAACCGTGCCTCGTCGAATTGCTCAGCCTTTCGGGGGCTCGCGGAGCCCACGTGCGGGCGACCGTTTCGTCCTTCGGCCCGTCGCTCCTCGCGAAGGTGCTCGGACTCAACGCGACGCAGACCAGCGTGCTGACGATGGTCTTCAAGTACGCCGACGACCACGGGCTCCCGCTCCTCGACGTGTCCGACCTTCGCACACTCCTCGTCTTCCTCGGCGACGCGCGGGCGTCGGACCTGGCCGCGTACGGCAACCTCTCGAAGGCATCCCTCGGGGTCCTCCTCCGCGAGGTCCTCGAACTCGACGCGCAAGGAGGCGCGGCGTTCTTCGGGGAGCCCGAGTTCGACGTCGACGATCTCTTCTACGTCGACGCGGCGGGGCGCGGTCTCGTCTCGATCCTTTCCCTCTCCGACGTCCAGACCAAGCCCGCCCTCTTCTCCACGTTCATGATGTGGCTCCTCGCGCGCCTCTACGAGGAGCTCCCCGAGGTCGGCGATCTCGAGAAGCCGAAACTGGTCTTCTTCTTCGACGAGGCGCATCTCCTCTTCCGCGACGCGAGCGATGCGTTCGTGGCCGAAGTGGAGCGTGTGGTGCGCCTCGTGCGCTCGAAGGGCGTGGGCATCTTCTTCGTCACGCAGAGTCCGAAGGACGTGCCTTCCTCGATCCTCGGCCAACTCGGCAACCGCATCCAGCACGCGCTCCGAGCGTTCACGCCGGACGACGAGCGCGCGATGAAGGCGGCGGCGCGCACGTTCCCCAAGAGCCCGTACTACGACGTGCAGGCCGTGCTCACGTCCCTCGGGACGGGTGAAGCGCTCGTGACCGTCCTCGCGGAGAACGGCGCGCCGACGATGCCCGTGGTGTGCCGCGTGGCTCCTCCGACCTCGCGCATGGGTCCCCTCACGGACGCGGAGTTCGCCCAAGTCCTCGGGACGGAGCAGGTGAAGCACTACGCCACGGCACTCGACCGACCGAGTGCACGGGAGATGCTCGAAGCCCGGATGCGGGGGAACTCGGATCCGGCGGCCTCGGACGTCCCCGTCGCGACGTCCAGCCCTGGCCCCGTCCCCACGGCGCCCCCGGTACCGGCGTCGACCGGCCCCGGTCTCGAGGACATCCTGAACTCACCGCTCGCTCGCTCGGTCGCGACGACGGTGACCCGTGGCCTCATGGGCGCGTTGATCGGGAAGGCGCCGCGGCGCCGTTCACGCCGCCGCTGATCTCGCGGGCCTGCGCCGCGAGGAACTCGTGGGGGTCGTGGGCGCAGAAGCACTCGATGGAGCTCTCGGTGGAGAGGAGCGCGCGCAGTCGATCCTGGTTCGCGAGGCGATCGGCCCTGCGCATCTCCGCGGCCGTCTGGAAGACGCGCAAGAGGAAGGGGCACTCGCGCGTCGGGCGGTGAACCTCGCCGTGATCGAAGTAGGCGTCCCCGGCGTGGAGCATCCACCCGCGGGGCCCCCGGAGCGCCACGGCCGTGTGCCCCCGCGTGTGACCGACGAGCGGCACGAGGAGGACGTCGGGCGGGAGTCCGCGGAGCCCGCGCACCGCCTCGAATCCGAACCACGGCTCGCCGGCCTCGTCGTACGTCTCGAACCTAGGCCCGTGGGCCCACATGGGCGCGCGGTACCTCTCCCTCTCCTTGTACGTGGGCGGAGCCATCGCGGTGCGATGTTCGATGGCGTGGACGTGGACGGCCGCGTGGGGGAAGTCGACGAGGCCCCCGACGTGATCGAGATCCATGTGGGTCACCACGACGTGCCGGACGTCCTCCGGCGCGAACCCGAGGGCCTTCACCTGGGCGAGGGCCGAGAGCGACGGGTCGCGGGAAGGGCGCGCGAAGCCGTACGTGAACGCGGCGCCGAGTCGCGGGACCGGGTCGACGAGATCCTGCGCGCCGAGCCCCGCGTCCACGAGCACGAGGCCACTCGCCTCGGTCTCGACGAGGAGGCAGTGGCAGACGAGGTGCCGTCCGTTCACGGCGAGGCCACGGATCTCTCCGCACTTCAGGTGGTGGACCTTCATGGGGAGGGCGATCCTCCGGGCACCGCAGCCGTCCCGTCAAGCGCGGCGCGTGGGTCCGTGCGCGCGCCCGTCAGAACAGCGACGTCTGCAGCCCGGCGACACGCACGAAGGACGTCCCGAGGAACGGAAGGAGCACGTCGCACACGGGAGCGAGTTGACGTTCGACGTAATGGCCGTAGTCGAGGGGCGAGGTGCGATGGCGGACGGGCTCGGCGCCCCGTACGGTCATCACGTAGGCGATCTCGCTCCGCGGAGCGGGCCCCTCCGCACCCTCGAGTTTCCGGAGGGCGGCCATGTGCGGCATGAGTCCACGGCCCGACGCCTCCCCGCGGCCCTCGCGGCGGATGCGTTTCTCGAACACGAGCTCGTCGTCGAGGAGGCCCGCGTGCAGATCCCGAACGACGTCGCGGAGCCACACGTCGAACGGTTCGCCTTCGAACGCACGTCGGAAGAGCTCGGACTGCACACGTCGCGCGAGGGGCGACCAATCGCGGCGCACCGCTTCGAGTCCGCGGATCACGAGCTTGGTGGTGCCGTCCTCGGCGCGGGCGAGACCCGCGTACCGCTTCTTGGAACCGCGGTCGGCGCCGCGCGTGGTGGGCATGAGGTAGCGGACGTAGTGCGACTCGAAACGGAGCTCGAGATGGCTCGCGACGCGGTGGGTCGCGAGGATCTCGCGTCCGAGGATGTCCGTGAACTCGGAGGCGAGATCGCGTCCGAAGGCGGTCCACGAACGCCCGGCACGTCGGGCCTCCACGCGCTCGCCCTTCGCGTGGACGAACAGGGAGTCCGTGTCGCCGTAGACGACCGGAAATCCCGCGGACTCGAAGTGGGCCCGGGCGCGCTCGATGATCGCGTGGCCTCGGCGCGTGATGGAAGTGGGCAGACGCGGGTCGAAGAACCGGCAACCGGGCGTCCCGAGGACGCCGTAAAACGAGTTCATGACGATCTTGATGGCGCGGGAGAGCGCGGCATTTCCGCGCGCCATGGCCTCCGATCGCGCATCGTGGAGCGTCGTGACGATCTCGGGAAGGATGGCGCCCTCGCGCGCGAAGGTCGCGGGAGGTTCGTCCGCGACGGACTCGCCGACGAGAGGATCCTCGCCCGGCCGCGCGAGTCCGAGGGGGTCGATCCCGAAGGTGCGGATGATGCTCGGATACAGACTCCGGAAGTCGAAGGAGAGGATGTCCTCGTAGAGCCCCGGCACCGATTCGAGGACGTGTCCTCCCGGGCTCGCGACGGCGTCCTCGCCGGTTCCCACGTCCTCGGCGACGACGTGGCGCCGGTGGAGCCGCGGCAAGTAGAGATGATCGAACGCGGCGACGGAGCCGCCCTGCCGATCCATGGCGAGCCCGGTCAGTCGCGCGCGCTCCATGGCGAAAGCGAGGAGGTCCGCCTTCGCGAAGATGGCCTCGACCAAGCGGCAATCTTCCAGGTTGTAGACCGCGAGCGCCTCGCGGTCCTCGGCGAGCATGCGGAGGATCTCGTCCACGGCGTCCCGGGGTCCTTTCTCGATCTTCTTCCCGCGACCGAGGAGTTCGCGGGACACCGCTTCGAGCGTGTACCGCTCGAACGACCAGGTCGCCGAACGCAGGGTCGCGATGCCGTCGAGCACGACCCGACCGGGAACCCGCGCGACGGAAGGCATTCCCCTGCCCGTCCCGGCGAGGACCTTCGCGCGCTCCCCGGATCGACCGAGGACGAACGGCACGTTCCGGGCGCGCGCCCGGGCTTCGAGCACCGCGAGATCGAAGTCGACGACGTTCCAGCCGACGAGCACGTCCGGATCGGCGCGGACCACCGCCGCGAAGAACGCGCGGAGGAGCTCCGCTTCCCCGCGGACGAAGGTCACGCGACCGCGCATCGACGGATCCCGCCATGCCACGGGAGCGTCGCCGTCGACGAACACCTCCGCGTGGTCGCCCGACGAGAGCGCCGCGGACACGACGGAGTCGCCGAGGCCGCGGGTCTCGATGTCGATCGCGAGGGACCGGAGCGGCGTCGTGAACGGGACGGCCCGGATCTTGGGAGCGTCGAACCGGAGGACGCCCCCGCTCTCGACGCACGGGCCTTCCACCCGGAACGACGCGGTCACGAACCGCTCCATGAGGAACCGCTCGTGGGTCTTCACGTCGGACTCGAGCGTCGCGCGTCCCGCCGCGTGCAATCGCTCCCGTTCCTCCGCGCGTGCGGTCTGGGATCGGAAGTAGACGGCGTCGACGTCCTCGCCCCGGAGGCTCGTGAGTGGACGCTCCACCCGACGACCCGACGACGTGGGCACGTGCCGCGGCACGAACATCACGGCCTCCTGTCCCGGAACCCGGACGCACACGGGGCCCTCGGCCGCACGCGCCCACAGGACGACCTCGATGCCTCGCTCGGTGTCGCGGGACGTCCGCGAGAGCAGGAAGGCGTCGAGCGCCCGGACCGTCATCCTCGAGGCCGGGACCGCACGCCAGCGGCGCGGAGGAGGAGGTAGTCGCGTTCGGGTGTGCTGGCCGTCTTCGCGGCGGCGTCGGCGTAGGCGTCCGCCGCGGCGTCGTGGTCCCCACGGCGTTCGAGGAGGTGGGCGCGGACGGCTTCGATGCGGTGGTGATTGGCGAGGCGAGGATCCGACGCGAGCGCGTCGACGCGCGCGAGTCCCGCGTCGGGCCCTTCGACCATCGCGACGGCGACGGCGTGGCTCAGGCGGGCCATGGGGTCGTCCCCGAACGCGAGGAGGACTTCGTACAGGGCGCGAATCTCGGCCCAATCGGTTCCTTCCGCGCTCGGGGCTTCGTCGTGCACCGCGGCGATGGCGGCTTGGACCGCGTAGGGCCCCGGTGGGCCACTCGTGAAGACCTGGGTGACGAGACGCACGCCCTCGTCGATGGCCGCGCGATCCCAGAGCGTGCGGTCCTGTTCGTCGAGGGGCACGAGCGCGCCGCCCGCGCCCGTACGCGCGTTCCTCCGGGCGTCGGTGAGGAGAAGCAGTGCGAGGAGCGCGGTGGCTTCGGGCACTTCGGGAACGAGTCCCGCGAGGATGCGGGCGAGACGGATGGCTTCGTGCGCGAGATCGCTCCGTTGGAGGGACGGTCCGGAGCTCGCGGTGTAGCCCTCGTTGAAGATCAGGTAGAGCACGTGGAGGACGTCGCGAAGTCGTGGCGCGGTCTCCTCCGCCGAAGGCAACGCGAACGGCACGTCGGACGTCGCCAGGGTCTTCTTCGCGCGCGCGATCCGTTGCGCCATCGTCGCCTCGGGGACGAGGAACGCGCGGGCGATTTCGGCCGTCGTGAGACCGCCCACCGCCCGCAACGTGAGCGCGATCGCCGACGCGGACGTCAACGCCCGGTGGCAGCACATGAAGAGGAGGACGAGGGTGTCGTCGTGTCCGCGCGACGTGTCGAACGCGTCGAGGACGAGCTGCTCTTCGGGAGGGACGAGACTGACGACCACGTCCTCGCGTCGACGTCGCGCGGTCTCCTCGCGCACGTGGTCCACCATCCGGCGGGAGGCGACGCGGACGAGCCACGCGGCCGGTTCGTCCGGCATGCCCTCGACCGGCCACCGGGACGCGGCGGCGATCGACGCCTCCTGCACGGCATCCTCCGACGCGGCGAAATCCCGGAAGCGTCGGACGACGACGCCGAGCACCGCGGGCGTGAGCGCGCGGAGCGTGGCGGCGATCGCGTCGTCCGACGTCCGCGTCATCCGTGCGCGTCCGTGGGCGGCGCGCTCATGACCTGCCGCACTTCGATGCCCAGGTGGAGCGGAGCTCCGCCGGGTCCGGGCGCCATCGAGGCCTCGGCGGCGATCGCGTAGGCGCGTTCGGCCGAGGCCACGTCCACGATCCAGACCCCGGCGAGGAACTCCTTCGCTTCGGGGAAGACGCCGTCCGTCACCGGCGCGCCATTCGCGTCCCCGCGGACGAGCTTCGCTTGGTCGGGACCGGCCAGCCCTTCCGCGTGGGCGAGCTCGCCCGCTCTGGAAAGCTTCTGGGCGAACTGCTTCATGAACTCGATGTGGGCGCGCAGATCCGCCTGCGGCCACTTCGTGACTTGGTAGGGGCCGCCGCCGGGGGTGTTCATCATCAGCATGAATTTCATGGTCGAGTCCTCCTGGTTCGCACCCGGTCCTCCGGGGCTTCGTGGGGATGTCGGAGCCGGAGGGCCGTTCTCGACATCGTCCCCGGATTTTTTTTTGATCGGGGCCCGGGAGCCGCACGGGCCGTAGACTACTCCGAGTCCGCGACGACGCGCGGACGACGCTCCGAGGGTCCTGGGATCCGGTTTTCGCGTCCGGAATTCGGGTATGGTCCGCGGTCCGCGCGGGAGCGTCCCGCGCCCTCGAAAGGACGACGCGATGATCCAGGCGTATCTCAACTTCCCGGGCACGTTGGCCGAGGCGTTCGCGTTCTATGCGAAGGTGTTCGGCGGCAAGGTGGAGTCCATCATGCCGTTCGGGGAATCGCCGATGAAGGACCAAGTCCCCGCCGGGTGGCATGGCAAGGCCCTCCACGGCACGATGACCATCGGCAGCTCGCAGATCCTCGGGTCGGACGCGCCGCCGGATCGCTACAAGAAGCCGCAGGGATTCTCGGTGTCGATCACGCTCGGCGTCGAGGAAGCGAAGAGCGCGTTCGCGGCCCTCTCCGAGGGCGGATCGGTGGAGATGCCCCTCACGAAGACGTTCTGGGCGGAAGGCTTCGGGATGCTCACCGACAAGTACGGGATCCCGTGGATGATCACGGGCGGCCACGGTCCGAAGTGACGCGCGGGACCTGACTCCCGTGAACCCGGTCTTCCCCGACTTCGACGCGTTCTCCGCGGAGCTCCGCGTGCTGTTCGAGGAGACCCGGGAGAACCACGCCGGCACCGTCGCGAGCTACATTCCCCAGCTCGCGCGCGTGCCGGCGGACAAGTTCGGCGCCGCCCTGTGCACCGTCGACGGCATGCGTCTCGCGCTCGGCGACGCGGAGGACGCGTTCAGCGTCCAGTCGTGCACGAAGCCCGTCCTCTACTGCGCCGCGCTGGAAGAGCACGGTGTCGACGTCGTGCACCGCACCGTCGGGCGCGAGCCGAGCGGCCGTGGCTTCAACGAACTCACGCTCGACAAGGACGGCAAGCCCCACAACCCGATGCTCAATTCAGGTGCCATCGCGACGTGTTCGCTCGTGCAGCGGGGCATGTCGGTCGCCGATCGGTTCGACCACGTGATGCGGTACTGGGAACGGCTGTCGGGCGGGAAGAAGGCCGGCTTCAGCAACGCCGTCTACCTGTCGGAGAAGCAGACGGCCGACCGCAACTTCGCGCTCGGCTACTTCATGAAGGAGAAGAAGGTCTTCCCGGAAGGGACGAACCTCCTCGAAACCCTCGAGTTCTACTTCCAGTGCTGCTCCATCGAATCGAGCTGCGATCGGATGGCCGTCCTCGCGGGAACGTTGGCGAACGGTGGCGTGTGCCCGACGACCGGTGAACGTGTCCTCTCCGCGACGACGGTCCGTTCGTGCCTCTCGCTCCTGTCGTCGTGTGGTCTCTACGACTTTTCGGGGGAGTTCGCGTTCACCGTGGGACTGCCTGCGAAGAGTGGCGTCTCAGGAGCGCTCCTCGTCGTCGTGCCCAACGTGATGGGCCTCGCGATCTGGTCCCCGCGTCTCGACGCGCTCGGCAACTCCGTGCGTGGCATCGCGTTCTGCGAGCGGCTCGTGGAACGATTCAACTTCCACCCCTACGACACGCTGTTCGGAGACGTCGGCTCCAAGCGCGACCCGCGCCGGGCCGCCGCGCGCTCCTGATCGGAGAGGAAGTGCCCATGGCAGCGAAAGCGAAACCCACCTCCGTCGACGCGTACCTCGCGAAGCTGTCTCCGCGCACGCGGAGCGCCGTCGCCACGATCCGACGTGCGGTGCATGCCGGCGCTCCCGGCGTGAAGGAAACCATCGCCTACGACATGCCGACCTTCGTGGACACGGAAGGTAGGGTGGTCCTCCACGTGGCCGCCTGGAAGTCGCACGTCGCCCTCTACCCCGCGACGCGCGCGCTCCTCCGCACGTTCGCGAAGGAGGTCGCGCGGTACGAGACGAGCGGTCGCGGAACCCTGCGCATTCCCCTCGACGAACCCGTCCCGGAGAAGCTCGTGATCCGGATCGCCACGCATCGCCTCGGCGAGGTGCGTGCCGCATCGGCGTCTGCGGCGCCCGACAGACTTCCGAACGGGAACGCCACCTTCGGGAGGCCCCCGAAAAAGAGGGCCACCGCGAAGAAGGCCACCGCGAAGAAGGCCACCGCGAAGAAGGCCACCGCGAAGAAGGCCACCGCGAAGAAGGCCACCGCGAAGAGGGCCACCGCGAAGCGGGCCTCGCGGCGCGCGCCGACCTGACGTTCCCATCGAGGGGGCCCGGATCGATCGCCCTCCGCCGGTGGGGAATCGTCGCCCCGCTCCGCCAACGCAATCCATGGGAAATTCGGATTTTTCATGGGCTACCTACATTGGAATACGTCGTGCAGAAGGGGGTGACATGGCCAACCTCCCCTCCGCGAACGTCCTGTCGATTCGGAATCTCGTGACCGTCACGCTCGCCTCCCTCGCCCTGGTGTCGGTGGCCTGTTCCGCTCAGGTCGGCGGGGTCGACGGCGAGGATCCCGGCACCGAGTCCGCTGCCGCGAGCACCAAGGAAGGCAAGTCGATCCCGGCCGAGGCCGCGCCGTTCGTCGGCACGTGGAAGATCGTGAAGAAGCCCGAAGTGAATCCGACGAACTGCTCGCGCGCCGACTCGGTCGTCGTCGAAGCGGGCATGTCGTCGACCACGCTCCTGCCCGACAACGAGGAAGCGGGCCCCTACCTCGTCGTGAATTGCGGCGACGAGATCGGTGGCCGCTACCTCGACAAAGCGCCCTTCAGCGGCATCGGTCAGCCGGTCCGCAAGGCGACCATCGACATGGGCGGGGGACAGGCGTGGACCGTCTCGCACAAGACCACCGCGTCCAAGAACAAGCTCGTGCACACGAGTACCATCGACTACTACAAGGCCTGGGTCGTCCCGGTCGGACGCGAAGTGGAGATCCAAGAGCTCACGATCGAAGGCGACAAGATGGTTCTCCGCGTCTCGCTCGATGGGAAGGTGAACTACGAATGGGAGTTCGCGCGTCCCTGAGACCCCGAGCGGTCAGCGCCTCGGAAGGGCGTGCAGCCACTTCTCGATGTCGTCGATGGGCTTCGCTCCGATGGACGGATCCGTGTCCCCCGTGCCGTCCGATCGGTACCCTTGCGGCGCCTGCCCTTCGAACGTGTTCACGGCGACGACCGCGGGGATCGTCACGTCGACCACCGTGACGCGCGCGGTCTGGGCCGTGGCGACCGCGAGGGACTTCGACGACGACTCGGCGTTCCCGCGGCGGACCGTGGTCGTGACCTCGAGGAGGTCTTCCGGTCGGAGACCCCATTCGACGACGACGCAGGTGGTGATGTCCGCGGCCCGTTCGGCGCGGAGCCCGGGAGGCAGGTAGTCCCCGAGGAGTCGTTCCCAGGCCCCCTCCTTCGTCACCACGGCGACCTTGCCGAGGAGGTAGGGCGCCTCGAGCTTCTTCGTCTCGGGCACCGTACACACGCGCCGGGCTTCGGCGCGCATCCCGCGCTCGCGGACGAACGCGCACCCGTAGACGGATCCGAACGCGCCCACGACGAGGACCACGACGGCCATCACGAGATGCCTCGGCGCGATCTCCAGGTCAGCCATGGCTCGAGCGTAGGCTGTCTGGAGATGCCGACGCGAGCGTGTCCAGGTCGGGGCTCCCTGGATCGAAGGATCCACCTGGTTGCCCCATGAACCGGTCCACCCCCCTCGACTTCGCCTTCCAACCCATTGAATTTGCACGACACACACCCTTACCTACATAGGCACACCTATTGAAGAGCGCGGGGCTCCCGTCGTCGAAAGGTCCTGCCCATGCTCCGCGTTGCCCGCTTCGCTCTCTTCGTCCTGCCCACGTCCGCCCTCGTTCTCGCCGGCTGCAGTGGCGCCTCGGAGGAGGGTCCCGTCGCGGGCTCGGGGGACTCGGAAGCGGCGGTGGTCACCGCACGCTGCCCGGACACGTTGACGGCGAAGTTCGAGAGCGTGCGCACCATGACGATTGCCGAGATCGAGCGCGCAGAAGGGTTCGAGATCCTTCCCCAGGACCGCGACGTGCTCGAACCGCGGATCGCGAAGCTGAAGAAGCTCAAGTCCTACACGGCGACCCTCGTCCTCGAGAAGGCCGAGAACGCCCAATGCTTCTACGCGTCGAAGGCGGCTTCGAAGAAGACGACCGCGAAGTTCTACACGACGAACGGCAAGAACGTCCTCCGCATCGACGGCAAGGACGGCAGCGCGAAGGACTTCAGCTTCTACCTCGACGTGAAGACCTACTCGAAGACCGCCATCGAACTCGGAAAGGTCGGCGCGGGCATCGCCTTCCGTGACTCCGATCCGGAAGCGTCCTTCGTCCCGCGCTTCATGGGTCGGGCCGGGAGCGCGACGCTCGGACTCTCGGCGCGTCCCGCGCAGGCAGGCGCCACGCTCACCTTCCCCCTCGTCGGCCGTGAGTTCGACGAGCGGTCGAGCGAATGGAAGGACGTGCCCCTCGAGTCGCTCAACGTGGAACTCGCGAAGAAGCGTCTGCCGCCGTTCGAGAAAGCGATCACCGTCGGCGCGACCGGCGGAGCAGCGTTCCAGAAGGTCCTCGACGCGCTCGAGAAGGCCAACACGGCCCTCGGCCGCGAGATCGAGTTCCAGTCCACGTGGGATCCGAGCGACTACGTGGGGCTCTGCTACTCGGGAGACGTCGGTTCCGTCATCAAGACCATCGAAGGCCTCTACGACACGGCGTTCCCCGAGTACCTGGGCATCGAGGCGTACCGTCACGGCTCCACGAAGGAGATCCCGGGCTCCAACGAGAGCGAATGGCTCGAGATGCGCGAGGACGGCAGCGGTTCGGACGTGACGGCCGAGCTCTCGAAGTGGAAGACCTACAAGACCTCGTCCGAGGACTTCCTGCTCATGGCGAACGGCGGCGAGCAGGGCGACGGCACCGAGCTCTTCGCCACCACCATTCCCAAGTGCAAATGAGGCGCGTGCGACGGTTCGCGAGCGAGCGGCCCGGATGACGTAGGATGCCAGGGCCATGATTTCCTGCGTCTCCGTCCACGAAGCGATAAGCCACGTCCCCAGCGGAAGCCGGGTATTCGTCCACGGGAGCGCGGCGACGCCCCAAGCCCTCCTGGGGGCGCTCCTCGCGCGCGCGGGCGAGCTCACGGGGATCGAGATCGTGGCCATCAGCACCTTCGGGGAGGTTCCGTGGAACCGCCCCGAGGTGCTGGCGAACTTCACGCTCCGTTCTCTGTTCGTCTCCGCGAACGTGCGAGGCTGGGTCGCCCACCGTTCGGGCGACTACGTGCCGGTCTTCCTCAGCGAGATTCCGTCGCTCTTCCGGAGCGGGACCCTCCCCGTGGACGTCGCCCTCGTGCACGTCTCGCCTCCCGACGCCCACGGGTACTGTTCGCTCGGCACGTCCATCGACGCCGCGCTCGCCGCGGTCGAATCGGCGCGCATCGTGATCGCGCAGATGAACCCGCGGATGCCCCGCACCTTGGGCGACGCGCACGTGCACGTGTCGCGGATCACGGCGGCGGTCGACGTGACGGCCGAGTTGCCGGAAGTCCGGTACGGCGCCGAGGTCGACCCGGCGGCGGCACGGATCGGCGAGCGGGTCGCCGAGCTCGTGGACGACGGATCGACCCTCCAGATGGGAATCGGGGCGATCCCCGACGCCGTGCTGACCCACCTCGGACACCACAAGGCGCTCGGCATCCACACCGAGATGTTCAGCGACGGCGTGATCCCGCTCGTGGAGAAGGGCGTCGTCACGAACGAAAGGAAGAAGGTCGAGCGCGGCAAGATCGTCACGACGTTCGTCCTCGGCACGCGGCGTCTCTACGACTTCGTCCACGACAACCCGTCCGTCGCGTTCCGGGACGTGTCCTGGGCCAACGACACCTCCGTCATCCGCAAGAACCCGAAGGTGGTGGCCATCAACAGTGCCCTCGAGATCGATCTCACGGGTCAGGTCTGTGCGGATTCCATCGGCACGTACCAGTACTCGGGCATCGGCGGGCAGATGGATTTCATGCGGGGCGCCTCGTTGTCCGAAGGCGGGAAACCGATCATCGCCCTCCCTTCGACGACGAAGAAGGACGTCTCCCGCATCGTCGCCACCTTGAACCCGGGCGCCGGCGTCGTGACGACCCGCGGACACGTCCATTGGGTCGTGACCGAACACGGCGTCGCGAACCTCTACGGAAAGGGGCTGGAGGAACGGGCGCGCCTTCTCATCGGCCTGGCGGCGCCCGCGCACCGCGAGACGTTGGAGAAGGCGGCGAGGGAGCGCTTCGGTTGGTGACGCAGCGGTCCGGTCAGGCGTCGTCCCGAGCGCGCTCCGTCCGGACGTCCTCGCGCCGCGACGTGGACCACACGACGAGCGCCACCGCCGACGACACCGTCCCCACCACCATCATCGCAAGGATGCCGACGTAGAACATCCCGAGGATCGACCAGGACCCGAGGAACGACTCGAGGTACTCCCCGTAGGCGCAGGGTCGCGCGGGGACGTCGAGGGGCTCCGCTTCGCAGATCCCGTGGTAGCGGGAAGCATGGCGCGCGAAGAGGCCCGCCACGAGGAGCACGGGCGCGAGGAACGTCGCTGCGAACACGCCGGCGACGAGGCGCTTCCCGCTCGGCGCCCGGCGCCTCACCGGGTCCGCGGGAGGCGGATCACGAACGTGGTCCCGCTTCCAGGATCGCTGGTGACGTCGATGCGCCCCGTGTTCATCTGGACGAGACTCTGGACCGAAGCCAGGCCGAGACCGGATCCCTCGTCCCCCTTGGTGGTGAAGAACGGGTCGAACGCGTGCTCCCGTGTCTCCGCGTCCATGCCGCGACCGTCGTCGGCGACTTCGAGCCTCGCGTCTTCGCCCTCCGTGCGCACGGTCACGACGACACGCTTCGCCGACGCGTCGCGCGCGTTGACGATCAGGTTCACGAGGATCTGTTCCACGTGCGTCGGGTCGACGTGCACGATGGGGGAAGGGCGTTCCAACTCGAAGACGAGCTCCGAGCGACCGTCGACGGCTCGCGTGAGGTGCGCGCGGCAGTGGTCGACGACCTCGGCGAGATCCAGTTCGAGCCGGTTGGGACGTTCCTTCTTCGCGAATGCGAGGAGCTGGCGCACGAGCCGGGCGCCGAATTGGGCTTCGTTCACGAGGTCCTTGACCGCGTCCTCGAGTGCCTTGTCTCCCGGATGCAAGCGGCCGATGGCTTGGGCGCGGAGGAGGATGCCGGCGAGCACGTTGTTGAAGTCGTGGGCGAGCCCCGCTCCCATGCGCGCGAGCGATTCCGTGCGCTCGACGCGCGCCGCACGTGCCCGCTGTTCGGCGAGCGCTCCCTCGAGTTCCATCCGGGTGGCCTGCTCGAGCATGATCGCCATCATGTCGGCGACGGACGCGGCGAAGTCCCTTTCCCGGTCCGTCCACGTGCGCGCCGGGCCCACGTGCTCGTGGCACACGACGCCGATCACCTCGCCTCCTCGGTAGAGAGGGGCGTCGAGAAGGGAGCTGATTCCGTTGGGAACGAGGTACGTGTCCCGGAGTTCGCGGGTATCGGGATCGTTCACGGCGTCGCTCGCGAGGACCACGCGACGAGACTCGAGCGCGGCGGCATAGGCGCGCAGCGAGGAGAGATTCAACGTCGCTCCGGATTCGTGGCGTCCCGAGCGGACGTCGAACACCGTCGCGCAGCGGAGCTCCTTCCCGTCGGCGGACCAGAGCCACACTCCGACGCGCGCGACGCGGAGCGTGTGCGCGCTGGTCTCGGTGGCCCGTTCGAAACCGCGGATCAAGTCCGTCGCGGTGCCGAGGGCCATGCGCGCGAGCCCGAGGCGGGTTTCTTCGAACAGCGAAATGGTCTCGCGGAGCTCGGTTGCCATGTCTCCCCCGGAGGCGGATAGTGTCGCAAGCTCGGCCGAAGGTCGAGCGCTCCTGCGCGTGAATCCTTCCCTCGAACGATCGTCCGTGAACGATTCGACCTCGGAGTCTCCCCGGGCCTCCCGGGTCGCTTCGCCGCGCGCCATCGCGTCGTCGAGAATGGCGAGTTCCGTCGCCGCCTTCGGCCTGGTCCTCACCGGATTCGTGGCCGGGGTCGTGCTCGTCCGGGGCGACCGCGCAGAGGCCACCCGGTTCGACGAACGCGCCGAGGCGGTCGCTTCACGCATCGAGGAGAGCTTCGTGGCCCCCCTCGAGAGCATCTTCGCGGTGGACGCCTTCACGAAGGCCGCGCCGGCGGACGACGCCCGGACGTTCGCCGCGTTCGCGCGCCCGCTCCTCGATCGGCATCCGAGCATGACGGCCCTCGAGTGGGCGGAGGTCGTCGTCGACTCCCGTCGCGCGGAGTTCGAGGAACGCATGTCTCGGGAACGGGGAAAGCCGTGGACGATCCGGGAGCCGGACGCCTCGGGCCGCTTCGTTCCGTCGCCGCGACGTGACGAGTACACGGTCCTCCGACGCCTCGAGCCGTACCTCGAGAACCTCGACGGCCTCGACATCGCCTTCGAACCGAAACGTCGTGCATTGCTCGCGTTCGCACGTTCGCACCGCGGTACCACGGTGACCTCGAAGTTCCGACTCGTGGAGGATCCCGAAGGCGTCCATTCGGTCGCGGTGTACCTGCCGCAATTCGACGGTGCGGGTGCGTTCCGCGGAACGGTCATCGCGCTCTTCCGTCTGAGGGCGCTGGCGGAGGCCGCCATCCGGAGTTCGGGCGGCGCCTCCGGCGACGTCGCCCTGATCGACGAAGACGGCGCGACGGAGGAGGAGCGGCGCCTCTTCCTCACGCGACCGGGCGCGGACGAGCCGCGGAAGGGTACGCTCCGCTTCAAGAAGGACATCCGGTTCGGTGGAAAGCGGTGGTCCGTCCTCCTGTCGACCGAACACGTGCGCCGACCCTGGCCCGTCGTCCTCGCGGTCCTCGTCGGTCTCGTCGTGTCGTTCCTCGCGGCGTGGGTCGTCGCGACGGCCGAGACCTCGCGACGGCTCCGGGCGCGACTCGACGACCTCAAGTCCCTCGGTCAGTACGTGCTCGTCCGACGGATCGGGGCGGGAGGCATGGGCCAGGTCTTCGAGGCGACCCATCGGCTCCTCCGACGGCGGGCCGCGATCAAGCTGATCGGCAAGACGAACGTCACGGCCGACGCCCTCGCGCTCTTCGAACGCGAAGCGCGACTCACGAGCCGGCTCACCCACCCGAACGCCCTCGTCGTGTTCGACTACGGACGTTCGAAGAGCGGCGAGTTCTACTACGTCATGGAGTACCTCGACGGACTCAGCCTCGGACAGCTCGTCGAACGATACGGTCCGCTGCATGCGGCTCGCGCGAGGCACGTGCTCGGACAAGTGTGCGGAGCCGTCGGCAACGCGCACGATCTGGGATTCATCCACCGCGACATCAAGCCCGCGAACGTCATGCTGTGTTCGACGGGGGCGTGCACGATCACGCGAAGGTCCTCGACTTCGGCCTCGCGAAGGTCGTCGACGTCGAGGGCGGGGCGCGAGGCGATGCGCGCCCCATGGGCACGCCTGCGTACATGGCCCCGGAGGCGTTCGTTTCACCGGCGAGCGTGGGCCCCGCGACGGACATCTACGCCATCGGAGTGCTCGCGTACTTCCTGCTGACCGGGCGCGAACCGTTCCTTCCTCCCACGGACCTCGCCATGATCACGGCCCACCTCACCCAGGCCCCGCCACCGTTCGACGCCGACGTGGACGAGGCGGCGAAGCGGCTCGAGAACGTCGTGCGTCGCTGTCTCGAAAAGGGCGCCGACGACCGCTACGCCAGCGTCCACCAACTCGCCCTCGCGCTCGAGTCCGTGGACTTGCCTGCCTGGACGGCACGCGACGCCGCGTCCTGGTGGTCGAAGGTCTCGCTGCACCAGAAAGTCGCGACGTCGTCGGTGCCGCGGACCATGGAGTTCGCGCCCTGAGAGAGCGGGGTGACGCGCCGGGCGTCAGCGACCGTCCACGGCGGCGCCGCTGCGCCAGTCGTAGGACGTCACGCGCTTCCGACGCTTCTCGCGGGCCTCGAACACGCGATCGTAGACAGCTCCGACCAAGCGCACGAGTTGGTGGTTCGGGTTGATGGCCTTGAGTGCCTGCAGTGCTTCGCGCTTCTTCGAGAGGCCCGACGCGATGACGAACACCTGCACCTGGGCACGCGCGAACTTGGGGTTCTTCGCGAGCGCCTCGGCGAGGAGTTTGTTCGCGCCGTCGAAGTCCTGGTCACGCTCGGCGAGCGCCACGGCCTTGACGAATTTCAAGCCGACGCTTTCGGGACGCAGGCGCTCGACGTCCTTCACGGCGACGTCGAACGCGTTCCAATCGCCGACCATGCGGTAGTAGTCGGCGAGCACGCGGTATCCTTCGTAGTCCGTCGGTGCCTTGCGGACGAGGACCTCCGCCATCCGCACGCCTTCCTGGATGTGGACGGGCGCGAGAGCCGACGCTGCATCGAGCAGCCCCTCTTCGTTCCGGATGAACGTGTCGAGGGCGGCGAGCTGCTCCTTCTGGTCCGCGCTCCCCTTCCCCGTCGCGACGGCCTGCTGCATCGCGCGACGCTCCTCGCGAAGTTCGGCGGAAACTTCGTCGGCGGCGTGGGCCAGGAGTCGGAGGTTTTCTCCCCACGAGAGCTCGATCTGGGCGGCCAAGGCGATTCCGCGCGGGGACTTGTCCGCCTTCGCGAACTTCACGCCCGCCGCGAACAGGTCGATCTGATCGAGGTTGAGAATCGCCTCGACGTCGTCGAGGGACGCCGGCGTTTGGAGGGGATTCTTCGCGCTCTCGGGAAAGAGCTTGTCGCGCACGGAGTCGAGGGTGGCCTGCGCTTCTTCGGGCGTCATGTCGCTCTTCCGCGCGGGCGCCGCGTTTCGGGCCGTTTCCGGAGCGGTCATTCCGGATCCGGAGCAGGCGGTCGCGAGGAGCAAGGAAGCGAGGGCGGACGTGAGGAACGGGCGAGAGAAGGCGTGCATGGCCGGCGGAACCTACCACCAGCGGGTCGCGTTCCAAACGCCTTCCTCACCGGAGGGCGTTGGAGACGACGGGAGCGCCCCTGGCGTCGACCTCACTTCGCCGAGTGGCAGCCGACACACGTGTTCGGACCGGCGATCGAGAGGACGAGGTCGTTCGAGGTGTCGGCGTCCGCGAACCGCGCCGCGTTCTCTTCGAGCTTCGCGAGACGGTCCTCGAGGACGGACTTGAGGCTCCAGTCGGCGTAGTGGGCGAGCTTCGCGTTGCCGTAGTAGGCCTTCGCGAGATCCTTCTTGCCCGCCTTCAGGAACACGTCGCCCGCGCTGAGCCAGAAGCCGTTGTACCCGTGGGGGACACGGGCGCGCTGCGTGCATCGGTCCATGCCGGCCGACGAGGTCGCGACCGGCGTCGCTTCCGTGACGTCCGGTTGGCAGATGGCGATGACGCGACGGAAGTCGTCGAGCGATCGCAGGAACTCGTCCGATCCGCGCGGGGAGTCGCTCTGGGCGAGGGCGCGGCAGTAGGTCGTGAAGGCCGGGTACTTGGCGATGCCACGCTCGAACTCGGCGGCGGCGCTCTTGGCCTTCGCCGCGTCGCCGGTGACCCGGGCCATGCGGTGTTGGATGATGCCGAGGAAGCAGGAGGTCCAAGGATCCTCCGGGTCGTCGGCCTTGGACGCCGAGAGTAGGGACTCGACCTTGAACGCGGTCATGGCTTGTTCGAGCGGGCCGAGCTTCGGGTCCCGTCCCGCTTCGGCGACCTGCCAGAACGACGCGAGTCCGGAGAGGCGCTTCAAGTAGGCGTCCTTCGGCGCGGCGACGATCGCGTCGTCGAGACTCTTCTTCACGTCACCGATGCGGTCGTACCGCCCCTGGTTGAACGCCGCCCAGAAGACCTCGCCCGCGGGCGTCGTCTTCGGGGGGAAGGCCACCGGCGTGGGGACGCTCGCGTCCGACGTCGATCCGTTTCCGCCGGGGCCGAGACCGGACCGGCATCGGGCGGGAGGGAATCGCGGGCACCGGGATCGGAGGATGCGGCACCGCCGTCGCGCGCGACGGGATCGTCCGACGCCTCGGGGAACGACGAACCGCACGCGGCGGTCGCGAGGACGACGGCGACCGACGCGGCCGCGAGGAACGTGGAGCGAACGGGGAGGAGGGAGAGGAGCGTGGAGTGGAGCGTCGAGCGGCGTGCGTTCAAGGGAATCACCTCGACGCTCAGACTGACGATTTCCAGGGAGCCTATCTTGGTCGAACGCGCCAATCGTCGGGCGCGCCCGGATCGACGACGATCCGGCCTACTTCTCGTTCTTCCGGAACTTCGCCGGCGACGTGCCCGTCCACCGCACGAAGGCCTTCTGGAACGCGGTCTGGTCCGCGAATCCGAGGAGAACGGCGACGTCGACGAGGCGGAGATCGTCCCGCGCGAGGAGATGACGCGCGAACGCGGATCGGACCTCGTCGAGCACCTCGCGGTGGGAGGTCTTCGCCCGCGCCAGCTCGCGCTGGAGCGTCCGCGTGGAGAGCCCCATGTCCTTCGCGACGCTCTCGACGTGCACGTCCCCGGATCGGAGACGTTGCCACACGAACACGCGCGCGCGGGCCACGACGTCGGTCTCGTCGTGCCGATCCGTACCGAGTTCCTTCGACGTCGCGAGGAGCGTGGCGACGAGACCGTCGGACCGGAGCTTCGACGGACTCTCGGCGAGCTCCGTCGGGAAGTGGAGCGCGTCCTCGGGCGCGTCGAACCGCACGGGACATCCGAAGATGCGGGCGTGTTCCCGGGAGCTCGCGGGCTTCGGATGGGCGAAGCTCACGGACGTCGGCGTCCACGGTCGGACCGACACCGCGCGCGAGTAGAGGTGCGGCACTCCGAGCAGGAACTCCGCCGCGTGACGATCGACGGGCGCGTAGAAGGGTCGAGGCGCCACGAGGGACGTCGTCGCACCGTCGGTCCGCAGTTCGTAGGCGTCCGTGCCGAGGAGGTAGCGCGTGCTCTGGACCACGCGGCGGAATGCGTCCCCCAGGGTCTCGCTCGCGACGGCGACGAGGCCGATGGGGCCGAACGAATCGAAGGAGGCCGATTCCGCGAGATGAAGGCCCGCGTCGGAATCCCCCGTCATCTCGACCACCCAGGTGAACATGCGCGGCAGCTTGTGAACGGAGACGCGCGCTCCGTCGTCCTCGAGCGTCCCGCGGTCGACGCCGATGCGGGCGAGGAAGGCCTCCGGGTCCGCGCCGCGTGCCGCGACGAACGCGACGACGGGACGGAGGACGAGGACGCTGATCGTCGGGACGAGGGGCACGCGTAGGGGACCTCGGCTCCACGCTAGCACGCGCACGGTGCTTCCTTCCTGACGCGGGGCGCCAAGCGGAAGAGCGTCCAGTGGCCGGCGACGACGGACGTTTCGAAACCGCGAATTCGATCTACCCTGACTCTCCGTGGTGAGACACGGACGCAGGGTGGGTGCGGCGCTCGCGGCGGTTTGGTTCGTCGCGGGCGTGTCGTCGGGATGCAACGGGACGTCGAGCGCGCCCACGGGGAGCGCGTTGGCGGGCGGTTGCGTCGTCAACTCCGACTGCAACGATCCCCTGATCTGCGCGTTCAAGAAGTGCCACAACGCCTGCGAGTCGAGCCGGGATTGCTCGGACGGCGCACGCTGCGTGTCCGGCGAGAAGCCCTACTTCGTCTGCCAGCTCCCCGAGGAATCGAGCTGCCAGTACAACAGCCAGTGCGTCGGCGCCCAGGTCTGCGCGCGGGACGGCAAGTGCCGCGACCAATGCGCCACCGACCGCGATTGCACCCCCGGGCAGATCTGCGCACGCGGAGCGTGTGCGGACGATCGAGAAGTCAGCGGCGTCGGCAATCCCCTCGTCGCGATCGACTCCGGCGCGGACGCCGGAGAGCCGTGTGCCTACACGTCCGACTGCGCGGAGCCCCTCGTGTGCTCGGCCGGACGCTGCGCCGTCGAATGCCGGGAGGACCGCGACTGTCCCACGGGTCGCGCGTGCGTGACGTCCCGATGCACGGAGACGTCGACGGCGGGATCGAGCGGCACGTCCGGTGCCAGCGGCGCCTCGGGCGCCAGCGGCGCGTCGGGCGCCAGCGGCGCGTCGGGATCGTCGGGCGCGGGCGGAACCTCGGGAACCTCGGGAACGGGTGGAACCTCGGGTACGAGTGGAACCTCGGGTTCCAGCGGAACCTCGGGAACCTCGGGAACCTCGGGAACCTCGGGAACCTCGGGAACCTCGGGCGACGCGGGGACCGACGCGACCGTCAACGACGCCGGCGTGGACGCCGCGAAGGATGGCGCGAGCGACGCATCTTCCGACGCTCGCCCCGACGTGATCGATGCCGGACCTTCGTGTTCGAACGGTCGGCGTGACGGCGACGAGACCGACACCGACTGCGGCGGTTCCTGCAAGCGGTGCGGCCTCGGGGCGCAGTGTTCCGTCCCGACGGACTGCGCCACGGGCTTCTGTTCCGGCACGTGCGACGCGGCCCGGTGTGCGAACGGCATGACCGACGGCGCCGAATCCGACGTGGATTGCGGTGGCGTGTGCGCCGGCTGCGCCATCGGGAAGACGTGCAACGTCCACGCGGACTGTCAGAGCGGCTATTGCGTCGGCGGGACCTGCTCGGCGACACGTACCGTCACCGTGTCGCGCACCGGAACCGGTGCGGGCCGCGTGCGTCAGCCGAGCGCCCCCCCCGTCACCATCGACTGCGGACCGACCTGCACGGGTGCGTACGCGATCGGTGGCACCGCGACGTTCGCCGCCACGCCCTACCTCGACGCGACGTTCGCCGGCTGGAGCGGCGCATGTTCGGGGACCGGGGCTTGTTCGGTGTCGACGGCGTCCAACCAATCGGTGACGGCCACGTTCACGGCGGGTATTCCCAAGCTCACCGCCGTGGGATCGTTCAGCTACGACTCCGAAGGGAACGACTGCGACCGGCACGACGACTGCGTCGTCGGAGGATCGCCTTCGACTCGACGCATGCGCTCTACACGGTCGGCACCACGGACTACGGATTCTCGTTTCCCGGCACGCCGGGTCAATGGGACGGCCACGGCCTCTTCCTCGTGAAGCACGCCGCGCTCGGCTTCACGGGCCTCTGGACGTACCTCGACGGGAACACGACCGGTGCGTCCTTCGCGACGCTCGCCTTCGGTCTCGGTGCGGCGGAGGAGCCGGTCGTCGCCGGAACGTACACGGGCAACGACGTCGGGCTCGGTACCGGGCGACTCGGATGCATGAACGGATCGACCGCCTACGTGCTCGGTCACGGCCCCTCGAACCCCATGTTCATCTCGCGGTACGCGGCGGCCGACGGCACCCCCCTCGGCGCGTCGTGCCGGGGAGGAGGCGCCACGGGCATGATCGCCGTCGACGCCGCGACGGTCGCCCGCGGTGGGGACGTCGTGGTCACGGGCGTGTACGGGGGGACCGGCGTGGACCTCGGACTCGGGACGGAGCCTTCCGCGTCCGGCCTCTTCGCGGCGCGCTACCGGGCCGCGGACGGATCGCCGGTGTGGGTGAAGACGATCCCCATCGCCACGAACTTCAGCACCCGAGTCGTGCCTTCGTCCGTGGTCGTCGCCGACGACGGGTCCACCACCATCCTGGGAACCTTCACGGGAACGCTCAGCTTCGGCGGCTTCCTCCGGAGCACGGCGGACACGCCCCTCTTCCTCCTCCATCTCGGACCGGACGGGGCCTACCTCTGGGATCAGATGGTGACCTCGCAGGACACGTTCCAGTCCTCCGACGCCGCGTTGACCGTGGACGGCCACGGGGATCCGTACGTGGCGATCGCACACTCCGGGACGATGACCCTGCCCGGCAAACCGGCGCGGACCGCCGTGGGCGCGAGGGACGTGGTCGTGGCGAAATTCGCGGCTCCGGACGGTTCGGTGCGTTGGTCGGACGCGATCGGTGCGTCGGGGAGCAGCGTCGGCAGCGCGCTCCGCGTGGACGTGAGTCCTTGGGGCGAGATCCTGCTCCTCGCGACGACGACCACGCCCTGGCCCCGAGTCGACGGCGTGCAGCTCCCGCGGAACGTGAACGACAAGGGTTGGTTCCTCGTGCGCTACACGGGCACGGGAAGCGTGCTCAGCCTCAACACGTTCGCGGCCGAGTACCCGGCGAGCGTCGACTTCGACGGGTCCATGGGCCGCTACGCGTTCATGTACCTCACCTCCCAGTTCCAGAGCTGGCCCGTCGACATGACCGGCTTCCGCCCCGTCGCCGTCCTCCAACTCCACTGAGAGACCGATCATGACGCACTCCACCTCCGAGGGATCGTCCGGATCCCGCTCCCCGTCTCCGAAGGCCGCGCGCGCGGCCCGCCCCTGGGGTGCCCTGGTCTTCTCGACCCTGGCCTTCGCGTTCGGCGGATGTACGAACGACGAGGCCACCGACACGACGTCGCGTGCCCTCGCCGGCCGGTGTGCCGTCAACAGCGACTGCAACGCCCCGCTCGTCTGCGCGTTCGAGAAGTGCCACAACGAATGCCAGAACTCCCGCGACTGCGCGGCCGGGGAACGGTGCGTGATCGGCGATCGTCCGTACTTCGTGTGCCAGTTGAAGGAGGAGTCGGGCTGTTCGTACGACTCCAACTGTCCGGGCACCCAAGTGTGCGCTCGGGACGGCAAGTGCCGCGATCAGTGTTCGAGCGACAAGGACTGCGTCCCGGGCCAAGTGTGCACGGCCGGCGCGTGCGCGGACGTTCCCGAGCTGGTCGACGGAGGCCTTCCCGTCCTCGTGTCCGATTCCGGTACCGCGGGGCTCTCCTGCGCTTACGCGTCCGATTGTCCCGTCGGACAACGGTGCGCCTTCGGTTCTTGCCGCGCCGAGTGCCGCACGGCACGGGACTGCTCCGCGGGTTCCACGTGCGTGAACGGCGCGTGCAAGTCCGCAGGCACGGACGGCACCTCCGGTGGCAGCGGCGCCAGCGGTGCCGCGGGGACGTCAGGGACGTCGGGTACCGCAGGAGCCTCCGGAACGTCGGGGACGTCCGGAACGTCGGGGACGTCCGGAACGTCGGGGACGTCCGGAACGTCGGGGACGTCCGGAACGTCGGGGACGTCCGGAACGTCAGGTACGTCCGGAACGTCCGGAACGTCCGGCACGTCCGGTACGTCAGGGACCGCCGGAACCTCCGGCGACGCGGGCACCGACGCGACCCTCTCGGACGGCGGCATGGATGGAACCATCCCCCCTGGCCCCGGCTGTTCCAATGGCGTGAAAGACGGCGCGGAGACCGACGTCGACTGCGGAGGGGACTGCAGGTCGTGCGGTCCGGGTTCCGCGTGTGCGAACGCGAGTGACTGCGGGAGCGGTGTCTGCACGGCGTCCGTCTGCGCGATCCCGCGGTGCAACGACGGTGCGAAAAACGGCTTCGAGACCGACATCGACTGCGGCGGCCCGGCGTGCACGTCGTGCAACCTCGGTCGCGGGTGCGGGACCGACTACGACTGCTCGAGCTCACGTTGTTCGGCCGGCGTGTGCGCGGCCGTGCAGACGCTGTCGGTGACGAAGTCGGGCGTGGGCGTCGGACGCGTGAGGCAGACCGCGCCGAGCGCCGGGCCCGTCCTCGATTGCGGCGCGACGTGTTCCGCGAAGTACCTCACCACCGACGACGTCACGCTCGTGGCGGAGCCGTACGCCGATTCGACGTTCACGGGGTGGGGTGGAGGAAGCTGCTCGGGGACCGGGACCTGCACCGTGACCATGGCGGCGTCACGGACCGTGACGGCGACGTTCGCCGCCGGCACGCCCGTGTACACGGCGACCTTCGCCATCGCCTACACGACAATGGGCGTGGCGACGTGCACGGACGCGAGCGGCATCGATTGCTCGGGGATCCGGAGCTCCGTGGTGGATGCCTCGGGCAATCTGTTCACCGTCGGCGACACGTTCGGCAACGGCACGAACGGATCGATCAACTACGGTTCCGGCGTCGTATCCAATGCCGGTCGGGACTTCTTCCTCGTCAAGCATCCCAGCCCGGGCAACGTCGCTCCCGTATGGGCGAAGACGCAAGGTGCCCCGGAGCCCACGGCGTTCCGGGCGTTCGGCGTTTCGCTCGACGCCTCCGCGAATCCGGTGGTCGTGGGAACCTACGAAGGCATCTCTGCGGACGTCGGCGGGACCACTCTCGGCTGCACCGCGAATGGTCCGCACCCGACCTTCAATTCGCTCGCGAGCGCGAAGGGATCCATCCCGTTCCTCGCGAAGTATGCGACGTCGGACGGGACGGCCATGGCCTCGAAGTGCCTCGGGAGCCTGTCGTCGGCATCCGGCTCGTCGACCCTCGCAGCGGTGGGCAAGACGTCGGACGGTGACCTGATCCTCGTGGGGTACTACCGGGGCGCCAACGTCGATCTCGGCGCGGGCCCCCTCGGCGGAGGCGACACGCAGGGGTCGACCTCGTGGGCCGCTACCGCACGAGCGACCTTTCGGCGGTCTGGGTGAAGACGCAGTCGGTGCCCGTCGGTTCGCCCCAACTGACCTGGTCGAAGGTCGTGGCCGATGCTTCGGGCGGCGTGGCCGTCATGGGCACCATGAACGCGGGTGCGCTCGACTTCGGCGGCGGTGCCCGGACGGCTCCGAACTTCGGGACGACGGTGGTCGTCCGCTACTCGTCGACCGGAGCGTATCTCTGGGACACGACGTTCGACGCGAAGAACTTCACCCTCGCGTCGGCCATGGCGTTCGACGCGGCGAACGACCTGTACGTGGCGCAGACGTTCTCGAACCAGCTCTTCGTCGGGACGACGCGGTACCTCGCGACGACCCGCAGCATCCTGTTCGCGAAGTACGCCGGCGCCACGGGAGCGGTCCTGTCCGCGAAGAAGCTCGGGGACGCCGGCATGTTCGCCGTGCAGGCGCTCGACGTCGGAAGCGACGGTGACGTGTTCCTCCAAGGAACGTTCTCGGGTCTCGCAGGCATCGGCGACGTCCCATTGCCGCGGACGTCGGGGGACACTCCGTGGTTCTTCGCGCGCCTTTCTCCGGCGGGAATCCTCCGTTCGGTGAAGACCTCGACGGCGAACCTTCCCCACGCGTACACCTTCGATCGCGGACGATCCCGGTTCCAATTCACGTACGCCGGCATCGCCACGAACGTCGCGGGCAACTGGGGAAACGGGATCGCGCCCAACGGCGGGTCTGCCCTCGTCGCGGTGACCGTGCCATGACGGCGCCACGATGTCGTCGTCCCTCCCGCCTCACCGCCCGCGCCGCGTTCCGCTCTCCCTCGCGATCGTCGCGTTCGTGGGATGCGGCGTCGCGGCGACGTCGCTCCGCATGCTCGCGGGGTGCTCTTCCGATCCTCCGAGGGACACCACGGGAACGTCCGGCACGGCGGGCAGCTCGGGCAACCCGGGGGACGCGGGCGAAGTCGACGGCGCGAGCGCGCTCGCGGACGCGGCCTCCCCGGGACTCGTCTTCACGGCCACGTCGTCCCTGGACGCGTTGGCGCTCGACGGCATCGAATCCTTCCGCGTCGCCTACGATCTCGAGAACCGGGGAACCATCGCCCGCACCCTCACGCGTTCGCCCCTCGCCTTCGTGTCCGAGGGGGGCTACACGATGTTCGTCAACGACTCGGTCGTGGACGGCAAGACCTTCTTCGGCGCTCCCCTCGCCCTCGCGGCGGGAGGTCACGCGAAGGGCAACCTGAGCTTCTACTGGTCGACGCCGGTCACCCACGCGCATTTCCGGATCGACGCGGTCGACGCCACGGGGGCCACGTCGACGGCCATCCTCCCCGTGCCCATCGTGCGGCAGGGATTCGCAGGACCGCCGGCCGTCCCTTCGGACGACGCGTACGTCGCCGTCATGGGTCCCCTCGAGACCGTGCGCCTCGCGTCGGGGCAGAGTTGGCTCACGATCGTGGGACAGGTGGTCGCCACGTCCCGCGACACGGCGTCCGTACGGAAGCTGCGGCTCGTACTGAAGGATTCCGCGGGCCGTACGGTGGACGATCGCGACGTGACGTCGAAGGTGGTGCTCGGCGGCCCGAAGGGACTCGCGTCGTTCCTCGACGCGTTCGCCGTCCCCGAAAGCTTCGTGACCGGGTCCGTCGATGCCGAAGTCGACGTCCGCGTGGGGACCGAATCGCGGACCTTGACCCGTTCGTTCGACGTGGGCCGCGGCGTGCCGACGGTGCTCGCGCCTCCCCTCGCAGGAGTCGCTTCGTGGGCGAACGGCCAGGGGGAAACCGTGCTCCATACCCACTTCCAGTACCCGGAGCAACGCTACGCCTACGACCTCGTGATGTTCCGCGACGTGGGCTCGGCGCGCGCGACGCACGACGGGGACGCCACGAAGAACGCCAGCTACTTCGTGTGGGGCGCACCGATCCGCGCCGTCGCCGCCGGAACGGTCGTCGACGTGGTCGACGACGTGCCCGACAACGACGGAACCGTCACGAACGCCGCCAACTCCCCCATGCGCAACTCGAAGGTCATCGTCGAGCACGCCGACGGCGGGACGAAACGATGGTCGATGTACGCCCACGTCCGGAAGGGCAGCGCGAAGGTGAAGGTCGGCGACGTGGTCCGCGCCGGCGACGTGCTCGCGGAGGTCGGCAACGCGGGATTCAGCACCGAGCCGCACCTTCATCTCGCCTACTACACGCTGGACGCGAGCGGCCGCGTGCGCGCCTTGCCCATGGCCTTTCCCGGACTCTCTCCGTACGTGCCTCCCGCAGCGGACGGAGGCATCGACGCCGCGACGGTCGACGCGTCGGACGGTGCGGTCGACGGGGCCGCGACGGACGCGGCGACGGCGACGGTCGGAGTGCCCCACGGGCGCACGGAGTACACGGCGCCCTGACGCGGCGCCGGCCCGACGTCACGGGTTCGGTCGGCACGTGCGACGACCGTACGGTCGGGACGTCGGCGGCGCGCACACCATTCCCCGAGGACACGACTCGTTGTCGTCGCTGCAGAGAACTTCCTGGCTGCCCGTGCAACCGGAAGAACATGCGGAGGTCACGTGGCCGGCGAAGTCCGTGAGGCAGCACACGGGCCCGGCGGACGAACAGTCGGCGGCGTCGTCGCACGAGATCTCGTCCAGCGGACAGCTTCCCACCTGTTGGCACACCGGCGTCGCGAACTGCGAACAACATCGGCTCGAATCCGCGACGCAGTTCGACACGCCACACGCCACCGATGGGACGGGTTGGTCCTCGCAAACGGAGGCGACGGGTCCATCGGCCGCGCGGCCCGAACACGTCTTTCCCGGCGGACAGTCGCGGTGGTCGCGGCTGCAGAGCGGGTGCTTGAAGCGCACGGTACAGAGATCCGTCGTGGAGCAGAGCGAGCCGAGGTACGGGCCCGGATTCGCGGAGTCCTCCGTGGCGCAGCAGACGTATTCTTCCGTCGCCTGGCAATCTTGGACGTCGTCGCACATGAACATCGACCCCGTGCACGAACCGCGGTTCGACGTGCAGGCGGGGGGGGCGGAAGGGGCGACGCAGCAGCCCGTCGGAGGGACGGTGTCCAAATCGCACTGGATGGACGGACCGCAGGACAGGCGATGGACGCCGACCGGCCCTCCGTCTCCCCCGGTCGTCCCTCCCGAATCGGCCGCGTCGCCGTCGCCCCCGTCGGAGGCGCTTCCGTCCGCCGCGTCGGTCGCCGCACGGTCCGACGACGAATCCACGGAGCCGTCGGTCGGGAGCACCGGCGAATCGCGGAATTCTTCGGTGGCGTCTCCGCTCGCGTCGGGAGGCACCGTGCCGTCCCGTGGCACCGACGCGTCGGACGTCGTCCTCCCACCGAGGACGTCGCCGAGGTTCGGCGCGTCGTCCGCCACGGAGAGTGGACAGAGCGTCGCCGAAGGCGCGGGGGCCGAGCACGCGTAGCCGAAGTAGACGTCCTCGACGACGCCCGTCTTCCGGAGGTCGCACATGCGTTCGCCGAGGACGACGATCCCCGGGGACGGCGACGCGACGTCGCTCTCGGTGAGGATCGCCGCCGCACGGAGGGGACCCTCGGGCACGTCCTCGAGGTCCAACCGGAGCGTGACGGCGACGTAACCGCGCGTCGGGTCCACTGGAATCGCGAACGCACAAGGGTCCGACGTCGGAGCGAGGCGCGCGAGCTCGGGACACGCCCGGAGATCGAAGCACGCCTCGTCGACCTTCCCCGATCGGGTGGCGACGTCGGCGCCGACGCACGTGCCGTGGGAGCAGGTCTCGGAGAGTGGATCGCAGGACAGGACGCCGAGGCACGAGGCGTCGAACACGCTCCGGAGGCGGAGCGTCGATCCTTCGACGTAACGGAGGATGCCGACCGTCCGCGCGATCGGCACCGTCGTGCTCCCCTCGCAGACGTCCGCCGTACCGGCCGGAAAAACTTCGCTGACGACGCGGACGGTCTCGTCGCGCGTGGATCCCGGAGCGAGCGCTAGGGAGGACTCGTGATCGAGGAGCGAGATCGTCTCGCCAGGGGACGACGCCTCGTCGACCGTGTAGCTCCGGCAGAAGACGAGCGCGCCCGAAGGACGGAACACCCGGATCGTGACCCGTACACCCGATTCCCACCGGACCAGGGACGACGGCACGAACGTGATGCCGGTCGGGTCCGAGCCGCACGCGACGAGCGCCCCGAGCACGGAGACGAAGACGGAGACCGCGAAGGCGCTCCGCTTCCTCGACGGCCTTCCGTAGGTCCGATGCACGGCTCGAGGATAGCCGACATCCGGACGGCCACGAACTCGGGACCCCGGCCCCACCGGCGGAAGCCCGCGTTGCACGAATCGGGGGGATCGATGACGATGCACGGATGCCGTCCTCCCCCCGGCGCACCACGGCGCTCGTTTTCGCGCTCGGTCTCGTCCTGCCGGCCTGTTCGAAGCCGCGTGAAGCGTCCAAACCCGCGACGGCGATGCCCTCGGCAGCCGCGACGGCGGCCCCTTTCGCGAAGGCGGTACCGAGCGGGACAACGGCTCCGATCGCGACGGTCCGCGCGAAGGTCTCCGCGGTGTGCAGCGAGCCGGTGGAAGGAAGCACGGTCACGTCGAAGGACGGCGGCGTCCGCGCGTTCCTCGAACGCGATCCGTCGCGCATGGAAGCGGCGGCGACCGACGACGTCCCGCACACGCGTATCTGCGTCGCGCGTGGAGCGGAGCCCGCACGGAGCGTGCTCGAGAGTCGGTCCCCGGCGGAATCGGATCCGCCGGAGGCCATGCTCGTGGGGTTCGAACGACTCGAACTCGATGGCGACGGCAAGACCGTCTACTTCACGACGCCGGCGTGGGTCACGTCGACGGCGGCGCACGCCGTCGAGGTGGCCACGGGCAAGACACGGTTCCTCTTCGACGGTGTCGTGGAACGCGTGCTGCCCGACGGTCTCCACGCGGGCAAGCTCCTCGCGAGCCACTACCGACTCGACACGAAGTACCCGGTCGAGTCCCCGAAGTACCGCGGTCGCATGGAGACGTGGACGATCGCCACCCCCGAAGGCAAGACGGTGCTCACGTTGCCCGACGACGAACGTCTCCGCGACGCCGCCCTGCGACGTTCCGCGCGGTGATCCGGCGAACGTCCGGACGCCCGGCGGACTACTCGACGCCGTCCCGCCGGAACGGGTAGACGAACTGACCGCCCAGGGACGGCGGGAGCGGATGCACGGTGCCGTACTCCTTGGGCCAGTGATCGCCCGGGAGGTGGAACGTGCGGAAGAGGAAATCCCACACGGGCATGTGCACGGCGTAGTTCGTGTCGATGGCCGGCTTGTCCTTGCTGTGGTGCCAGTGGTGGAACTGGGGCGTCACGAACAGGTACTTGAGCGGACCGAACTTCACGGACACGTTGGCGTGGACGAACACCGCCTGGAACGCGGCCACGACCACGTAGAGGTTCAACGCCGCGGGGGACGGACCGAGGAGGTAGAGCGGCACCATCACGAGCGCGCGATCGGTGAGCGTCTGGAACAGGTGCGTGCGCGAGCTCGCGAGCCAATCCATGTACTCGGCGGAGTGGTGCACGGCGTGGAACCGCCAGAGCGCCGGAACCTCGTGGAACGCGCGGTGGACCCAGTACTGCACGAAGTCCGCCGCGAGCATGAGGACGAGCACTTCGAGCGGGAGAGGCAGCGAATGCATCCAGGTGCGCACGCCCTCGTGCACGGCCCATCCGAAGACCCGCGGCGCGAAGCCGTTCGCCACGATGAGCATGAGGCCGATGAGGACGTGGTTGATGGTGAAGTACGTGAGGTCGAGCCTCCATGCGGGGCGGAAGATGGCTTGGTTCGCGTACTTCGGGATGACCTTCTCGATGACGACGAAGAGGAGCACCGAGCCGAGGAGATCGAGCACGAACCAGTCGACGCCCACGAACATCGGCTGCGGTGCCACGGCGCGGCCCTGCACCTGGTAGCCGCCGCACACGACGGCGAGACCCGCGGCGAGGAGGCCGACGGCCGCCATGCGCCGGTGCTCGGTGGCGCGGACGACGTTGAAGACGCCGAACACGAGCGCGATGGTCAACGCGACGCGGAGGATCGTGCGGAGGAGGTCGACGTCGTAGACCTCGCGGAGGTTCGGCGTCGTCAGGTACTCGGGAAAATGGAAACAGAGGACCGCGAGGAAACTGAGCACGCCGAGGAACAGCGTGACCGTCGCCGACATGCGCCCCTCTCCGAAGCGGAGCTCTCGGGTCGGCATCGGGGCGACGTCACGTTCTCCGTAGCGGTACGAATCGGGTCCGTCCATGGACGGAGCTTACGGGACGGGACACGCGCCGGACCAGTGCGGGGCACCGGCGCGTCCGTTCCCGCGGGTCACTTCCCGAAGGGCTTGAGCGGCTTGCACGGCGGGTTCGGGCAGTACGCGCCCGTGTTGCCCGGCTTGTTGGACCCCGTCTGGGACGGAGTCGTCCCCTGCCCCCACGAGAAGAGGCCCGAGAACCAATCGGAGATGCCGCTGTACCACGAGCCGCCGGACGCGTTGCCCGTGGATCCGCTCGACGTTCCGCTCGACGTCGAACCTGCGTTCGTCGTGTCGCCCGGATCCGTCCAGCCCTGCGTGCGGTTGTTGCCGGTACTTCCACTCCCCGGCGTGTTGTCGTTCTTCGGCAACTTCGGCCGCGGCGACGTGTCGATCGCGAGCGACCACGTCCCACCGAACGAGTGCCCTGCCTGACTGACGGTGAACGTTCCCTTGGCGGACGGTGCCGTGCCGGGCTGGAGCGTGCCCGTGAGGTTCGCCCCCATCTGCATCGTGCGGAGCGACACCGAAGAACCGGATTGGGTTCCTGTCGCGATGCGCGTGCGTTTGACGAGGGTGTTCGTGCCGACGGTCGTCGTCTGGGTGACGATGAGGTTCACCGTGGAGCCCACGATCTCCGTGTCCACGGGGAACGTGTGCACGGCGTCCGGCAGATGTCCGTCCACCGAAGCGCCGTCCACCGTCGTCGCCTCCATCACGAGGACGTACGGTCCGTCCGCGAGGTTCGGAAGGGCCACGGGCTTCGCCGCGACGGGCGCCGCGGCGGTCGTGACCTTGGGAGGGGCGACGGCGTCGGCGGCGATCGCGACGGAGGCGAAAGACGTCCCCGCGAGGACGAGGGCGACGGTACGGAATCGGGTGCGTAGGGTGTTCATGGCGCGTGATCTCCCTCGGATGCGGTTCGGTTCAGGGTGCGAGCAAGCGGACGTGGGCGAAGCCGAGATCGTCTCCCGCGCTCCTGCGGAGGACGGTGGCGAAGAGGCCGGCGCTCGACTCGAAGAACGCGCCGTCCCGATGGGACGTGGGAATCGGAAGGACGAAACGTCCGCTGCGCGTGACCCCACGGTCGCAGCTCTTGTCGACTTCGACGCTCGACGTCGCGAGCGTCCGCGCGATCCAGAGGACGTTCTCGGAGTCCACGAAGGGCTCGGCGAAGGCGACGGCGAGATCGAGGCCGTCGGTTCCCTTCGCGCCGTCGAGAACGCGATCCTCGCCGAACGTCGCGCCGCCGTCGGTGCTCACGCGGTAGTGGGACTTCCCGATGGAATCGACGGAGTGGTTGGCGAATCCGTCGTAGGCGACCGCGAGGACGGTTCCGTCCTTCGAGAGCGCGATGCGGGGACGATCGATGTCGGCCGGCTTGCCGGAGGCCGTCGTGACCGCCGCACCGAACGGCGCTCCTCCCTCCGAACACCGGACGAGGTGGGCCTCCGTGGTCTCGTTCACCGTGGAGTCCGCGTAGGCGAGGCACACCTTGCCGGCGCCGTTCGTCGCGAAGTGGGGACCCAAGCGATCCCCCGACTCGAGCACGTGGCCCGCGGCGAGTCGGAACTCCTGCCCGAGGGCCCACGTGCCGCCGTACCCGTTGTCGAGGTTCGTGAGCGCGGGGAGCGTGGCACCCCGGTTCCCGTCCTTGAAGACGAGGAGGGTCGATCCCTGTCCACCGTTTCCGTCCTGCCATTCGGCCCGGGACGCGGCGACGACGACGTTCGGCGCGGGCGAGACGACGTCGGCCCGGACGACTTCACCGTTGCCTCCCGAAAAGAGAGGTTTGGCGGAGAAGGTCTTGCCGCCGTCGGTCGACGTGAGGAGATCGAGCGTGGAGCCCGAGCCGCTCTTGTCGCCACGAATCGTGACGTAGACGACGTCGTCGCTGCCGGCGTCCACGGCGATGGCCGTGGCGACCGGATTCGTCCCGGCCGAAACCGGTACCGGGGCTCCGAAGGTCAGACCCCCGTCGTCGCTGCGTGCGACCTGCGGGCCGGCGTCACCGGGAACGAGGGTGTACACGCGCGCGCCGCGGGCGGCGGTTCCGCGCACGAAGTCGGGGGTCGCCTTCGCGGTGGCCCGGGGCGCGTCCTTGGCGGATTCGGGAAAGGCGGTGGCGAGGCTCACCGTGGCCGTCGCCGTGAGGGCCTCACGCGCGGCCTTCACGGTCGCGGTCGGAGGTGCGGGAACGGCGGTCGGTGCCGTGTACTTCCCCGCGTCGATCGTGCCGGCACCGTCCAGGGACCAGGTGACGCCGTCGGCGGGCGTCGCGACGAACGTCTTCGACCGGCAGGTCGCCACGTTCGCCGTGGTCGGCGCGATCGCGAACGTCGCGGCATCGGCCCCCGCGTCCGAGGCCGGTGTGGACGTCGTGCTCGAGCAGGCGACGAGGGCGAACGAGACCCAGGGGACGAGAGAGATTCGGAGGGAATGGACCGGAAGCGGCAGTCTCGAGTTCATGGTCCTTCAGACTGGAGGACCCTCCCTTTCGATACGTTCGAATCCGCGCCAATCGTGTTCACGTTCGTGCCGGCGTGCCGTGTGCGCCACGCACTCGGGGTCTCCCCCGTGGCCTTACGGAAGGTCGTCGCGAAGTGCTGGGACGACGAGAAGCCGAGCTCGCTCGCGATCCAGGCGAGGCTCCTTTCGTGGCTTCGGAGGAGGTCCTCCGCGCGCCGAATCCGGAAGGCCTTCGCTTCCGCGCGGAAGCTGGTCCCGCACTCCGCGAGGGACCTCTGCAGCGCCCGCGGAGAGAGAGCGAGTCTCCTCGCCGCGTCGCCGATGGAGAGCGCACCGTGGGCCTCGAAAACGAGACCGAGGCGCTGCGTCGTCGTCTCGCGATCGATGGACGCCCGTCGTGCGGCGACCACTTCGGCCAAGGTGTCGAGTCCGAGGCGCTCGTCGATGCCTGCCCACGCGAGGGCCGCCGGAACGTCGTCGAAGACCTTCTCGGGGTACGGCAGTCGCGCGACGGCGGAAAATCCGGAGATGATCGCGCCCACCAGGCCCTCGGGACGCAATTGGGCCTGCTTCAGGATCTTCCGCCCGAGAACGGGCCCGTGGGTCCGCGTGTAGTCGACCATGAGACCGAAGGTCGACGGGTCGACGGACTCGAGCGCGCGCAAGTCCACGAGCCATGCGTGGGGCTCGCACGACTCGGCGAGCCCGAAGGTGCAGAGCGTGAGGAGTTCGCGCACGTCGTCCGCGTCGGGTTTGCCCCAGGCTGCGTGGCCCACGAATCCTTCGGCCGAATGGAAAACGAGGTGCCGACGCCCGACGAAGTACCGCATTCGCGGGCGCGCGAGAAAATCGGCGACGGACGACGCACGTTCCACACGCCCTATGTACCGAGGCCGCGGCCGGATCTCCAGACACTCCCGAGTCCGTCGACGCGCGCCGCGGTCGGGACGGTGCTTTCAGCGGACGCTCGAAGGGCACACCCCGGTCGCGAGTCCCGTGTTCGTGCCCGCGCGCGATCCCGCGAGAGCACGCTGCGCCGTGGCCTCGATCCTGGCGAGGTTCGCCATGCGGCGACGGAGCTCCGGGTCGTTCGCGAGTTCGGCGTGCCGCGGCGAGGACTTGGGAGGCATGACGCGCGAGCCGGGCTCGTCCCACGCGAGGACGGGCGCGATGCAGTGCGCCCAGGAACGGAAGAGGGCCACGTCGCTCGCGCCTTCGGGCGGGGGTGCGAGGAATGCGGGCGTCACCGACCCGCTCGCGTGGCACCCCCCACACGACGTCCGGAAAGGAGCGAGCTCCGCACTGCCGGCACCGGTCGCGGTCGCCTTCTTCGCGCGCACCGCGTCGAGATCGGCGGGAAGCGCGCACCCCGGGAAGCGGACACCGGGCGCCACGTTCTCGAGGACGTCGCAGCGCACGAGAGGGCCATTCGTCTTCGCCCAGTCGGCCGCGCGCCACGGTCCCGATGCCGCGGCTTCGAGCGCGGCGGCGAGCGTCGTGCCCGGTCGCGCGGTGAGGAAGTTCCGGACGCGCTCCGCGTCGTCGTCCGTGAACACGCCCCCCACGAAGTCGAAGGACGTCGCGACGGAGAACAGATCCATCTCCGAGGAACGGTAGAGCGATCGCGACACGGGCTCGGAGCCCACCGGATCGGTGTCGGGCGTGAGCGCCGGGGTGGCGAGAGGATCGCGCGAGGCGAGCACCGGCGAAAGCGGACGCAGTTCGACGAGGCCCGTCCGCGCGCGGGCGTCGTCGAAGATCTTCTTCGAGGCCACGTAGAACGGCGCGTCCTTCTTCGCCGGCATGCCGTGGTTCCAGTACTGCCCCGTCGAGTAGAGCGCGAACGCGACGAGCCCCGCGCGGCACGCCGCGTCGTCCTTGCACGTCTTCGCCCACAGGTCGTTCGCGACGAGGCGCTTGGACGCGTCGTCGGCGAAGCTCTCGAACGCGACTCCCGGGTCCACGAAGTCCTCCGTCGCGGTGTCGGCGACGTCGAAACCTTCGTAACGCACGCCACGTGCGTCCTCCGCGTGACCCATCGCCTTCTTCGAGGCGGCGAGGAGCTTCGGGTTGTGTTCGATCGTCTCCGACCAGAGACCGACGGAGAAGATGGGCGTGCCCATCGTGTGGCACGACGTGCAGAGTTCCCGTTCGGCCATGCGCACACGCGGCGTGCCGACGCCCGTGCCGAAGTTCTCGATCACCTCGAAGTCGAAGCGACCCGCGATCGGGTTGTAGCTCACGACCTCCACGAGGCCCGTCGCCTTCGAGAAGCCGAGGAAGATGCCGGCGTGCCCCGTCGACACGCCGTCGTGGGCCACGTCCTTGGCGTCCCCCGAGAACACGCCGACGACGACACGGGGATCGGCGAACGTGGTCGCGTCGCGCACGAGGGAACGTCCCTTCGGGATCAGGGTGACGGCCGCGACACCCTTCGTCCGCGCTTCGACGAGGGTGACGAGTTCGCGGAACGTCTTCGGCAATTCACGTCCGAGCCCCGGCTGGACGATCCGGTCGAACTCGCTGAGTCCCTCGGGACTTCGGGTGCTCGCGGCGGCGACGTCCCCCACCGTCGGCGGGCGTGGATCGGAGCCCTCCTGGGAGAGACACCCGGCGGTGGAGACCGCGAGACCCAGTGCGACGAGGAGCGCGCGCGAAGCGGAGGAAGCCATGACGCGCCGGAGGGGTGCAAGGAAAGGACCCACATCTTCGCGCGTGAGGACGCACGATTCCGCTCCGGAGCGACGACTTCCTCCCCAGGACGGAGCGTCGATTTCAGGTTCGCGGAGCCACGTTTCAGAGCGCGATGGACGGCTTCTTCGACGACGGCGCGGGCGGCGGAGGCGGGGTGTCGGACGACGTCGGCGCGGACGTGGACATGGACGTCGGCGAGGGAACCTTCATGGGAGGCGGCGCGCCCATGAGCGGGCGCGAGACGGGACGCGTGGTGACGCCGACGGTGTGCGGCGGCGCGACCATCTCGCCCATGCGGTGCGAGAGGCCGACCTTGACCTTCGCGTCCTCGAGGACGTCGTCCACGGCATGGCATCCCGAGAGCACCATGGCGAGCACCGACGCGACGCTCGCCAGCGCGAGACGACGGCGCTTCTTCCGCACGCCGACGGGGCAATCCGCGGTGAGGACCGTGCCGTCGTCGCGCTGGTAGAACCGTACGCAGACGCGCCCCTCGGTCTGCCGGAGGAGATCTTCCGCCTCGACGGCCGTCATGCCGGAGAGGTTGTAGACGTTCTTCTCGCAGCTCCCGCAGAAGCGCACGCGTTCGTCGCCCGCCATGGCGTCCCAATCCGCTTCGCACGGCGTGGCGACGCGGACGTTCGCGAGCATCGGGAGCGCTCGATTCGGTGCGGAGGGAGATTCCGGGACTCGGGCTTCGGCGACCATGACCGTTGGACGTGCGAGGACGGCGATCGATCCATCCTCTCCGAGATCCGGCCCGCGTTCCACCCGTCCGACCGCCGAGCCGGGACGGACGGGTGGTCGCGCCCCGCGTCGTGGGAATGACGGTGCGCGTCAGGGAAGGTCGAACACGAGGACTTCTCCCTCGCCCCGTCCCTCGACGATCACGGACGGTTCGTCCGAGAGCGCGAGGGCGTCCCCTGCCCCGAGGTCGTGGCCGTTCACCCTCGCCGTTCCTTTCGCCACGTGCACCCACCCGTGGCGTCCCTTCGCGAGGGCGAGTTCCGCACGTTCGCCGTCGCGGAAGAGGCCCGCGTGGAGCCGTACGTCGGCGTGGATCGTCACGCTCCCCGAGGCGGCGTCCGGGGACGCCACGAGTCGGAGTGCTCCGCGCTTGTCGGACTCGGAGAAGGTCTTCTGTTCGTAACCGGGCGCGATGCCGTTCTTCGCGGGCAGGATCCAGATCTGGAGAAAGTGCACAGATTCCGTCTTCGAGCCGTTGTACTCGGAGTGACGTACTCCGGTCCCGGCCGACATGCGCTGCACGTCGCCCGGACGGATCACGCTTCCCGTCCCGATGGAGTCGGAGTGTTCGAGGGCGCCCTCGAGCACGTAGGAGAGGATCTCCATGTCCGTGTGTCCGTGCGTCGGGAAGCCTTCGCCGGGGGCGACGCGGTCGTCGTTGAGGACGCGGAGGTCGCGGAAGCCCATGTGCGCCGGGTCGTAGTAGTCCGCGAAGGAGAAGGTGTGGCGCGAGTCGAGCCAACCGTGACGGGCATGGCCCCGGTCTTCGGAGCGGCGGATCGTGATCATGGCGTTCGGCCTCTTTCCAGGACGTCGCGACGGCATGCAAGCCGCGGGCGTCCGACATCTCACCACCATGTCCACGGCGACGCCACGACGGAAGGGCGGATCGATCGATGGCACCCATCGAAGGGATCGATGAACGCGACCTGTCGTCGTTCGTGACGCACGTTGCCAGAGTCCACCACGCACACGATCGCACCGATTCGTCGCGGATCCGAGGAGGCGCGTGGAACACGACTTGCTCCTCTCCTACGCTGGAGGGGAGTCGCTGCACACGGGGTCTCCGTGGACCACCGACGCCGGGAGGCGCGAGGAACCACGGCATCCCGTCGGCACGCGAGGACGCTCCCGGAGGCATCACGCATGGGTTCGACTTCGTCGGCATCGCGTTCGTGGATCGTGGCGTGGGTCCGGACGGTGGCCATCGCGGCCGTTTGTGCGCTCGTCACGCTCACGCCGCGCGCGGCCTCGGCGGCGAAGAAGTTCCCCATGCCCACCATCGACGCGGCCCTCGCGCAGACGAACCTCTTCGTGCGCGGCATGGCGATGCGTGAGTTCGTGCAGATCAACGAGAGCGTGAATCGCCTCGAGCTCCTCCAGCGGACGGGTCACGACCAGCGCGGGGCCATCGAGTTCGGAGGGACGACGAGGGACCACCTCACGGGGATCGCGGAGCACTACGTCACCAGCGCGGGGTACGGGAGCGGCGCGGACGAAGTCGTCGTCCGCTTCACGCTCCGCTCGGACACGCTCAAGAAGCTCCACGAACAAACCAAGTGGTCGGACAAGAAGATCAAGACGGAAGCCGGCATGGAGTTCCGCGGGTTCAAGGAAGCGCGAGTCTATTCGCTCTCCCTCGAACCGGCGGGCGCGCTCGAAGTCCTCCAGAAGGGATACGTCGCCCACGAGGTTCGCAACCCGAACACGGGCGCCTGGGAGGAAGTCAAACGCGGCTCCTATCCTTCGTGGTTCGACGACGACCAGAAGCGCATGTACGACGAGGCCAAACGCGCCACGTGTCAGTGCTTCGTGTCGGGCACGACCATCGCGACCGCGAAGGGACCCAAACCCATCGAGTCGATCGGAGTCGGGGACAAGGTCTGGTCCATCGAAACGGACGGTGAACCGAAGCTCCACGACGTCCTCTCGACGCGGTCCGATCCACCCCGACCGACCCACTGGGTCACCCTGGAGCGGGACGGCACGAAGGAACGTCTCGAGACGACGGAGGAACACCCCTTCTTCGTGATTGGGAAGGGCTGGACCGTCGCGGCCGCCCTCCACGCCGGCGATTTCGTCGTGACCCGGCAGGGACATCCCTCCGTCGTCGTGGCGAGCGAGAATTCCGGGCGTTCGGCTCCGACGTTCAACTTCGAGGTCGCGACGGCCCACGACTACTACGTGGGAAAGAGCGAGTCCCTGGTACACAACGCGTGCCCGGTCGCGAAGTCCCGACCGAAGCCGACGTCGATGGCACGCGCCCGCATGAACGCGGCGGGTGGACTGACCGCCGGTCTCCTCGCGAACTACCTCGCGAGCTACGCGGGTGGATCCCTCGGCGGCGACGCAGGCGCACTCGGCGCGGCGTTCGCCGCGGGCACCGTCATGGGCAAGCTCGGGGGCGGCACGTGGCGGCTCTCCGCGGGGGGTGCGGGCGTGAGCGTCGGCGCCGGGTTCCTCACGAGCTGGGCGCTCACGAGCGCCGGCGTGACCGATCCGAAGATCCACACGGGTGCGGGCATCGTCACGGGTGCGCTCGCCGACGGCGCGTTCACCTATGCTGCCGTCAGCCTCGGGTGGATGGAAGTCGCGGCGGGGGGGACGGCCGCGACGATGGCGGGAAGCGCCATCCTCTATTCGGGCCTCTACGGAGTCCTCGCCGCGGAGGTCCTCTACCTCGGCAGCCAGTACTACGAACTCTGGTCCCTCGCGGGCTCCGCCGCGGACGGGAACGAAGCGGCCATGGACGCGATGAACGAGATCACGTTCGGCGTCGGCAAGTACCTCCCGAAGAGTCGATGGGCGACCGTCCCGACGACCCTGTACATGGCGCCGTTCTACGGCGTCTATTCGTGGGCGACGCGGCCGGGTGAAGTGCTGGGCGACCTGTGGCGCCACGGTCTGTGACGGAGATCGGATGATGCGGATCCACGCGAAACAGGGGACCGTGGGCGCCGCGATCGGGACCGCGGTGATCGTCTGCGCCGGCGCATTGTTCCAGCAAGCGCCGGTGAAGATCCACGCCGTGCCCGTCGTGCACTCTTCGGAATCCGACCCCTCGGGCATCGGCCTCTACCCGGAACACACGGTGCCGACGGAAGTGAAACACTTCGGACTTTCGCCGGATCGCGGTCTGCCGATCTCGTCGATGCCCATCGGTCGCGGGCAGTTCATCGTGGGAGCTCCGCCGAAGGCGTGGCGCACGGCGTTCGTGCTCAACGACACGAACATGGTGTTCTCGAACCACTTCCCCACGTGGCTTCCGACGAAACTCTACGGCAACACCTGGTACCACCTGGACGACTGGCGCGCGTACGTATGGGCGTCCTCGGGGGACTCGGCGGGAATGCGCGTCGAGATCACGAACGGCCTCGAATTCCTCGAATGCACCGCCGACGGAGCCCCGGCGGGCCAGACGTTCACCTGCCCCGAGGAGGCCGGTGTGAAGGTCGAGATCCAGGGTGTCCAGCTCTGGGTCACGTACCCGAACGGTACGCGGAACGTCTTCGAACGCGAGAACCAGGTCGATCCGGCCACGACCGGCCGCTACGCCCTCATGCTCGTCCGGCGTCTGAAGGAAGGGGGCGGCGGCTCGTACGAAAGCACCAAGATCTACACGCGCGACGTCGTCACGCCCCAGGGAAAGGTCGTCGCGTCGACGGGACCGAACGGGGGCCGCGTGCGCGCGCCCGAATACATGATCGGGATGATCACGAACTACGATTCGGTGCCGGGCCCCGGCGGAGTCGCGGTACGGCCCATCGCACGCACGATCTTCCAATGGAAGGACGCGAACGCCGAAACCAAGGACTGCAAGACCGACTCGAACGCGACGCAGTGTTCGAACAGCTACAAGTGCTACGACCGCATCTGCGACACGGCGCGCCCGATCACGAAGGCGCAGGAGTGCCGCGAGTGGCGCTGTTCTTGGACCTACTCGGTGTCGTCGATGTTCTCGTCGGCGGCGGCGATCCAGGAATGCAAGGACCTCCTCTGCGGCGGCGACGACACCTGCTGGAGCGATCACGTGTGCGACCAGCAGCCGCCGGGCGGCGATTGGAAGCTCGCGCGCATCATCATGCCCGGCACGATGCACCCGGACACGGGTCGTTCGCTCATCTGGTCCTTCTACTACTCGGGCCAGCAGACGCCGGAGAGCAAGTTCCTTCGGCTCGTCGAGGACAACCGTGGCCCGTTCGGTGCCCAGGTCGGCGTCGAAGGGAACATCCTCTTCGCGAACAAGCGCCCATCACCGGGAAACGCGATCCAGTTCGGGTACGACAAACTGAAGACGCGCACGCTGCAACTCAAGATGGTGTCGTTCGAGAAGGGCACGGACAGCGAGACCGCTCGCTTCGAGTATTCGAACGACGGCATCTTCCAGAAGGTCTGGACGACCCACACGAACCCGACGAAGTTCACGTACGACTGGATCTCGTCCGACGCGACGTCCGCCACGACGGTGACGATCACCGCACCTCAGGGCATGGAGACGAAGAAGACCTTCTCCGCGATCGGCAAGCGCGCGCCCACGAATCCGCCTTCTTGCGCGCCGTCGGACGGGTGCAACGTCCAGCTCGGAATCACGAAACTCGAACCTGCCACGGGGGGATCGATCGAGAGCACGTACGGTGGCGCGGCGAACGCGCAAGCCGCCGGTATGCTCCTCACGACGACCGACGTCGACGGCACCGTGATGACCTACGAACGGGACGAGGCGAAGTACGGCCGCGTGAAGTCCTTCACCGCGGGCTGCCAGAAGGAGACCTACGAGTACGCGGCGACGGAGTTCCCGACCACTCCGACGACCGTCACACGGTTCGTGGGCGACGCGAAGATCGAGACCGAGGAACGAACCCTCTGCCGCCCCGGTGGCTCCTGCCCGACCTACGAACTCGGCCACGTCGTGAAGCGTTCGACGACGAAGACGGGTGGCACGACGATCACGGAGGAGACGACGTTCGACACGGCGGCGGGCTCGTCGAAGACCGTGCGGAGCGAGACCGGGGGAGGCGCTCCGGTGACCGAAACGGTCGCGGCGCTCACCGGGCGCGAACCCATGTTCGGCCGTCCCTACGGCGTCGCGACACCGGGCACCGAGACGACGGCGTCGGAATCCATCGCGTCGTCCGACGGCACCACGGAGACGAACCAGGACTGCAACGCGCAGACGAGCTTCTGCGGCGGGTCGAAGGACATCACGGAGAATCGGACCGTGAAGCGGAAGGTCTACTTCCCCGAAGGTGCGACGGGGAGCGTGGCCACGGCACTCGCCGCCATCGGCGTCACGGCGCCGAACGGCAAGAGGGAGATTTCCCGGACCGTGACCAACGTCGGCGGGCAGCCCCAGGAGACCTCGCAGACGGCCGCGGATGTCGCCGAGACGACCCGCACCGACTACGAGACGTGGACGGGCAACGTGCTCGGACGACACGTCACCGGCAATGGGGTGACGCTCGACACCGCGTACACGTGGGCACGCGCCCAATACGCGAACAGCGCCGGCGTGCAGACGAAGGACCACCCGACGGCCCTCGCCTCCGCCAAGGAGTCGGTCACGGTCGGCGGTAACCCGCTCTATCTGGGCGGCGAGTGGAACGGGTACGACGACGACACCACCGGCGAGCCGACGAACAGTCACCTCGGACCGATCAAGCACGGACACGTCCGCTCGGACGGCACGACGTCCCTCCCCGACTGGGAGGTGCTCGAGCGAACGTCCCGAGGACGGACGCGCGTGATCGGCTGTCCGTTCTATGCGCCGCCCGGCGGCGGAGGGAACACGTGCTTCGACGACTATTCGTGCCTGTGCGGCGGGCGCTGCGCGAACGCGTGCCAAGGATGCCTCGGCGTGTGCGTGGGAAGTCGCGTGGATCCGAACCTCGTCTGCCGTCGCACGTACATCCAGGACCCGAACTTCACGGTCGAGCGCTTCGCCGACTCCTACTCGACCACCCACAACACGGACTGGTTCAAACAGCAGTGCGTCCAGCCACCGTGCCTTTCCGGCTTCTCCGGCTGCGACAACCCGAGGAACTGACCATGCGACGACGATCCTCCCGCGTGATCCCGTTCCGACGTCCCGGCCGCACACGCACCGTGCTCGGGTTCGCATGTGCTGCCGCCCTCGCCACGGCGGCGTTCATGGAGGCGTGCTCGCCCAGCGGCTCGACGGGCTTCGTACCGCCCGGCACGAGCCAGCCGCCGGTGAGCACGGGCCCCATCGACGACATGCCCCCCGGTCCCGGCCTCGTCCGCGCGGACGCGGGCCCGACCGCGAATCCCGGTTCCGCGGGGAGCGCGGGAGCGGCGGGGAGCGCAGGAGCGGCGGGGAGCGCTGGGTCGGCCGGTTCGGCGGGGAGCGCCGGATCGGCGGGCAGTTCCGGGTCGGCCGGCAGCGCGGGGTCGGCGGGCGGTTCCGGCTCGGGCGGCAGCGCGGGTCGGCGGGCGGTTCCGGCTCGGGCGGCAGCGCGGGGTCGGCGGGCGGTTCCGGCTCGGGCGGCAGCGCGGGTTCGGCGGGCGGTTCCGGGTCGGCCGGCAGCGCGGGGTCGGCGGGAACATCGGGCAGTTCGGGGACCGCCGGTGCGAGCGGCGCGGCGGGAACCTCCGGAACCGCGGGAGCGTCCGGAACGGCGGGATCCGCAGGAACCGCTGGCACCGGTGGGACCAGCGGGACCGCGGGAACGGGAGGCGACACGACGGGTCGCGTGGGCGACAACATCGTTCCTCGGGCAGGCGTCCTCGACTGCCACAACGGGCCCGAGCCGCCGTGGACGATCAGCTACGGCACCTACGACAACTTCAACGCATGTCTCGGCACCCTGGACTTCAAGTTCGGAAGGCGCGTGCTGAGTACGGGAGCCTCGGGCGGTCCGGTGAGCGCCGTGACCGGCACGCTCCCGCCGAACGCGGATCGGATGGATTGCGGACCGGGATGCGCGATCGCGGACGAGAAGACGCTCGTCCTCGATGCCACCTCGAAGATCGTGACGATCGTCCACGAAGGACACACGCAGTGGAAGTTCGGTTGGCACGTCCCTGCGGCGACGGGCGGTTCGACTCCGACGGGCGTCTGGGCTCCTGAGCCCTACCTCTACGAGGACCTCGTCGCACTCGAATCGGACGGTGCCTCGGGCGAACGGACGGTCGAGGTCGCGGGCGAGGACATGAACCGCTTCGCGAATGCGACGGGATGGGTCCTCACGGACCGGACGGGCGCGTACGTCCTCTTCCGGCCGGACGGTCCGGTGTGGCGCGTGAAGGAGATGGGAGACTCGTTGGCCGCGATGGACAAGCGTGTCGCCGGTCCCTCCGGTCCCACGCTCCCGTCCCGCGGGCGGGTGCTCGAATTCGTGCGCACGAACGGGCGCCTCTCGGAAATTCGCGACTTCCGCTACCCGAAGATCACGGCTCTCGTCGTCACGTGGAGTGGGGACTCGGTGCAGACCGTGAAGGTGGACGTCGACACCGCCGGCAAGGCCGCCCACGTGAACGGGTACGTCTACGACGGCGCCGGGCGCTTGAAGGAGTTCCGGGAATTCGACAACGGCCCGACCCTCGTCGAATACAAGACGGCCCCGGGCCTCCCGCCCCTGCCGAAGTCGGTGGAATCCCCGACGCATTCGATCGCGAGGTTCGAGTACCGGAACGACGGTCGGCTCTCGAAGCTCACCAACGAAGCCGCCCCGACGAAGACCCCTGCCGAGGACACGTTCAAGACGTTCACGTACGGCGCGTGTGGCGGGGGCGCCCTCGCCGACGCGGCCGCGACGTTCCCGTACACGTCGCGACCGTTCGCGTGCACCGTGGTCGAGACCGACGACGATGGCTACGGCCGCGGAACCCGGTTCGCGCCGTTCCCGGGCACCGGCGTCCCTGCGTCGCGTGCCTACCGCGCCCGCGCGTGGGACGAATCCGGCGGGCACGAAGTGCCCGGCACGGAGGAGATCTCCCTCCGCAACGACAAAGGGTACCTCCTCGGCACGAAGAAGGCGGGGGCCAACATCGCGACCCGGTTCCGTCCGTCGGACGGACGACCATCGGGGACGTGCGTCGGCGTGCTCCACGGCGCCCCGGGCGATACCGCCGATCTCGACGTCGACCTGTCGAGCGCGACGAAGGCGGCGGACACCGTCTCCTACGAAGTCCGCTGTTACGACACGGACAACATGTTGGTCCGTGAAGTGAGCGCGGACGGCGAGAAGGTCACCGAGTACCAGAAGAGCGGTCATCCCCGTTCGGACACCGCGTTCTGGAACACGTTCGGGTGGGCCGCGCAGATGCCCATGCGGGTGACGGAGAAGTTCTACGACGCGGCCGGCGACCTCACCACCCACGTGACCCTGACGGCGATCAGCGAAGGCGCGGGCGCTTCAGGGAATCCGGACGCCAAGTTCGTCATCCACGGTTCCTCGCCGTTCGGTGGCGGGACGTCGTCGTCGGCCGTCGACGCGCGCCTCCGCACGGTGGCGACCATCGCTCCGGGGACCACGACGTGGAGCACGACCTCCTACGACGATCGCGGCCACGAATGGAAGACCAGCGACCCCGTCACGATGGTGTCGACCGTGTCGACCTACCACGCGTCGGGCAACGTCGACACGGCGTCCACGAACGTCTGCAGCGCGGACCGCACCACCCTCAAGAACGAGGAGGACCCCGTCTACCGTGTCGTCAACAAGACCACGGCGACGACGCTCCGTGCTTCGGGCGACCTCGTGACCACGACGGTCCACGAACTCGAGGCACCCGTCGGGCGTCCGAAGAAGACGACCATCACGACACCGGGGTTCACGCAGGTCATCGATCGTCAGTACGCGACGACCGGAGACCGCGTGATTCGAGAGTCCGTCACCACCTCGGTCGGCACCGAACAGCGGGACGTCTCCGTCTCCAGCATCCGCCCCCGCGGCTTCGCCCTACCCTGACCGGGTGCGCGCAGGCGCGCACGAGGTGGCGCTCCACGAGGGGCGCACCGGAGGTTCAGTACGTGCCGACGAGCAGCGCCACGTGGACGAACAGGCACGCACTCGCGAGCACGACGAGCGCGTGGAAGACTTCGTGGTACCCGAAAACCTTCGGGAACGGGTCGGGGCGCTTCAGCGCGTAGGTCGCGGCTCCGGCGGTGTAGAGCACGCCCGCCGCGACGATGAGGGGCGTCACGATCGGCTCGAGCTTCGTCATGCGCTCCACGACGTCCGTGACCCCCGCCCACCCGAGGCCGAGGCAGAGCAACGCCGTGAGCCACTTCGGAGCGTGGACCCACGCGACCGACTTCACGACGCCGATCGCCGCGCCGATCCAGATGAAGAGAAGGACGCGGTGGCCGGCCTCGGTCGGAGGGACGAGCCAGAGAAGCGGCGTGTACCCGCCCGCGATGAGCAGGAAGATGGCCGCGTGGTCGACGCGACGCATGCGGGCGCGGCCCTTCGTGCCCCAATTCACGCGGTGGTAGAGCGCACTCACGGCGAGGAGCATGGTGAGACTCGCGCCGAACACCATGGCCGCGAACCGGGAGTCCGGCGTCTTCGCCCGGAGGACGAGGAACGCCGTCGCGACGACGGCCACGACCGCGAAGATCTGGTGGGAGACGCCGCGGAGGAGCGGCTTGTCGGTGGTCGCGGAGGCGTCCGTCACGGGGCGGAACCTAGAACGGCTTCCGTGACGGTACCAAGCGGGATCGGATCCACGTGGGCGTTCGACCGTGTCCGTCCGCGTTCGTCCTTGGAGCGGCGGACGTGCCGTCCTAGGTTTCCCGCCATGAAGGATCGCGCCGTCATCGCCGTGGCCTGGCTCGTCCTCGGGGCGTGCCGTCGGGACGAATCGCCTCCGTCGTCGAAGGCGACTCCGGAGACGACCGTCCCCGCGGCGCCCTCCGCTCCGTCGACCACCCCGTCCCTGCCGACGGCCCGGACGGTCGTCCCGGTCGAAGGGACGCCCATCGCGTCCACGCGCCGCACGGCGACCGCCCTCGCGGTCGACGGAGCCGCGTTCGCGTGGACCGAACCCGACGATCCGGACGCGCACGAGGTCGCGGACGGCGGAGCGCCACGCGCGCGACGAGCCACGTCGTCGAAGGTCACGAACGTCGTCGGCCTCGGATACACGAAAGGCGCCCTCCACGCGGTCGAGGCGTCGACGACGGACCCGAAGGACACGCGGCTCGTGCGACCGGCCACGGCGCCGGGCACGCCGGCGAAGGTCGTCGCGAGAGGCGAAGGGTGGTTACCGCCCCTCGTCCCGACGCCCGAAGGGTTCGTGATCCGCGGCGCGAAGGGCCTCGAGCGCGTCGACGTGACCACCGGCCGCGGGACGACGCTCGTCGCGCTCACGGGGCGCACCGTCCTCGCGCTCGCGTGCGACGACGTGGACGTGTTCTGGCTCGAACGTCCCGACGTCCTCCGGGACGGACGAGGATCCGTGTTCCGGGTCCCCCTCGCGGGGGGAACGCCGACGGAACTCGCGCGGACCAACACGGCACGGATCGCGCGTCCCATGCGGGTCGACGCGACGGACGTCTACTGGCTCGAACAGCCGGACATGAACAGCGCCCACGTCACGATCACGAAAGTGGCGAAGAGCGGCGGCCCCGTCTCCGTGATCGCGGCCGCGCCACGCGCCGTGTCCCTCGCGCTTTCGGATACGGCGATCTACTGGGGCACGCTCTGGCAGGGGAGCGACGTGCACGCGATCCCCAAGACCGGTGGTTCGTCGCGCGTCGTGGCGAGCTCATCCCGGGTCGTCGACCTCGCGTGGTCCGATGGAGAGCTCACGTGGATCTCCGACGACGGCGTGCGACGCGTCTCCGCGCCGTGAGTCACGGTTCGCAGCGGTAGACGGCGACCGTGCGACCGGGCACCTCGCGGCACGTGGTTCCCGGGGGACACGCCGGATCGTCGAGGCTGCACAGGGTCTCCGCGGGCGCCGGACACGACGCGTTCGCTCGCATCACGCAGGTCGGAGGTGCTGCTCGCGGCGTCGAAGCAACACGTGTCACCCGGTCCCTACCGCGCAGTCGCCCTCGAATCGTCGCAGGCGAGTTCTCCGTTGCCCACGCACGCGAGGCGTGCCCCGGAGCAGTAGGGCGTCGTTTCGGGACAACAGCGCGCGTGTCCGGAAGCGTGCAGGTCGTGGTACCGCACGCCATCGGTGCCGTCGCCGGTGGTGGCCGACGCGCACGCGAAACGGCCCGGGACCTGTCCGGAGACCCGGGTTCTGGATGCAGGACATGCCGAGGGGACATCCGGCCCAGTCGGTGCTGCACAAGAATCGCCCGTAGCATGTTGCGGCAGTCGATGGCGGGACAGGCACCGCGACGAACCGACGAGCCCCGACGGAAGTGCGGCAACAGACGCGACCCTGGGTGCAGTCCCGGGCGTCGTCGCAGGTCCATTCGCCGCCGGCGCAGAGCGATCCGACGTCGGACACACGTCGAGGTCGTCGGCGCGATTTGACAGCACGTCTGATTCGGCGAGGTCGCAGAAGCTGCCGACCGACGCGCATTCGACCCGGCCGAGCCCGTCGAAATCCCGCCGTCGGCACCGCCTTCGGACGCGTCGCCGCCGCCCGCATCGTTCGCCGCACCCGCTTCGGAATGCCCGTCGGCACCGCCGTCGGCACCGGCCTCCGCGCTCCCCTCCCGTCCGCCGTCGACCATCGGATCGTTCGCGTCGCCGTCGGTGCGGGAGCCGTCAGGGATCCCACCGTCCTCGGAAGCCTTGCCCGTGACGATGGATACGAACGGAGACTCGTTCCCCGTCGTGTCCGCGCGGGGACACAGGGCACCTCCGACGGCCTTCGGGTCGCACGCGTACCCGAAGTACACGGACTCCACGAACCCCGATCGGAAGAACTCGCAGACCTTGCCCGTGAGTTCGATGGTGCGACCCGCGTCGACGACGTACTCGTCGAACGTGAGGACCGAGACGCCACGGCTCGGGGACGCGCCCGACGTCGTGCCCGCGAACGCGTAGGTCACCGCGACGTACCCGCGGAGTGGATCGCCGGGGAGCTCGAAGAAGCAGCCCCCCTTGGGAGTGGCGCGTGCGAGCGTGGGACACGTCGCGACGTCGAAACACGGCGCGTCGACCGAGCCCGCGGAGGTCTCGCTCGCGGACACGCACTCGCCGCCCTTGCAGGTCTCGCTCGTGGGCTCGCACGACGTCACGCCGACGCAGCTCAATTCGAACACCGCGTGCAGATCGAGCGTGCGTCCGCGCGCGTACGGCACGATGGACACCTTGCGCGCGAGGAGGCCGACGTCGTCGCCGTCGCAGCGACCCTGGCCGCGCTCCGCGAACGCTTCGGCGACGACGCGGACGGCCCGGAGGTCGTCCGAAGCAGGCGCGAGTGCGAGCGTCGAAGCCGAAGCGAAGAGGGACACGGTCGCGCCCGGTGCCGCGGTCTCGTCGACGGCGTAGTCCTGGCAGAACGCGAGACCTCCGGCGGGACCGTACGCTCGGACGCGGAGGACGGACGCCCATCCCGGCGTGAGCAGCGACGACGGCGTGTACGCGATGCCCGTCGACGAGCCTCCGGGGCACGCGGAAAGCGCGACCAGCGTGACCAGCGCGGCGAACGCGCCCGACACGGACGTCGCACGGACGGTGACGGGCCTGCGACGCACGCGCACCCCCCTCATCCCCTCCCCGGACGCGGCGTGGGCTTCGGTCGGTGGGCTTCGTAGAGCGCGTCGCGCCACGCGAGCAGATCGGCGAAACGCTCGCGGAGGACGTCGTCGGTGAAGGCACGACGGCTCGCGTGGCCGATGCGGAGTCCGAACGCGGGCGGAGCGACGAACGCGAGGACTTGCGCCATCGCGACGTCCGCGAACGTGAACGTCCCCAGGAGCGTGGCGACGCCGCCCTCGTTCGGCGGCGTGGCGAGGGCCGACCGGAGCGCTTCGAGTCCGGCGACGAACGTCTCCAGGTGCCGCGCGCGATCCTCCGCGCGACCGCCGTACTTGCGGAGGGTCCTCGCGACGCCGGCGCGCCCCACCGCGACGCCGACCGGTCCCAACGTGCCCCGGAGCGACTTCGGCACCATCTCGCGGAGAGCGTCGTCGTCGTCGAGCATCCGGTGGAGCGAGAGGCTGCGTCCCGCGTCGAGTCCGCGTTCGGATCGTGCCACCCAGTCGAGAACCTCGCTCTCCCGTCCACGGGGGAACAGGGCGGGCCCCTCGCCCCGACCGTCCGCCCAACGGGCGATGTCGAGGGAATCGGCGAGCATCGTCCCGTCGTCCGTGCGGAGGACGGGCACGGTCACCGGTCCCCGCCACCTCTTGAGCCGGAAACGGAGCGCGGGTTCGCCGAGGAGGGGCGCGTACGTCCGCGACACGTAAGGGACGTGGCGCACGTCGAGGGCCCATCGGGCCTTCTCGGACCAGGGAGAATAGGGCAATCCCAGGAGTTCGGCGGTGGCGGGCGGCACGCTCGGCAGACTACCGCGCCTTCGGCGGTCCGTCCCGACCCACACGTGTCTCGGACGCGATTCCCACGCTAGGATCGACGACGTGAAACTCCGCGCCGGGTCGTCCCACGCCACCGTTGCCTTGACCGTCGCCGTCACCCTGTTCGTCGCCGGGGGTGCGGCGTCGTTCGTCGCGTGCGGAAGCGGGACGAACGGCGACGCGGGCGACGCAGGCGCCGGCGGGTTCGAACTCGGCGACGGGGGCAAGGCCTGCGCGACGTCCGCGGACTGCCCGAGCGGCTCCACGTGTGCGCCGGTCCGGATCGGCGAACTCTCGACGTCCCGCTGCGTGCCGTCGTCCGAACCGGACGCGTCGTCGTCCACGGACGCTGGCCTCCCGACTTCCGACGCCGCGACCTCCGACGCCGCGCACGACGCTCTCGCCGTCACGGACGCGGGAGCCCTGCAGGCGGCCCTGACCGAACTCGGCACCACGTGCTTCGACCTCGGTGCCGTGGCGACGAAGCCCGCGATCGACGTCGCGACCCCCGAGGCGCTCGCGAACCTCTCCTCGGGAGAGCACTACCGGCTCACGGCGGACGTGGACATGACCGGCATCGCGCCGACCACCGGTCGCGCCACGACGCTCACGAACGTCGTGATCGAAGGGAACGGCAAGGCCGTGAAGGACCTCCGATCCCCCCGCGGACTCTTGGGCTCGGCGAAGTGCGTGGTCGTGAGGGAACTCACGCTCGACGCCCCCTCCATCCGGCCGGTGCGGACGGCGACGCTCGCGTACGCGGGGGCCCTGTTCGACGTGGCGGAACGGGTCCACGTCACGGACGTGGCGGTGACGAACGGGACCATCACGGTCGGCGGTCCCGAAGGCGTCGGCGTCGGTTTCGTGGCCGGCAGCGCGCAGGATTCGTGGATCCGGACGTCCCGAGCGACGGGCCGCGTCGACGTCGATCTGGATCCCGGCGCGAGCCTCGACAGCTACGTGACGATCGGCGGTCTCGTCGGCAGTGCGTACGCCACCACGATCGCCGACGGCACGACGACCATCGCCTTCGACGCCACGATGGCCGGGACCAAGGGCGGCATCGTGGGCGACATGAACGACGGCTCGATCACGGGATGCACGTCGGCCGGCACGATCCGGGGGCGCGAGACGAATTATCGGAACGAGCCCATGGGCGGCATCGCCGGCTACGTGACGACGGGCTCGGTGAAGGACTGCCGCTCCACCGTCGCCATCGAATCGGACGTGGATTACCCCGGCGGCATCGCCGGCATCCTCTCGCTCCGCGCCGCCGTGGAACGGTGCACGTACGAAGGCGCGCTCGTCACGGGCGGACAGTTCGCGGGCGGCATCGTGGCCGCCCTCTACGGATCGTCCACCGTCGTCGATTCGCGATCGAAGGGCACGTGCCGCGTCCGCGGAGGAGGTCATGCCGGAGGCATCGCCGGGACGACCTACCGGAGCACGGACGCGAGCCGCCTCGAACGCGTCCGTTCCGAGATGGCGATCACGACGGACTCGGGACACGGGGGCGGCATCGTGGGTCTCGCCGACGGCGTCGTCCTCACGCGCGCCGAGTTCACGGGCACGGTCACTTCGGGCGCGTCGGCAGGAGGCATCCTCGGACGCGTGACGGGCGCCACGATCCACGAAGCCGCGGTGCTCGCGGGGGCGTCGATCACGGGAACGCTCGCGGGAGGGCTCGTCGGAGAGGCCTCCCGCGGAAACGTCGACGACGTGGCGACCATCGACGACGCGTACGTCCGCGGAAGCGTGACGGGGTCATCTTCCGTGGCAGGGTTCGTCGGTCAGATCGCGACGGCGGCGGGTGGCTCCGAGTACGTCACGATCCGGCGCGCGTACTCCGACGCGACGCTCACGGGAGCCGGCACGCGCGGAGGTCTCGTCGTTTCGGAGACGACGGGGGCGACCGGCGTGACGAACGCGTATTTCGTGGGCGCGAAGGCGGGGACGACCTCCGGCCCCGGCACGTCGATCGCCTCGGGCGACCTCGCGACGATGGCGACGTTCGTCGGATTCGACTTCGCGACGGTGTGGAACGCGCCGACGAGCGCGGGACCGACGCTGCGCTGGCCTTGAACGGGGCACACGGCGCCGAGTGAGTGGCTCCGGAGAGGATCGCGAAATCGGGCCGAACCGCCGAGAAGTCCGCGGTCGCGGGACGACTTCCCTGCGTGAGTGGAGGACCGGGTCCTCGCCGCGCACACTGTCCTCCGCTCCCACCGCGCCCGGAGGCCCCCGATGATTCCCCACCAAAACCACGTCCCCCGTTCCGTCGCCCACACGACGTTCGCGTCCCGTCTCGCCTTCGCGACGTGTCTCGCCGCGACCTGCCTCGCGACCGCGATCGGGTGCGGCGGCACGTCGACGGGGTCGGAACCGTGCGGCACGGACGACGCACCGAAGTCGTCCTCGTCGCCCACCGTCTTCGAGGCGGACGCCGGGTCCGACGTGCCCGTCGTCGCGAACCGCGACGCAGGAACGACGACCGTCGACGCGGAACCGGACGCGGCGAAGTCCGCGACGCGCGCGGAAGGATGGATCGGCCTCGAACCCCGATTCTTCGGCACGGGAACCGACGACGCCGGATGCGCACGATGGAGCGCCGGAAGCGCACCGGCCACGGACGGCATCCGGATCCCGAAGCGATCGTCGGCCTCGTTCCAGATCCTGGCGACGAACGAGACGCCGTCGTCCCAGTGGTTCGAGATCGACGTGGAGTTCGTCCAGAAGGAAGGGGACTGGGACGTCGAATACCGCGGCGACAGGCGGACGCCCATCGAACCGGGAAAGTTCGCGTCGGAGGTGATCCGCGTCACGCCGGGTGTCGACGCGACGTTCGCACGCGCCCGCGTGTTCGCGCGGACGGACGACGGGCGCGAGACGTCGCTCCCGTTGACGTTCGTGGCGCGTTGAAGGGCCGTCGTCGGACGTCGTCAGCCGCGGTCGTTCGACGTGCCCGCGTCGTCCGCGACGCACGCGGCATCGTCCACGTTCCACGTGCGGTCCTCTCCGTCCACGAGCGAGTCGACGGTCGCCAGCGTCCGGTACTCGTCGACGACCGACGCGTCCCCGACGAGCACTTCGCCGGCGTCCGCGTCCGGCGCTCGCGTGACGTGGAAACGGGAGAGGAGGTAGGTCCCCACGGGAACGCAGGCCGACGCGCGCCATGCGCCGTTCGACCACGTGGCCGGCAGTCCGCCGGAAAGCACGGGAGCCGGGCCTTCGACGCGCACGGTCGTCTCGTCGTTCGAAGGGTCCGGGAGCACGAAGTCCACCGTGCAGCAGGGGACGTTGCCGTCCACGGCGTTCGGTCCCGCGTCGGACGACGCACTCGCGTCGACCCGCACGATTTCTCCGCCTCGGACGGGGCCTGCGTAGATCACGTCGGCGAACGCACCGGCGTCGGGCGGCACGGTTCCCCCTCCGCTCGGCGTGGCCTCGTCGTCCCCGCCGCAGGCGAAGAGGACGACGCCGAGGGCGGACGCGGCCACGACGGGGACGATGCCGCGGAGCTTCGGCACGGGTGTCGTCGAGGGCTTCATCGGTGGCCTTTCGTCCAGACGTCGCGCGAAGGAAGGAGATCCTTGGCGTGAAGGTACGGCGCGATGGCCGCGTAGAGTCCCGAACGCTTCTCGATCTCGAGGGGCGCCTGCCGCACGAGCGCGTCGTGGGCGGGTGCGTACGTCTCGGCGGCCTTGCCGAGAAGGTGCACGATGGCCCGCCTGGTGGTGATGCCCGGGTTCGCGGCGAGGTCGACGATGGCGCGATCGAGGACGGCGTGATCCGCCGGAAGGTGCGCGTCGTGGGATTGCTTCTGGAGCGTCGTGTAGAGATGACGCTTCACGTCCGGATCGGTCTCGCGCGCGAGCCACCCTGCGACGAGCTCCGTGGTCTCCGAGGGCTGCATGCGGCGAACGACCTGGGAGGCGCCTTCGCGCACCTTCGGATCCGGGCTCTCGGTGAAGGGCTTCACCCATTCGAGGGCCTTCACGTCGCCCACGTTGCCGAGGGCGCCGAACACGGGATGCAGCGCCTTGGCGCTCTTCTGGGAGACCAACAGCCCTTGCAGCGTGTCCATGGCCACTCGGTGCACTTCCGGATCCGAGCCGGCGCGGAGGCCGGCCATCATGCCCATGGCGAGGGTCGACTCCCGGGCGAACATGCGTTCGCGGAAGGTCGCGCCCGACGTGATCGCCTGGGAATGACGCGCGAGGGACGTGGCGAGCGGGACGCCCACGTCGTCCCTGTCCACGAGGGCGAAGGCCGCGCGTGAGCGGTCGATGGCGGTGGCCGTGGAGTCCTCCACGACGGCCTCGAGGGCCGCCTTGGCCTCGGGCGTTCGCGCATTGCCGACGGCCAACCACCCTCCGGCGCGCCCCTCCGGCGGAATCACTTCGTGACGCAAGTCGGACACGAACTTCGCGGTGGTCTCCGGTCGCGCCTCGAGGAACGTGGTCATGGCGGGCCACGTTTCCGCGAAGTTCATCCCGGATCGGGAGCGCTCGAGGAACGCGCCCACCTGCGCGTCGAGGGTCGCGTTCGCGACGGCCGCACGGGCCTTCAGGTCGCGGCTCGTGACCTCTTTCTTCTCCCGTACGCGAAGAGCGCGGGGCAGGAGGTTCTGCCAGGCGTAGCGCGCGACGTCGGTGCTCACGCCTTCGAAGGCGCCGGCGCGCGGCACGTCGCTCCGGACCGTGGTGACGACGTCCGTATCCAACGGGCCCGTTCCACTCAGGACTTCGTGCCGACGGAGCGACGTGAACCAGGACCCTGGACCGAGGACGACCGCGAACTCGCTCGGGACGTCCTTCGCGCCCGCGTTCGAAGCGTCGTCCCCCGCGGACGAGCCCCAGAACCGGAGGTAGGTGCGCGCGGTCGACTTCACGATGGCGTCGTCTCCCCGACCGCTCGACGTGAACGTCGCCCGGTAGCGCCCGACGCCGTTGTCGGCTTCGACTTCTCCGGCCCCCGCTTCCGAGGAAGGACGCGTGAAGTCGAGTTCGTGGGCGAGCGACTGCGATGCCCGCGCCGCAGCGAGGCCCGTGGTCGCGAGACGCGCGTAGCCGGTGAGAGCGCACGTGGTTCCCACGCGGAGGAGGAACGGGTCACCGACGTCGCCCTCGACGTCCGGCAGGACGAGATCCGACCAGCGCGCGACGAGGACGGTGCCCTGGGAGTCCGTGTTCCCGAGGGCCTTCACGTGGAGCTTGGCGGACGTGCGGTGGGTCGACGGCGCCGGCACGTCGCCCCTCACTCCGATCCGGTCGGGGCGGAGGACGGCCTTGCCTTCGACCTCGAGGGCGAACGCGAGGACGTCCCCGTCGCGGAACGAACATCCACCCCCGCGCGCGCCCTTGGGGGAGATGGGCGCGGCTTCGTTCCGCGAGAACGGCTCGGGCGATTTCGGCGGTGCGTTCCTCCGGATTGCGACGAATCCCGAAGCGGCGCCCGCGAGGACGACGGCGACGATGGCGGTGGTGCGGACTCGGGATGCCATCAGAGCTTCTCCACGACCGGGGTGTAGTAATTGAAGAGCGAACCGCCGGCGACCTTGAACCCGGGCCACTCGACGACGGTGTACGAGAAGTTGAAGAGGAAGAAGTTGAGGGTCGCGGTGACCGAACCCTTGAGCAGGTTCAGGCTCCAGGGCACGTCGATGAACGTGCCGCCGACGGAGATCTTCGAGCCGTCGGTGAGCGTGAGTTTCCGGGCGTCGCGCCCGCCGAGGAACGAGAGCTGGACGTCCACGAAGCCGATGCGCCCTTCGACGCAGACGCCGAACGAATCATGGGGAGAGCAGATGGTGAGAGCGAGACCGGCGCCCGCGCCGAGGTTCAGACCACCCGAGTAGCTCGTGTACCGTTCGGCCTTCGCGGGCTCGAACTGGCAGAGTGCGGGACGGAGTTCTTCGGCGTCACGGAGCACGAGGCGCTGCGAGAGCGTGTCGAAGGCCACCGTCCCGTCCGTCGGCAACGTGGAGACGAGCGAGAGGTCGGAATCCTCGAGCACCGCGTCCGTGGCGAGGGTCGGCAGTCCGATGCCGGTGGCCGACGCGAACTCCTTGTCGTCGCTGAACCAGCGGTACGAGAGCTTCGCCGATTCGACGCAGGCCTTCTTGTTCGAATCGCCGAGGGTCGTGCACTCCGCCCCGGGGTACCGGTACGTCGCCTGCCCGCCGACCCAGTACTTGTCGACCTCGGGGGCCTTCCCGAGGATCGTCTTGATGGCCGTCCAATCCTGTTCCGTACGCACCTCGGCCAGTCGTCCGCCGAGCTTCGCGCACTCGCCTCGTTGCACGGCGAGCGTCTTCTTCTCGGAGATCGTCTGGTAGCAGCGGGCGTCCTCCGCGGGATTCATGCACGGGTACTCCTTGTCCGGCTTGAACGACACGTTGAACGCGATGCCGATGCTCACACCCGCGGAGACGCCGATCTGGACCATGCCGGGGATCGGTCCCACCTGCATGTACGTCCGGAATCCGGCGGAGACACCGAGACCGTCCCGGCCGCCGAACCGCCCTTTCTCGAACTCGATGTTCGAGACCTTGAAGCCGTTCTTCAGGACCTTCACGATCATGTCCCAGTTGGGCGTGATCTCGAAGGAGAGGCCGGTCTTGGGGGTGCTCGTTTCGTCGGCCCACTTGAGGTTCTCGTCGGCGTCGTCGGCGTCGATGACGTTGTAGCCCAGGGCCTCGCCCGTGCCTTCCGCACCGGCTTCACCGCTCCCGTCCTCGGCGCTGTCCTTGGCCGTGTCGGAAGACGAGTCGAACAGGGTCTGGCCGAACATGCCCGACGCGCCCATGCTCGCGTGCCGCGACACGGTGCACCGATCGCCGCCGAGGCTGGTGCAGTTCTGTTCGGCATCGTTGGCCTGTGCGCCGCTCGTGCGGCGATTGCCCGTGGTGCTCTCGGCGCCGTTCTCCAGGCTCGAGTTCTTCGCCGTCGGATCGAACGGCGAGCGCGTCTCGTCACGCACGACGGCGATGGCCGTGTCCGCCATCACGCATCCGGAATCGTCGGTGGCGCCGTCCTTCAGGCCTGCACCGTAACGGACGCCGCCGTTCGTGACAGTTGGGAAGTCCTTCACGCGACCCGAGGCGTCGTACCCGTCCGCCGCGAGGCAGTAGAAGACGCCGACGTACTTCGCCTGGAGCCACTCGGTCTTGTCGAAGAACGCCTTGATCTTCGAACGAGGAACGCTCACCGTCGCGCTGAACGTGGACCCGGTGGGAATGGCCTCCCCGAGGAGGACGGAACCCACCTGCCGTGCAAGCCCCCGAGGCGGAGCGACCGCGAGGCTGCCCGGGTCGTCGTTGAACGGGACGAGGTAGAAGTCGGCCCGGAAGTTCAGGTCGCGGAGCGTCTTCGTGCCGTTCGAAGGCCCGGCGAACTCGTACGAGTAGGGATTGCGGGCCTCGTCGCCGCCGCTCATGGAGTAGCCGACGCTGACGTCGAGTGTCGGCATGGAGTTGCCGAACTTCTTCACCAGCAACTCGGGCGTCTCCACACGCACGAACCCGGGCTCGAAGGCGATGCGCGTCGGCTTGGCGACCGCTGCCGTGCCGAAGGGCTGCCCCGCGTTGCCGACGAGCTTCTCGGCGTCGCTGTTGGCGAGCGACCGTGTAGGGAGGTAACCCGTGCCGTACACCGTGGCCTCGCGCTGCCGGTAGTAACCCAGCATGTCCATGGTGGACTTTTGGGGCGCCTCCTTGTTCGGCTTGTAGAAGAACCCGACGGGGTTCGGCGTGTTGCACTGGAGGGCCTGCGGCAGGAACTTGTCCATTCCGGGGTCCTGCACCGTCCGTCCTTCGGGGTCCCACACGGCGTGGACCCGCAGGCCCGTGCGCTTGTACACGTCGCCGAACTCGGTATTCAGCTCGCCCGCGCGGCGCGCGGCGTCCTCCAGGGCACCGAGGTCGGACGTGTCGCTCGTGCACTCGGGAGAAAGGATTCCTCGGTGCCGCACCACGTACTGGTTGGGCGACACCTGGTCGCTGTGCACGGGGTCGGACGCCAGGTTCGTCGCCGTGCACCGGAAGCCCTCGATGGGCGTCTTGCCCGGCGCTTCGAACACGTCCGTGAGGTAGATCGCGATCCGCGCTTGCGGCAACACGCCGCTGATGACGGTGATGCCCTGCTCGAATTGGTATTCGGTCCCACCGACGACCCTCTGGTTCAGCGGATCGGCCACGGTCGCCCGGGTGGCGTACAGGAACGGCGGCGAGAGTCGCACATTGGCGACCTGCTTCTGCACGGGAGCACATTCCATTTTCGCGTTCCGGTAGGTCGTCGCGGGACACACCTTCGGCACGCACGCCTTGCCCGTGGGCGTCGCCTCTTTCTTGGCGCCAGCATCGCCGTCGCCGGCCGTGGGGCACGACAAGTTCAGCGTGGAGCTTTCTCCCCCGATGCGTTGCGTGCGGGTCATGAGGTCCCCGTCCGCACCGCCGCACCGGTACTTCACCGTCATGTCCCCGAAGTAGCAGCCCACCATCGAGGGCTCGCACGCGGTGGCCGCGTTGCACGCCTTCTTCACGGTGTCGGGTTCGGCGGCGTAGGTGCTGTTCGCGCACGACACGCTCTCGACGGACATCGTCGGAGGGAGGACGTCGCTCGCGCCGCCCGTCGCGAAGTCCCAACCGACGTAGCCGGCCGGGCAGACCTTGGTGGGGTCCGCGGCGTTGAACACGGGCGCGTCACCGGCGGTGCCGTCGCCGTCGGACGAGCCGGACGAACACGCCGACGCGGACGCCGCGAAGACGACGGTGAGAGCGAGACCTGCGAACCGTATCGAATCGCGGAGCTTCATCAGTTCCTCCGGAGGAACGCGTTGTCCGCACCCATGGCCCAGACGGTGGTGCCGTCCGTGAAGACCGTGCGGAGGTCCTTGGTGGTGCCCGACGTTTCGCCGACCACCGCGGTGCCGTTCCAGCGGCGGACGGTACCCCCGGCGCCGACGAACACGACCGCGTTCGCGGCGGTCCCGACGACCGCGTCGAGCCGCTGCGTGGTGCCGGACGTGACGGTGCTCCAGTTCGTGCCCGTCCAGTGCACGACCGTGCCGCCGTCGCCCACCGCCCATGCGTCGGTGTCCGACGCCGCCCAGATGCCGCGAAGGTTGGCCGTCGTGCCCGAGGACGCCGACGTCCACATGCCGCCGCCGTAGACGCACATCGCGCCGCCGTCGCCCACGGCCCATGCCAGGTTCGAGTCGACGACGAACACGGCGTTCAAGTTCGACGACGTGCAGGCCGGACCACCCGGTCCCGGTCCGCCAGGTCCGCCCGGTCCACCGGGTCCGCCCGTGGTGAAGTTCGTTCCGTCCCAGGACGCGATGGCGCCCCCGGATCCCACGGCGAAGAGCGTCGTCGACATGCCGAGGGGGGACACGCCGTGGAACGCGTTCCACGACGTCGTCGGCCCCGCGTCGGACGTGGGAGTGAGCCACGACGTGCCGTTGAAGAACTTCAAGATGTTGTCCGTGGCGCCCGCCCAGATCGACGCGCGACCGAAGCCGTCCTTCAGGACGAACATCGATCGGACCGGGACGCCCCCGAGGAAAGGGGTCTGCGTCGTCCAGCTCGTGCCGTCGTAGCGCCCGACGAACGTCTCGCCAGACGCGTACAGTTCGTCGCTCGCGAAGGCGACCCCCTGTCCGTGGGATGCCGACGCGGACCCGAACGTGGTGGCGGACACGACCGTCCAGGCCGCGGTAGACGCCCCGCACACGTTGCCCGTGCAGACGCCCGAGGTGCAATCGCCGGCCACCGAACATGCCTTGCCGGCGTCGCAGGCCTTCCCCTGCCCCGAGCAACTGCCACCGCAGTCGACGTCCGTCTCCGTGCCGTTCTTCGTGCCGTCGGAGCAGGAGGGTCCGGCGACGCACACGTTGCCGGTGCAGACACCGGTCGCGAAACAGTCGCTCGTGGCGGCGCACGCCTTGCCCGCGGCGCACGTCTTGTTCGTGGGCGCCACGGCGCAGGAACCGCCGCAGTCGACGTCCGTCTCGGTGCCGTTCTTCACGCCGTCGGTGCAGGACCCGGAGCACGTCTTCGAGGTGGCGTCGCAGGTGCCGGACGCGCAATCCGCGTCGCCCACGCACTTCCGACCGCCGCCGCACTTCTTGCCGAGCGCGACGCACGCCGCTCCTCCGCAATCCACGTCGGTCTCGGTGCCTTCCTTCGTGCCGTTGCCGCAGCTCGAGCAGGTGACGGACGTGGCGGTCGTCGAGGACGCCACGAGGGTGCCGCTCGACCTGCTGATCGTGCAGTCCACGCCGGTCTGCGGCGTGAGGCGGATGCTCCAGGGCCCGGTGATGCGGGTGTTGGAGAACTGGAACTTCGGCTGCGACGGCAGGAGCGTGACCTTGCGCGCCGCGTTCGCGTCCGTCAGCGTTCCCGAGGGCGTGAGGTTCACGTCGACGGGGACGGTGACGGCCGAATCCCCACCGAGGGAGAACGTGGACGCGCAGCGCCCCGCGGCGCAGATGGCGACCACCGACGGCGCGCCGCAATCCCTGTCCGTGACGCACGTCTTGCCCTCGGCGCAGTAGCGTCCTTCGGGCGTGCAGTCCGGCCCGCCGCAGTCGACGTCCGATTCTTGCGCGTCCTTCACCCCGTTCTTGCAGGGCGAGGCGTAGGGCACGCAGTTCACCTCGACGCGGGAAAGGTCCCGGTCGTCCGCGGGCCCGACGTTCGCCGGGATGGTCCCGGAACCTCCCTGGGTGACGCCGCACGTCCGGTCCTCGGGCTGCTGGGTCACCTCGATGGTGTACGCGCCGACGATGCCGACGAGTTCGGTGTTCACCCAGCTCGAAGCGAAGGACCCATCCTCGGCCTCGAACGTCTGCGTGCGCGCCGTACCCCCGGGAACGGGCGCCGTGACGGTGAGCTTGGCCTTCTTCTTCGTGCCGTTCGGGTTGGTCCCGAATCCCCGTCCCGTTCCGGTGATACGCGTCCGTGCGTAACAGACCCCCTGGAGGCAGTCGCCGACCGCGCAGTTCGTGGTGGAGGTGCACGTCTTGCCGTTGGCGCAGTAGCCGCACTCGTTCGTGCCGCAGTCGACGTCCGTCTCGCTGCCGTCCTTCTTGCCGTTGGCGCAGGCGGATTGGCAGGTATTCGGGTTCGTGGCCAGGGAACCTGCGCAGGCTCCCGAAGCGCAGTCGCCGTCCACCTTGCACGACTGCGAGGTGCCGCACGGGGAGCACACGCCGCCGCAGTCGACGTCGGTCTCCTGTCCGTCCTTGGTCTTGTCGCCACACGTCGATCCCGCGAGAGTGGTGCCCGGCTGACCGTCGGTCGTCACGCTCGCCGGCGGCGGAGCGCTGGCGACCCACTCCTTCGGCGTGACCGCCACGGCGGTGGATCCCGAGGTCGCCGGTGCGGTGTAGGACGTCGTCAGGG
>JAXLYL010000006.1:0-244528 GCA_046351475.1 Polyangiaceae bacterium
TCCTCCCGGTCGAGGGGGAGAAGGGCGAGGCGATCGGCGTGTTCGTGGTCCCGTTGCCGGGACGCGACGCCGAAGAGGAGGAGCGACGCGGACACCAGCGCGAGGCTCACGAAGATCTGGAGGATGACTACGTCCACGTCCGACTCCTGGAAGAGAGCGACGAGGTCGTCGCGAGGACGGTCGAGAGCGACGAGAGCGGCATGAGCACCGCGCAGGCCAGGGGAGAGAGTCGACCGGAGACCGCGAGGGTCACGGTGACGAGGTTGTAGGCGAGGGCGACGGCGAGGTTCCGTCGCACCACGAGCCGCAGACGGTGGGCCACCGCGAGTGCGAGTCGTATCGGACGAAGTCCCTCCGTCACGACGTAGAAGTCCGTGCGGGCCGCCATGAACGGTCGCTCGATGGCGGGCGTCCCGGACGCGAACGCCGCCGTCACGGCGGGGCCGTCGTTGATGCCGTCACCCACGAGCAAGAGGTCGTCCGCATCGTGCGCCGCGACCCACGCCGCCTTGCCCGCAGGATCGAGCTCCGCGTGCACGTGATCCGCGGGGATGCCGATCGCCCGTGCGACGGCACGGGCGCGATCGCTTCGGTCGCCGCTGACGACGTCCAGAAGGTAACCCTCGTTCCGGAGGCGGCTGATTTCCGTGGCGGTGTCGGGACGGAGACGCTCGGCGGTCACGAGGTCCGCGAGCACCTCGCCGTCCTTCTCGAACACCACGTCGCCCCGACCGGAACCCACGAAGGTCGGGGATCCTAGGCGGTACGTTCCCTGCGCCGTGATCGCGACGAGTCCTCCGCCGGCCCGCTCCTCGACCGAGAGCTCCGCGAGTTCCGGGCCGTCCGCCGACGGAAGGCGGGCCAGGATCGCCCGGCTCTTGGGGTGGGAGCTCCGGGAGACCATGGCCCGGAGGACCCCGAGGGAAGACTTCGGCAGCCGCGTGAGCGGAACGTCGTCGGCGAGCTCGAGGTCGCCGAACGTGAGCGTTCCCGTCTTGTCGAACGCCACGCGTTTCACGCGCACCGCACGATCGAGGAACGAGGACGAACGGACGAACAGGCCTCTCCGCCGGAGACCGGCTTGGGCGAGTTCGTAGGCGAGGGGCGTCGCGATGCCGAACGCGCACGGGCACGTGACGATGAGGACGGCGGCCACGACCGACGTGGTGCGGGCCGCGTCGTGCGTCGCCAATGCCCAGCCGATCCCGGTCAGGACCGCCACGACGATCACCGTCGCGACGTAGACCCTGGCGAACCGCGCCCAGAAGGGCGATCGCTCCGCGCGGGCCTCGTCCTTCGGGGTCTCGAGGAGGGCCACGATGGGCGAGCCGGCGAAGTCGTCGTCCGCCACGAGCGTCGTCACCGTGGACGCGCACGAGAACGCGCCGGCGGGTACCACGTCGCCTTCCGCGAACTCCACGGGACGGCTCTCGCCCGAGATCCAGTCGAGCGAGAAGGACCCGCCGCCCTGCACGAGGCGCGAAGGAACGACCACGAGATCTCCCGTCGCGACGAGGAGGACGTCGCCGCATGCGGCGGATGGCGTCCGCGCGGACCAACTGGACCGTCTTTCTCCTGCCGACGGGCGAGGAGAGCGTCCGCGCCGTCGCTGCCGAGGACGAAGCGTCGGTTCTTCTCGAGGATGCGTTCCTGGAGGAAACGCCCCGTCAGCATGAGCGCCACGAAGACGTCGAGGGTGTCGAAGTAGGTCTCGCCGCGGTGGGCGAAGGAGACCGTGGAGGCGACGAACGCGGACAGGATGCCGAGCGCGATGGGGAGATCGAGGGAGGATCCCTCGACGCAGTCCTTGCCACGCCGACCGGAAGAAGACCGTCCCGCCGACGACGACGGAAATGCACGCGAGAACGAAGTTCGCGGCGACGACGAGCCTGTGCACGGGTCCCGACTCGAGACCCGCGTAGGTCGCGATCGCGAAGATCATGGAGTTCATCGCGATGGCGACGGTCACGCCGAGCCGCGCGAGGAGATCGGAGGAGGTCGGTTCCGCCGTGCGCGACGGAACGCCGAGCGAGTACCCGAAGCGTTCCACCGTGTCGACGAAGGTACGTAGAGGAAACTCCGGTCTCACCGTGAGGAGCAGGGTCGCGCGCGCGGAGTTCACGACGATGCCGGCGCCACCGTCGAGACGTCGGAACAGCTCCTCGAGCACCCAGACGCAACCCGTGCAATGCAGACCCTGGATGTCGAGCGCGATCCGCTCGAGCCCCGTCGCCGAGGCGAGGCGCGCCTCGAGCGGCTCGAGCCACTTCCGGTCCCGTGCGTCCACGTCCCGCGCGGGCGCGGGAATCCCGGAACGGCCTCCGAGTTCGTAGAAGCGTCCGAGTCCGGCGTCCTCGAAGAGGGCGTGGAGCGTCTCGCATCCCGTGCAGCAGTATCCCCGCGCCCGTTCGCTCGACGGCAACGCGGTCCCACAGTGGAGACAGGTGTCGAACGACTCCACCCGCATCCGGGCTCCGGACTCGGGTGCGACGGTCTCGACGGTTCGTGGGACGGCGTTCACGGAAGGGCCGCAGAGCAACGCGCGTACCGACGTCCGGAACCGTGATTTCGCCCGAGGCGGCGTCCGTGCGTCCGCGCAGATTGCGCGCGTCGGCAGGTTCTGCACGTCTGCGTGCCCACGAACCGCGATTCGCGGCCGTAGGCGCCGCTTCTGCGCGCGGCACGGCGCTTGCGACGGACGGAAGGAGAACCGAACGCAGGAGTGTCCCCGTGTCCAAGCCCATTCCCACCATCCAGAAGTTCATGACGACCACGCCGCATTCCATCGGCATCGATCAGACCCTCGCCCACGCGAAGGACGTGCTCGCCAACAACCACATCCGTCACCTTCCGGTCCTCGAAGGTGGAAAGCTCGTCGGTCTTCTCTCGTCCCGGGACGTCTCCCTCATCGAGTCGCTCGAAGGCGTCGACGCGACGAAGGTCACCGTCGAGGACGCCATGAGTTGGGACGTCTACACGGTCTCGCCGGATTCACCGCTCGACGAGGTCGCTCGCGAGATGGCGGAAAAGAAGTTCGGCTCCGCGGTCGTCATGCAGAACCAGAAGGTGGTCGGGATGTTCACGACCGTGGACGCGTGCCGGTCCCTCGCCGAGCTCCTCCACTCTCGTCTCGGGTGACCGGCGGCGGGCGCGCCCTCGTCGGTCGTGACGTCGTTCGCGGCTCGCGAACACGCCGAGCGATCGTCAGGGCGCGACGTCCGCGCAGCAGCGGAATCCCGTCGAATAGTCGTGGTACGTGAAATCGTGGGCGGACGTCTTGTACCCGCACCCGTCGCCGTTCAGGTGGGTGTCCTGGTAGTAGCCGCCCTGGAACGTTCCGCGCGGATCGTCGATCCACTCGTGCAGGTTGCCTACCATGTCGAAGACGCCGTACCCGTTCGTGCACCCGGGGTGGCTGCCCGTGGGCTTCAACGTGCCCTCGAGTTGGTTCAGGTCCGTGCGGTTCATGTGCGCCCAGCCCCACGCGCCGCGCTCGTCCGGGCTGCCGGACCAGGTCGCCGTCACGGGGCTGCGGCCGTAGTCGTTGCAGCGACGAGGTTCGTCGTCGGCGCCGTAGCCGTACTTCACGTGGGCGGGGCCCATGCAGGCCGTCTTCCATTCGGAGGCGCGGCACAGGCGCTTGCCGGATCGGACGCACGCGTCGGCGGCTTGCCGACCGCTGATGTAGCCCTGAGGCGCCACGCCGGCGAGGCTGACGGCACGGACCACGTGTCCTTCGACGGACACGTAGGGGGACCACGCGCGTTCGTCGCCGTTCGGGAGGATCTCCACGAGGGACGCCTCGTAGCGATCGACGCAGAATCGATCGTCGATGGTCGCCATGTCCGGCGGACACAGGCCGTTGTTGGGGAGAGGACGGTCGCCCTCGCGGAGGAGGCGATCGAGGGGCATGTCCAGCGTGCGTTCGTTCTGGATACCGAAGAGGGTGCCCGTGAACGTCGACGAGGTGCCGACGCGCGCGCGGCGGAGCGAGAGTCCGTCGTCGTCGCGCACTCTGCGCTTCGCGATCGAACCCAGGTAGGCGTCGCCGCTGGCGAGCACCGCGTGGCGACCCTCGCCGGGGACGGGAGCTTCCGACGCCCCCTTGGAGGCACCGCACGCGGCGAGGCCGACCACCGCCAACCCGAGGAGCGCACCGGTCGTTCCGCGCGTCCTGCCGTTCCATTTCCACGGAGCGGGACGGGGTCGGACGTCGGTCGTCGCGGGCAGGGGTCGTCGGGTCACTCGGCACCTTCCGGTAGGGGTCACCGCGAAGGAGGATTCGCGGGTCCGTTCGCAACGGACGTCGGCCGGCGTACCAGGGCCAGCGGAAAAACCAGAAACGAAATGCGACGCACCCGTGGCCCATTCGCGTCTCGCTCGTGACGAAACGGGGGCGCCGTTCGAGAAAAGTCGCCCAATATCCAAAACTTAGCGTCTGACAAGGTGCGTCGAAATTCGGGTTTCAGAGCCCCCGATTCGCGGGAACGACTTGGGGTTCATGAACCACATCTTGGAGCGGTTCGTGGACTCCTTCGTGGAGCACGGCGCCCTTCGTACCGGCGGAATGGGGGTCGAAAGCCTCGCGTTCACGACCTTTGACGACCGTGGTTCGTCGGTCCCGTTCTACGCTGACCGGCGTGGAACGACCCGTGATCCACCGCGTCTACTTCTCGCCCGGCATGTTCGGCTTCGGCCAACTCGCCTCCTACGACTATTTCGCCCACGTGGAGAAGGAACTCGCGACGCGCTTCGCAGCGCGTGGAGCGACGCTCGAGAGCTTCGTCCTCGACGTGCCGCCCACCGCCTCGATCCGACGTCGTGCGGCGCGGTTCGCCGAACTGGTCGCGCGGACCGCGGGCGATTCGGACGATCCCATCCATCTCGTGGGCCATTCGACGGGCGGTCTCGACGCGCGCCTCGTGGCGTCGCCCGAAACCCACCTGCCCGTCGCGTCCGACACGTTCCGCTGGCTTCCGCGTCTCGCCAGCGTGACGTGCATGAACACGCCCCATTTCGGCACTCCGCTCGCGAGCTTCTTCGCCACGGTGAGCGGACAGCGCATGCTCTACGCCCTCTCGGCGCTCACGTTCATCGCGTTGTGGCGTGGGTCGCCTCCGCTCGCGGCCGCGAGCGCGATCCTCGTCGGCGTCGGGAGGATCGATCGCGCGATCGGCATCGAAGTGAAGATGTTCGATCGTGCCGTGGAAGGGCTTCTCCGGGTGCTCGACGACGCGCGGAGTCGCGAAGTGCGGACCTATCTCGAAGCGATCAAACACGACCAAGGCGCCGTCGTGCAGCTCACGCCCGAGGCCATGGATCTCTTCCTCGCCGGCGTGCAGGACGCGCCCGACGTCCTTTACCAGAGCACCGTCTCGTCTTCGCCGGTGCCTTCGGTGGCGCGCATCGCCAAGAGCGTCCTCCGCCCGTGGCGCGCGATGTCCCACGTCCTCTTCACGGCCCTCCACGGAATCACGTCGCGCTACGACGAACGGTATCCGTGTGCCCCCGAACAGGTGGACGACGCCACCGAGCGGCGTCTGGAACGCGCGTTCGGCCGTTCGCCGGGAGTCCGTGCGAACGACGGCGTCGTTCCGCTCCGATCACAGCTGTGGGGCGACGTCGTCTGGGCCGGCGAGGCGGACCACCTCGACGTCCTGGGCCACTTCGACGACGAGGCCACCGGCCATGCGGACTGGATGACGAGCGGTTCCGGCTTCGATCGCGCGAGGTTCGCGACGCTCGTCGACGCCATCTTCGACGGAATGATCCGCGCGACGACGAAGGCCTGATCAGCGGCCGAGAGCGCGGAACGGCAGAGTGACCGTGCCGGGTGACATCGTGCCGTCCACGGTCGGCGTGGAGTCGTTCCCCTTGAAGAGGAAGTACCCACCCACGCTCGCTCCCGCCACGGCGACCGCCGTACCTGCGACCGCGAGCCACATGACGGTCTTGTTGGACTGTTCGGCGGGATCGAGGGTGATGGAGAGCGTGCGCGTCTGGTTGTCCTGGACGACGACTTCGCTCTGGTAAGGCCGCATGCCTTCCGACGTCACCTTGAGTTGGTGCGGGCCGCTCGCGACCGTGCCTTCCCACCGGCCCACACCGACGACGCGACCGTCGAAGGTGATGGAATCTTTCGCGCCCGTGGTCACCACGATCTGACCTTCGTGGACTTCCTTCACGAGGCGGACGTCGACGACGACGTCACCGGCACCCGCCACGGTCAGCGGGTTCGAATACTCCACGAAGCCGGGCTTCGTGACGCGGAGGCGGCGCGAGCCGAGGTCGACGGTCACGGCGCCGGGCAGGGGACTCGTGCCGAGGGAGGCGTCGTCCAGCGTCACGCTCGCTCCCGGTTCGTTCACCGTGACCTTGAGGTTCGCGGTGAGGGGCGTCAGGGTCTTGATGACTTCCTCGGCGTCGACGCGATCCTGGGGCGTGAGGAGCTTGTCGCCGTCCTTCAGGTAGCGCTGGAGCAACTGCGCGGCCTTGGCGTAGTGCCGGAGGCTCTTCTCGCACGAGGCCATGTTCCAGAACAGGCGCGGGTCCTGGGACTTCTCGTACGCCGCCTGGAACTTGATCAGGGCGTTCGAAAAGTCGCCGTCGAGGAAAAGCGTGCGGCCCGAGTCGTATTCGCCTTTCGCGCCTCCCGAGAGCGTCTCGGCGAGCGGCTTCGGGGTGGCGGCCTCGGTGGTCGCCGGCTTGGGATCGGCCGTGGGCGACTGCGCGTGCGCGAGGGAGCTCACGGTGCACTGCAACGTCACGGCGACGACGACGGCCTTCTTCGCGAACCGCTTCATCGATTCCTCACTTGAGTGGCATGTCGAGCTTGTTCTTGGGGGCAGCCGGCGCTTGCGTGGGCGCGGCGGGAGGGGGGGCGGCCGGAGCCGCCGTCGCGGCGGGAGCCGTGGGAGCGGCGCTCGCCACGACGGGGGACTTCGGCGTGGTCCGCGGCGGCACGGGTGTCGTCGTCCGGGCGGTCGGTGCGGCGGTGGGCGCGCCCGTGGTCGCGGGAGTCGTCGGCACCACGATCGTGCGGGGCGGGATCGGTGACCGCGGTCGCTGCCGGCGCACCGACGCTGGCGGTCTCGGACGGGCGCACGGAAGGTCCGGGCGGCGTGTCGTGGGCGATCGTCGACGGGACCGTGGCCGTTCCTCGCCCGTCGCTTCCAGCCGGGTCCGACGAGCCGCGGAGCGCCGTGAATCCGAGCGCGCCCGCGAGTCCGACCGCCACGGCGACGGCGGCCACGACGATCGGCGTCTTCGAGCGCGTTTCGCGGGACGCCGGCGCCGACGCGTCGCCTTTGCCCCACGCACCGGCGGTGGCTCCGCCCACTCGACCGTCGACGGTCGTGGCGGTCGTGTCGACGCCCGTGGCCGCCAACGCGACCTCCGCCGCGGGAGCGGACCGGGCGTTCGGCTGCGAGACCACGACGCTCGACGGCGGTGCAGGGTCGCCCGGGCGCATCGACGCGAGCAAGTGCGGAGCGAGCTCCGTGCCGAGGACGCGCGCGATGCGTTCGAGCGAGACGTCGCCCCTGCGCGAACCGAAGGGCGCGATCGCCACGGCGAGTTCGGCCACGTTCGCGTACCGATCCTTGGGATCGCGTTGCAGCGCCTTCATCACGACCGCGTCGAATTCCGGCGGCGTGTCGGGGCGGAAGGTGGTCATCGGCTCGGGCGATTTCGTGAGGATCGCGGCGACGAGCTCCGGCATGGTGTCGGCGATGTACGGCGTCCTGCCGCACACGAGCTCGTAGAGGATGCAGCCGAGGGCCCAGATGTCGGACCGGTGGTCGACGTTCTTGGACGAGTGCATCTGCTCGGGGGACATGTAGAGCGGCGAGCCCATCATCGACGACGTCCGCGTGAGCGACGCATCCGGTCCCGTCCCGGAGGCCACGGACTTCGAGATGCCGAAGTCGAGGACCTTCACGGTCACGGAATGGTCCGGGCGGTTCGCGAGGAAGAGGTTCGCCGGCTTCAGGTCGCGGTGGACGATGCCCTTCGCGTGGGCTTCGGCGATGGCCTCGCAGGCCTCGAGCAGATAGCCGACCGCGTCGCGGATGGGAACGGGGCCGTCCTTCTCGAGCAGTCCCGAGAGGTCCCGACCCTCGAGGTACTCCATCACCATGAACGGAGCTTCGTTCTCGAGCTTGCCGACGTCGATCACCCGGGCGACGTGCTCGCTCTTGATCTTGGCCGCGGAGCGGGCCTCACGATCGAAACGGCCCACGACTTCGGCGCTCTTCATGGCCGCCGGCAGGAGGAACTTGATGGCGACACGCTCGTCGAGTTGCAGGTGGGTCGCCGCCACGACGATGCCCATGCCTCCCTCGCCGAGTACCCGCTCGATGCGGTACTTGCCGAGGAGGACGTCACCTTCGCGAACGGGCGCCGACATGCAAGAACCAGCGTAAGGGAGGTTCGGCCCCGAATCCAATGTCCGCACCAAAGACGGCCCCGCGTCCGGGCTGGACGGGATGTGGGTGCACGGGTGAGACTCTGGGCATGTCCGTCCTCCCGGGGGAATCGTCGGGGAAACCACCGCTCCAGATCCTCCACGTCGTGGTCGCGGGGGAGATCGGCGGTGCGGAGCGGCTCATCGCCGATCTGGTCCGCGTCCACGCCGGGAACGCGGACACCGAACACGGTCCCGTCCGTCACGCCGTGGCGCTCTTCACGCCCAGCGATGCCCTCCGGACGTTTTTCGCGCGCGAACTGGATCCGATCGCCGTGCCCGTCTTCGATCGCGGCGCCGTGCGCGAGAACCCGGCGGCCTACGTGTGGCGCTCGTTCGGTCCCCTCGATCTCGCGTGGCTCGCCAAGACCATCCGTCACGTCGAGGCGAACGTGGTGCACCTCCACACGTTCGCGTCCCACGTGCTCGGCGTGCGCGCCGCGAGGGCCGTGGGTGTGCCGACCGTCCGCACCGAGCACCACGTGATGCACTACCACGACCCGAGCACGTCCACGTTCACCCGTTGGGCCGCGCGGCGGACGACGCGCATCGCCGCCGTGAGCGACTACGTACGTGCGCACGTCGCCCGCGAGCTTCCCGTCGTGAAGGACCGCCTCGTCACCGTGCGCAACGGCGTCGATTCCGCGCGTTTCGCCGACGAACCCTGGGTGGACTCCGGTGCGGACAGCGTCACGTTCGCCACGGTCTCGCGTCTCACGGCCTGGAAGCGGATCGACTGGATCCTCCGGGCCGTTTCCCTCGCACCCCGCGCGCGTCTCATCGTCGCGGGAGCGGGCGAGGAGCGCGCCCGTCTCGAGGCCCTCGCCCACGAGGTCGGAGTCCACCGGCGCGTGAACTTCACCGGACACGTCGACGATCCCGGTTCCGTGCTCGCGTCCGCCGACGTGGCCGTCAACGCCTCGAAGGACGAACCTTTCGGTCTCGCGATCCTGGAAGCGCTCGCGAAGGGACGACCCGTCGTCGCGTTCCGGGGAGGGGGAGTCCCCGAATTCGTGCGGCACGGCGAGACCGGCTGGCTCGTCGAGAACGACTCCGTCGAAGCGCTCGCGGCGGCCATGCGCTCGGCGTGCTCGTCCCGTGCGTCCTTCGCGGGCATGGGGCGGAACGCGCGGCGCTTCGCCGAGACGGAGGGCGAGATCCGACGGACCGGAGCGGAATACGCCGCCACCTACCGCGACGTCGTGCGTTCGAAGAGCTTGCCGCCTCCGCCGTCGGGGTCCCTGCCGCCCGATTCTTCGATGCCACCGTCCTCGGGGTTCCCGCGTTGATACGTGCCCTCTTCGTGAACGACACCGCCCGGAACGGCGGTCCCGGTCGGACGCTCCACGCCATCCTCAAACACACCGATCCCGCGCGCGTGTTCCGGAGCGTCGTCCTCCCCCGCCCGGGAGTCGTCAGCGAACTGCTCGAGGACGACGGCGTCGCCGACGCGCTCGCGTTCGAACCAGGCATCGTCGAGAACGCCGTCGAACCGTGGGGTCGCGCGATCCGCCGCGAGGACTTCGACGCGGCCGCGTGGCTCCGCGCCGTGCGGCTTTCAGGCAACGTCGGGCGCGGAACGTCGGCCGTGTTCCGTCTCGCGAAGAAGGTGAAGGACGATCGCATCGACGTCGTCTTCTGCAACGGGACGTCCGCGAACTTCCTCGGCGGCGCGCTCGCCAAGCTCACGGGGGTCCCCGTCGTCTGGCACGTCTTCTACACCAGCGTCGGAGCGCCCATCCGACGTCTCCACGGCTGGCTCGCGGCCGATCCGAAGGTGCGCTCGATCCTGTGCGTCTCGCGGCCGACGACGATCCACTTCGATCATTGCCGCGACAAAGTCGCCGTCACGCACGACGCCATCGACGTCCAGGACTACGTCGCGTCCGACCGGAGCGGCGTGCTCCGCCGAGAACTCGCGTTCGGGGACGACGTCGTGGTCGTCGGCAGCCAGGGACGTGTCGTGCCCAAGAAGGGCTACGTCGAACTCGTGCGGGCGACGGAACTCGCGGTGCGCGAAGGTGGCGCCCACGTCCGTGCGCGCCTCCGAGTCGTCGTCCTCGGCGACACGCCCGAAGACAGTCGGGAGAACCACTTGGAGACGTGCCGGGCCCTCGTCCGGAGCGCCGGCCTCGAGGACGTCGTCCACTTCTGCGGGTACCGCAGCGACGTGCGCCCCTACGTGGCGGACTTCGACGTCGCCGCCGTCCCGAGCGTGTACGAGGACCCGTTGCCCCGTTCGGTGCTGGAAGCGATGGCCCTCGGCAAGCCCGTGGTCGCCTTCGATCGCGGCGGCATCGACGAGATGATCGCCGACGGCGAATCGGGCGCGCTCGTCCCCGGTCGTCCGCCGGACGTCCGGGCCTTCGCCGAAGCCATGCTCCGCTACCTCCACGACCCGGAGCTCCGGCGTGCGCACGGTGCGAAGGGCCGCACGATCGTCGAGCGCGAGTTCGACGCACGGGTCCACGGCGAACGCATCGTCCGCGAGCTCGAGAAAGTCGCCGGAGCGCGCTCCTCGTGACGGGCGGCGACGGGGCGCGTCCGGATCCGGCCGGGCAGGGACTACTCCGCACGACGCTCCTCGTGCTCCCGTTCCAGGTGATCTTCCGCGTCGGTGAAGGCCTGCTTCCCCTCGTCCTCGCCGCGTGGTTCGGCCGATCGGCGGCGACGGACGCGTACTACCTCGCCTCCGCCGTCTTCGTGTTCGTGGGGACGCTCGTCGTCCTCGCGTTCCAGGATTCCGCGCTCGTCCCCGTGCTCACCGAGGTCGATCACCGCGAGCCCGCCGAGTTCCCGCGTGTCGCCGGGGCCATCTTCGCGCACGCCGTGGCCGCGTCCGCGCTCCTCGCGGCGTTCGTCGGCATGGGAACGATGGCGTGGTTCTTCGTGCGCGGGAGCGCGGCGGAGCGCGAACTCGTGGGTCCCCTCGTCCTCGGATTCGGGACCATGCTCATGCTCTCGGCGTGCCGATCGTTCCTGGTCGGTCTCGCCCACGTCCGGCGTTTCTTCCGCATCCACCCCGTCGCGTCGGGCGCGGGCATGGTGGCGACGTTGACGCTGCTCGCGCTCGCGAAAGAGCGCTTCGGCGTCGTCGCGATTCCGTGGTCCCTCGCGGCCGGGGAGGCGGTCGCCGCCGTCCTCGTCGCGGGGTTCCTGCGGTTGCAGGGCGTCGTCTTCGATCCGACGTTCACGCGCGGCCCCGCGTTCGTCCGGTTCGTGCGGCTCGTGGCGTCGGAGGTGGTGGGGTCCGCGGTGACGCGCGTGAACCCCGTCGTCGACCAGGGCATGGCCCGAATCGCGGGCGTCCCCGGCGGAGGGACCATCCTGAGGTACGTCTTCGACGTCGCCCTGGTCCCGACGTCCCTCGTCTCGGCCTCCTTGTTTCCCGTCCTCGTTTCCGATCTGTCCCGCGCGCGCGCCGCAGGCGACCAAAAGGCGTTCGTCCGCGCGGTCACGCGTTCGACCGTGGGCGTCGTCCTCGTCCTCACCCTCGTGTCGGCGGCCATGTTCCTCTTCCGTCGCCCGCTCCTCGAAGTGCTCTTCCTCCGCGGACTCATGGATCCGGGGGCCGTCGCGCGCATGGTCGACGTCTTCCCCTACGCCCTCGTCGGAGTCGCACCGTTCGGCGCCCTCCTCGTCCTCGCACGGGCGCACGTCGCGCTCCAGAACACCGCGATCCTCGTTCCCATGGGCGTGTTCAACGCCGCGTCGAACGCCGTCCTGAACCTCGCGCTCGTGGGTCCCCTCGGGATCGAGGGACTCGCGCTCGCGACGTCCCTCATGCACACCTTGGTCGCCGCCGCGTTCGCCGTACTTTTCGTGCGTCGTGTGCGTGCCTTCGGGGACCCGAAGGCCGTGCTTTGAGGCGCGGCCCGATTGAGGCAAAGTAAGCGTCCTCGGTCGAGCTCGTCGATCGCCTTCGGAACGCTCGCTTTCCCCATGTCGAAGAAGTTCGTCGCTCGCATCGTCGATTTTTCGGGTCGTCACCCGATCGTCGTCGTGCTCGCGACGCTCGCGCTCCTCGTCGGCGCTTGGTTCTACGCTTCGCGCATCGAGCTCCGATCGGATCTCCTCGAACTCCTCCCTCGGGACAGCCCCGGTTTCCAGGCGTTCGAGCACCAGTTGGGGCGCGTCGGCGGGGGCGCCACGCTCATCGTCGTCGTCGAGTCTCCGGACCGGAAACAGAACGAACGTTTCGTCGACGCCCTCGACGCGCGACTCGCGAAGACCGTGAGCGCCCACGCCGCCTGCCTCGCCGCGTGCAACGACGACGCGTGCCGGGCCGCGTGTGGACCGAACTTCATCCGGTACGTGGAGTCGGGCACGAAGGTGATGCGTCGCTTCTTCGACGAGCACAAGTGGCTCTACGCGGAGCTCTCGGATCTCGAAGCCGCGGACCAGAAGATCGATCAGGCCATCGCGTTCCGGAGCGGTTTCGTCGAGAACCTCCTCGAGGACGCGTCGCCCGAGCCTCCGCCATCCGGCTCGCCGAGGACGGCGCCCTCGGCCGCGCCCCCGAACCCGGCGCCCCGTCCTCCGGCGTCGCCGCCGAAACACGACGCGTTGGGCGTCGACGAATTCTCGGCCCGGTGGCGCGAACACGCCCAGAAGCTCGACGATTTCCCCACGGGCTACTTCGCCGTGCCGGACGGGACGATGATGGGTATCCGCATCGTCACGGGCAGTTCGGGCCTCGGGGACATGGGCGGCGACTCCCTCCTCGCCCGCGTCGAGAAGATGGTGACGGAGCTCGACCCGGCGTCGTTCCACGCGTCGATGCGCGTCGGATTCGCGGGCGACATTCCCAACGCGAAGGCCGAGAAGGACTCGATCGTCAGCGACGCCCTCGCGGCCACGCTCCTCGCGTTCGGACTCATCGTTGCCGGGGTCGTCGTGTTCTACCGGTCCGTCTGGGCCCTGGTCATCATCGCGCTCCCCGTGTTCGTGGGCGTCGGGGCGGCGTACGCCTTCGCGATGGCGACCTTCGGGTACGTGAACACGTCCGGTGCGTTCCTCGGCGCCATCATCCTGGGCAACGGCATCAACTACCCCATCGTCCTCCTCTCCCGGTACCGGGAGTTCCGGAAGCGCGGGATGACACCGGACGTCGCGCGCCGTGAGGCCGTCCACAACGCCTTCCGCGCGGAGCTCGTCGGCGCCGCCGTGGCGAGCATCGCGTACGGGTCGCTCACCGTGACACGGTTCCGGGGGTTCTCGCAGTTCGGGACCATCGGCTTCGTGGGAATGCTCCTCGTGTGGATCGCGATCATCCCCGTGGTGCCCGCCACCATCGTGATCACCGAAGCGGTCCAGGCCTGGATCGACGCGCGCCTCGCCGGGGTGACCAGCGCACTCCGTCGGCGCGTACCCGGCGCCGTTTCCCGTGGATTCGCCGCCATGGGCCGCGGCGCCGCCCACGCCCACCCCATGCGGATCATCGCCTGGGCGACGGGCAAGGCGCCGTGGCTCTTCATCGGTCTCGCGTTCGGCCTCTCCGTGTTCGCGGCCTCGAAGCTCCCGAGGTACCTGAAGGACCCCTGGCAGTACGACTTCAATCGCCTCGGATCACGCTCGTCGAAGGTCGGCGGGGCCGGGGAGTGGTCGAACAAGGCGGACGCCGTCTTCGGCGGGAAGATGAACATCGCCGGAGCGCTGATGCTCGCCGACACGCCCGAGCAAGTACCCCTCGTGAAGGCGAAGATCCTCGCGAACGACGCGGCCGATCCCGAAGGAAGTCTCATCGCGGGGGTGGCGACGGTCCTGGACTTCCTCCCGGGCACTCCCCAGGAACAACGGAAGAAACTCGAGGTCCTCGACCGGATCCGTGACCGCCTGTCCCCCGACGTCCTCGCGCGTCTGGACCCCGACGAACGCGAGCGCGTGAAGGCGATCATCCCCCCCGCGACGCTCGGTGTCGTCACCGCCGAGGAACTTCCGCCGCTCCTCCGTCGACGCTTCGAGGAGAACGACGGCAAGGTCGGCACGGTCTTCTACGTACGGACACGGAACGAGGTGTCGCTCTCCGACGGCAAGAACATGCTCCGGATCGCGCGCGCGACCGACAACGTCGAGCTTCCGGACGGTCACCGCGTCCAGACGGCGAGTCGGTCGACGATCTTCTCGGAACTGATCCGGTCCATGGAGCGGGACGGACCTCTCGCCACCGCCACGTCGTTCGGGGCCGTCGTGCTCGTGGTGCTCGTGGCGACGTCGAGTCTCCGAGGCGCCTTCGCCGTCATCCTCGCGCTCGTGTTCGGCGTCCTTTGGACCGTGGGCGGCGCGGCGCACCTCGACGAGAAGCTGAACTACATCAGCTTCGTCGCGCTCCCGATCACGTTCGGCATCGGATGCGAGTACCCGTTCAACATCTTCGACCGCTCCCGTCTCCTCGGAGGGGACGTGCGCGAGGCCGTCCGTCGATCCGGCGGCGCGGTCGCCATGTGCAGCTACACGACGATCATCGGCTACGGATCGCTGCTCGTCTCCGATCAGCAGGCGCTCCAGTCGTTCGGGCGGTTGGCCGTGAGCGGCGAAATCGCATGCGTGTTCGCGGCGCTCCTCTTCCTGCCCGCGCTCTTGCACGTCATGCCGAAGAAGAAGAACGCTCCCGTACGCGTCAGGTGACGCCTCGCGCGATTCGCCGGTACGGATTCAAGTTCTCATCGGCCGGGTCCCAACATGGACCGCGGTCGATCGTCGTAGTCACCGCGACCCCACGCGAGGAGCGTCTCGACCTCGCGGAGGAGTGTGGGGTGGACCATGTCGCCGGGATGGAGGGCGAGTCGGGTCGGCACGAGGGCGCGTCCGTACTTCGCGACGCGACAGAACGCGATGGTGCGTCGCATCCGGCCGCGGGAGCGACTCGCCCAGTTGAGGACGAGGGTCGGTCGCGCGTTTCCCGAGACCGGGTCGTAGGCGCGGAAGTGGTCCTCGGTGTAGCGGATGCCGCGCTCGCGGAGGACGGGAAGGAGCCATCTCGGCATGGACCACGCGGGAGGCACGAAGGACGTCGTGGGGAGTCCGGCGTCGTCGAGCATGCGGAGTCCGTCGTCGAGGCGACGGGCCGCTTCGTCCGGACCGACGGAGGAGAATTCCGCTTCGCCTCCCGACACGACGGTCTGGCGGAACCATCGGGACGCTCCCGAGCCGGGACGATCCCCGTCCGCCTCGTGCGAATGGCCGTGGAGGACGATGGCGTGCCCGTCCTTCGCGAGCGTCCGGAGCCGATCGACGAACCGCGGATGATCGGTGAGGAGAGCCTGGCCGTGGAAGTTCGGCACGACCAGGAGGGACGGCTTGGCGCCTTCGCGGGCGCACGCCGCGACCGCACGTTCGAGTTCGATCTCGAACACGGGGGACACGTCGTGGATGGACACGTGGATCGTCATCGTGCTTTCCCGTCCCGTCCACGGAGGTCTCGGGCGTCGAGCAGGGCGCGGTAGTGCGTCATCATGGACGCGAAGTGATCGTGCACGGACGGAATCTCCGCGGCGAGGGACGTCGCACGCGCTTTCCGTTCGCTCTCGGAGCCCTCGAGGAAGGCCACGGCCCGTGCGGCGAGGTCGTCGGCGTCGCCCGTGGGATAGCGCATGGCCGCGTCCGAAACGCGTTCGGCGGCGCCGCCTTCGTCCGGGACGATGCAAGGAAGGCCGGCCGCGAGCGCTTCCGCGATCCCGAGACCGAACGTCTCGAAGGGGCACGCGTGGAGCAGCAGATCGGCGCTCGCGAAGTTCCGTGCGAGGACGTCGCGCCGCGACTCGAACCCCATGAACGTCACGTCCGCCGCGGCGGGCCCCAGACGCGATGCCCGGCCTTCCAGAACGTTCCGCTCGGGTCCGTCGCCGAAGAGCACCAACACCGCGGGGCGTACGGCGCGGATCCGAGCGAACGCGTCGAGGACCACGTCCCACCGTTTCTCGACCGCGAAACGGCCGACACCGACGAGGAGCGCCGTTCCTTCGGGCCGACCTCGCAGGTGCGATCGTCGGACGCCCTCGTCCTTCGCGGTAGGCCGGAACACGTCCCGATCGACACCGAAGGGGACGGTGACGACGTTCGGCACGCCGTGCGCCGAGAGCTTTCGACGTTGTCCTTCGGACGCCACGAACGTCGCGTCGAACTTCCCGAGCATCCGCGACGTGAGGGCCCACGTCGCCTCGGCGATTCCGTCCCCTGCACGTTCGCCCACGCGCGCCCGCGACCACGGCCGCACGTACGTGTCGACGAAGTCCGCGTGCCAGAAGAACGTCCGCACCCCGAAGTGGTCGCGCGGCACGGAGAGGGAAGCGGCCGCGGCCACGTACGGGGAGTGCACTTCGAGGACGTCCGGACGCTCGTCCGCCACGAAAGCCCGGAGTTTGTCCGGTCGCGCCAGGAGGTGGTACGTCGGATCGTAGGGAAGCGAAGGCCCTCCGATTCGGACGACGACGCTTGCTTCGGTACCTCTTCCGTGGGATTCGACGGCTCGTTGATCTCGGGGGCCGGGAGCCACGATTCGGTGTTCGACACCGAGCTGGCACAAAACGTGACCTTTGACCGTCAAATGGCTTCGAACACCGCCCCCCCGCTCGGAGTAAAACTCGGAGACGTCCACGACCTTCACGGGGACTCTTCTACGTCGGATCCGCCAGAATCGGGCCGGAAAGGCGCGGGAGTCACCGGGGTGGTTCGACCCATCGAGTCCGCGCGACCCGGCAGCCTCGCCCGCGCGGCGGCCCGCTGGAAGGCTGACGCGGGAGTCGCGGATGCTGCGTCGAACGTTTCTCAGATTCGACCGTTCGCCGCCCTCGCGAACCGCCAGGGGCGGCCCCTCCGCGTCGCCATCCTGAGCGACTTCGTCCGAATCCCTTACGCGAACGGCGCCGTCTTCCAGACGCGCTTCCTCTACCAGGAACTCGTGAAGGCCGGACACGAGGTGACCATCATCGGGCCCGCGGATCCCGACGCGTCGCCCGAGGAACTGCCGCCCGGCACCGTCGCGTTCCCGAGCTTGCCGCTCCGCACGTATCCCGGCGTGCACTTGCCCGTGCCCTTCGCGTCGTGGATCTCGGATCCCGATCGCTGGAACTTCGACATCTGCTTCGCCCAGACGACGTCGCCGCTCGCGGAGTTCGGCGTGTGGCTCCGGAAGATGAAGGGCGTGCCGCTGCTCTGCGTGAACACGACCCACCTCGCCGCGGCCTACGGCGTGCTGCTTCCCGAGCGCCTGTCGAACATCGACGCCGTCCACGCCGGTCTCGAGCTCACGCTCAAGCGGCCCATGGAGCAGCACTACGTCCGTCGATTCAACGAGAGCGACGGCTTGGTCGTTCTCTCGGAGGGACTCCGGGACTATTGGTACGAGCGCGGGGTTCGCGCGCCCATCCACGTGATTCCACGTGCCGTCCAGCCGGACATCTTCGATCGTCCCCTCGGCGACGATCCCTACGAAGCCCTCTTCGCCGCCACCGACGGCGTCGACGCGACCACGTCGCGCGGTCCGCGCCTGGTGTGTGCCGGCCGTCACACCCGCGAGAAGGCGCAGGACCGTGTCATTCGCATCTTCGCGAAACACGTGCTTCCGTCCGAACCCGACGCCACCCTCGTCATGATCGGCCAGGGACCGGACACCGTCTACTACCGTCGCGTGGCGAAGGAGCTCGGGGTCGAGGGACGCGTGCTCTTCACGGGCGAAGTTCCGTTCACGCGCATGCGTGACTACTACGCCCACGCCGACATCTTCGTCCACGCGTCGCTCAGCGAGACCTACGGCAACGTCCTCGGCGAGGCGCTCTGGTGCGGCACGCCCACCGTCGCCTTCGCGGACGGCATGGGCGTCAGCTCGCAGGTGAAGGACGGCGTGAACGGCATCCTCCTCACGCCGGGCAAGAGCGCGAGCACCGAGGCCGAGGCGGACGTCGCGTTCGGTCGCGCGGTCGTGCGGCTCGTGCGCGATCCCGAAGCGCGAGCCCGGCTCGGATCGGCGGCGTCCCGTGTCGCCCGCGAACGCGCGGCTCCCCACGTCGTGCAGACGAAGCTCGCCAACGCGTTCCAGTCCGCGCAGGATCACGTCGCCGCGTCCATCGTCCGACCCATGATCGAACGACCGAAGGCGCTCCAGTGGTACACCACCATGAAGCACTTCCGCCCGTGGGCGGCCGTCGTGTACGGACTCTACCTCTTCGGTCACATGCGCCCGTCGCCGCACACGTTGCCGCGATCCATGCATCCGTCGATCGCGCGCTGAACGAAGACTGCGCGACGACGTCTCCCTGTCGTCGCGCGCGACCGCCGCCATGGTCGAGGCGGGGAGGTGCGTGCGCCGGGTCGGACGGCGCTCGGCCTCGAATTTCCCGGTCGTCGTGAGCCCGCGCGTGCGTATGCGGCAAAATGCCTCGCGCATCCGCGTTGTGGCACTTCGCCACGGTCGCGTTTTCACGCGTCCGATTGCTTGAACGGACGTGTCGTTCGCTGTTCTCTTCATGCGGGGGCGGGCTCGCGTGGACGCGAATCCGGAAGACGACGCGACCTTCGCGGAGGCAGATCGCATGGCGACGAAATCGGTGGCGGGTCCGAACGCGCGTGGTCCGCGTTCGAAGCGTGGGAGCGGGAACGGCAACGGTGTCGACGTACGCACGACCGCACCGGGCGGGGTCGACGTCGACGCGATCAAGGTCGACTCGGGCTCGTTCGCGCCGACACGCCCCTTCCGCAACGCCGACTCCGTCGAACGCGCGGCGATCGCGAAGCGCGCCCTCGACTCCGAAGTCCCGCTGTCCGAGTGGGACCGGCTCTCGCCGAGGAGTCGCCTCGAGGTCGAACGTCTGGTGGAGGTCCTGAAGTCGGTGAAGCAGGGCGATTTCGGCGTCCGCTTCGAATACGAGAAGGACGGAATCATGAGCCGCGCCGGCGAGCTCCTGAACGACATCCTCGGCATGAACGAACACATGACGAGCGAACTCGTGCGCGTCGGAAAGGTCGTCGGTCAGGAAGGTCGCATGCACGAGCGCGCGTCGGTCGGGCCCGTGCGCGGGTCTTGGGCGAGCGGCATGGTGTCGGTCAACCAGCTCATCGCCGACCTCGTCGCCCCCACGAACGAGGTCGCCCGCGTCATCACCGCCGTCGCCCGAGGCGACCTCTCGCAGAAGATGGTCCTCGAGATCGAGGGGCGTCCGGTCCGCGGCGAATTCCTCCGCATCGGTACGACCGTCAACAGCATGGTCGATCAGTTGAACTCGTTCGCCGCCGAAGTCACGCGCGTCGCCAAGGAAGTCGGAAACGAGGGCAAGCTCGGTGGTCAGGCCGACGTCAAAGGCGTCAGCGGCACGTGGAAGGACCTCACCGACAACGTCAACGGCCTCGCCGCCAACCTGACCGCCCAGGTCCGCAACATCGCGAAGGTCACCACGGCCGTCGCGAAGGGCGACCTCTCGCAGAAGATCACCGTCGACGCGAAGGGAGAAATCCTCGAGCTGAAGAACACGATCAACGTCATGGTCGATCAGCTCTCGTCGTTCGCCGCGGAAGTCACGCGTGTCGCCAAGGAAGTCGGTACGGAAGGAAAGCTCGGCGGTCAGGCCGACGTCAAAGGCGTTCCGGTACGTGAAGGACCTCACCGACAACGTCAACGGCCTCGCCGCCAACCTGACCGCCCAGGTGCGGAGCATCGCCAAGGTCACGACCCTGCCGTCGCCAACGGGGACCTCTCGCAGAAGATCACCGTCGACGCGGCGAGATCTACGAACCCGCGAACACCATCGTCATCATGGTCGACACGCTCCGGTCGTTCGCCGCGGAAGTCACGCGCGTCGCCAAGGAGGTCGGCACGGAAGGCAAGCCTGGCGGCCAGGCCGACGTGAAGGGCGTCTACGGCACGTGGAAGGACCTCACGGACAACGAACGGTCTCGCCGCCAACCTGACGTGGTGCAGCTCCGCGACGTCCAAGGTCGCGACGGCCATCGCCAACGGGGATCTCGCCGCAGAAGATCACCGTCGACGTGAAGGGGGAGATCCTCCAGATCAAGGACGTCATCAACAAGATGGTCGACCAGCTGAACTCCTTCGCCGCGGAGGTGACCCGCGTCGCGAAGGAAGTCGGTACGGAAGGCAAGCTCGCGGCCAGGCGAACGTGAAGGGCGTCAGTGGCACGTGGAAGGACCTCACGGACAACGTGAACGGCCTCGCGGCGAACCTGACGGTGCAACTTCGCGACGTGTCGAAGGTGGCGACGGCCATCGCCAACGGGGACCTCGGCCAGAAGATCACCGTCGACGTGAAGGGGGAGATCCTCCAGATCAAGGACGTCATCAACAAGATGGTCGACCAGCTGAACTCGTTCGCCGCGGAAGTGACGCGCGTCGCGAAGGAAGTCGGCACCGAAGGCAAACTCGGTGGCCAGGCGGAGGTGAAGGGCGTCAGCGGCACGTGGAAGGACCTGACGGACAACGTCAACGTCCTCGCGGCCAACCTCACGACCCAGGTCCGGAACATCGCCAACGTCACGACCGCCGTCGCGAACGGGGATCTCTCGCAGAAGATCACCGTCGACGCGAAGGGAGAGATCTACGAACTCAAGAACACCATCAACACGATGGTCGACACGCTCCGTTCGTTCGCCGCGGAAGTGACGCGCGTCGCGAAGGAAGTCGGTACCGAGGGCAAGCCCGGCGGCCAGGCCGACGTGAAAGGCGTCAGCGGCACGTGGAAGGACCTGACGGACAACGTCAACGTCCTCGCGGCCAACCTCACGACCCAGGTCCGCAACATCGCCAACGTCACGACCGCCGTCGCGAACGGGGACCTCTCGCAGAAGATCACGGTCGACGCGCGCGGCGAGATCCTGGAATTGAAGAACACGATCAACGTCATGGTCGATCAGTTCGATCGCCCTGCCGCGGAGGTGACGCGCGTCGCGAAGGAAGTCGGCACCGAGTGGCAAGCTCGGCGGCCAGGCCGACGAAGGGCGTGAGCGGCACGTGAAGACCCGACGGACAACGTCAACGTCCTCGCCGCCAACCACGACCCAGGTCCGCAACATCGCGAAGGTGACGACCGCCGTCGCGCGGGGCGACCTCTCGCAGAAGATCACGGTCGACGCGCGCGGCGAGATCCTCGAACTGAAGAGCACCATCAACACGATGGTCGACACGCTGAACTCCTTCGCCGCGGAAGTGACTCGCGTCGCGAAGGAAGTCGGCACCGAGGGGCAAGCCGGCGGTCAGGCCGACGTGAAGGGCGTTTACGGCACGTGGAAGGACCTGACGGACAACGTCAACGTCCTCGCCTCGAACCTCACCGTGCAGCTCCGCGACGTGTCGAAGGTGGCGACGGCCATCGCCAACGGCGACCTCACGCAGAAAATCACCGTCGACGTGAAGGGGGAGATCCTCCAGATCAAGGACGTCATCAACAAGATGGTCGATCAGCTGAACTCCTTCGCCGCGGAAGTGACGCGCGTCGCGAAGGAGGTCGGTACCGAAGGCAAGCTCGGCGGCCAGGCGGAGGTGAAGGGCGTCTCCGGGACCTGGAAGGACCTCACGGACAACGTCAACATCATGGCCTCGAACCTGACCAAGCAGGTTCGAGGCATCGTCAAGGTCGTCACGGCGGTCGCGAACGGGGATCTGTCGCAGAAATTCGTCCTCGAAGCGAAGGGCGAGGTCGCCGCACTCGCCGAGACCATCAACAACATGACAGACACGCTCCGCATCTTCGCGGCGCAGGTCACCACGGTCGCACGCGACGTCGGAATCGAGGGCAAGCTCGGCGGCCAGGCGAATCGCCTGGCGCTTCGGGTGTGGAGATCACGGACAACGTGAACGCGGCATTCGAACCTGACGAAGCAGGTGCGCGGCATCGTCAAGGTCGTCACGGCGGTCGCGAACGGCGATCTCTCGCAGAAGTTCGTCCTGGAAGCCAAGGGTGAAGTCGCCGCCCTCGCCGAGACGATCAACATGACCGACACGCTCCGGACCTTCGCCGACCAGGTCACCACCGGTCGCACGCGAGGTCGGAATCGAGGGGAAGTTGGGCGGTCAGGCGAAGCCCTGGGCGCCGCCGGTAATACGGCGCCGACCTGACCGACAACGTCAACTACAGCTCGCCGAAATCTCACCTCCTTGTCCGCGCGATCGCCGAAGCGTCCATCGCCGTCGCGAAGGGGCGAGATCTCACCGCGAGATCATCAGGTGGCGAAGTCGCCGCCTTGAAGACAACATCAACCAGGATGATCGGCAACCTGGGGGCGAGCACGACCCACAAGAATTCGGCGCGAGCAGGACTGCTCAAGTCCAACGTCGCCAAGTTCTGGATGATGCAGGGCAGCGCAGCATCGCCTGGCCGCGCAACTGGTCATGAGCGAACTCACGCCCCTCGTCGACGCAGCACGGTGCGTTCTACATGACGGAGCCGGGCAACCCGGCGAGCTGATGTTGCACCTCATCGCGGATACGGCTTCGGTGGTCGGAAGAGCCTCATGAACTCGTACAAGTTGAAGGAGAGTCTGGTCGGGCAATGCGCTTCGAGAAGAAGCGCATCCTCGTTCCAACGTGCCTGAAAAACTTCATCTACGTGACGACGGGGATGGGGAGGCCGTCCCGCGGAACATCGCCGTGCTGCCCGTGCTCTTCGAGGGCGAGACGAAGGCCGTCATCGAGCTCGCGTCCTTCACGACCTTCAGCCCGAACCACCTCACGTTCCTCGATCAGCTCATGGCGAGCGTCGGCGTCATCCTCAACATGATCTCGTCCTCGATGCGCACCGAGGAGCTCCTGCAACAGCTCAAGACCTCGAACGCGGAGCTCGAGGCACAGGCCGTCGAGTTGAACGACAAAGCGAAGTTGCTCGAAGTCAAGAACCACGAGGTCGAACTCGCGAGCCGCAGCGTCGAGGAGAAGGCGGAGCAGCTCCAGCTCATCTCGAAATACAAGTCCGAGTTCCTCGCGAACATGTCCCACGAGCTCCGGACGCCGCTCAACAGTCTCCTCATCCTGTCGAAGATGCTCGCGGAGAATCCGGGTGGGAACCTCACGCCGGAGCAGGTGCGGTTCGCGCAGACGGTTTACACGTCCGGCAGTGATCTGCTCCAACTCATCAACGAGATCCTGGACCTGTCGAAGGTCGAGGCGGGCAAGATGCCCATGGACCCGCGGACGTTCTCCCTCGGGGACGTGCGCGACTACCTCGAGCAGACGTTCCGGCACGTGGCCGACCAGAAGGAGCTCGCGTTCGAGATCCGCATGTCGTCGGACATCCCGGACACCATCTTCAGCGACGCGAACCGCTTGCGGCAGATCCCGAAGAACCTGCTCTCCAACGCGTTCAAGTTCACGTCGAAGGGTGGCGTGGAGATGGTCGTGGAGACCGTGACACGGTCGAACGGGGAGGAGATGGTGAGCTTCGCCGTCAAGGACTCGGGCATCGGAATCCCGGCCGAGAAGCAGAAGCTCATCTTCGAGGCCTTCCAGCAGGCGGACGGGACGACGAGCCGCAAGCATGGGGCACCGGTCTCGGTCCCACGATCGGGGGTCGCGAAGCCTTCCGTCCTCGGTGGCACCATCGAGGTCGAGAGCTCGCCGGGCAAGGGGAGCACGTTCACGCTCCTACTTCCCGCGACGTACGTGGGAGCCGAAGGTGCCCTCCGAGGGGAAGACGAGCCCTCGTCCGACGCCTCCACCTCGCGGAGCGTGGCGCCCCTTCCGGAGAACGCGGACTTCTCGGGACGATCGATCCTGCTCGTCGACGACGACGGGCGGAACATCTTCGCCATCCAGAGCGTGCTCGAAGCACGGAAGGCGCGGGTGCTCGTCGCCGAGAACGGCCGCGTGGCGCTCGACGTTCTCTCCGTCAATCCGGACGTCGACCTGGTCCTGATGGACACGATGATGCCGGAGATGGATGGCGTCTCCGCGACGCAGGCCATCCGTGCGCTGCCACGGTTCGGCATGCTCCCCATCATCTCGCTCACGGCCAAGGCGATGAAGGGAGACCGCGAAAAGGCGCTCGAAGCCGGGGCGTCCGATTACGTCACGAAGCCGGTCGACCCCGATCGTCTCCTCGCCATCATCCACGCGTGGTTGCAGAAGACGCCGCGCGCGGCGCGTGACGACGCATGAGCGCGCTGGCTTCCGTCCCTCCTCACGACCCGATCGTGAGCGTCCTCGTCGTCGACGACACACCGTCGAACCTGCTCGCCGTGTCGGCCGTGCTCCGGCCGCTCGGCGTGCGGGTGGTCGAGGCCCACTCGGGACCGGAGGCGCTGGAGCACGTCGCTCGTGAGTCGTTCGCGGTCGCCCTCCTCGACGTGCAGATGCCGGGGATGGACGGTTTCGAGGTCGCCAAACGCCTGCGCGGTCTGGAGAACGGCCGCGAGATGCCGGTCATCTTCGTGACGGCCATCCACCGGGAGGACGGGTACTCGAAGCGCGGGTACGACGTCGGTGCGGCCGACTACATCACGAAGCCGTTCGACACCGACGTCCTCCGCGCGCGCGTGCGCGCGTTCGTCAGTCTCTACGCGCAACGCGAGAACCTCAGGAAGCGACAGGTCGCGGAACGTACCTTCGAACGGGACCATGCACTGAAGCGTCTCCGCGCCCTCGAACGCATCGGCACCCTCGCGGTCGAATCGTCCGACGTGAAGAGTTTCCTCCGGGAACTCATCGACGTCTTCCTCGAGGCCGCCGATAGCGCGGATTCGGGTTGCGTCCTCCTGCGGGACGGCGACACGCTCCGCGTGCAGGCATCCTTCAACGCCGAGGGCCTCCACGACGACGAACCGATCTCCATCGGCGACGGTTTCGTCGGCACGATCGCGGCCACCGGGCGCCCCCTCCACGTCTCCGACGCGGCGACGCTCCGTAGCCTCGTCGGCTCCGCGCCCCTGCACCCCGAGACGAAGGGGCTTTTCGGCGTTCCGCTCGTCGGCGACGACGGGGTCCTCGGGGTGGCCTACGTGAGTTCGACCAAGGCGAGCGAATTCGCCGAGAGCGAGAGGAGGCTGTTCGTCGCGCTCGCGGATCGGGCGGCGTGGGCCGTGTCGCAGCGTCGCAATCGCGAACGTGTCGCGGCCGTCCTCAACGCGGCACCGTCGTGCATCGTGGTCCTCCGCGGGCCGGACCTCGTGTGCGAGCTCGCGAACCCCGCCGCGCGTGCGCTGTACCGGGGTCAGGAGATCCTCGGGCGCACGGTCCGTCACCTCGGCGCGGGGCCCGCGCAGATCGAGGAACTCTCCCAGGTGCTCGCCACGGGAAAGTCCGTCACCCGCGACGAGGTCGTCCTCCGCACCAATTGGGACGGTGACGGGGCCGTCACCGACAAGTCGTTCCGGTACACGGCCCATCCCGCGCGGGACCTCGCCGGTGGCGTCGACGGTGTGATCCTCTTCGCCGTCGAGACGACCGCCGAAGTCCGTGCTCGGAAGCTCCTGCAGGAACGGGAGCGCGAGAGGACGGAACTGCTCGAGAGTGAACGCTCCGCGCGCGCCGAAGCCGAGGTCGCGAACCACGCGAAGGACGCATTCCTCGCGACGGTGTCCCACGAACTTCGGACGCCCCTGAACGCCATCCTCGGGTGGACGGTCATGGCACGTCGGACGGCGCCGCCCGAGCTCGATCGCGCGCTCGCCATCATCGAACGCAACGCACGAACGCAAGCCCGCATCATCGAGGACGTGCTCGACATGTCGCGGATCATCAGCGGCAAATTGAGCTTGGAGCTCTCCCGCGTGAGCGTGCCCGACGCCATCGCCGGGGCCATCGAGGTCGTGCGTCCGGTCGCGGAAGCGAAGGGGGTGGGCCTCGTGGCCGACGTCGATCCCGCGATCGGCATCGTCTCGGCGGACGCCGACAGGTTCCAACAGATCGTGTGGAACCTCCTCACGAACGCCGTGAAGTTCACGCCGCGAGGGGGCCGGGTCGTGACCGGGGTGACGCTCGAGGACGGACGTCTCGTGATCCGGGTCGTGGACACGGGCGAGGGCATCCGCGAGGAGTTCCTCCCGCACTTGTTCGAGCCGTTCCGTCAGGCCGACGACACCACGACGCGTCGGCACGGCGGCATCGGTCTCGGGCTCGCGATCGTCCGCCAGCTCGTCCAGGCCCACGACGGCACGATCACCGCCGAGAGCGACGGCGAGGGGCGGGGGTCCACCTTCACCGTGTCCCTTCCTGCACGGCGTGTCGCGGACCTCGAAGCCGGACGTCGTTTCGGGGAGGACACGACGATGTCGTCGTCCGTGCGGCTCGACAAGCTGCGCGTCCTGGTCGTGGACGACGACGAGGACGCGCGGAGTCTCCTCGAGCACGTGCTCGTCGCCCGCGGCGCGACCGTGGCCAGCGCGTCGTGCGCCGCGCAGGCCCTCGCCGAGCTCGACGCGTTCCATCCCGACGTCCTCGTCAGCGACATCGGGATGCCCGACGTCGACGGCTATTCGTTCATCCGGACCGTTCGCGGCCTGCCTCCCGACAAGGGCGGACGCGTTCCCGCGGTCGCGTTGACCGCGTACACGCGGACGTCCGACAGCGATCTCGCCGTCGCCGCGGGATTCCAGATGCACGTCCCGAAGCCGGTCGAGCCGGGCCGGCTCGTGACCGTCGTCGCGAACCTCGGTGGCATCGCCACGTCCCGGTGAGGAAAGGGCGGTCCTCGATCAGCGCGCGGCGGAAACGCCGACGCCGTGGTACCGGAGGCCTGCGGCCGTCACTTCGGACGAGCGCCACACGTTCCGGGCGTCGACGACGGGCGGAGGCGACCCGTCCGCCGGGGTGCGCAATCGTCGGCGGATTTCCCCGAAGTCGGGCGCCCGGTAGCTGCGCCATTCGGTGAGCAGGACCAGGGCGTCGGCGCCGTCGAGGGCCGCGTAGTCCCCGCTCTCGACCTGCACGCGATCGCCCATGACGGCGCGGAAGGCGGTTCCCGCTTCCGGATCGTGACCCACGACGGAGGCGCCCCGATCGAGGAGCGTCTTCGCGAGGCGGATGGATGGCGCTTCGCGCACGTCGTCGGTCTCCGGTTTGAACGAGAGCCCCCAGAACGCGATCCGTTTGCCTCGGACCCCGCCGAGGGCGTCCTCCACGAGTGTGGCGATGAAGGACGCCTGCTCTTCGTTCGCGACGTGGGTCGCTTCGGCGAGACGGAGGGGCACCCCGTGGGTCCGTCCGAGGGCGGCGAGGGCCTGCACGTCCTTCGGGAAACACGACCCGCCGTATCCGGGACCGGAATAGAGGAAACGTTTTCCGATGCGGCTGTCGGAGCCCACGCCCATGCGAACGGCATGGATGTCCGCGCCCGTGGCGTGGCAGAGGCGCGAGAGTTCGTTCATGAACGACACGCGCATGGCGAGCATGGTGTTCGCCGCGTATTTCACGAGTTCGCTCGACCGAGGATCGGTGACGACGAGACGCTCCCCCGAGAGCTGCAGCGGCGCATAGAGCCGGCGGAGGACGTTGCGCGCTTCCGGCGAGCGCACGCCCACGATCACGCGATCGGGCTTGAAGAAGTCGTTGATCGCGTCGCCTTCCTTCAAGAACTCGGGATTCGACGCGACCTCGAGGGGAACCGCGCTTCCCTCGAACTTCGCCTGCACGGCGTCGCAGGTGCCCACGGGCACCGTGCTCTTCACGCACACGAGCGCCTTCTTCTTGGCGACCCGGCGGATGTCGTCGGCCACGGCGTGGACGGCGCGAAGGTCGGGCGTGCCGTCCGCACCGGCCGGCGTTCCGACCGAAACGAAGTAGATGTCCGACCCGTCCCACGGAGGAGTCACTTGCGTCGCGAACGAGAGGCGACCGTTCTGACGGTTCCTCCGGACCAGATCCTTCAGACCCGGCTCGTAGATGGGAACGTCGCCCTTCTGGAGCATGGCGATCCGCGTCTCGTCCGTGTCGACGACGAGGACGGTGTGCCCGAGCTCCGCCAGCCCGGTTCCCGAGACGAGACCCACGTATCCCGCCCCGAACGTGACGAGTCGCATGGACCGGACGCTACTCCGCCGCGCCGAACCCCGCAAACTTTGCCCCTCGGGGCCCTTCGGAGCGACGATCGGTCCCCGGGATGCGTCTCCTCGTCCGCCCGTTCTCCGCCGTCGTCGGCGAGTGGCTCCACGGGCCCGCCCTGCGCCATTGGGCCGACGTGAAAACCGCCCTCCGGACGGTGGCGTCCCACACGGGGGTGCCCGTCGTCCTGATCGCCGCGGTGGCGCTCGTTCTTTCCTACCGGTTCGCGAAGCGACTCACACGGTTCGCCGCGGAGCTCGCCGTCGTCGTGACGCTCCTCCTCGTCGCCACCCGTCTCGGCTGGATTTCCTGGTAGGGTGCGCCGCTCCCGGGAATGCTGGCCGTCATGGCCCGCGCCCGCGACCCGAACCCCGAGGAATCCCCATGTTGCTGAGCGATCTCAAAATCATCGTGTCCGGTGGCGCCCAAGGAATGGGACGACACTTCGCCGTCCGCCTCGCGGAAGCGGGCGCCCACGTCGCCGTCGGTGACGTGAACGAGGACGGACTCAAGGAGACCCTCGAGGCCGGCAAGGGCAAGCCCGGCAAGATCTTCGCGAAGAAGCTCAACGTCGCCGACGAAGGCGAAGTGAAGGCGTTCGTGGAGTGGGCACACAAGGAGATGGGAGGCCTCAACGGGCTCGTGAACAACGCCGGTATCCTCCGCGACGGCCTCCTCGTGAAGAAGGACCGCGAGACCGGCGCCGTGAAGACCCTCTCCAAGGAGCAATGGGACGCGGTCATCGCCGTGAACCTCACCGGCGCGACGCTCCTCGCCCGTGACTGCGTCGCCAAGATGGTCGAGACCGGCACGAAGCCCGGCGTCATCGTCAACATCTCCAGCATCGCGCGCCACGGAAACCGCGGCCAGTCGAACTACAGCGCCGCCAAGTCCGCCCTCGCCACGAACACGAAGACCTGGTCCCTCGAGTTCGGCGCGTTCGGCATCCGCGTGGGCGCCGTCGCTCCCGGCATGATCGAGACGCCCATGACCCAGGGCATGAACCAGAAGGCGCGGGACGGCCTCGTCTCCATGATCCCCGTGGGCCGCATCGGCCTCCCGGAGGACATCTGGCTCGCCGTGAAGTTCGTCCTCGAGTGCGACTACTTCAACGGTCGCTGCATCGACGTGGACGGCGGTCTATCTATGTAATTTGCACGGTTCGAGCCACGACCTCCGCGTCCTTCGCGTGGTCGTGGCTCGGGTCGGACCTCAGCTCTTCGCGCCGGCGGCGCGGAGCTCCTTGTCGAGATCGCCCGACTGGTGCATTTCGGTCACGATGTCGCAGCCACCGAGGAACTTCCCCGAGACGTAGAGCTGGGGGATCGTGGGCCAGTTCGAGAAGTCCTTGATGCCCTGGCGGATCTCGGGGTCCGCGAGCACGTTCACGGTCTCGAAGGGTACGCCCTCCTTCTTCAGGACCTGGACGACCGTGTTGGAGAACCCGCACTGCGGAAAGTGCTTCGTGCCCTTCATGAACAGCACGACCTTGTGGGAGTCGATCATTTCCTGGATGCGGGTCTTGGCGTCGCTCATGGGGTGAATTCGTAACCCGGGCGCTCCCCGTGTCAATGGGAGTCCCGGTCCCGAACCGACATCCCAGCCGCATCCGTACCCCCGAAATCCCCCCATGCCCGTCCTCCACCTCCGCGATGTCTCCAAAGCCTTCGGCACCAAGGTGCTCGCCGATGGCGTGACCTTCACCGTGCGCCGGGGCGATCGGGTGGGTTTGCTCGGCATGAACGGCGCCGGGAAATCCACGCTGCTCAAGATCGCGGCCGGGCTCGAATCGCCCGACGTGGGCACCCTCGACCGTCGTCGCGGCGCCCGCATCCTCTACCTCGCCCAGGAACCGATCCTCGACGAGGCGAAGTCCGCCCGAGGCATCGTCACGGGCGGTCTGGCCGAATGGCACGTGAAGTCCGCGCGCCACGCGGAGGTCACCGAGGCGCTGGGGAAGGGCGAGGGGGATCACGAAGCTCTCGTCGTCGAGCAAGCCGAGCTCGCCGAACGCATCGAAGAGCTCGGAGGCTGGGACCGGGACCACGAGGTCGACGACGTCCTGCACCGTCTCGGCATCCGCGATCCCGAGAAGATCGTCGGGACCATGAGCGGCGGCGAGCGGCGACGTGTGGCCCTCGCCGAGATCTTGGTCGCCAAGCCGGACCTCGCCATCCTGGACGAGCCCACGAACCACCTCGACGCCGACACCATCACCTGGCTCGAGGACTATTGGCGGACGCAGTCGGGCTCCCTCCTCCTCGTCACCCACGACCGCGCGTTCCTCGACGCCGTCGCCACGCGCATCCTGGAGCTCGACGCCGGAAAGGTCCTCGAGTTCACGGGCAACTACGCCGACTACCTCGAGAAGAAGGCCGAACTCGACGCCCACGCCGAGCGCGTCGAAGCGAAGCGCCAGAACTTCCTCCGTCGCGAGACCGAGTGGCTCCGCCGCGGCGCCAAGGCGCGCACCACGAAACAGAAGGCCCGCATCGACCGCGCCGAGAGCGCCATGGCCGTCGCCGCGCCGAAGGAGCGGGGACGCGTCGAGCTCGAAGTGGACACCGCGCGGATCGGCAAGACCATCGTGGAATTCCGCGCCGTCACCGGCGGACACGACGGCAAAGAGCTCTTCGAGCCGATCACGATGCACCTCCGCGCCGGGGACCGTACCGGAGTCGTCGGTCCGAACGGCGTCGGCAAGACGACGTTCCTGTCGGTGATGCTCGGCGAGCTCGAACCGATGCGCGGCGAGGTGATCCGCGGCACGGCGACGCGGTTCGCGTACTTCGACCAAGCCCGCGCCACCCTGCGCGACGACTGGACGGTGTTCGACAACGTCGCCGAAAGGGAAGGAGCGCTCCAGACGGGCGGTGGCGCCGTGGAGCTGGGTGGCGAACGCATCGAGCTCCGGAGCTACCTCGAACGTTTCCTCTTCGACGGGACCGCACAGCGTCAGAAGGTCTCGTCCCTCTCGGGAGGAGAACGCGCACGCGTCGCGCTCGCCCTGGTGCTCAAGACGGGCGCGAACGTCCTCGTCCTCGACGAACCCACGAACGACCTCGACATCTTCACCCTCGCGTCCCTCGAGGAGATGCTCGAAGGGTGGGGCGGGTGCGTGGTCCTCGTTTCCCACGATCGACGGTTCTTGAACCGCGTCGCCACCCACATCCTCGCGTTCGAAGCGTCTCCGTCGGGACCCGCGAAGGTGACCCTGTATGCCGGCGGGTACGACGACTACCGCGCCCGCAAGGCCGAAGAGGATGCCGAGGCGGAAGCGGTGCGTGCGGCCGCGCGCGAAAGCGCCGCACCCCGATCCGCCGTCCCGTCGGCCGAAAAGTCCGGCGATCGCGCCGGCGACAAGGCCGCCGACAAGAAGCTCACCTACGCCGAACGGAAGGACTTCGAGACCCTCATGGACCGCATGACGGTCGCCGAGGAGAAAGTCGCCGCGTTGGAGGCGAAGCTCGCGGAGCCCACGATGTACACGACGCGTGCGGACGAAGCGAAGCGTGTGGAGGCGGAGCTTTCGGCCGCGCGCGCGGACGTCGAGGCGCTCCTCGAACGCTGGGAATTCCTCGAAGCGAAACGATCGGCCGCGGGCGGATGAACGGAACCGGCTCTTTTCCCTGCTCGGGACCCGTTCTAGGGTGCCATCCATGAAGTCGGCTCCGCTCTTCCGGTGCACCTCGTGACGTTCGACGTCGAGACGTTCAAGTCCGCGATGGCCGAATTCGCGTCCGGTGTCACCGTGGTGACGACCCGGCACGACGGCGTGCCGTTCGGGATGACGGTCTCGGCGTTCACGAGCGTGAGCCTCGCGCCGCCCCTCGTCCTCGTCTGCATCGCGAACGATGCTTCGCCTCTCGGGCCCATGAAGGAGGCCGGCGTCTTCGCCGTCAACGTCCTCTCCGACCAGCAGGTGGAGCACGGCGAACGGTTCGCCGGAATGTTGGACGTGGTCGATCGCTTCGACGGCGTCGCCGTGCGTGACGGACTCGGAGGTGTACCGCTCCTCGAAGGGTGCGTCGCCCACGTGGAGTGCAAGGTCGTCGCGAGCCACGTCATGGGCGATCACGTCGTGTTCCTCGGCGAGGTCGTGGCCGCCCACGTCCGCGGGGCGGATGCGCCTCTCCTCCACCACCGACGGGTCTGGGCGAAGATCGTCCCGGGCACGCCGGTCGCCTCGTGACCGTGGGGCCCCATGAGCTTCGGTGATCACGTCCCGATCTTCGATCCCGCATGGATCCTCTTCGAGGACGCCGACATCCTCGTCGTCGACAAACCCGCCTACGTGCCGAGCCAGGCCTCGGACGAAGGGAAGAAGGACGACATCGTGTCGCGTCTCTCGGCCTTCCTCGAAGCGCGCGACGGCAAGAAGCCCTACGTCGGCACCCACCAACGTCTCGACAAGGACACGTCCGGCCTCCTGGTCTTCGCCGCGCGCAAGGAAGCGAACAAGGGGCTCGCCGCCGCGTTCGAAGGTCGGAAGGTGGTGAAGGGCTACGTCGCGGGCGTGACCGGGTGGCCGCCGGGGGACAAGGAGCGCACGCTCCACGACAGGCCCGCGCCCGGCGACGACGGCATCATGACGGTGGTTCCCAAGAAGGACCGACGCACGAAGGCCCAGGACGCCGTCACCCACGTGCGCATCCGCGAACGCATGGGCGCTCGCTCGCTCCTCGAACTCACCTCGAGACGGGCCGTACGCACCAGGCCCGCGTCCAGCTCGCCCATGCCCGCGCGCCCATCGCCGGCGACGGTCTCTACGGCGGTACGCGCGGGCCGCGCCTCCTCCTCCACGCCGAGAAGCTCGCGTTCGCCCATCCGACGACGGGCAAGCCGCTCGCGTTCGAGGCGAAGGTGCCGCCCGAGTTCGCCACGTGGTTCGCGAAGGGGGATCTCGGCGCGAAGCTCTACGACGATCCCCATGCTCTCCGCCGCGCGCTCCGCATGGCCGCCGAGCGTCGTTACTCCCTCGTGCACTCCGGCGGCGCGACCACGGCGTTCCGTCTCGTGAACGAGGCGGGCGACGCCATGCCGGACGTGGCCGTCGACGTGTACGACGCATGGGCGGTCGTCCAGTTCTACGGCACGCGCGAGGAGTTCGGAGCCGCCTGCGACGTCGTGCTCGACGCCGTCGCCGCCATGGGCTTCCGGGGCGTGTACGTGAAGTTCCGCCCGAAGCAGGCGAACGTCATCGTGGATTCGCGCCGGGACGAGTTCGCGCCGAAGGATCCCGTCCGTGGAGAGCCCGCGCCCGAGCCGCTGATCGTGCGCGAGGAAGGCGTGGAGATCCCGGTGCGCCTGGGCGACGGCCTCTCCACCGGCATCTTCCTCGACCAGCGGGAGAACCGTCGCCGCATCCGCGAGCTCGCGAAGGGCGCGTCCGTGGCGAACCTGTTTTCGTACACGTGCGGGTTCAGCGTCGTCGCGGCGGTGGGTGGCGCGTGGAAGACCGTGAGCGTGGACGCTTCCGAATCCGTGCTGATGCGCGGCAAGGAAGCCATGGAGCGCCTGGGCCTCCTCGAACGGGGCGAACACAAGTTCGTCACGGAGGACGCCTTCGTGTGGCTCGGCAAGACGAAGGGGAAGGGGAAGAGCGCGTTCGTCGATCTCCTGATCCTCGATCCCCCGAGCTACTCGACCACCAAGGCGACGCGATTCTCCTCCGACGGCGACTACGTCGAACTCGCGGCCATGGCGCTCCAGGTGATCCGGCCCGGAGGAAGGCTTCTCGCGTGTTCGAACCACCGGGGCATCGTGCACGCGAAGTTCCGACGCTTCCTCCGCGAGGCGGCGACGAAGGCGGGGGTCACCTTGTCCCAGTTGAAGGACTTGCCGGACCCCGTGGACTTCCCCGTGCCGCCCGGCGAATCGAGCCACTTGAAGGCCGTGCTCGCGACCGTCGCGAAAGGGTGAGCGGACAGGTCGCGCGACTTCCGAGCTACCGCGGGGGCGTCACGACGTTCGTCCACGTGGACGAACGCGTGATCATCGCCCGGACCCAGTCGTCGACGTGCCAGCCCTGCGTCGCGGTGACCTGATCCGGGAAGGCCGTCAGCACGTGCGTGATGCCGTCGATGTAGTACGCCTTGGCGTTCGGTGCGTTCGCGAGTTCCTGGTTCAAGGTCGTCGTCAGGATCCCTTGCACGGCTCCCGCAGGCGGATTGCCGAGCAGGCCGATGAACGTCCCCATCACGATGTCGTCGTACGCGGCCGGGAGTCCGAACCGCACGTTCGGGAACTTCTTGACGTCGTGCGCGAGGATTTCCCCGAAGTCCACGACGCCGTCGCTGCCCGCTTGGATGCCGGGCGGTAGGTTCGCGGCGCTGCCCCACGCAGAAGACGTGCGTCCACCGCGGGGTCGATCCGGTGCCGACCCAACATGCCTGCGTGGACGGACTCGCGGCGTCGGACGTCGTCTGCGGCGCGTCCACGTGCTCGGGCGATTCGACACACTGTTGTCCTGGCGGTTCGCCCTACTGTTTCGCGTCGGCCGGGAGCTGTTCCGTCGGACGCATCACGTGCGACGACGCGTTCGATTGCTTCGGAGGCCCCGGCGACGCGTGTTGCTACGACCCGTCTTCGTTGCGGTCTGCCTGCGTCGCGACCGGAACGGGCGTTTGTCCCGCACCCGACGAAACGCTCTGCAGCGCCGCGAATCCGACCTGCCCGAACGGCTTGAGCTGCCAGGCTTCCGGATGGTCCACGTGCGTTCGCCGACGCTCGACAAAAGGTGAGCAATGTCGAGGCCTTGGGATTCATTTTGGTGCGTCTGTAAGATCGCGCAGCGGTCGCCGTTTTCTCCTCACACGGAGGGAACGACGATGACCACGAGCACGACGAAGACGACCTGCGCCCTGGCCCTGATGCTGATGTCGACCGCGACGGGGTGCGGCGGGGGAAAGGCGCTGTCGCCGAGCGCGACGAGCCGCGACTACGCGTCACCGACGGGTCGCTCGTCGTCTCCTGCGTTCGACGAAGCGCGTGGAGGCGAAGGTCCCGTGGCGCGCTACGAACCGGGCTCCCCGAGCCAAGGATCGATGGGCGCCACGAGCGCGGCTCCCGCGAACCGCGCCGAGGGATCGTGGTGGGGCCCGTCGAAGAGCGCCGACGCGACGAGCGACAGCCGTTCGATGCCGCGTCCCGAGGAACGGCCCGGACTCGGAACGGAGTGGGGCGAAGTGCGTTACTCCGCCGTGCACGAAGAGTCCTTCACGCGGATGGATGGCGACACGCCGTTCTCGCTCGGAGACTTCCGGTACGACGACGTGTCGGGCGTGCGGAACATGGTGGGCTACGGCAACGAAGGTCGCGGCTCGGCACGGCTCACGCTCGCCGGAGGTGCCGTGACGGTCGCGCTCCGGGACGCGGGCGGTTCCGATCTTCCGGGCATCGCCCGCGGTGACCGCACGTACGTCGTCGGACGCGCGGGCGATCGCTACACGATCGCGCTCCAGAACCGCACGCGCTACCGTTTCGAGATCGTGGCGACGGTCGACGGCCTCGACGTCGTCAACGGCAAGACCGGCAGTTACGGCAACCGCGGCTACGTCCTCGACCCGTACACGAGCTTCGAAATCGAAGGCTTCAGGAAGAGCGAGACGGAAGTGGCCGCGTTCCGGTTCGGCCGCGTCGCCGATTCGTACGCCGCCGAAAAGGGCGACGCGCGGAACGTCGGCGTCGTCGGCGTGGCGGTGTTCGCGGACAAGTCCATGCCCCGTTACCGTTTCGATCCCTGGAACGACGGCGTCACCCGCGATCGCGCCGATCCGTTCCCCGCCAACCCGTCCCGCGACGGTCGTTTCGCCGAGCCGCCCCGCGGCCGCTGGTGATCGTCCGCCGGATTTCCTGACGCCCGTCGATTCTCCGGGCATCCTGGGGCCGTGAAGGTCACCGTTCTCGGAGCCACGGGCAGCCTCGGTCGCAACGTCGTCGACGCCGCCCTCGCGCGTGGACATGCCGTGACGGCCCTCGTGCGCCGTCCCGGCGACGCATCGCTCCCCGAATCGGTGAGGATCGTCGAAGGGGACGCGACGGATCCCGTGAGGGTCGCCGAGGTGAGCGACGTCGACACGATCTTCTTCTGCGTGAATCCGCCGTTCGATCGGTGGGAGACCGACTTTCCCCCGCTCCTCGAGACCGCGCTCGCCGCCGCGCGGAGGTCCCGCGCGCGCTTCGTCTTCCCGGCGAACGTGTGGATCTACGGCGAAGTTCCCGCGGGCGCGAGCGTCGACGAGACGCGGTCTCCGTCGCCCACGTCGCGACGCGGTCGCCTACGACTCTCCATGGAGCGCACGATCCTCGGCAGCGGCGTCGACGTCCGCATCCTGCGCCTGCCCGAGTTCTACGGACCGCACGTGAACTCCTTGACGGCGGGAGTGTTCCGCGCGGTTCTCCGACGTCGTCCCGTGCTCTGGCCGGGGCCGCTCTCGGGTGACTTCGAGGTCGTCTACATGCCCGACGCCGCGATCGGCATGGTCCGCTTGTCGGAGGTGGGCGACGTCCCGACCTCCGTGCACTTTCCGGGCGTACGGACCACCGCGGCCGGATTCGTCGAGGCCGTGGGCGAGGCGGCCGGAGAACAGGCCCGGGCCTGGTCGATCCCCGGTTGGGTGCTCGCGGCGGCCGGCGCTGTCCACGGAATGGCGCGTGGCGCCCACGATATCCGGCACCTCTTCACCCATCCCGTGCTCCTCGACGGAAGACTCGCGCGCCGGGCGCTCGGAGACCTTCCGTGTGTCCCGCTCCCGGAGGGAATCCACCGGACGCTCGCGTGGTACCGGGACCATCCGAGCTTCGCGATCAAGGTCTGACCGCCCGGGCGCATCCGGGGACGGCATTCCGGGGCAAAATCGCCACGAACGGGACTTGACGCACGGGGGGCTCCGGTTTGAGGTGCGCGCCGATGTCCGCCACTGCCGAAGCCTCGAGCGAAGCCCTCGCCGTTCCCTCCGCCGAAGACGGTGACACGAAGTCGAACCACCGCACGTCGCACCCCGCGGGTCTCTACTTCCTCTTCGCGACCGAGATGTGGGAGCGCTTCTCGTACTACGGGATGCGCGCGCTCCTGGTGCTCTACCTGGTGCAGCACCACGGCTTCCAGCCGAGCGAGTCGTCGACGGTCTACAAGTACTACACGAGCCTCGTGTACCTCGCGCCGCTCATCGGCGGCTTCTTGGCCGACCGGTTCTTCGGACTCCGCGCGTCGATCTTCGCGGGCGCCATCCTGATGGCCATCGGCCACTTCTTGATGGCTTTCGAACCCCTGCCGATGTTCTACACGGCGCTCGCCTTCCTCATCGCGGGCAACGGCTTCTTCAAGCCCAACATCTCGACCCTCGTCGGGAAGATGTACGGCAAGGGCGATCCGCGCCGCGACGGCGCGTTCACCATCTTCTACATGGGCATCAACATGGGCGCCTGGTTCGCGCCGCTCGTGTGCGGAGAGTGGCTCCGGAAGCACCACGGGTTCCACTACGGCTTCGGCGCCGCGGGCGTCGGCATGGTGATCGGCCTCGCGCTCTTCGCCATCGGTCAGCCCTGGATCAAGAAGGCCGTCACCGAAGTCGGCAACGACATGGGCGTCGCCAAGAAGGAGCCCGAGTCCTCCGGAAAGACCCACGCGGCGAAGGAGCCGGACGAGGCCCTTCCGGGCGAGACCGGTGTCGCGGGAATGGTCACCAAGATCCTGCCGGCGTTCCTCGTGCTCCTCGGCACCGCGGTCGTCCTCCTCAACCTCAAGGCCCTCTTCGGAGGCGGTGCCTCGGTGAAGGACTCGATCCTCCCCATCGCCTTTGCCGGCATCGCCGTGTGGATGGGCGTCACGCTCCTCACGATCAAGGGCCCGCCGCGGGACAAGAGCACGGTCATCTTCGTGCTCTTCATGTTCGTCGTCCTCTTCTGGATGGCGTTCGAGCAAGCCGGCAACGCGCTCAATCTCTGGGCCCAGTTCTTCACGGACCGTCACGTCGGCGACTCGTTCGAGTACTCCGCCGAGTCCTTCCAGTCGGTGAACGCGTTCTTCATCGTCGCCATCGCGCCCATCTACGCCGCGATGTGGCTCTGGTTGAACCGCGCGGGCAAGGAGCCCTCCACGCCCGCCAAGATGACCATGGCGCTCGTCCTGATGGGGTCGGCCATGTTCGTCATGGGTCTCGGCGCCGCCCGCGAGAACATGGTGGAGACGAAGATCGCCGCCGGGGACACGGTTCCCAAGGGCATGGATCTCGGCAAGATGGTGGACGGCCGCATCCAGTACGACGCGACCACGAAGGAGATCACGGCACGGGGCGTCGTCCCGGAATACGCCGTCCACGCGCTCCTCCGCGAAGCCGCGTCCAAGGACTACGTGACCTCCGTCGACGACCTCGCCAAGGCGTCGGACGCCGCCAAGCCCGATCATCCCGTCGTCGGCATCCTGAAGGACGCTCCGGCGGACTTCGTGCTTCCGTTCGACGCGAAGCAGAAAGCCGACTTCGGCGCCGAGTACGACCCGGCGTCGAAGACCCTGAAGGTGGTCCACACGCTCGACGCCCCGGCCAAGCTCGCCCTCGTCGACGCCGGCGCTCCCGCTCCGTGGAAGGCGACGGTCACCAGCCTCTCCGCGAAGAGCCAGGCCGCGCGCATCGGCGGCGGCTGGCTCATCCTCTTCTACCTCCTCGCGACCCTGGGCGAACTCTGCCTCTCGCCGGTCGGCCTCTCCATGGTCACGAAGCTCGCTCCGGCCCGCTTCGCGTCCCTCTTCATGGGAGTGTGGCTCCTCGCGAGCTCCGTCGCCCAGTACGTGGGTGGCAGCATCGGGGAGAGCTGGGGCAAGATCACGCCCACGGACTACTTCTCCATCTTCGTGAAGACCCTCGCGGTCGGCGCGGTGCTGCTCTTCGCCCTCGTGGTGCCTCTCCGGAAGTTGATGCACAAGGCGTCCTGACGGACGCCCGGGTCTCCGGTTCGCGCTCCCGTCAGCGCTTCTTCGCCGAGAACAGTCGGAGGTCGCGCGCGCTGCGCTCTTCCGAATTCGGGGGGGTGCTGTCGGAGCGCGCGCCCGTGGGCCGGATGCCGCTCACGTCCGAAGGCGTGTTCCGCGCCTTGTAGATCGCCCAACACTTCGGACAGCGCCACTCGATGGCGTACGAGTCACCCGCGCCGCGCTTGCGCGTCAGGCGCCAGCCGAACTGCGCGCTGATCAGGGTGTACTCGGTGTCCGTTTCGGGCGACTGCATCTGGCAGCCGACACACGTTTGCCGCTCTCGCATCCCGCTCCGTCCCTCTTCCAAGTCAGCGTGAACGAACTCGAATCCCGAGGCAACGACGTGTGCCTTCCCGACGTGACGGGAAGCGCACGAACGCGCACCGTCTACGACACGCTTCGAATCGACGCGCCGCCACGGACGAGGGACAGGCGCGGTCCCGCACTGAACGAGACGAGGTGCCCACTTTCCTCGGCCACGTACACGTCGCAGCGCTCGTCCACACGGAGGAGGTCGGGGATGGCGTCGCACGGCGCGATGGTGGCCAAGTGTGTGCCGTCGGCCGGGCGGATGACGTGCACGTCGGCGTGCGGGACGAAGAGCGCCCCCGAACGCAGGACGGGTTCGAGGCGGCGCGGCACGTCCGCCTCGATCACGCCTCCGAGAACGTGACGGTACCGGAGTGCTCCCGTCGTGGCCTCGACGGCGAGGAGTTCGCCGGTGGGCGTGTTGCCGACCAGGAGGTCGTCGATGGCGAGCCAGGACGTCCCGACCGGCGCGACGGGTTCGTTCGAGCTCCAGAGCTTCTTGCCGTTCGCCCGATCGAACGCCGTGAGGTGTAGCCCGCGGCGTTCGCGGGTCGGCACGACGACGGCGGTCTTCGCGGCGAGGGGAGAGCCGTCGATGGAACATCCGTCCCGCTCCCCGAGGGCTGGGCTCGTCCAGATGGATTCGCCGGAGAACGGATCGACGGCGTGGATGCGCGCGGCCGAGTGCGCGCCACCGGCGAGGGCGAAGAGAGCGTCATGATCGACCGTCGGCGCCGAGCGGAAGCGGAGTCGATCGCGCATGCGCCAGACCACCGCGCCCGAAAGGACGTCGACCGCGGTGAGCGCACTGTCTCCGCTCGCGCAGTAGAGGAGCTTTCCGGAGCGCTTCAGTCGGAGCGTCCCACGTTGGCCCCACGAGAAGCGCCAACGGGGTTCCCCGCTCGTGAGATCGAGCGCGACGAGGTGGTGCGCGCCTTCGGTGAGGACGAGGAGTCGCGGGAGCCCCGGCACGTTCACGACGGCGCCCGTCGAGGGGCCCGTGACGCGAGGCGCGAGCCGCGTGCGCAGCGTCACCTCTCCGGTACCGAAGTCGTGGACCTCCACGATGCCGTCCGGATGGAGCCGCGCGATGCCACCCGGCGTGACGACGCTCGTGGCCTTCGTCGTGGGCGTGCGCCAGAGGATCTCGCCCGTCGTGCGCGCGAGGCAGAACGTCTCCGTCGCCGCGCCGACGACGAGACGATCCCCGCAGAGGAACGTGGACCGCAGGTCGATCCCGGGCACGAGGGCCCGCCATCGCGACTGGTATCGGAGGCGTGCCGCGGCGAGGCCCGGACCCGTGTCGGGAGCCTTCGTCCGCGCACCTTCCGCGAACGCACGGTACGCCTCGGGCTCGGGGTTGACCTTGGCGTCCTCGCGCGAGACCTCGCGGAGCATGTCGCTCGTGTCGCGGAGATCGCGCCGGAACGCCGAGAGCCTGAGGTTCGTGCACTGCGTGCGATCCCGACGGAGGAGCGCACGGACGAGGGCGCGACCGAGGGAAAGGGACGCGAGGGCGAGGTCGACCACTCCGAGCGCGGGAAACGTGTAGGTCGTCCGTTCGAGGCCCGGCATGCGGCTCGCGCCGATCGTGAGGGCGAGCGTCCCGTTCGGCGCGACCCGCGCGCCGAGGAGGAGCCCGTTCGCGTCGGAACGGAAGTGCATCGACTGGGCGCGTTCCCACGCGTCCAGCGCGCGGCGCGAGAAGTCCAGGAGCCGTTCGGCGACCAACATCGGGTAGCCGTCCCCGAGCTCGATGCTCCGACCTCGTACCTCCGCCCGTAGACGCCCGCGGAAGAGGAGGGCGTGCAGATCGGCGCGTTCGACGCTCGACTCCCGACGGCCGTCGAGGCGCGGCCGCAGGGTGAAATCGGCGCCGAAGGCGAGGGGCGAGTCGCGGTCGATCTCGATGGTGACCGGAGTCGGTTCGGCACCGGGGGCGCTCGACGCGATCACCGACCGGTCGACGCGTGCCAGTGCCTCCCGCGCGGATCGGAGCTCGATCTCGACGGCGCGGGGCGCTTCTCCGCGTTCGATCGCGCCGTCCATCGCCTCGAGGACGCTCTCGATCACTTCCTCGAACGACACGGTCCGATCGTGGACGGCGACGTGCGGCTCGCCTCCCGCGCGGTACACGCTGAGGAGCGCCCGCGCGCCCGTGCGCTCGATGCACATCTCCCACGGGTCGTCGTAGAAGCGGACGATGGACTTGCCGTGCGGCGATTCCGCGAGCTCGACGATCGAGCGACCGAGATCGCGCAGCACGCATGCCGCCTGCGCGTCCGCCACACGAGCGGTGACGTTTGCACCCTCGATGAAGACGTCGAGCACCTCGCGGGCGACGCGTCGGCGATCCTGCACGGAGGATCGCGGTGCACTCGTTTCGGCGCGCGACCGGAGGTCGTCTTCGCGCGCGGCGTTCGGGTCTTTGGCGACGAGGATCTCGAAGCTTCGCATCGTTTCGGTGGGGCGTCGTCGTGCGGGGGCGAGAGACGTTGCCTCCGGGAGCGATCCCGTCCGGAAAGCGTAGAAACCGAGGCCCGGATGGACGTACTTTTCGGCGATCGATGGCGATCTTTGGACAACGACTTCGGCCGCTGCTAGCGCGGCCCGCGCGTCCTCGCGAAGGGATCCTTTTATTTGGAACCTTCACGATCGCCTCGTTTTTCCTGGTCTTCGGCTTCACGGTCGACGACGCCTGGATACCGATCCGGTACGCACGTCACCTGGCCTCGGGGGAAGGTTATGTGTGGAATGCAGGTACCGCTCCGACCGACGGCGTGACACCGCTGCCGTGGACGATCCTCCTCGCCGCGGTCGCCCGTGTGGTCCCCGGTTCGGACGCCGGAAGCGTACCGTCGCCGGACGTCCTGTTTGGGATCGCGCGTGTCGGTTCGGCCGTCGCGGGCCTGGTCGGCATCCTGGTCCTCGGTGCGCGCGCGGCGTCGTTCGGAGCCTCGCTCGGTACCGTCTTCCTCGCCGCCGCGGCACTCGCATCCTCGGTCGCAGTGGCTCCCCATCTCGGCACGGGCATGGAGACCGGTTTCGCGCTCGGTCTCGCGGCGTGGGGAGCCTCCGAGTTCCGGCGTCCGAACGTCGCCGCCATCGCGCTCGGCGTCGCCGCCACGTTCCGGCCCGAGCTCGTGCCCTGGGCGTCGGCACTGTCGGTCGGGTACGCCTTCGTCGATCCGAGGCACGGCGGTCGTGAACGTGAGCGCGCGGGCGCGTCCCTGGTCGCGGCGTGCCTCGCGCTGGCCCCGTTCGCCTGCGTCGTCCTCCTGCGGATCCGGATGTTCGGTCACGCGGTGCCCCTCGCGATTTCCGCCAAACCGAGCGACCCGGCCCACGGCCTCGTCTACGTCGTCGGCGCGCTCGTCGGCTCGGGCGCCGCCTTCCTCCTCTCCGCTCCCGTCGCGCTCCCGCGCCTTCGCGGAGTTCCGTTGGTCGTCGCGCTCGCGGCGGTCGTCCACGCGACCGTGATCGTCGCCGTCGGTGGCGATTGGATGCCTTACGCACGCTTGATGGCTCCGATCGTGCCGTCGCTCGCGCTCGGATACGTCGCGCTCGCGCCCCACGCGTCGAGGGTGTCGAACGTCCTGCGTGCCGGACTCGCGATCGCGGTGGGCGGAGCATTCCTCCTCGGAAAGGCGGCGGAGGGACGGAACGTCGCTCGTGACCGGGCGGAACTCGTGCGTGCCGCGCGCCCGCACCTGGCCGGCATGCGTCGCGTCGTCGCTCTCGACGTGGGCTGGGTCTCGGCCGCGACGGAGGCGTCCATCGTCGACCTCGCCGGCCTGACGGACCCTCATGTCGCGAACCTTCCTGGCGGCCACACGTCGAAGCGCGTGGACGTCCCGTGGCTCCTCGCCGGGGATCCGGACGCCGTCCTCGTCTACGCCGAGCCGAGGGTCGTCGAGCGCCGAATCACCGAGGATCCGAGGTTCATGGAACGATTCGTCCCGAGGGCATTCCTGCCGCTCGGGACGAAGGGTTCCGGCTATGCGCTTTGGACGCGCCGCTGAGCGGCAGGTCGGTCAGCGACGACGGGGCGGGCCGCCGCGATCGCGACCGCCACGGTCGCCACCACGTCCGCCGCGATCACCGCCGCCACGGGGGCCGCGATCACGACCGCCGCCCTCGCGGGCTGCCGCCATGCGCTCCTTGGCGCGCTCGCCCTCTTCGCCTTCGGGGAAGGGAAGGAGTTCGCGGCGCGTGAGGCGGAACTTGCCGTCGCGGGAGACCTCGAGCACCTTCACTTCGACGATGTCGCCGAGCTTCATCACGTCCTCGACCTTGTCGACGCGCGTGTGGGCGATCTCCGAGACGTGGAGCAGACCGTCGGTGCCCGGCATGATCTCGATGAACGCACCGAAGTCCTCGATGCGCGTCACGGGACCCTTGTAGATGGCGCCGACTTCCGGCTCCGCCGTGAGGCCCTTGATGATGTCGAGGGCCTTCTTCACGGCCTCCGGATCCGACGAGGCCACGTTGACCGTGCCGTCGTCCTCGACGTCGATGGCGACGCCGGTCTGGTCGATGATGCCCTTGATGGTCTTGCCACCCGGGCCGATGACGAGGCGGATCTGGTCCGGCTTCACCTTGATGGTGGTGATGCGCGGCGCGTACTTGGAGAGATCCGTGCGCGGCTCCTTCAACGTCTCGAGCATCTTGCCGAGGATGTGGAGGCGACCTTCGCGGGCCTGGTCGAGGGCCTTCGTGAGCACTTCACGGGTGAGGCCCGAGATCTTGATGTCCATCTGGATCGCGGTGACGCCCTTGGCCGTTCCGCAGACCTTGAAATCCATGTCGCCGAGGTGGTCCTCGTCGCCGAGGATGTCGCTCAGGATGGCCGTGCGCGAGCCGTCCGAGATGAGACCCATGGCGATGCCGGCGACGGGGGCCTTGATCGGCACACCGGCGTCCATGAGCGCGAGGCTTCCGCCGCAGACGGCCGCCATGGAGGACGAACCGTTGGACTCGAGGGTCTCGGACACGATGCGGATCGTGTACGGGAACTTCTCGGACTCGGGGAGCATGCGGAGGAGCGCACGTTCCGCGAGGGCGCCGTGACCGACCTCACGACGGCCGGGACCACGCATCGGCTTCGTCTCGCCCGTGGAGAACGGCGGGAAGTTGTAGTGGAGCATGAAGCGCTTCCAGCGTTCGCCGGTGAGCGCGTCGATCTTCTGCTCGTCGGTGGAGGTGCCGAGGGTCGCCGTGACGATGGCCTGGGTCTCGCCACGCTGGAAGAGCGAGGAGCCGTGGACGCGGGGGAGCAGACCGACCTCGGTGACGATGGGGCGGATCTGGTTCATGGCGCGGCCGTCGATGCGCTTGGTCTGGCCGAGGACGTACTCGCGGACGACGTTGTACTTCCGCTCCTCGAACTCGTCCTTCACGAGCTTCTCGTTGGCGACCCACTTGTCGCCGAGTTCGGCGGTGAGGGTGGACGTGAGCGTCTCCTTGGCGATCTTGTAGGCCTCGTAGCGCTTCTTCTTGTCGCCGATGAGGGAGGCCTCGAGGATCGACTTGTCGACGATCTCGCTCACGCGCTTGGCGACGGCGGCGTCGAGCTTCGGAATCTCGAACGCGCGCTTCGGCTTGCCGATGGCCGCCTGCATCTTCGCGATGAGTTCGATGACGGGCTGGGACGCCTTGTGGGCGAACATGAGCGTGTCGATGACGTCGGCCTCGGAGGCTTCGGCGCAACCGCCTTCGACCATGGTGATCGCGTCCTTCGTGCAGGCGACGACCATGTTGATGTCGGCCGCTTCCTGCTGCGCGAAGGTCGGGAAGGCGACGAACTCGCCGTTCACGCGCGCGACGCGCATGCCGCAGAGCGGGCCGGCCCACGGGATGTCGGAGATCGACAGGGCCGCGCTCGCGCCGGTGACGGCCAGGACGTCGGTGGGGTGTTCCTTGTCGGACGAGAGCACCGTCGCGATGATCTGCGTGTCGTTCTTGAAGCCCTCGGGGAAGAGGGGACGGCACGGGCGGTCCATCAAGCGGCAGGTGAGGATCTCGTCGTCACGTTGACGACCCTCGCGCTTGAAGAAGCCGCCGGGGATCTTGCCGGCGGCGTACGTCTTCTCGACGTATTCGCAGGTGAGGGGGAAGAAATCGAGGCCCGGACGCGGGTCGCTCGAGACGGCCGTCACGAGGACGACGCTCTCGCCGTAGGTGACGAGGATGGAACCGTGCGCCTGCTTGGCGAGGCGGCCGGTTTCGAAGGTGAGGGGCTTGCCGTTGACGAGAACGGATTCACGGACGAAGGCCATGGAGGACTCCTGGTGCGCGCACGATGCGCGCGATGCGTGTCCGCGGCGTGCGGACGAACGCCGAGCAGGTTCCGGATGTCGCGGGAGCGACGGGTTTCGTCTTGGGTCCTCGGTTCCTGGAAACGAACGGCTCGGTGCTTGCGACGCGGTGGTATCGCGGCGCGGCCGTGGCGGGCTCGTGCCCAGGAATCGAAGAGCAAGACGAACGAATGCGTCCGGGTGCTCGGAAGGTACGGTGAAGGGGACGATGGGAAAGGCTCCGTTCGGTTCCGGGCACTCCCTTCGCTTCCTCGGACGACGGGACCTGGCGGTCGATGTCGGCAGCGGAAGCGGAAGGGAGCGTCACCCGGAACCTCGCGAAGACCTTACTTGCGGAGGTTGAGAGACCCGACGACCTTGCGGTAGCGATCGAGGCTCGAGCGCTTCAGGTAGTCGAGAAGACGGCGGCGCTTCGAGACGAGGCTGAGAAGACCACGGCGGGAGTGGTGATCCTTGTCGTGGGTCTTGAAGTGCTCCGTGAGGTAGCCGATGCGCTCGGTGAGGAGGGCGATCTGGACCTCGGGGGAGCCGGTGTCGTTCTCGTGCGTGCGGTACTTGCCGATGAGCTCGGCCTTCTTCTCGGTGTGAAGCGGCATGGGACGCGTTTCCTCGGGAACGATCGACGGGGGTCCGTCGGGTTCCCCTTGGTGTTTTCGGTTCGAGCGCCACCCGAATCGGCGGGGACCGGTCGAAAACGGAAGCTCCATTGAGGGGGCGTTACCCCTCAAGGAGGTGGGGTGGAACGCGGATCGGAGTGAAAAAGCCGGTCCGCGGCGGGCGGGAGTATAGAAATCGTCTCCTCGCCGTCAACGGAAGAAGGCAGATCGTGTCCTTTTCCGCTTCGTTACGGGTCCTTGCTACCATGGTTCGAGGATGGCGGAACGAAAGAGAGGCCCGGCCCTCGAGGGTGGAAACGCTCCGAGGTCCCAGGCGCCGCCTCCTTTGAGGCGATCGGGGGAGCCGCCGCCCCTGCGTCCACCTCTTCCTCCGTCCCGGGATCGGGAACCCCTGGCGCGAGAGCCGGTCCGCGAGTCGGTACGGCCGCCGGATTCCGGCGCCGTCGAGGACGCGCCGACGGTCGCGCGGATCGGCCCCCTCGAACCCTCTTCGCCCCCGGCGCCCCTGAAGTCCCTCCGCGGACCGAGCACGCCGCCGGCGTTCCCGGTGACCCCGTCGTCCCCGCCGCCGATCCCGAGTCGCGGTCCGGCCGCCGGCATGCCCGCCTCCACCGACGTTCGTCCCTCGCCGGGCCCCGGAGCGGGGACGGGGAAAGCCCTGAAGCGTTGTCCGACGTGCGAGGGACGGTACCCCGCGGACTTCAACGTCTGCCCCCGCGACGCGACACCCCTCGAAGCTTCGGAGGTGTCGACGTCCGACGCGCTCATCGGGAGCGTCCTCGGCGACAGTTACCAGGTCGTCCGCGTGATCGGCGAAGGCGGCATGGGTCGCGTCTACGAGGCGCGACACTTGCGTCTTCGCACGCGGAGGTTCGCGGTCAAGGTGCTCCATCCCGAGTACGCGATGCAGCCGGACATCGTGAGTCGCTTCGAGCGCGAAGCGGAGGCGGCGAGCGGCATCCACCATCCGAACGTGATGGACGTCTACGACGTGAGCACCACGTCCGACGGTCGACCGTATTTCGTCGGCGAGTACCTCGAAGGCGAGGAGCTCGGCGCCTACGTCCGTCGTGCGGGGCGTCTCGCGTTCCCGCTCGCGACGTACCTGACGCGGCAAGTGTGCGAAGCGCTCGGCGCCGCCCACGCGCGCGGCATCGTGCACCGGGACATGAAGCCCGAGAACGTGTTCATCACGCACGACGACGGCATCCCGCGCGCGAAGGTCATCGATTTCGGCATCTCGAAGATCGACTCGCGCGAGACGAAGCTCACGAAGACCGGCATGATCCTCGGGACGCCGAGCTACATGGCGCCCGAACAGATCATGGGCGAGGTGACGGACTCGCGCGTGGACGTGTACGCCGTCGGCGCCATGCTCTACGAACTCCTCACCGGCCAGCCCCCGTTCGACTCGGACGACCCGACCGCCGTGCTCTCTCGCGCGTTGACGACCGAAGCGCCCCGACCGCGGTCCATCGAGGCGAGCATTCCCGAGGGGCTCGAGCTCATCGTCCAGCGGGCCATGGCGAAGGACGCGCGCGACCGGTACCAATCGATGGCGGAGCTCGAATCGGCGCTCGCGCCCTTCGATTCGGGGCGGGTGCCGGTGCGGCCGAGCGCCGCGGAGGTCCAGCACGACGTCCAGAAGCAGAGGTCCGTCGAAGCTGCGCGACCCACCATCCTGGGGCTCGGTGTCGCGTTGGCGCTCGGTGTCACGCTCGGGTTCGCGAGCGCCGTCGGCGGCCTCTTCCGTCTCGCGCGCGACACGGAACTCACGGGGACCGAAGCGGCGCTCCTGGTCGTGGGCGCGTTCCTGGTCGCGGCGAGCCCGGCGGGCCTCGCCGTGGTCTACGTGAAGAAGAACATCTGGCCGAACACGTCGAAGGCCTTCGAGCTCGCGAGCGACCTGCGTCGCACGACCTTCGCCACGTTCGCGACGTACGGCGCCCTCGAACTCCTCGTGCGGACGTCGTCGAGCGTCCTCGCCCTGTCGTCGGCGACGATCGCCAGCGGCGCGTGGGACATCCTGAACTACGTCCTCGCGCTGGTGGCGGGCGCCGCGGCGTACAAGTTCGGCCAGCGATTCGACGTCGAGCGGTCCTGACCGTCACTCCTCGTGACGCGACGGTCGGACCCCCGCGGCGTCGTGGGTCGCCGGATCCGCCGGACGCGAGGGCGTCACGACGGGGCCGTGGCCTTCCGAGACGAGATCGATGGTTCCGTCGAGGTCCGTGCGGAAGAAGGTCACGTTCGCCTCGTGCAGACGTGTCAACGTCTCGCCGTTCGGATGACCGTAGTCGTTCGCGAGTCCGCAGGAGATGACGGCGAACTTCGGGTGCACGGCGCCGAGCATCTTGCGGCTCGACGCGTACTTCGATCCGTGGTGCGCGACCTTCAGCACGTCCGCGCGGAGCGAATCGGGCGCTTCGAGGAGGCGCTTCTCGGTCTCGGCTTCGGCGTCTGCCTCGAAGAGGACCCGCACGTCCCCGCCTTCCGCCCGATGGTCCATGCGGAGGACGATGCTGTTCGCGTTGACGTCGCTCCGCGTGCGGGCGAGGAGGGGCTCCGAAGGTCCGAGGACGGCGAACGAGACGTAGGCGCCGAGATCGAAGCGCTCCCCGCGACGGGGGGAGCGGACGGGAATGCCGCGTTCCTTCGCGGCCCGGAGCACCTTGCCGTACACGGCGGTCGGCTTCTCCGCGAACCCGGGCTCGAAGAGGCTGCCGAGCCGGATCCGGGAGGCGAGGGCGTCCACCCGTCCCATGTGATCGGCGTGGGCGTGGGAGAGGACGAGGGCGTCGAGCGTGTCGCCCACGTCGTGGACGGCGCGCTCCACGACCGCGGCCGCCTCCGGAGGACCGGAGTCGACGAGGAGTGCGTGGCCGTCGCTCGTGCGGACGAGCGTCGCGTCGCCTTGGCCCACGTCGAGGAACCGGACGTCCACACGGCCGCCGCGTGCGGCGACGTCCGCGGGCGTCGGGGATCTCGGTCCTGGCGGTGCGACGGGATCCGGAGCCACCGGACGACTCCCGACGCTCGCCGGAACCGGCGCGACGTCGGGGAGCGTGGGGCGGCAATGGACGAGGAGCGCGGAGCTCGCGACCGCGACGAGGGCCGCCGCGGAATTTCCTCGCACGAGGGAACGACTCAGAAGCGGGCCTGGAGGGCGACGCCGGCGCCGAGGCGCGTCGGGCTCTGGAAGACGCGGAGGGAGGCCGTTCCTTCGTTCGGATCGCGGACGACGAGCGTGGCGTTGTTGTCCGTCACGTGCTGCACCCAGAGGACGGCGCTGAGCATGTCGGAGAGCGACCATTTCACGCTGTAGCGGACCTGGATGATCGCGGCGCGACCCTTGTTGTACGGGAGGATCGACTCGTCGCCTTGCTGCCGCACGACGACCGTACGCGACGCGGGGATGCCGCCCTGGGTGAACGTGCTCTTGAACGTGGCCGGGAGCTGGATACCCGCGCTGATTCCGGGCGTGAGGCGGAGCTTCTCGAAGTAGTAGTCCGCGGCGAGGGCGCCGAACACTTCGGTCTGGGCCGTGGAGTCCTTCGGGAGGGTCTCGAACGGAATGAAGCCCGGCACGTTGCGGACGACGTAGTTGAGATCGCGGAGGATGCCCGTCGCGCTCGCACGGAACGCGTTCACGGTGAGCACGCCTTGGAGTGCGCCCGCGATGGCGGCCTGGTTCTTCGTCTTGCCGGCGGCGTCGAAGTCCTTCAGTTGCTGCGAGAGGGCGGTGCCTTCCGCCGACACGCTCCACGCGACGCCCGGCGTGACCTTCGGCGGTGCGAAGAGCACCATCGGGGCCGTGGGATCGTTCCGGTAGAGGAGGAAGTCGATGGACTGCGGGACGGGCATGTTGTGGTGCACGATCGCGCGCGCCGAGACGCCCGCGGTGCTGACCGGCTTGCCCCGGACGTCCTCGAGTTCGAACTTGCCTTGCTGGAAGTAGCCGCCGCCGAAATCGAGACGGAAGTTCTTCGTGAAGTCGGCGCCGGCGCCGCCCAGGAAGCCGAAATTCGTCTCGCCGACACGGACGGTCTCGACGTCCGCCTCACCGCCGCCCGCGAGGACCTGCTGGGGCTGGATGATGGTGGCCGTCTTGAAGCCGACGAACGCGTAGAAGCGATCCGGCATGTCGAACTGCAGCTTGAGACCCGGGGACGCTCCCTGGATACGGGGGAAGATCGACTGGTTGATGTTCGCGGCGGTGCCGCCCCAGCTGATGTCGTAGAGGTAGCCGAGACGGAAACGGTCCGTGTCGAGTGGGAAGAACGTCGCGGACAGCCCCTCGGGCTTCGCGTCGGTGCCACCGGTCCGGTAATGGACCTTGATGTACGACCCCGAGTCGTAGAGCGCGGCGTTCAGGTTGCCGGTGTTCGCCGAGAGCGACGCGAGGTCGAGGCGGAGCACCATGGCAGCTTCGGTCGTCAGGTTCGTGATGAAGCCCGGGAGCTTCTTGTACATCACGAGGTGCGTGAGGTTTTCACGGCCCGCGAAGCGCGAGTTCAGGTTGTCGAAGAACATGCGGTACTGCGGGCGGTCGCCGATCGAGAACGCGGGCGAGAGCGGGACCAGTTCTCCGGTCTTGTGGAGGAAGTCGTCGTCGCCGAACGTCCACGTGAGACGGGTGTCCATGAAGTCGCTGGAACGCGTTCCCGGAGGTGCCATGCCCGCCGCGCGCGCGCCCGCCGAACCGGTCACGAGGAGATCGTCCGGATTCGCCGGCGGCTTCTCCGACGCCGTACCCGTGCCCGCGACGCCGATGCCGGCTTGGCCCGTGGTCGTCCCTGAGGCGTCGCCCGAACCCGCGCGCGTCGGTGGCGTCGACGCTCCGGGAGTCGCCGGCGCGGTCTGCGCCGGAGGGAGCGCGGGCAGCGTGGCCGGAGCCGTGCCCGCGGCGCCCGTGGCGTCGACCTTGGTCGTCGTCGGGGTGCCGCTCGCGGGCGTCGCTGCACCGGCGTCGGCGTCGGCCTGCATGTCGGCGAAGGCCGTGCTCGGCAGGGCCCAAGCGAGGATCGGGGCGAGGGTGAGGGCGAAGACGGGCGTGCCGATCGGGCGCATGCGGAGGTTCCTCGGGGAGACGCGAGTACGGGTCATTGCGTGTTCTCGTTGAGATCGATTTCGGTGCGCGGCCGCACGCACGCTTCGCGCGTGCTCATGGGCGTGCCGGCGAGGTCGACGACGAGATCGTCGTCGCACCGGACTTCGAGGGTGAATTGGCTGCCGCCGGAGAAGTAGCGGAGGGTTCCGGTGAGGGCGCGGAGCGGCTTGCCGCGCATGGCGAGCGGATCGAACTTCGCGGAGCTCGAGGTGTCGACCTGCATCTTGTAGAGCGTCTGGTTCTCGGAGTTCCCGACGGCGACCATGAAGTTCGACTGGGCCGCGAAGTTCGAATACTCGGTGCACTGCGGGTCGCCCGTGCACTTGTCGTTGCAGGTCTTCTCCGGCTCGACGTCGAACGCCACGCGACCGTCCTTGTTCAAGTCGCAGTTGGTCGCGTTCTCCTCGGGCGCGTAGTCGGGCGCCTTCGGGAACTCCGGGCCGAACTTCGCGGAGACGTTCAGCGAGCGCGCGCCTTCCTGCGTGAGCCGGACGAGGGCCGATTCCCAACGGAAGAGCGCCTGCTTGTCCGCGAGCTCTTCGTCCGCGATCTCGTGCGGATCGGGGACGTGGCACGCGGCGACGTCCGGATCCGGCGACCGCGGGTTCCACTGTTGGATGCTCCAGGTGGGGAACGAGAGCTCGGTGAAGCCGAAGAAGTCCACCGCCGTACCGTTCAGGGTCTTCAGGCGGTCGCAGACGCGGAGACCGGGAGGGGCCGAGAACGTGAACGCGAACACGCTCCCGAAGTCGTTTCCCTCGCCGGTATCGGTCACGTAGAAGCCGTCGGGAGCGATGCGCGTGACGACGGTGTTGAAGGCGAACTTGCGGTCCACCGGACGGAAGCCGGTGTCGATGGCGACCTGTTCCTTCGAGAAGGGCGTGTTCGTCCCGCCTTGGCGCACGCCGGCGGGCCCGAAGAGGGCGCCTCGGACGTCGGCGATCCGGGGAGAGACGAAGAAGAGCGTGTCGCTCGCGCCGGTCGCGTAGGACGCGGTGCCTTCCGCGTCGTCGTTGGCGAACGCGCAACCGGGGTCGAGGGGGTAGTCGGCGAGCCCGTTGCCGTCGTTGTCGAGTCCGTCGGCACATTGCGGCGGAGGATTGCGGGTCGGATCGGCGGGGGTGTAACCGATGTCCTCGGCCCAGATTCGGGCGTCGCCGTACGCGGCGATGATTTGGACGGACACGGCGTCGGCGACGCCGTTCTTCATCTGCACGTTCCGACCGTTCGTCCCTTCGCCCACGAGACCCACCACGGAGCCGGGCTTCGAGGAGAGCCGCACGAACCCGTTCATGTCGGTGTCGAGCGTACCGTCGGACTTCCGGGCCTCGACTCGAACGACCAGGTCCGTCGGGTTGGTGAAGGAGAGGGGAAGGCGCTCGGTGGGCGAGCCCGTGTTTCCCTTGGCGATGAACACGGTGAGCCGCGAGCCAGGACCGGTGCGACCGAATCCGCTGGTGCACGACGCGCCGAAGGCGAGGAGCACGGCCACGATGGCGAAGAAGGGCGCGAGCGTGCGCGCGTGGGAGATCGAGAGTCGGTTCTTCATCGGCCGATCATCTCCACGCGCGCGTCGGTCGCCGCGCCTGCCTTGTCGTCGACGCACGCGAGGATCTTGCACGACTCTCCGCCCACGACGCAGGGATTGAGCTTCTCCATGCACGTGGGGCGGTCGGGAGAGTCGACGCACCGTCGCGCGTTGAACTTCGCGACGTCGGTACGGCAGGCACGGAGGACGCATCGACCGACGCCGGGGTCACACGCTTCCTTCGAGACGCACGCGAGCGCCGCGCCGTCGCCGGTGGAACTCGCGCTCGAGGGGCAGGCGCAGACGAAGTCGCCTTCGCTCGCGCAATCGCCGTCCGTCGCGCAGGCCTTCAAGCCCTCCGCGGTTCCGGCGTCGGCCTTGTACCCGCACGGTTTGCCCTGGCGCATGTAGTCGACGAGGGCGTCGCGCTGCTGGATCTTGGTGTCGAACTGGGTCGTGTTGCGCTGGAGGACGCGGAACCCGGAGCCGCCGCCGGCGAGGTAGTTGCTCGTCGCGAGTTCGTACAAGTTGGTCGGGCGGATGAGGGATCGGCACCTTCCGGCGACCTTGTCGCATCCGCTCGGGAGCGGTTGGCCGGAATCGTCCGGGCAATCGGCGTCGGTCTTGCACGCGGCTTCCGTGTGTCCGATGTAGACCTGTTCCGCGCATGCGTTGAGGGTGCACGTCTTCGAGTCCAGGTTGCACGACCCCGGTTCGCGTGACGGGCAGTCCTCGTCGGAATTGCATGGCGGACGAGAACCCGGCCGCTGACAACCCGTGCAGTCGAGGCGCACCTTTGCGCCGGCGATCTGCACCTGGGAGGTGCAACCGCGGTTCGCGGATCTGCGGGCGACGAAGTCGAACAGTTCCTGCACTTCCGTGCCGGAGAGCTGCATCTTGGAGATCGAGTTGTCGAACGGGAAGATGTTGTACATCTGCTCGATCGTGATCGGGCCCGGCAGCAGGTCGGTCCGGATGCCCGTCGAGTTCGTCAACGAGAAGTCGGTCTGGACGCCGAGGCGGAGCCAGATGGACGTTCCGACGAGGTTCCCGAGCGGCGAGTCGCCGCCTTGGGGAGCGGAACGTCGGGCTCCGTTCGGCGAATAGCCGACGAGGATGTCGAGATCCGCGACGCGATCGAGTTGGCGGCGGTAGGGCTCGAGCATCTCCTTCACCCGGGATCTTCCCGGGACCGTCGCGTCGATCAGGGAACGCGACGTAGCTCGACGAGACCACCTCGAACTTGTCGATCGGATCGTACGTCGCGTCCGTCGTCACGGAGGCGGCCACGGCGGGTCGTTCGAAGGACGAGGTCGAGCCGACCGACGTACTTCGAGAACGCACCCGAGTGCGAGAGGACCACCTTCCGCGGGTGGCACGCACGTTTGAACATCCAAGGGTGGTTCGCCGGATCCGGGTGGTCGGCGTCGTTCGGCGGCGTCTTGTTCGGATCGACGGTGAGATTGGGATCGACGGCCCAGATGTAGCCCGGCGTGTTCGGGTTGGCCGAGCAGTCCGTCACCGTCTGGGGCGGATTGATGACGATGTGGTTGTGGCTGCCCATCACCACGTCGATGCCGCTCGTGTTGCGGATCATGCGTTGGTCGACCTCGAGGCCGAGGTGCGTGTCCATGACGATGAGGTCGACGTGGGGCCGGAGGAGATCGGTATAGAATTGGGCGACTTCCGCGGTGTTGAGCGGCGTGATGTTGAGCTTGTTCGGCTGTTCGTACAGCGACGACATCGACGAAAGATTGCCGAAGCCGATGACGGCGACTTTCAGGCCGTCCTTATTGAAAACCGTGAAGGGTTCGATGACGGACCCGACCAAGGTGTTCGCGGGGCGCGAGGCCTCCTCGAACTTGTAGTTGGCAGCGAGCACCGGAAAGCTCGCCCATTTTTGGATCTGGAGGGCTGCATTCAGGGGACCGAGGTCGAACTCGTGGTTCGCGATGACCATCGCGTCGACGCCGAGGAAGCTTTGGGCGCGCATCTCCGGCTCGCCCTTGAAGAAGTTGAAGATCGGTGCGCCTTGGAAGCAGTCGCCGCCGTCGACGTGGAGAACGCGGTCGGCTCGCGCGCGCTCGCGGTTGAGGATGTACGCCATGCGGGCGACGCCACCGACGTTCACGATCGATCCGTTGGGACCGAGCCCCAGGTCCGAGTCGACCTGCGTGACGAGCAGATCGTACGGGAGCAGACGCGAGTGGATGTCGGCCGTCTGCAGGAGGGTGAGCCTCACCTGGCAATTCTGTCCGGCAGGACACGCTTCGGTGTAGGTCGGACCCTTGGTGGAGTCGCTGCTGCAACCCGGCGACGTCGCCGCGAACGCCGCGAAGGTGGCGCAAGCGGCGAACGCTGCGCCCGCGCGGGCGATCCGGCGGAGGGCGGGGACGAACATGGGGGTTCCTCTCGGTGCTCGTGGGCATCGGACCCCTGAGCGGCGCGGACCCTACCACTTCTCGCCGCGAACCCGGCGTGCCAAATGCGGGTCCCCGACGGACGCCGATCGTCTCGTCGGTCCCGTGAACGATGGGCTCGAACTCCGCGGTCAGACGGAGGATTCGGGATCCAGCAACGACACGTCGCCTTCGCCGGACAGGAGGTCGTACAGCCTCGGCGCCACGCGTTGCGCGACGAGGGCCTCCACGCCTTCGGCCGTGTCCTCCGCGAGCGCGTCTTCGGCGAGCGCCTGGCACTCGTCGACGCTCACGCGCCGGATGGCTTCCTTGATCTCGGGAATCGCCGCGGCCTCCATCGAGAGTTCGCGGAGTCCGAGTCCCACGAGGAGGATCGCCGCGATGGGATCGGACGCCATCGCGCCGCAGATGGAGAGTGGAATCGAGCGATGGTCGGCGGCGCGCGCCACGCCCGCGATCATGCGGAGGATCGCCGGATGGAACGGCGAGGCGAGGGGAGCGAGCGTGCGGTTCGTGCGATCGATGGCGAGGGAGTACTGGACGAGGTCGTTCGTGCCGAGACTGAAGAAGTCCGCCTCCCGGGCGAACACGTCCGCCAGCACCGCCGCCGAGGGGACCTCGATCATGATCCCCACCGGGATGCGCTCGGCACGCGCGTGACCCTTCGCCGAAACTTCCTTCATCGCCACGGCGAGGAGCTTCTTCACCTCGCGAAGCTCGTGCAGGCTCGCCACCATCGGGATCATGATTCGGAGATCGCCGTGGGCACTCGCGCGGACCATGGCGCGGAGCTGCGTGAGGAAGACGTCGGGGCGGGAGAGCGCGAGGCGTACGGCGCGGAGGCCGAGGGCCGGGTTCATCTCGGCCGGGAGTTGGAACGTGCTGACGAACTTGTCGCCGCCGATGTCGAACGTCCGGAGAGTGACGGGGCGGGAGCCGACCGCCTCGAGGACGGCTCGGTACACGCCGTACTGTTCTTCCTCGTCCGGCGGGGTGGTGCGGTCGATGTAAAGGAATTCGGTGCGGTAAAGTCCGATGCCTTCGGCGCCGTGATCGAGCGCGAGGATGGCCTCGGCCGGAAGTTCGACGTTCGCTTTCAGACTGACGGCCGTGCCGTCGGAGGTGACGGTGGCGCGCTCGCGGGCTTCGAGCAGTCCCCGCGCGAACGCCAGATGGCGTGCGGCCCGCGCCCGGGCTTCCTCGAGCGCCAGCGCGGACGGGTTGACCGTGATCTCGCCCCGGAGTCCGTCGACGATGACGATGTCGCCCGTGCGGATCGAATGGAGGGCCCCTTCGACTCCGACGACGCCCGGAATCTCGAGCGCACGCGCCATGATGGACGTGTGGCTCGTGCGCGTCCCCACTTCCGTCACGATCGCGATGACCGGCTCGCGGACCATGCCCGCCGTGTCGGCAGGGGACAGGTCGCGGGCGATGACGACCGTCGGTTGATCGAGTCGCGGGACGATGGTCGCCGGCGCGCCCATGAGCGCGCGGAGCAGGCGGTCGCCGACGAACTCGACGTCGTGGAGACGCTCCTGGATGTACGCGTCCTTCTCGACGGGGTGGGCGTGTTCGAAGAGCGCGACGATCTCGGCGTTCGCCGTGGCCACGGCCCACTCCGCGCACTTCCGCCTCTCCCGGATGAACCTCTCGACGCGCTCGTGGAGCAGCGGATCGTCGAGCATGAGGAGGTAGGCGTCGAGGATGCCCGACGGGGACGGGCCCGCGTGTTCGGTGAGCCGCTCGCTCACGTCGACGAGGCTCCGTTTCGCGTCTTCGACGCCCGTGCGGAAGCGTGCGATTTCCGCGTCGATCTGGTTCGCGGCGACGTGGCGACGCGCGTACGCCGTCCGCGGATCGCCGACCACGAGCGCGGGGCCGACGGCCACGCCGGGAGATCCCGCGATGCCCCGGAGGACCAGGCTCTCCGGAGCGCTCGGGATCTCGCCCCAACTCGGGGGCTTCGACGACGGATTCTTCGAACTCATGGCTTCAGCGGGACTCCCCGAAGCGCGAGACGATCAGCTCGCCGAGGGCCTTGACGCATTCTTCCGCACGTTCCCCCGTCGCCCGGAGGGTCACGGTCGTCCCCTTCGAACCGCAGAGGAGGAGGACGCCCATGACGCTCTTCGCGTTCGCGCTCTGATCGTCCCTCCGGATCTCGACGTCGCACGGGAACGTGCTCGCGAGTTGGACGAGTTTCGTCGCCGCCCGGGCGTGGAGTCCGAGTTCGTTGACGATGAGGAACGTGCCGTCGGCCACCTCACTCATTGCGCCACCCCATGCTCTGCGGAGGGACGTCGATGGACTCGCCGCTGGGCATCTCGAGCCGCGGCGAGGACGTGGGCGGCTCCGGAATCTTCGTCGTCGTCTCGCCGCGCGCGACGTCCCGGTGGAGGACGACGACGGGGGCGTTGGCGTCTTTCGCGAGGCGGCTCGCGATCTCGTTCGCGATCGCGACCGAACGGTGACGCCCGCCGGTGCACCCGATGGCGATCGTCAGGTAGCTCTTACCCTCCCGTTCGTATTTCGGCGTGACGTACGCGAGCAGATCCTCCGTCTTCGTGAGGAATTCCTTCGCTTCCTCTTGCCCGAGGACGAACGTCGCGCAGGCTTCGTCGTTTCCGGAGAGGGCCTTCAACTCCGGCACGAAGTACGGGTTGTCGAGGAACCGCACGTCGAACACGAGGTCCGCGTCGACCGGAGCGCCGTACTTGAACCCGAAGGAGACGACCCGCGTGAGCATGCGAGGCGCCGTGGACGAAGCCGGTCCGAGTTGCGTGAGGATCACGCGGCGGAGGTCGTGGACGGAAAGGGCGGTCGTGTCGATGACGCGATTGGCACGTGCACGGAGGGGCGCGAGTCGCTCCCGTTCGAGATGGACGCCGTCGAGGACGGCGAGGGCGCCACCGCGTTCCCGCACCTCGACCAGGTTGGCGTTCAGAGGGTGGGGTCGCCGTGTTTCGTTGAACCGGCGGAGGAGGGCCTCGTCGGACGCGTCGAGGAAGACGAGCGTGAGGTCACGCTGACCGTTCGCCTCGAGCTCCGCCAACATCGCGCCGATGTGGGGCAAGAACGACCGGACTCTTACGTCCATGCCGAGGGCGACCTTCGTCATGCCTCCTTCCTCGCAGAGCTCGACGGCGCGGGGAGCGAGGAGGGTCGGCAGGTTGTCGACGCAGAAGAACCCGAGGTCCTCGAGCGCGCGGAGCGCCGTGGACTTGCCCGCGCCCGACAGGCCCGTGAGGACCACGACGAGCGGTTTCGAAGCGGCGAGCATCGACTGCGAAGGCGTTTCGTTGGAACCGGTCATCCGTCGTCCTCGGGTTTCGGTCGAACGGCCGGGATCCAGGCGGAGCTTTCGTTCGAACGGACACCTCGCGCGCCGAGGCTCGGCCAGGCCGCACTCTCTCCATGCGGATCGGGTTCGCTGGGCGGAGGTGGAGGCGAGCGCCCGGCCGACGATTCGAGGGCGTCGATGGGCGGCGGGCACATCGATTCCGGCTCCGTCGTGAGAGCGGCGGCGGGCGCCGCTTCGCCCACGCCGAGCCGAGCGTTGAGGCGTTCGAGGAATTCCTTCGCGGAATCGCTCCCGGCGCGCCTCAGGAGCTCGTTGCGGGCGGCGATCTCGAGGATCGATCCCATGTCCCGACCCGGGCGCACCGGCACGGTGAGCTCTCGGATGGGGGTGCCGAGGAGCGTGTAGAATTTCTGGTCGAGACCCAGGCGGTCGTATTCCTCGCGCTCGTTCCACTCGGCGAGACGCACGACGACGTCGATGCGCTTCCGTTCGCGCACGCTCGTGACGCCGAAGAGGGCCTTGATGTTGAGGACGCCGAGTCCGCGCACCTCGATGTGGTGACGGAGCAGATCCGCCGGCGCACCGAACACCATCCCGGGCGGACGCCAGTCGCACCGCACGACGTCGTCGGCCACGAGGCGGTGGCCGCGGAGAACGAGCTCGAGCGCGCACTCGCTCTTTCCGATGCCGCTCTTTCCCAGGAGCAGGAGACCCACGCCGAACACGTCGACGAGGACACCGTGGAGCGACGTCTGCGGCGCGAGGCGATCGTCCAGGACGGCGTGCAATGCGTTGATCGTCCGGCTCGAACGCGCGTCCGACACGAAAAGGGGAGTGCCCGTCGCCTCCGCCGCGGCCACGAGGGCATGCGGCGGTTCCCGACCGCGCGTGATGACGACACAGCAGAGTCCGAGGGAGAAGAAACCCCGGGCGGCGAGGCTCCGGTCGGCTTCACCGAGGGACTCGAGGTAGGAGAGCTCCGTGTCGCCCATCACCTGGACGCGGGTAGGCACGACGCCGAAGAAGTGCCCGGCGAGCGCGAGTCCCGACTTCTGGACACGCGGGTGCCGTATCGGTCGATCGAGCCCCGCCTCTCCGGCCACGCGACGCAGGCGCACGCCGAGATGAGGGTCGCTCGCGAGGGCGCCCGCTCCGATCTCCAGGGTCGGCTCCGGGGTCACGACGGAGCCCCCGGCGCGCGATGCGAGGTCACGAGTTCCCCCCCTCCTCGTTGTCGATGAGCGCGAATGCCTCTTCCGAAGTCTGCGCGAGCACCAGCTTCTCGCGGAACGAACGGTTCCGGAGCAGGCGCGAGATGCGCGCGAGGGTCTTCAGGTGCTCGCCCGTCGCGCGTTTCGGTCCGATGACCCCGAAGACGAGGTTCACCTTGTTCCCGTCGATGGAGTCGAAGTCGACGCCGCCGCGGACGACGACCAGGGCGACGCACTGTTCGCCGAGCTCGCCGAGCGCGCCGTGCGGGATGGCGACGCCGTCGCCGATTCCGGTCGATTGGAGCGCCTCACGCTCCGAGAGCACCTGGAAGACGGTGGATTCGGGAGCGTGCGCTCCCGTGGCCAGAAGCCGCGCGACGAGTTCGAGGACGTCGGTCTTGGCGAAGGGACCCGAAGTGCCCGATCCGCCCGCACCCCCCTGCGGTCGGATGGCGACTCGATCCTTGGTGAGAAGCTCGGTGAGACGCATGCGCGTGGTCGTTTCCGGAGATCCTGGGTAGGTCCGCGGGGACGGGGTGCGACGGCGCGGTTCGCGAGGACCCTTCGCGCGCTCGTCGGCGCGTGAAGGGCCGGTCGCGAACTCCGTTCACTCCTCGTCGCGCGTGCTCGAGAGGTGTTCGACGGCGCGTTCGGCGCCCTTGCGCTTCGACGCGTGGATCGCGGTCTTGTCGGTGATCTGGCGCTCGAGCTTGTCGATGACCTTGTCGATCGACGCGTACATGTCGTCGCTCGTCTCGGTGGCGTGGAATCGCTCACCGTCGCAGTGCACGTCGACCTCGACGTTGTGGAAGCGATGGTTCTCGGTGCTCACGACGACCGACGCCTTCATCGGTTGACGGAGGAATTTCTGGAGCTTGCCCACTTTTTCCGAAGCGTAGGCCTTCACGGCGTCGGTTGCGGTCATGTGCCGGAAGGTGATGGCGATGTTCATGGGAGAGACCTCCGAGGAATCGCGCGGCGGGACCGCGCTTCGGGCGTGCGACTACGAATGCGACTTCGAGGACCGATCGAAGGCCTATTGTGCCCCGAATTTTCGGCCGCGTCTCGGACCACGAACCGGGACCGCCCGGGTCGTCGCCGACCTGCCGGTCACGGCAGAGCGGTGCCGGAACGTGCACGTTCTCCACCGGAGAGCGCGACGGGCGCGCTTGCGGGACGGCGGTCGGGGGTTCGGGGACGGCCGGGAGGCCGACGCTCAGAAGAGCTTCTTGCGCTTGCTCGACGAGAGGATGCCGAGCATCTCGCGGTACTTCGCCACGGTACGACGGGCGATCTGGATGCCGTCGCGCTTGGAGAGCATCTCCACGATCTGCTGGTCGGACAGGGGACCGCCCTTGTCCTCGCCGTCGATGATCTTCTTGATCGCCTGCTTCACGCTCTCGGAAGCGATGTCGTCCTCGCTCGAGCGCTTGATGGACGAGTTGAAGAAGTACTTGAGCTCGAAGAGGCCTTGCGGCGTGTGGACGTACTTGTTGGTCGTCACGCGGCTGATGGTCGACTCGTGCATCCCGACCGTCTCGGCGATGTCCCGGAGGATCATCGGCTTCATGAAGGCGACACCCTTCTCGAAGAAGTCGCGTTGCTTCTCCACGATGCATTCCGTCACGCGGATGATGGTCTTGCGGCGCTGCTCGATCGCGCGGATGAGCCACTGCGCGTTGCGCAACTTCTCGCCGATGAACTCCTTCGCCTGCGGATCCTTGAGGAGCTGCTTGGTGAGCGACTCGTTGATGTACAGGCGCTGCACGCCGCGATCGTTGTCGGTGACGACGAATTTCTCGCCGTCCTTGACGATGTACACGTCCGGCGTGATCGCGATCGTCTTGTCGTCCATCTCGCTGAAGTTGCGGGCGGGCCGCGACTCGAGCTTCTGGATTTCCTTCACCGCCTCGTAGACCTCCTCGACGGGGACCTTCATGTCCTTCGCGATGGCCTGGTAATTGTGCTTCTCGAGATTGTGGAGGTGCTTGTCGATGATGGCGACCTCGAGGTCCTCGTAGCCGAAGACTTCCGCCTGGACCTTCAGGCATTCGCCGAGGTCACGGGTGCAACAGCCGACCGGATCCCATTCCTGCATGATGCGCAGGACTTCCGGTGCGTCCTCGGGATGGAGACCCGCCATCTGAGCGAGTTCGTCGAGGGTGACGTCGGCCGTACGTTCGCCGTTCTCGCGCTCGGTGCCCTTGAGATCGAGGAAGCCGTTCTCGTCGAGGTTGCCGAGGACGAGCTCCGCGAAGCGACGTTCGTCGTCCGCGAAGTCGCTCATTTGCAGCTGCCATCGGAGATGATCGACGACGTTCTCGCGCTTCGTGAGGTTCGCTTCGATGGGGGGGAGGTCGTCGAAGCCGCCGCGACTCGCCGGGAGCGGCTGCTGGAGCGTGCGGTTCTCGAGGAACTGCTCCCAGTCGATGTCCTGGACGGCCTTGTCCTCGGCGCGCTTCTCGAGGTTCGAGGAGTCGAGACGCTCCACCATGCCCTGCGGGCTGTCGGGCGAGGCGGAGCCGCCGTCCGAGCTGAGCTTGGATTCGCTGTTGGCGGCGCGCGCGCGCGGGTCCACCTCTTCGTCCGCGAGGACCGGGTTGCCGTCGAGCTCCTTCCGGATCTCGTCGATGAGCTCCAACCGCGACAACTGCAGCAGGCGAATGGCCTGCTGAAGCTGGGGAGTCATCACCAGGTTCTGCGTCATCTTGAGATGTTGTTTGATCTCCATCCGAACCCTTGGGGGTGGGGGCTCCGAGCCCGATCCTGTCGGGGACACGACTCGGAACTTCGATGGGTCTTGTGGGTCCCGCGCTTCGGAAAGGACCCGGCGAACCTTACGGTACCATGCCCGATCGGGACGCGAAAGCGAACATCGTGCCAGCTGGATCGACCGGGAACCAGTGCGAGAACGGTGCCAGGTGTGTGAACGTTGTCCAACACACGGAAAGAACGAATTATTCTTTGACCTCGTCCGCGGGCAGGCCGTGGGCGCGCGCCGGCCATCGTCCCGCGGATTCGGGGAGGTTCGGCCCCAAGTAGCGTCCCCGCACCACGGGGTGAGCGCGGAACGCGTCGGGCGTGCCTTCCACGGCGACGGCGCCGTCGAGGACCAGCAGCGCACGGTCGCAAATGCGCAGGGCTTCGTCCACGTGATGGTCGGCGAGGACGACGGCCGTTCCCGCATCGGCGAGGCCACGGAGCAGATCGCCGAGGCGGCTCGCGCCCACCGGATCGACCCCGGCGAACGGTTCGTCGCACAGGAGCAACTTGGGTTTCCGGGTCACCGCACGTGCGAATTCGAGGCGCCGCCGCTCCCCGGCAGACAACGCCGACGCTCGCACGTCCCACTTGGCCTCGAGGTCCACGCTGCGGGCGCGCGCGCGCACGTGTTCGTCGTCGACGCGTCCGCCGACCACCTTTTCGAAGGCGCGAAGGTTCGAAGCGACGTCGAAATCCCAGAGGACGGAGGGAGTCTGCGGGATGTAGCCAAGGCCGAGGCGTGCCCGTTGCCAGAGGGCGAGGGGGCCGAGCGCGACGCCGCCGAGGTCCATCGTTCCGGAGGTGGGCGCGACGTCGCCCGCGATCGCGCGGAAGATCGTCGACTTGCCCGCGCCCGACGGCCCGAGGAGGCCGAGGACTTCTCCCGCTCTCGCGTCGAGCGTGATCGACCTGACGACCGTCTTGCCGCCGCGCACGAGCGTGAGGTCCTTCACGCGGAGGACCGGATCCACGATCACGGGCCCTTCGGCGGGACCGGGATGGAGCCCTTCACCTGCGTGAGCGTGACCTTCGCGGTCGCGATCTCGATGGTGGCGCGTTCGGCCTGGAGGAATCCCTGGCCCCGCGTGAGCTTCACTCCACCGCGCAATTCGAGCAGTTGCTTCGGGAGATCGAGCTCGACCTCCGGAGCCTCCGCATGGACTCCCTTCACGTCGGCCGCGACACCGCCCGATCCGCGGGCCCAGGTGAGGTGAGGGGACGCGTCGAACTTGAGGTCGATGCGCGGGCAACTGACCTTGAGGTTTCCCTTCGCGAGGACGACGTTGCCCGTCAGTGTCGCCGTACCGCCGGCGACGTCGACGTCGAGGCGCTCCGCTTCGATGGAGGCGTCGCCTCCCAGCAGGGCCATCGGATCGGCGACGGCGTCGCGGTTCGGCACCAGCGCGAGGGCCGCCACGAATCCGGTCGTCGTCAGGATCCTTCGTGCGTCCACCCCATGGAAATGCGGCATCGGGCCCCTCCATGCAAGCTTTCAGGCGAGGGCGGCGGCGAACGCTTGGATCTCGCGACGGACCCCGACGAGGGCCGACGGCTCGATGGGGCGCGTGGATCGGGAGAGCATCTCGTCGGCCAGCGCGAGGACCGCGGCGCGACCGAAGGCGACCGGGAGCGTCGCCGAACCGTCGCTCGGCGCGAGATCCGCGGTCCCCGACGCGAATCCGCGGACGAGCTGACGTGCCATGGGAAGGAGATCCGTGCCCCGGACGCGGGCTGCGTGGGGAGCGAACGTCGCGAGGATCTCGGCGAGAGGAAGGGCGAGGTGCGCGAGGCACCGCCCTTCACGGTACCTCTCCTTCGTCGCGTCGGGAGTGACGGAGCCCGCACCGTCCGCGCGCCGCGTCCCGGCGAGGACCGTGAGGTCGCGCGCGAGTTCGCGGAACGGACGCTCGAGCGCGCGGACCACGTCGAGGGCGCGCGCGTCGACGTCCCGCTCGAGGACGATGGCGTTCTGCGTGAACGCGTGGGCGCGGGCGGCGCGGGTGGCTTCCCGTTCGTCACGGTCGCGCGCGACGCCGTCCGTCCGTGCGAGCAGGCGCGCGACGAGGGCCCGCGCACGCCGGCGGAGCGCGCGCTCTTTCACTTCGGCGCTCCGGGCGACGACGTGGTCCTGGACGAAGGCCGTGACGTCGGACCAACCCGAGGCGCGGAGTCCTTCGTCGCGCGCGTCGGGATCCGTCCCGAGCAGGGCCGCGAGGGCGCCCCGCGCGGAGAATCCGATCGGTGGTCGCCAGGAGACGAGCCCCATCCCGACGAGGCCGTCGTCGACCAGCGCCATCACCTTCGCGCGTTCGGTGTCCGAGAGCCGATCGATCTTGTTCACGAGGACCTGCACGGGGAGATCCGCGGCGCGCGCCTCCTCGAGGACGGCGCGCTCGGTGCCCTTCCTCGCCTGGCTCGCGTCGAGCAGCCACACGGCGAAGGCCGCCTCGTCGAACGCGGACCGGGCCGCGCGCGTGTGGCGAGCGTCCGGCGCGTTGAAGCCGGGGGTATCGATGATCTCGACCCGCGTCAGCGACTCCAAGGGCAGGAGGATCTCCACGCGGACGATCGCGTCGACGTCCAGGGACCGGAGGGTCGCACGGAGTTCGTCCGTCTGCACGATGCGCTCCGGAGGCACGTGCCCCGGCACGAAGACGATGCGCGCGAACCTGTCGGGAGCGTAACGCACGTGGTGGAGCGTCGCGGTCGTCGGCAAGACACCGGTCGGGGCCACGTCCGCACCGATGAGCGCGTTGATGAACGTGCTCTTGCCGGCGTTGAATTCGCCCACGATCGCGACCCTCACCGGCCGCGATCGCTCGCCCGACAGCGCGTAGACCGCGGCCACCGCGTCGAGGTCCTCGGAAGCGCGTGCGTGGGCCTCGAGCCGTGCGAGGAGCGGTCCGAAATGGGCGGGCGCGCCCGGGGGAACCCACGCCCGTGCGAGACTCCGAAGGCAGGACTCGGTCCAGGGAACGACCTTCGGGTGCGTGATTCCGCGAGGGCGCCGAACGCTGAGCGACGTCGTCGTCGCTCGAGGTGTCGGTCTTCGCGATCGTCACGGCGATCGCGAGCGCCCGTGCGTCGGCGAACGCGATCTCGTCGTCGGAACCTTGCGGCGCCCACTCCGCGAGGGCGAGCGCGAGGGCCTCCACGTTCTCGTCTTCGAGGGCGGCGTGGAAGAGTGGCGCCGCGGCGCCGGATTCGCCCGCGACGACGGCATCGGCCAAGGCACGTGTCGCTTCCGACTTGCGACCTTCGGCACGAGCGAACGCGGCGCGCCAACGTGCCTCGGAGCTCTCGCCGAGGTCGTCCACGACGAGACGGATCCTGTCCCGGTCGCTCGCCTCCGCGGGAACGAAGGCCAGCGCGGACGAGAGCGCCGCGCTCGCGCCGGGAGCTTCGAGGAGCGTCGCCCTGAGGAGGAAGGTGAAGCACTCCCGACGACCGAGTGCCGCGAGCGCACGTCCCCGGACGAGCGCGGTCTTCGCGTCCGTCGGATCGTCGGGTGCGGTGTCGAGACGCGCGAGCGCGCCTGCGGCGTCTCCTTGTTCGAGCCGCGCCTCGGCGAACGCCCGGCGGAAGGCAGGACTCCCGTCGAACGTGCTCCGCTCCAACCAGAGTTGCGCCCGGGCGCCGTCGCCGCGCGCCAGGTCGAGCTCGGCGAGACCGACGAGTACCTCCTTTCGGGCGTCCGAACCCGACTCCGCGACGGCGAGCGCGCGCATGAACGCGTCACGGATCGCGTCGTCATCGCGCCCGGTCTTCGTCCGCGCCCGCGCGAGACGCACCCACACGTCCGCGCGCGACGCGACCTTCGGTGCGAGCTCCTCCAGTGTCAGTTCGAACTCCGCGTCGAGACCCGCGACCTCGCACGCGTCCGCGAGGAGGGCCAGGCCGAGCGGTGAACCGGGGATGCGCGCGAGGATCGCGTGAGCGCGCGCTCGCGCCCGCATCGGGTCGCCTTCTTCCAGGGCACGCTCTCCGTCGCGTTGGGCGTCGTCGACGCCGGCGAGCACGAGTTCCACACGTCCGAGGAAGTGGGCGATTTGCTCGGCGAGGCGCACGGTCGAAGCTTACACCAAGCGCGGCGGGACTCCCCGGCGCCCTTCGTCGCGCGTCTCGCCGGCTTCCCCGTCTTCGTGGGTCGCGGCGGCGAGGAGCGTCGCGAGACGGGAAGGGTCGTTCCGGAGGACGAGTACCTTCTCACGGTCGACGACCACGAGCCCGGGCGGTCCGCCTTTCGGCTTCCGGACGTACTTGCGCGGCGCGTACTGGACGTCGACGACGGACTCGCCCCGCATGTCGGAAAAATGGACGGCGAGGAGGGCCGCGTCGACGAGCACCTCGGCGGGGCACGACGCGCCCTTGGTGAGCGGCACGATGACGTGCGCGCCGGACCGCTCCTTCACGTGCACGAAAAGATCGGAGGGGCGCGCCACCTTCATCGTGAGGATGTCGTTGTCGGCGCCTCCTTTGCCCACGAAGATGGGGTTTCCGCCGTGGCCCTCGTAGGTGCGGAAGTGTCTGCGGGTCGAGCCTCCGGCGGACTTGTCCCGCGAGCTGGCGAGGCGGTCGCCGGATCGCGACGGACCTCGGCTCCCGCGGTCGAGCTTCACGTCCTTGGGCGCCACCGCACGCGCGTCCGACAGGAGGGTCTGGAGGGTCGCGGCATCGGCGTCGACCAAGCGCGCCTTCAGGTTCCGCAGGGCGTCCACCGTGGCGTCGCACGAAGCGAGTCGGGACGTGGCGAACTTCCGGCCTTCCTTCATCCGTCGGGCGCGTTTGAAGAGGGCGTCGATCTGCGCGCGCGCGGACGTGCTCGGATCGACCGGGAACGTGACGGTCTCCGCGCTCCCGCCGGTCCAATCGACGGTCGTGAGCTCGCGGGTGCCTCGGGGAGCGCGGGACGCCTCGGCCACGAACATCGTCGCTCGCTGCGCCCGGAGCTCGAGGGCGTCCATCTTCGTCAGGTCGCCGCGGATGGCCCTCGCACGACGTTCGACCCGGGTGATGGCGGCATCCAACGCGCTCGCGAGGACGACGCGCTCGCGGTCCGTCCGCGCGCGTTCGACGAGAGCGAGAGGTCCGGCGTCTCCCGTCCCGTCCCCGTCTTCACCTTCGCGTGGAGCCTCGACGAACGGGACGACGAATCCTTCGGGCGCGTGCAAGCCCTCGTCGATCTCGATGCGGGTCGCCGGACGGACGAAGATCGCGCGCACGGCCTTCGGTCCGCCCCCTTGCAGTCCCACGACGATGCGCAGGTCCCCGCGGGCGAGCAGGAGGGCGTGGGGCGAAACGCCGACGATGCGGGCGCCCTCGATCTCGACGCGGAGCTTCCTTTGTGGACCTTCGACGTCCGTGAACGGGGACGCGTGGGGCCGTTCCGAAACCACCGCCATCGGCGTCGCGCCGGGAAGTCCCGAAAGCACGAGCCAGCCGGATTCCCCGGGCCGGCGGAGTTTCAGGATCACGCTGTGGACGATCTCGCGCCCCGACGCGGCTTCCGTCCCGAGCACCGACACGCGCTGGACGACGGCGCCGTCCGGCCACGGCGATTTCGCGGCGTGCTCCGAACCCATGGACCGGTCTATACTTCGTCCCGCTTGAACCGACGTAGCTTTCCGAGTGGACAGTCGAGCACGCTTCTGCCGAAGGCGTTGCTCCGCTATTTGGAAGCGAATCGAGGTCCCGCGGAAGCGGACGCGTGGCTCAAGGGACTCGGACTCTCGCGCGACGAGCTCGAGGACGAGACGCGCCCGATCCCGCTGACGAGCGTCCACCAGGCGATCAAGGGCTTCGCCCAGGTGACCTCCCGGGACGCGATCGCCGACGTCTGGAAATACATGGTCCTCCCCGACGTGCTCGGTGCGTGGATGCGTGTCCTCCGCGGGACGAGCGCACCACGGGAAGCCTTCGCGCAGCTCGACGCTTCCGAGAGCGAATATGGGCGCACGATGCGCTGGGAGACGCTCGACGCCGGCGACGACTTCTGGCGCGGACGGATGCACGTCCTCCACGATCCGACGCTCGAGTCCGACGGCCTTCTCTCGCTCGGTCGTGTGGCGGAGCTCTCCGCGATCCCCGCGCTCTTCGGCTACGGTCGCGCGACGTTCGTGACGTCGAAGCCCGTCACCGTGCAGAGCGGCACGTACCACGAGTTCGAAGCGCGGTGGCGCGTGCCCAACGTCCTGCAAGCCACCCTCGCCGCCGGCGCGGGCTTCGCGGCGACAAGCGTGGTGCCGATGTTGGTCCTTCCGACGAGCCCTCCCGCGATGTTGTCCGCGTTCGTCGGCGCCTTCGGTCTCGGGGCGCTCGTCGGTGCGGGGTGGTCCCGCGACAAGACGCGGCGCGCCGAGAGTGCGGCGCAGATCGCACGCGTCCACGCCCTCGAACGGAGCATCCTCCTCAAGGAGGACCGTGAACGGAACGCCGCCGGAGGAAATCTCGAGGGCACGGTGATCGCGGGTCAGTACCGCATCAAGCGTCGCATGGGCTCCGGCGCGAGCGGGGTCATCTACGAGGCGATCCGCATCGCGGACGGCCTGCCCGTCGCGATCAAGCTCCTGCGCGCCGCCGCTGCCCACGACGCGACAGCCTCCGATCGTCTGCGCCGGGAGGCGGAAGCCCTCGGCCTCGCGTGGCATCCGAACGTGGTCGAGGTCATCGATCACGGCCACCTTCCCGACGGTACTTCGTTCCTCTCGATGGAACTCCTCCACGGCGAACCGATGAGCGCGCGGCTCCGCACCAAGGGGCGACTCTCGCCCGCCGAGCTGCTCCCGTTCGCCCTCCAGATGTGCGACGCGCTCGCGGCCGTCCACGCGGCGGGTGTCGTCCACCGCGACGTGAAGCCGTCCAACGTGTTCCTCTCCGTCGATCCGGCCGAGCCTGGCGCACCCGTCCGCGTGAAGCTCCTCGACTTCGGTATCGCCCGCGTCGAATGGGAAGAGACGCGCATCACGAACATGGGGTCGCCGCTGGGGACGCCCGGCTACATGGCTCCCGAACAGGAAACCGGCGGGGACGTCGACGCGCGGAGCGATCTTTTCGCGCTCGGTGCCGTCCTCTACGAGTGTCTCGTCGGTGACGCCCCGCCCACGGGGGCGACGAGCGGCGTCACGCGTACGAGTTCCGCCGAGTACCCCGCGATGCCGTCGCGGTTCGACTGGACGTCGAGCAAGGTGATCGCCGCGATCCCGCCGGCGTGGCGCGTCGTCATCGAGAAGGCCCTCGCGCCGTCCCCCGAAGAACGGTACCAGGACGCGCGGAGCTTCGCGCTCGCTCTCAAGGAACTGATGCTCCCGCCCTCGCGCACGGAGGCCCAATCGTGAAATCCCGTCCCCGAACGTCGTCCTTTTCGTCCTTGGCGAAGGGACTCGCCGCCGTGGGTGTCGTTGCGGGCGTGTCCGTCGGATGTGGAGGCTCCACGACGACCACGGCGCGCACGACTCCGCAGCCCTATCCCCCGCAGGGCTATCCGCCGCAGGGCTACCCGCAGCAGACGTACCCGCAACAAGGGTACCCGCAGCAAGGGCCCCAGCCGCAGCCGTACCCGCAGCAGCCCTATCCGCAACAGACGCCGTACCCTCCGCAGACGCCGTACCCGCAGCAGCCCTATCCCCAACAGGTGCCGCCCTCGTCCCCGCAGCAGCCTCCGCCCGTCGCGACGAGGCCGGTGCTCGCGCCGCTCTGGGGCGGGGCCGCATGGTCCGCCGAAGTGTCGGGGATCCTCACGGAACTCATCGCGAACCTCGGTCCCGCGTACCAGGGCAAGGTCCGGGGGATCCCGTTCCAATACGAAGCGAACCCGTTCGAGATCAACGCGTACGCCGGGTGCGACAAGCAGGGCCACCCGTACATGGCGTCCACCGAAGGACTCTCGCTCGCCGTCGACGCGATGGCGCAGACGAAGGCGACCGACGAGATGTTCGGCACCCGCACGTACGAGGCGTACATCGCGGCCGTCGTCCCCAACCTCGTGAAGTCCGACAAGGCGAGCCCCGCGCTCCCTCCCGGCATCATTCCGGCGCAATACCTCGCCAACACCGCGCGACTCTCCCGCGCGCGCGAACTCTGGGACGAGATCCTCGCGTTCACGATGGGGCACGAACTCGCGCACCACTATCTCGGTCACACCGGGTGCGCCGTCGGCGAGACGCCGAACCTCCTGACCGGCGTGGGGCGTGTCCTCGGCAACGTGCCGACGTTCAGTCAGGTCGCCGAAGGCGCCGCCGACAACTTCGGCGTGTTCGACGTCCTCGATTCGGGGCGCGCGCGGCGACCCAACTACGCGTGGACGGAAGCGGGCGGGCTCACGCTCCTCGATTTTTTCGATCGCCTCGAACGCGGCGCGGGCGTCTCCGTCCTCAATCCGGTCGGCGTCCTCCGCAGCCACCCGCATCCGGCGCTTCGGGCTCCCGTCGTGCAGACGTTCGCGCGGTCGTGGCGCCAACAGCATCCGGGGTGACCTTCGGGCCGGATGGGCATTGGCTCGAAATTCCGGGGCACCGAGCTCGGATCAATCAGGGGCAGTCCGCAACCTGACCGCGACAGAAGTGGACGCACGGCTTGAGGCCGTCGGGACCTACGTTCGGACCGCAGGACTGCGACGCTTGGAAGACGAGAGTTCGCACTTTCTGACTACTTCCGCCCGCTCGCGAGAGTGCCCCGTCGATGACGTCGCCCAAGTAGGCATTGGGTCCCGCCGCGTTCACGTAGCTCGTGCAAACGCGTTCACATTCCGAGCAACTCAATCGCGTCGAACCGAACAGGCCGCTTCGACGCGCGTCGTACACGCAGGAGCCCCAATAGCGAATCGTCTGCGAACATACTTCAGCCAGTGCTTCGCTTTGGGCAGTGCCTCCGTTGCGCAGCACAGGCAGGAGTGACGGATTTTCCGCGATGCGACCCAAATTCGCGCAGTTCGCGTCGTTCATGTCTTGGAGCTTCGCAAATTGTTCTCGAAGTCGATCGAGATCCTTTCCCAGGCAGGAAAGCTCCTTCGCCACGTCCCGCGTGTTCCCGATGAGGGACGCACCGCAGCTCACGATTCCCGATGCGACGCAGAGAGTGCCGAAGCGTTCCGCATATCGCGCGATCGAAGGCAGCGCGACGACGCCGAATTCGCGCAGGACGGAACCGCATGTCGTGACGAATTCGCCCAAGTGCGCGGCGCTTTCCGCGAACGAGGCCAGGAACTCCGCGAGACTATCGAAAGTCGGCACTTCGGACAGCTTCTGCGCGTTGACGAAAACGTTCGACACTCCGAACGAGAACGTGCTGCCGACTTCGCCCCAGAGTTCGTCGATTTGACCCTCCGTCAATCCCTGCGCGGCGGTCTTGATGGCGGCTTTCGCGGTCTGCTCCGTCAAGATGTCGGATGCCGCTCGGACGCAGAGGATGGCCCGAGCCGTGGAAACGTTCGTCACGCGAACGCGTGACGCCACCGCCTTGAGAGCGTCCACGATCTTCTTCGTATCCTTGACGGCGTCACCCGCAAGTTTGACCTTGCTCGCCAATCCGACGCCCACGGCGTCAGCGGCGCAATCGACGCTTCGCTCGAACGTGGCTTCCAATCGTGCGCGCTCGGAGGCGGGGTCGCATCCGTCGCCTTCGGTCGATTCGCTCGTCGTCGACGCCGCCGAAGCGGACGCGGCCTCTTCCGCGGGCGATACCGCACAAGCCGTGACGCAAAGGGCACTGGCCCAGAAAAGACCCGCGATCGCCGAGGTTCGCATTCGGATCTTGAATGCACACTGTGTGCCCGTCTTCCACATGGGATTCATCGGGAAATGTTGGGGAGAAGGTTCTGTCGAGCGGATCTTTCGCTCATCATGGTTGTCCGATTCCAGTCGCGTTTCGGATTTTACACGTGCACCTTGCCGACGCTGCACGCTTTGGGTTCCACCTGAATCGTGACGTGGCCAATCTTGAACGACGTTCGGACGTGTTCGTTCACGGCAGCGAGGACGTCCTCGTAGGCCGCGCCCGCGGCCACCACGACGTGCGCGCTCATCGCGTTCACGTTCGAGGTCAACGCCCAAACGTGAAGGTCGTGCACGCCAGCAACGCCGGGCACCTCTCCCATCGACTGGCGCAATGCCGTGAGGTTCACGTCCGAAGGCGTGCCCTCGAGGAGTACACCCACGGCCTCTTTCATCAACTTCCAGGTGCGCGGAAAGATGAAGAGTCCGATCCCAGCCGAGAGAATCGGATCGGCCAGGTACCATCCCGTCGCCAACATGATGACGCCGGCGACGATCACGCCGATCGAAGTGAGCAGGTCGGAGATGACTTCGAAGTAGGCCCCCTTCATGTTGAGGCTTTCTTCCGACCCCGCCTTGAGCACGTTGACCCCGGCGAGATTGACCACGAGGCCGATGGCTGCAACCACGATCATCGACTTCGACTGGACCTCCGGCGGATGTCGAAATCGTTGATACGCTTCGACGAGGATGTAGATGGAAATTCCGATCAACACGACCGCATTGGTCAGCGCCGCCAGAATTTCCACACGGTAGTATCCGTACGTTTTCTCCGGACTGGCGGGTTTGGCGGCGAACTTCATCGCCACCAGAGCCAAGGCAAGTCCGCCGACGTCCGTCAGCATGTGGCCCGCGTCAGCGAGCAGCGCGAGGCTGCCGGTCGCGATTCCGCCGACGACCTCCGCGATCATGTAGACGGAGGTGAATGCCAGCACGATGGCCAGGCGCTTCATGTTCTTGCTCGATCGATCCGTATGACCGTGATCGTGACTCATGATTCGTTCCTTCCAGCGATTGTCTTGCGTCGGCGCGATGCGATTCTCGTGGGGGTGCTGAAGCTGCGGTCATGGGACATGAAGAGCTTCCTGGGCATTGGTGCTTGCGGATGGCGAACTCGCGCGGGCACGAGTCGTCTTTCCGAACCACGTGTACAGAAGGGGCAACACGAAGAGCGTGAGCAGCGTCGCGGTGACGAGTCCGCCAATGACGACGGTGGCTAGAGGCCGTTGAACCTCCGCGCCGGGAGCCGTGGAAATGGCCATCGGAATGAATCCGAGCGACGCGACGAGCGCGGTCATCAGGACCGGTCGGAGACGCATTTCAGTTGCTTGACGAATCGCCTCGTCGTGAGGAACACCGCCGTCTTCGAGGTGGCTGGCGAACGAAACCAAGACGAGACCGTTCAAGACCGCGACCCCGAACAGCGCGATGAAACCGATGCCAGCTGAAATCGAGAACGGGATGTCGCGGAGGACCAGCGCCAAGACTCCGCCGATGATCGCGAACGGAACGTTCGCAAAGATCAGGAGTGCGAGCCGAACCGATTTGAATGCCATCCACAGCAGGAAAAGAATCAGGGCAAGCGCCAGAGGAACGACGACCGAAAGCCTGGCCTTCGCGTCGATGTAGTTCTCGAATTGCCCCCCCCACTCCGTTCGGTAGCCCGGCGGCGGATGCATTTCCTTCCGTACGAGAGCTTGAGCTTCCTCGACGACCGAGAAGAGGTCTCGCCCTCTCACGTTGAATTCCACCGTGATGCGCCGAGACTGATTCTCGCGACTCACCTGAGCGGGGCCCGTCGTGAACGTCAGTTCCGATACGTCGCCCAGAGGAACGATCTGACCACTCAACGATTTCAGAGGCAGGGCGAGGAGTGGCTCCAGGTCGCCGCTGAAGTCGTGCCTCACTTTCACCACGAGACCGAAGCGGCGGTCCCCTTCGAGCACCTCGCCTGAGGTGTGCCCGACGGCCAAGGTCTCGGCGACTTGGTTGACGTCTTCGATCGTGAGACCGTATCGAGCCAGCTTGGCGCGATCGGGGACGATTCGTAGGTACTTCAGCCCCGCGACCTGCTCGACGCGGACGTCTTCTGCGCCCTTCACCTTCTGAATCAGTTCGGCCGCTTGATTTCCGAGTCGATTCAGTTCGTCGAGATCTCGCCCATAGAAGAGGACCGCGACGTCGGATTTCACGCCTGCGACGAGTTCGTTCGTCCGCATCTGAATCGGTTGCGACACTGCACCCGCAATCTCGGGGACCGCACTCTCTGTAGCTTCGGCGACCTGTTTGGCGAGCTCCGACTTGAGCAGGCCCTTCCGCCAAGACGACCTGTCCCTCAGGCCGACATAGACGTCCGACTGCTCGACGCCCATCGGGTCCGTCGCCACTTCGGGGGAGCCGGTACGACTCACGACGTGATCCACCTCCGGAATCTTGCGAAGCGCACGTTCGAGTCGCATCGACGTCATGACGGAAGTCGTGAGCGAAGTTCCGGGCAGGCGTCGTGCTTCGACGAGCAAATCGCCTTCGTCCAGTTGGGGAACGAACTCCGCGCCGATGCGTGAGGCGAGTGCAATGGTGCCGCCTAGAGCGACGACGGCGATTCCGATGGTCGCCCACCGCCACCGCAGTGCTTTCTGGAGCGCAGGAACGAAGAGCTTGTGCGTCTTCCGCAGAATCCAGGTCTCGGGTTCTCCTACGCTCGGCTTCACGAGGTAGCTGGTGAGCACCGGGACGACGGTGAGGGAGAGAACGAATGCACCCGCGAGTGCGAGGAGGACCGTCGTCGCCATCGGACGGAACATCTTCCCCTCCGTGCCCACGAGAGCGAGAATCGGGAGATAGACGATCGCGATGATGGCCTCACCGAAGACGCTCGCCGAACGCACCTCGAGCGTCGCTTCCTCGACGACGGAAACGCGGTCCGCGGGCGACAACGGCGCGGATGACCGCGCTTGAGTCTCTGCGAGCCGGCGCGTCGCGTTCTCGACGATGATGACAGCACCGTCGACGAGAAGGCCGAAGTCGATGGCCCCGAGACTCATCAGGTTCCCCGAGAGGCCGGTGGCTTCCATGATCGTCACGGCACACAGGAGTGAGAGTGGAATCGTCACGGCGACGACGACGCCGGCTCGGATGTCCCCGAGAAGTAGGAAGAGGACGGCGATCACGAGCAGCGCGCCTTCGACGAGGTTCCGTCCGACCGTCGAAATGGTGCGATTCACGAGAACGGAACGGTCGTAGAACGCTTCGACTATCGTGCCCTCGGGTAGAGAAGGTTGGATCGCCGTGAGCTTGGCTTTGACAGCCTCCGTGACCGTCCGGGAGTTTTCGCCCATCAGCATGAGGGCCACTCCGATGGCTACCTCACCCTCGCCATCTTTGGTGGCGGCTCCGCGGCGCAACCTCGGGCCGAATTGCACGTCTCCGACGGTCGCGATCGTGACCGGAACGCCTTGCGGCGTCGCTGCCACGACGATGCGCTTCACGTCCTCGAGGTCCTTGACGAGACCGTCCGTGCCGATGACGAAGTGTTCGTCGTTGTGCTCGATGTAACCGCCTCCCGCGTTCGCGTTCGAACGCTTCAAGGCTTCCACCACTTGGGGTATCGCGATGCCCGCGGCGACGAGGCGCTTGGGGTCGAGGACGATCTGATACTGGCGGTCCTGACCGCCGAAGCTGTTCACCTCGACGACGCCGGGGACCGTTCGCAAGGCGGGCCCGATCTGCCAGTCCAGGATCTCCTCGATCTCCATGAGCGAGAGGCGCGGGTTACGCACGACGAACTGGTAGACCTCTCCCAACCCCGTCGAGATGGGTCCCATCTCCGGCTTGCCATACTGGGACGAGACGGTCTCTTGCGCTTCGCGCATTCGTTCGCCGACCATCTGGCGGGCGAAGTAGATGTTGACGTCGTCCTTGAAGACGATCGTGACGACGGAGAGACCGTACTTCGAGATCGATCGCACCTGCGTCGTCTTCGGAATCCCGGCCATCGCTCGCTCGACGGGAACGCTGACGTATTGTTCGACTTCGACGGGCGAGAGTGCAGGCGCCGAAGTGATGACTTGGACCTGAACGTTCGTGATGTCGGGGACGGCATCGATGGGAAGAGCGAAAGCGGCGCGAACGCCGACGATCGCGAAGAGCAGCGTCGCGACCAGGACGATTGCGCGATTTCTGAGGGACCAGCCGACGATTGCAGCGAGGAAGGCCATGTCACTCCTCCTCGGCGATGGTGCTCTTGAGAACCGCGCTCTTGAGCGTGTACGCACCGCTCGTGACGACCTCTTCTCCCTCTCTCAGACCGGAAGCCACTTCGACTCGCCCGAACGCCGACGTGCCGATCACGATTTCGTGGAGTTCGAAATCTCCGTCCGAGTGACGAACGAAGACGACGTTCTTGCCGGCAACTTCGGTGATGGCCGTGCGCGGAATGACGAGAGTCGGTGTGCCCCCGTCCGAGTCCCCAGCCGACACCCGCGCGGAACCGAACAGGCCGAGGCGCAGCAACCCGCCTCGATTGCGGATGACGATGCGGGCCGTCACGGTTCGAGCGACCGGGTCGACCTGTTGGCCCAGATAGTTGATCGTACCGTCGAAGGTCTCGTTCGAGAACGCGTTGAGCTGCACGCTCGCGTTCGCACCGACGTGGAGTCGTCCGAGATCCTTTTCGAAGACCCGACCGAGAAACCAAACGTCGGTGAGATCGGCCACGACGCCCAACACTTGATCCGAGCTGACGGGTTGGCCCACGACCGCTTCGCGATGCACCACCACTCCCGAGGCGGGCGCGCGCAACGTCAAGAGGAACGCGCTTCCCGACACGCTACCGGCGCCGAGCGCTCCGAGCTGCTCGCCTAGCGCCTTCGCTTCCGCATCGAACGACTCGGATTCGGCTTGCGCATCGAGGTAGGCTTGATTGCTCGCGAGCCGCTGGTCCACGAGTGACTTGAGTCGATCCGCGTTCGTCTTCGCGGCTCGCGCTTTGCTCGCCGCGGCAACCTGAGCGCCCCGAATCTTCCCGAGATCCGGAACGCGAAGGACGGCGACGACGTCTCCCTTCTTGACCGTCGTCCCCTCGGAGAACGAAACACTCTCGATTCGACCCGCGACGGGCGACGAAATTCGTCCCGTCTTGTCAGGGTCGGCGACGACCTCTCCCGGAAGCGTGAGAGTCGCCGTCAGCGACTCCTTGCCGACGGGTGACCAACGCACGTTGGCATCCTTGATGACTTCTGGCGTGAGGCGCACTTGCTTGGGCAAGCCCGCGTGTTCCGGCTCGTCCGAATGCTCGGCGTGGGCCGACGCTGCGGGCTTGGTTTCCGGTGCTTTTTCGGCCGGCTCGGTTTTCGACTTCGAACACGCCGCCACCAAGGTCAACGTGGCGGCCAACACGGAAATTCCGGTCTTCAGGTTCATCGCTGCTCTCCCGCTTCAAGGTGCGTTCCGAGCGCACGTGCCAAGTCCACCGACGCGACGGCTGCGGCCCGCTTGGCCTCGATGTGAGCGCGCAGGAGTCCGATCAAGGTCTGCTGTGCGATGACGGCGTCACGAACGGAGATACGTGCGTTCTGCAATTCCGCTGCGATACTGCGTATCCCAGCCTCGGCTCTTGCAACACGCTCCGGCGTGAAGGCGGCGCTTTCCTTTTCTCGAGAGGTGAATGCCTGGAGCGCGACCACGAGATCGAGGCGAAGGTTTCGACGAACCAGAGCTGTCTCGGTTGCCGTCCGGCGAGCGACCGCGTTTGCCTCCGCTATTTCACCTGCGTAGGTGCGGCCGAACGGTTGCGGCAGGGGAATCGGGATCGCGAAACCGAAGCCGAACACTCGTTCGTTGAATCCGTCGTTTTGCGCGATCAGGGAAGCGGTCACGTTGGGGATGCGAGCACGACCGAGTGCGCTCGCGCGCGCTTCGGCGGCGCGGCGTTCGGCCTCGAGAGCGCGAATCTCCGGCCTCGACGAGTTGTCGCCACCGAGCGCGACGCGTGCGCTCTCGGCGACCCCGGTCAACGGAAGGAGCTCCCCCTGCACGTCAATCGGGGAAGCACTCGGATCGAGTCCGAGCAGCGAAGCTAGGTTCGCTCGGGCAGCCATGTCGCGGCGTTCGGATTCGAAGCGCGCTTGTTCGGCTGCGAGCGACGAAGCATCCGTCAAGTCCGCTTCGATCCCCGAGATCAGCCCCTTGTCGGTCATCGCCCGCGTGACCGTGGCGACACGTGCCGCGACGATTTCGAGATTTCTCGCGCGCGCCAATTCTTCGGTGGCGGCAAGCGCCTCGAAGAACGCATCCCAAGCCGCAGCTGCCACCTGGCGCTTTCGGGTGAGAGTGCGAGCGTCTTGAGCCTCGAGCTCGGCATCGACCGCCCGTCGTCGCGCGCCTCGCTGACCGGCGATCTCGAGCTCTTGTCCCAGACTTCCGTACCAATTGAGTACCGGAGTCGACCCGTTCACGGAGCGACTGGCTGCCGAGAACGAAACCTGGGGGTTCGACGGGAAGAGCGGTGAGACCGCGACCTTCCTTCCTTCCAGCACCTCTCGACTTTGCTCCTCGCTTCGGAGCTCGAGACTCGCGGCGATCGCGCACGCGACGAGATTCTCCTTCGTGATCGATCGGCCGCACACCTCCCGCGCTTCCGCTCGACCCGACCCAAAAACCAGTACCGCGCAGCACGCAGCAAGCGTGCTCGCCCAACGGCCAGCTCGATTCATGACGCAATCCTTCCGGCGTCCGCGCGCGCGGAGGCCACTCCGGTCCACGGGGGGGCCCGGCGAAGGCTCGCTCATTCGCTAGCAATCGCGAGCGAGGCACCTGACCGGACCGACTAGGAGAGGAAGCCGGCGACTCGCGGTGGACGGAACACGGACGTTTGCGCGCCGGAGGGCACCGTTTGCGTATCGACCCACCACGTCACTTCGCGTTCAGGTACCGGGGGTCGGAGACTCGACACGTCCGCAGGCGGCAACGGGTCGACCGCCACCATGCCGTGGAGGCAATGACACGACGGACATCCCGGCGGACACTCGGGCCCAGATTCGTCGTCGCAGTCCTTGGTTCGATGAGCACTTCCCTCGACGACCTCGGCGAAGACGTCGGCAACAACGTGAAGGACGCCCGTCGACTGCACGGAGACGATCATGACGAGCAGGCGAAGGGCCACGAAGAGAGCGGCCACCAAGCGTGACACTCGTCCGCGTCGCGACATCGATCTCGTTGGCGCAAATGCCCGCATGCCTGCCTCGAAAACCTGCCACGCAACCGCCCCAAGCGTCAAGGTGGCGAAGTCGCTGGGACGGATACCCGGCTTGAAAGTGCAATTGCCAAGCGTCTCACAGCACGTTCCCTCGGACGCGGCAACCGGGATGAGGTCACCCGAGACCTACGGTGGAGGAACGAAGGAGGCTCGCGAAATGGATAAGTTGCAGTACGCCTTGAGTCGTAACTTCGCGATCGAAGCTCGGCGGGGCCCAAGTCGCGGCCCCCATTCGACTCTAGAGGACCCGCAGACTTCGGCCGTCGAGCAACTCGTTGTGGCTGCCCGTGCGGTAGCCCTGGAGATCGAGCGTGACGTACGCGAACCCGTGACGCTTGCCCGCGGCGACGATCCGATCGCGGAGGGTGAACGCGCGTTCGAGTTCCGGTCCCGCCACTTCGACCCGCGCGAGCGCCTTGTCCGACGGGGCGTCGGCCGTGGTGTTCGCCGTCGCGTTTCCGGTCACATTTCCTGTCGCGTCGCCGAGGGCGTGCCAGCGCACGCGCACCTGACGGAGCCCCATGTCCTTGAGGTCGAGTTCGAGGGCGCCGATGCGTTGGAGGCGTTCGCGGGTGACCTTCGTCCCGTAGGGCAGACGGCTCGAGAGGCACGCGGACGCGGGCTTGTTCCACACGGTGAGTCCGATCGCCGACGCACCTTGCCGGACGTCTTCCTTCGTGAAGCCGGCTTCGACGAGCGGGCTTCGCACCTTCGCGCGTTTCGCGGCCTCGAGTCCCGGACGGTAGTCGCCGAGGTCGTCGGTGTTGACGCCGTTGACGGCGACCGCGAGATCCCACGCGCGCAGACGATCGGCCGCGATGCGATAGAGTTCCGACTTGCAGTGGAAACAGCGGTCGGCGCCGTTCGCCTGGTAATTCACGTCGTCGATCTCGTGGGACTCGACGAGCCGGTGGTCGGCGCCGATCTGACGGGCCACGTCGATCGCGGCGTCCTTCTCGTAGGGCGCGAGGCTCGGACTCACGGCCGTCATGCCGACCGCGCGCGGTCCCAATTCGCGGTGGGCGACGGCGAGGACGAACGCACTGTCGACGCCGCCCGAATAGCAGACCAACACCGACCCCATGTCGCGGAGGATGCGCACGAGCGCATCCATCTTCGCGTCGAACGTGGGCGTGGGTTCGGTGGCGGTCAAGGCGGGGTCCTCCATCGGCATTCACCGACGCGCTTTGCTCTAGCATCCATCCGTCGACCGTGTCGGCGCCGCCTCCGGAAGGCCCACAAAACACGAACGCCGCGGTTCCCGAAGGAGCCGCGGCGTTCGCGAGAGGTCGATTCAGCGATCAGTGAATCGTGGTGCCCGAACCCGCCGTCGTGGCGCCGGCGCTGCTGCAGGGGAAGTCGCCGAGGTTGGCCGGGATGCAGGCCTTTTCACCGGTCTGGCAGACACCCTGCGTGACCGTCGCTGCGCGACCGCCGCTGCCGGAGGCCGAGCCGCGGCTCGAGCCGGAGCCGCTGGAGCTCGCACCGCCCGTGGTGCTGGAGCCGCCCGTCGTGCCGCGGCTGGTGCCGGACTTCGAACCCGTCGCGGAACCCGAGCCGGGCCTTTCCCGATCCGGAACCCGTCGCCGAGCCGGAACCGTTGGAGCTCGCACCGCCCGTGGTGCTGGAGCCGCCCGTCGTGCCCGAGCCGTTGCCGGAACCCGTGCCGTGCCGGTGCCGTTGCCGGAACCCGTGCCGTTGCCGGAGCCGTTCCGGTGCCCGTGCCCGAGCCCGTACCGTTGCCGATGCCGGAACCCGTGCCGTTGCGCGGAGCCGTCGTTCGTGGCGCCGCCCGTGGTGCTGGAGCCGCCGGTCGAAACCGCGCCGCCCGCGCCGGGGCCGCCCGAGAGGAGACGTTCTTGCCCGAGGAGTCGTAACCGGAGCTGCGACCGTTGCGACCGCACGCGCCCCAGCAGGTGGTGGCGTCGGGCGTTCCGGCGAGGCTCACGCCGCCGCCGCTCGTGGAGGAAGAACCGCCCGCGGACGAACCGGAGCCGCTGCCCGAACCGGAGCCGCTGCCCGAACCCGTTCCGTTGCCGGAGCCGGAGCCCGTTCCGTTGCCCGAGCCCGTTCCGTTGCCGGAGCCGCTGCCCGTACCGTTGCCGCCCGTTCCGTTGCCGGCCGTGCCGCCACCCGTGGTGCCGCTGCCCGCGGTGCCGGCCGAGCCGTTGCCGCTGCCCGCGTTGCCCGCGTTGCCGGAGGAGCCACTGCCCGCCGTACCGGCCGAGCCGCTGCCCGCCGTACCCGCCGAGCCGTTGCCGCTGCCCGCCGCGCCGCCGTTGCCGCTGCCCGCGTTGCCCGCGTTGCCGGACGATCCGCTGCCGCCCGTGCCGCCGTTTCCACCGTTGCCGGAGGAGCCGTCGCCGCCGGAGCCGCCGCTGCCGTCGTCCATGCACTCGTCGTCGCTGAAGTCGACGACGTCGGTGCCGCCGCCGCTGGTGGACGTGCCGGAGCCGTCGTTTCCACCGTTGTTGCCGCCGGTGCCGGCTTCGCCGCCGTTGCCACCGCCGTTGTTGCCGCCGGTGCCGGCCGAGCCGCCGCTGCCGCCGTTGCCGCTACCACCGTTGTTGCCACCGGTGCCGCCGTTGCCGGACGAACCACCATTGCCGGAGGAGCCGCCATTGCCGCTGCCGCCGCTGTTGCCGCCCGTGCCCGCCGTACCGGCCGAACCCGCGTTGCCACTGGTGCCGCCGCCGTTGGTGCCCGCCGTGCCGCCGGTGCCCGCGGTGGTGCCGCCGCCCTTCTTGTTGCAGCTCGCGTCGAGGCCGAAGATTTGGCAGATGGTGGAGACGCTGCCGCCGATGTCGATGTTGCCGCCGCCCCAGCCACCGCCGCCGGTGTTGGAACCGCCCATGTCGATGTCACCGCCTCCGCCCTTGCTGCAGTACGTGACGGCCGTGCCGGTCTTGGTGGACTTGGTCGTGACCGCGCCGTTGGACGTGCACTTGATCTTCGTCGAGAGCCACTTGGAGAGCGACGACGTGCGCGTCATGTAGAGCTGACCGGTCGTCGTGTCCTTGCCGGCCACGATGCCGTAGATGGTGTTCGAATCCTTGTCGAACAGGGCGCCACCCGTGTCCACGATCTCGTTCGTGTTCATGGCCGCGTAGTAGTGGAGCGGGAAACCCTGGCCCGTCGCTTCACCACCGCGGAATCCCACCTCAGAGAATCGCGATTTGGCAGCGTAGGCATCACGGCGCATGCGGCTGACGGACTCGTCGGAGTCGTCGACCTCGCTCGTGGCGACGGACGGGTAGTCCGAGACCTTGATGTCGCGATCGAGTTGGATGACCGCGATGTCACGACGCTGCGCGTTGATGTCGCAGGTCGAGAAGTTCAACCAGTCGTGGGTGTACCCACGGATACCGGTCGCGGTCTGGGACGAACCACCCGACTGGGTGACACGCCAGCGCGCCATGCCGGCGACGCAGTGACCCGCGGTGAGGACCGTGCGCGGACCGATGAGGGTGCCGGCGCAGGAACCGACCTTGGTTCCCTTGGTCGAATAGAGCTCGATGGCGACGTTCGCCGGGTTCGCGGAAGCGACCGTCGGCAACTCCGCCTCTTCGCCACTGCTGCAGGCAGCGACGGCACCCAACATGGCGATTGCGCCGAGAGGCAGGATACGAACACGCTTGAAACTCATGACGGGCTCCCTTGGTCACGCGTGCGTTGAGGTGGCGCCGTTGGGGGAGGGGTCCCTTGCCGACTACGTTTGCGCGTGACGTTGGGAGCTATTGCAGGGTGTGGGCCAAGGAGGGACGGTCCCGAAACCCCTCCCTTTGACGGACTTTTTCCCGCGCAACCCCGAATCTCACCGGGGGAATTGGATCGCGACGAGACCAGGAACCGCGACCGGGGACAGCGGAGGCGGAAGGACGCAGGTCGGCGCGCACGTGCTCCGCGCACGCGATTTCCTCGTCACGATGTGGACGAAATTATCTCGCGCCGACGGAAAGTTCGCGTTCGGCGCGGACCCAATCCTCGACGTTGAAGCCGTGCACGCAGCCGCGTTCTTCGAAGAATGCGTAGGCGAGCGCGGCCACTTCGTCGTGGGTCGGCGCGGGCTTCGTCGCGATCACGTCGTCGTGTTTCGCCGCCGACGCGTCGTCACGTTTCGCGTTCGACGAACCCGTCGAACGTGTCGCGTGCTTCGTGCGCGAGGAGGTGGTCGAAGGACTCGGCGATGCCGACGTCGTCGACGTCGTCGCGACGTCCTTGGTCGACATCGCGCCCGTGGACTTCGCGGGGGACTTGGACGTGGAGGATTTCGATTGGGTGGCCATGGAAAGCTCCGGATCGCGTACGGCGATCCCGTGGGGTGGGAGGAACGCGATCAGGCGACCGCGGCGCCGGCGTGGGCCGGCGTTTGCGGCAATCGCTTCTCGGCGGACTCGTTCAGTTTCACGCTCACGAGCTTCGAGACGCCCGACTCGGGCATGGTCACGCCGTAGAGGACGTCCACCATCTGCATCGTGCGCTTGATGTGCGTGATGAGGATGAATTGGGAGCGGTCCGTCATGCTGCGGATCGCCTCGTTGTAGCGGGCGACGTTCGCTTCATCGAGGGGAGCATCGACCTCGTCGAGGATGCAGAAGGGCGACGGCTTGATCTGGAAGATGGCGAAGATGAGGGAGACGGCCGTGAGGGCCTTCTCACCGCCCGACATGAGCTCGATGGAGGAGAGCTTCTTGCCCGGCGGTTGCGCGAGGATGTCGATGCCGGTCTCGAGCATGTCGTCGGGGTTCGTGAGGCGGAGCGACGCGCGGCCGCCACGGAACATCTTGGGGAAGAGTTCCTGGAATTTGGCGTTCACGGCGTCGAAGGTCTCGTGGAAGAGACGCTTCGATTCGCGGTTCATCTGGGCGATGGCGCGTTCGAGATCCGCGAGGGCCTTGTCGAGATCCTCCTTCTGGGCGGAATAGAAGGCGTACCGCTTCTCCGCTTCGTCGTGCTCGCGCATCGCGTCCAGGTTGACGCTGCCCATCCGCTCGATGAGCTTGGCGAGCTCCTGGATCCGGGCGCGGGTCACGTCGTCGGGAGCCGTGCGCAGGTGGTAGTCGCCGACCACACGGGGGAGGGAGAGGCCGCGGAACTTCTCGGCGACGCCGCCGAGGAGGTGATCCATCGCGATCTGCTTCTCGCGGAGCATCATCTCGTGGAGGGTGAGCTCCTCGCGGGCGGACTCCGCACGGGATCGGAGATCCTTGAGGAGGGCCTCGCGTTCCACGAGGCGCGCCCGGACTTCCTCGTACACACGGCGAACTTCCGTGAGGGCTTCGGCGGCACGGCGCGCCGTGTCGAGGGCGATCTCGAGCGCCTGCTTGTGGGTCTCGAGTTCGAGGGCGGTCTCGCGGAAGGTGTCGGCACCGAGGAGGAGCTCGGTGTCGAGGCGCGCTTTCCGCTCGAGGAGTTCCTCCGAGCTCCGCGTGAGGCGCTGGCAGGTGCCACGGGAGGCCGCGAGCTTCTCGCGCGTGCCCGCCATGACGACCTTGCGCTCGGTGACCACCTGGCGGTGGGCTTCCACCTGCTCACGCCAGTTGGAGGCCGAAGCCTCCGCGGTCTCGAGCTTGGCCGCGAGCTCGTCGACCACCGCCCGCGCTTCTTCGAGGACGCGCGCCGCGTCGTCCCGCTCCACACCGGCTTCGGCAATGCGCGCGCGGAGCTCCTCTTCCTCCCCCGCGAGCTGCTCGAGACGCTTCGTCGAGATCTCGAGCTGCTTCTCGATCTGCCGAAGATCCTTCTCGGCGGCTTGGAGAGCCAGTTCGTCGGTGTGGGCCTGCTGCCGAGCGCGGTCGAGGGCGGCCTGGGTCTGGGAAATGGACTCGCGGAGGGTCTGGTGGGTCGCCACCAGTTCGGAGACGAGCTCTTCGAGGCGCGTCACTTCGCTGCCGAGTTCGCGGGTCTCCCGCTTGGACTCGAGCATGCCGGCGGCGAGCTCCTCGCCCTGGCCGCCCGCGATGCGCCCGTCCGCGTGGAGGACGGTGCCGTCGAGCGTGACGAGCGGTGCGTTCGGAATGGAGGCGCGCAGGCGGCGGCCGTCGTCGAGGGAGCGGACCACGAGGGCGTCGCCGACGAGCGCGTGGACCAGGGTCTCGTCTTCGGCGGCGAAGCGGAGGTGATCCACGAGGCGAGCGACGATGCCGTCGTCCTCGGGGAGCTCGACGTGGGCACCGGCCACGTGACGGGGGCGCATCGGCACGATGGTCGCGCGGCCGCGGCGTTGGGACGCCATGTCGGTCAGGAGCTCGAGTCCACGGTCGGTGTCCTTCACGACCACTTCCTGCAGGCGCGACCCGAGGAGGCCGGCGAGGGCGTGGGTGAATTCCTGGGGAGCCTCGACGCGATCGGCCACGAGTCCGCACACGGCCTCGTCCTTGCTGGCGACGAGGGCCTTCACGCCCGCGCCCACGCCCTCGAGGCGTGCCTGCATCTCGAGGAGCGTGTGGAGGCGGGACCGCTTCTTCTGGAACTCGCTCTTGGCTTCGTCGAGGGCCTTGTCGCTGGCGAGGATGCTTTGACGGAGTTCGGCGAGCTTGTCTTCGAGCGCCTGCTTCTCCTCCGCGCTCGTCACCTTGCCGGAGCGGTGATCGTCCACGGCCTGGGTGAGTTCCCGGGCCCGGCCCGTGTCTTCGAGCTGGCCTTCCCTGAGCTCGTCGCGCTCGGCGGTGAGGCGCTCGACGCGCGTGAGCATCTCGTTCTGACGGCGCTCGAACCCTTCGAGGCGAGCTTCGGCGCTCGCGATGTCGGCCTGGGCCTTCGCGTGGGCCGACTGCATCCCGCGGACCTCGGCTTCCGCGCGATCCTTCTCGCCCGTGACCTCCTCGAGGCGTCCCTCTTCCAGGGCGACGTGTTCGGACTGCATCGACTCCTCGTGCTCGAGGGTCGCGACTTCGGCGGACGTCGTCTCGAGCTCGTGGGCGAGCGCTTGCTGCTGGGTGTCGATTTCGGCCAGTTCCGCGTTCGCCTGGGTCTCGCGGGCGCGGAGGGTCTCGAGCTTGTCCGTGTTCCGAGCGATGGCGGCTTCTTCGGCGCGGACCTCGTTGTCGGCTGTGAAGTTCTTGTTCTGCGCTTCGTCGAGGAGGGTCTCGGCCTCGGAGACCTCGACGCGCATGCCTTCGAGTTCGGCCTCCCGGGCCTGGAGGTTCGTCCGCGCTTCGTCGGACTCGAGGGTGACGCGGGCGACGTCCGTGGAGTGCAGTTTGATCCAGCCCGTGAACTCCAGGTACTTGTGGGACGCCTCGTGGAGCTGCAGGTCCTCGAGTTCGCCGCGGTAGGACACGTACCGTTCCGCCTTGGCGGCCTGACGCTTCAAGGAGCCGAGGTTGCGCTCGATCTCGGCGACGATGTCGCCCACGCGCAGCAGGTTCTGCTGCGTGAGTTCCATCTTCTTCTCGGCCTGCTTCTTCTTCGACTTGAACTTCGTGATGCCGGCGGCCTCCTCGATGAGCAGGCGGCGGTCCTCGGGCTTCGCGCTGACGATGAGACCGATCTTGCCCTGCTCGACGATGGAGTAGGCCTTCGTGCCGGCGCCGGTCCCGAGGAAGAGATCCGTGATGTCCTTCAAGCGCACGGGCGTCTTGTTGATCAGGTAGTCGCTGTCGCCGTTGCGATTGAGGCGACGCGTGACCGCGATCTCGGCATAGTCCCGGTATTCGACGGGAACGTCGCCCGCGTCGTTCTCGAAGGTCAGGGTGACCTCGGCGAACTCGTTGCCGGCGCGGCTCTCGGAGCCGGCGAAGATGACGTCGTCCATGCTCCGTCCGCGGAGATGTTTCGCGGACTGCTCGCCCATGCACCAGCGGATCGCGTCGACGATGTTCGACTTGCCGCAGCCGTTCGGGCCGACGATGCCGAGGACGTCGTGATCGAAGTTGACGACGGTTCGGTCCACGAAGGACTTGAACCCAATCATCTCGAGCTTCTTGATCTTCATGGCGGACCCCTCGAGCGAGACCGGCTCGCTCAATTGGACGTGGTTCTGGGAGACGTACGGCGGCGGCCGGAGCCGACGCATGCATGCTGCAGGTGATTCGGGGCCGCAAGGTTGCGGTCCTCGTGAGGTGAATCCTTGAAGTGCCGTCTGAGATCGACTCAGGCGGACGATAGGCCGGATGTCACGTCACGTCACATGGGGTCATGCACGCCGATGATTACGCTCGGTTCCGTGTAGGCAGCAAGGCTGAATCGGCACGACCCACTGCTTGACAGGCGACAAGGTGGGACATACGTCCAGCGTACCTTCATGCCGACCTACGAATACGTCTGCACGTCCTGCGGCAACGCCTGGGAAGAAATCCAGAAGATCACCGAACCCGCGCTCGATACCTGCCCGAAGTGCAAGGCGGTCACGGCGAAGCGCCAGATCAACGGTGGCAACTTCATCCTCAAGGGAGGCGGCTGGTACGCCGACCTCTATTCGAGCGCGAAGCCCGGCGCGAAAGGTTCGTCGGAAAGCACCGGATCTTCTTCGAGTTCTTCGTCATCATCCGGCACGAGCGGCTCCGGCAGCTCGGGGGGCGACTCGTCGGGGACCTCGACGTCCAGTGCGCCCAGTTCCGCGGGATCGTCCGGTTCGTCGGGATCGACGGGCGGATCGTCCACGCCGTCCAAGACCTGATTCACGACGTCGTCGGTCGAGCCGGGGTGGCGAACACGAGCTCCCGGACCGCCGCGACGTCCGTCCCGTCCCGCTCGGCGAGGTAGGCAAACGCCAGGTCCGTGAGGCGCCCCCGGGGGGGCCGCCGGATGACGGCCATGGATTCCATTCGCGTTCGGGCGAAGGACTCGTCGCCGCAAAGTCCGGACGGCTCGGGCGCGTCGTCGTCGTCCGCTCCGTACTTCCGTTTCAAGCACAGCAGTCCGCGCATCAACCGGTGGAACGTCACCACCACGTTCACCCATGCCGGGACGAGCGCGCCGCGGGACGGATCCCGGGCCACGGTCTCGGCCCACCCGTCCACGAGTTCGATGCGTGCCCGGACCGTCTCGAGCGGGAGGGCATCGAGCTCACGAAGGGCACCCGGAAAGCGTTCCGAGAGGGCGCGGAGGCGTTCCCGGGGTGCGTCGACAGGGAGGTTCGCGCCGGAGCGGTCGCGGGACGACGCATGTTCTTCGCGAAGCGCGAGAATTTCTCGGTACTTCTCCCCGAGGGCGCGGAGGTCTTCGTGCGTGACGGGATCCGGGCTCACGATTCTCGGTTCTCGGTATAGTGCGTTCTGCCTGCGTGCCGAGGCGAAAGAGGGGGCCCCATGGCCGATCCGAAGCGCGAGTCCGACGACCTCCAGAAAGAGATGGCGAAGCTCGACGCAGAGCTCGTCACGGTGCTCGACAAACGGGCGAAGCTCGCCCGGGCGCGCGGCGCCCTCCGAAGGGAGCATCCCAACCTCGTCGCGCCCGTCGATCGCACCCTCGCGACGGAGCTCGCCGCCCGGACCACCGGACCGATGCCCGGCGAGTCCATGGCGCGCATCTTCCGTGAGCTTCACGCGGCGACCGCGGCCCTCGAATCCGACGCGCGCCTCGTGGTGGTCGGATCCGAGGGCGGCCGCGCGTTCGAGATCGCCCGCGCGAGGTACGGCGCGTCCGCGGCCATCGCGACCGTCGAGAACACGGCACTCGCCATCGACGAAGTGGTCCGCCACCGCGCGGACTTCGCCGTCCTGCCGTTCGAGACCCATTCCGGCGGCCTCGTCCAATCCACGGTGGACGCCATCGGTCGTGGGGACCTCAAGATCGCCGAGGTCGTCGAGATCGCCGTCGCGCTTCACCTCGTCAACCGCACCGGCAACGTCGCGGACGTGGACAAGATCGTCGCCACCGCCGAAGACCGCGCCACCGCCTCCCGATTCCTCGCTTCCCTGGGCTCCAAGATGCCGATCCTCGACGTCCGATCGCCCCGGCTCGCGTGTCAGATCGCGAGCGAAGATCACGGTGCGGCCGCCCTCGCGTCCGGAAGCGTGGGCTCCGAAGCCGGTCTCATCGTCGCGAAACCCAACGTGGAGGACCGGGCGAACGAACGTGTCCGCTACGCGGTCGTGGGAGCGCGATCGGCCACGCGCACGGGCAACGACGCCACGGCCTTCGTCTTCAGTGTGAGCGACGCGCCCGGAGCCCTGCTCGACGTCCTGAAGCTCTTCGCCGAACGCGGGATCAACCTGACGAAGATCCAATCCACGCCCGTCGACGACGACAGCTGGAACTACCTCTTCTTCGTCGAGATCCAGGGGCACGCGACCGATCGTCCCGTCGTGGTCGCGTTCGAGGACGTCAAACGCATCGCGAAGACGTTCAAGATCCTCGGGTCGTACGCCGCGCCCTGACGCCGGACCCTGACGTCCGCGAACCTCTGGTAGCATCCTCGCCATGCACTCCTCCCGCGTGGTGACCCGGCGTCCGTTCCGTGCGTGTGGGGCCGCGATCGCGCTCTCCGCGGCTTCTCTTCTCGCGATCACGGTCACGGCGACCGGTTGTGGCGGAAAGAAGGACGCGGATTCCGCGGCGACTCCGAAGACCATCGACGTGGACGGCGACCCGCTCGTGATCCTGTCGGGCGCGGAAGCCGTCGCCGTCGGAAGGGCCGACGCGAAGACGATCTTCGCGACGCCGAAGCTCGGTGCGACGGTCGCGAAGTTCGTCGACGCCGCGATTCCGATCGGCGCCGAAGCGGGTTTCGTGGCTTCCCGCGATCTCGAGTCGCTCGCGTTCGCCGGTTACGGTGTCACGAGCGCGGACGCCGTCGTCGTCCTCCGGGGCACGTTCGATCCGGCGAAATTCACGGAGGCCGCCGAGAAGCGCGCGGCCGCCGGGCAGCTCGTGAAGTCGACCTATTCCGACCGCACGCTCTATACCTCGCGCAACGTGGGAGTGACCGTGCTCTCCGCGAAAACGGCGCTCGCGGGAACGGAAGGAGCCATCCGCCGCACGCTCGATCGCCTGAAGACGGGCGAAGCCAAGCGTGAGTTCGCGCCTTGGATGCTCGCCACCCTCGACACGCCCGGCGCGGAGGTCGCGGTCGCGGCCGACTTCACGACGCATCCGTTGCCCGAGGTCGCCGTCGGCCCGTTCCGTGTGACTTGGCTCAAGAAGACGAAGGCGATCCGCGCACTCGGAGACGCGAAGGCGAACGGACTCGAAGTGGCCGCGACCGCGACCTTCCTCGACGCGGAAGGCGCCGAGAGTGGGAAGGCCGGCCTCACGCAGGGCCTCGCGCTCGCGTCCATTCCCGCCGCGCTCGCCCACGTGCCCATGCCCAAGGACGTGACCGTGGACGTGAAGGACGTGGACGTCCAGATCAAGGGGACCGTCGAGGACGGCACGATCCAAGCTCTCCTCGGGCTCCTCCACTTCGCCCCCCTTCGATGACGGAGCGCGCATGACGACGCTCGTCGTTTCGCCCGCCCGCGGACCGCTGGTCGGCAGCGTCCCGGTCCCCTCCGACAAGAGCATCGGCCACCGCGCCCTGCTCTTCGCGGCGCTGTGTCGTGGACGGAGCACGATCGACGGCTTCTCCCGGGGCGAGGACAACGTCGCCACCGCGAACGCCCTCCGCGCCATGGGCATCCGGATCGAGGAGGAGAGCCCCACCCGCTGGATCGTGGAAGGGAAGGGCATTTTCGGACTACGTGCGCCCGAACGCCCCCTCGACTGCGGCAACTCCGGTACGACCATGCGGCTTTTCGCGGGCCTCCTGGCACCGCAGCCCTTCGAGGCCGTCCTCGTCGGCGATGCTTCGCTGTCACGACGGCCCATGGCCCGCGTCGCCGAACCGCTCCGTCAGCGCGGCGCATCCATCGAGGGCGCCGCCCATCCCACGAAGTCGGGAGAAATCACGGCACCGCTCCGCGTGAAGGGGCTCCCCGAAGGCTCGTACCTGGGCCCGCTCGAATACACGATGCCGGTGACGAGCGCCCAGGTGAAGAGCGCCATCCTCCTCTCCGGACTCTTCGCGCACGGGACCACGTACGTGAAGGAAGCCATGCTCTCGCGCGATCACACCGAACGGATGATGCGCGCGCTGGGTGCGCCCATCCGAACCGTGGGCACCATCGTCGAGATCGATCCTTCCGGTTGGAACGGCGAGATGTCCGCGTTCGACGTGACGTTGCCCGGCGACATCTCGGCGGCGGCGTTCCTCGTCGTCGCGGCCCAGATCGTACCCGGGTCCAAGGTGGACGTCCGGCACGTGGGCGTGAATCCGACGCGCACCGGGATCGTGGAGATCGCGCGGGACATGGGGGTCGCGATCCACGTCTCTCCCGAGGGCGATGCGGGCGGCGAGCCCGTCGCGACCATCCAGATCGCTCCGGGAACGACCCGTGGCATCGGCATCGGGGGCGAGGTCGTTCCTCGGGCCATCGACGAGATTCCGATCGCATGTGCGCTCGCCGCGCGTGCGAACGGGACCACGACGATCGCCGACGCGGCCGAGCTCCGCGTGAAAGAGAGCGACAGGATCGCGACCATGATCGAGGTCCTCCGCGCCTTCGGTGTCGGATGCGAGGAGCGTCCCGACGGACTCGTCGTCGAAGGGCGAGGGGACCGAGCGCCACTCCGCGCGGCCACGATCGCGAGCCGCGGCGATCACCGTATCGCGATGACGGCGGCCGTCCTCGGACTCGTGGCGGACGGCCCCACTCGCGTCACCGACGCGGACTGCATCGCGACCAGTTTCCCCCGGTTCGTCGGCACTCTCCGAGCGCTCGGTGCCGAAGTGTCCGTCGAGAAGGACTGACGGCGTCCACCCATGGAGAACCGCGTTTCAATCGTGGAGCGTTTGCTCTAAGAATCCCCCGTGGCCTCCGTCCGCCCGCGTCCCATCGTCGCCATCGACGGCCCTGCAGGTGCCGGAAAGAGCACCGTGGCGCGGGCCCTGGCGGACGCCCTGGGGTTCGTCCTCGTGGACACCGGAGCCATGTACCGCGTGGTCGCTCTCTCCGCTCGGCGCCGTGGCGTCGCCTGGTCCGACGCGGAGGCCATGGGCGAGGTGGCCGCTGCGCTCGTGTCCGGACGCGCCATCGCCATGGAACGGGGCGAGAACGGCGCGCTCCGCATCACCCTTTCGGGCGAGGACGTCTCGACGGCGATCCGTACGCCGGACATCGGCATGGGCGCGAGCGACGTCTCCAAGCACCTCGGCGTGCGCTCCGCGCTGCTCGATCTCCAACGCCAGCTGGGAGAGACGGGCGGCGTCGTGCTCGAGGGACGGGACATCGGCACCGTCGTGTTCCCCGACGCCGAGTTCAAGTTCTTCCTGACCGCGACTCCCGAGGTGCGGGCGAGGCGTCGGTACGACGAACTCGTCGCGAAGGGGCCTTCCGCTGGAAACGCGCCCGTGACCTTCGACGACACGCTGCGCGACGTGATGGCACGCGATGCCCAGGACATGGGCCGCGCCCACGCCCCTCTCCGACAAGCGGAAGACGCCGTCCTCGTCGACTCCTCGACCATGGATCTCGCGGCGACGGTCCGCGCCATGGTCACGCACGTGACGGGTCGAACCGCGCCGTGAACGCGACGCGCGCGGTCGCGCCCGTCGTCCTGACCGTCCTCGCGACGGCGGTCGTCGGCGGCACCGTCGGCTGCGGAGACGGAAAGCCGAAGGCGAAGGGGCCGACGGGAGCGGGACGCTCGGCGACGCTCCTCGACGTCCTGCCGGACGACCCGGCGTTCTTCGCCCACGTGCGGTTGCACGACGTCGCACGCGACTCCGTTTACGGTCCTCTCGTGAAGCCTCTTTTCGCGCGTGCCCTCGCCGACGGCGCCGCGCCCGTGTCGGCCGTACGGGCCCTCGAGGCCCTGCGGGACACCGACGAATTGTTCCTCGCGGCGGAGACGTCGTCGGGTCGCGATTCGATCTTCGTCCTGAAGGGCGTTCGCGCCGACATCGCCCCAGCGGCGCGCTCGACGCGCGGCGACGGACGAAACGTGACGACGTGCCCGGCGTCGACGAGTACGTGCCGATCGCTTCCGCGAGCGCGCCGTGCGCGCGGGCGACGACGACGCGGCCCTCTTCGAGCTGTCCGGCGAGGACGTGGGTGCTGGCGCGCGGAGGGTCCATCGATCGCGCGCGATCGCGTCCGCGACCCGGCAAGCCCAAGACCATCGGTTGCCCGACGAGCCCTCGTCTTCGTCCGCATCAAGGGTGACGCCGTCTGGTGCGCGAAGTACCGGCGCTGTCCGAGGCGTCGTTCGGACGCTCGGCGACGACCTCGAGTGGCTCGGTCTCGAGGTGGGACCCGGCCGAGGAGGCGAACTCACGATGCGCCTCCGGTACCGTTCGGACGGCCCACGGGAAACCGCCGCCGAGACCCTCCGCGAGGTCGTCCGCGCGAGTCGCCGCCCCGCCGCCCGCACGCTCGTGACCGCGCTCCTGGCCGACGCCGACGTGGACGAGGACGCGAAGGCGAAGCAGGTCGTCGTCCGCCGGCAGGTGCCGACGGCGGTCCTTTCCCGCCTCGCCCTGGACGCCGCGTCCCTCCTCGCGCCCGGTGCGACCGCCCCCCCGACGGGGACGGACGCCGGGGCGCCCCCCGAACGCGTGGACGCAGGGGCCTATTTCCCTCGGAAGACGCCGCTCCTCCAGCTGGGGCCGTTTGACGGGGGGATTCGTATGGAGTAGCAACCCCGCTCCCGAATTCTTCGGGAGTTTTTCCCCACCCGGTTCGCGCTCCGCGCGATCCCAAGCCCGGGTTCCGAGGATCGATCCGCTTCCGCGCGATCGCTTCCTCGTTCCCCGGCCCACGTAGCCGATAGAGGCCCAGCCTTTCAATGACCACACCCGAAACCCAGAAGAAGACCGAGACGACCGAAGGCGGCATGGACACGTTCGCCGCCCTCTACGAAGCCAGCATTTCCGGTGGTGACATCGGCAAGGAAGGCGAGATCGTCCAAGGAACCGTCGTCGCCGTCCAACGCGACAACGTCGTCGTCGACATCGGCGGCAAGAGCGAAGGCATCATCGCCCTCTCCGAATTCCACGACGCCCAAGGCCAGCACACGGTCAAGGTCGGCGACGTCATCGACGTCTTCATCGAGAGCCGCGAGAACGACGAAGGACTTGTCACCCTCTCCAAGGAGAAGGCCGACAAGATGAAGGTGTGGGACGAGATCTCGAGCGCGTGCGACCGCGACGAGCTCATCGAAGGCACCATCAGCCAGCGCGTGAAGGGTGGCCTCTCGGTCACGATCCGCGGCGGTGTGAAGGCCTTCCTCCCCGGCAGCCAGGTGGACCTCCGCCCGATCCGCAACCTCGACAAGCTGATCGGCCAGACCTACCAATTCAAGGTCATCAAGTTCAACAAGAAGCGCGGCAACATCGTGCTCTCCCGTCGCGTCCTCCTCGAGAAGGAACGGGATCAAATCAAGACCAAGACGCTCCAGACCCTCGAAGAGGGCAAGGTCGTCCGCGGCACGATCAAGAACATCACCGAGTACGGTGCGTTCGTGGATCTCGGCGGCATCGACGGCCTCCTCCACATCACGGACATGTCCTGGGGCCGCGTCAATCACCCCAGCGAAGTGTTCCAGGTCGGCGACGAAGTCACCGTCAAGGTCCTCAAGTACAACGCGGAGACCGAGCGCGTCAGCCTCGGCCTCAAGCAGACGCAAGAGGATCCGTGGAACCACGCCGAAGAGGCGTACCCGCCGGGCAAGAAGGTGCACGGCAAGGTCATGTCGATCACCGACTACGGCGCGTTCGTCGAACTCGAGCCGGGCGTCGAGGGTCTCATCCACGTCAGCGAGATGAGCTGGACCAAGAAGGTCAAGCACCCCTCCAAGCTCCTCGAAATCGGTCAGGACCTCGAGTGCCAGGTCCTCGAAGTCGACGCGAAGGCGAAGCGCATCTCCCTCGGTCTCAAGCAACTCGAGCCCGATCCGTGGACGCTCTTCACCGAGAAGTACCACCCCGGCGACAAGATCGGCGGCAAGGTGCGTTCTCTCACGGACTACGGCGTGTTCATCGGCATCGAAGAAGGTGTCGACGGCATGGTCCACAAGAGCGACATCTCGTGGACGGCCAAGGTCAACAACCCGGCCGACCTCTACGCGAAGGGCGCCGACGTCGAAGCGATCATCCTCTCGATCAACCACGACGAGAAGAAGGTCTCCCTCGGTGTGAAGCAGCTCTGGGACGATCCGTGGCCGACCATCTTCACCGAGTTCCCCCCGGGCAAGGTCGTCTCCACGACGGTCGTCTCCGTGGTGGACTACGGCGTCTTCGTGAAGATCCGGGACGGCGTCGAAGGCCACATCCCCTCGAGCGATCTCGTCGAACCCAAGGACGCGGAAGGCAACACCGTCCCGTTCAAGATGGGCGACGCCATCGAAGCCGAAATCGCCAACCTCGACACCCAGGACCGCCGCGTCACGCTCTCGATGCGCGTCGGCGAGGTGTCCCACTCGGCTCCGGCCGCCAAGGCGGACAAGCCCGCGAAGGCGAAGAAGGCCACCGAGGAGAAGGCGGGCGCCGGCAGCATCGGCGAGCTCATCAAGCAGAAGATGGCCGAAAAGGCCGCCCAGGCCGACAAGGACAAGGACGACTGATCGTCCGTCCTCGCGGGAGCCCGGCGCCGGTGTCGTGAACGCGACACCGTGACCGCCGGGACTCCCGGTCTGTAATCCCGAGACGGCGGTGCCCACGCGAGTGGACGCCGCCGCTCGTTTTTTTGTGTATGGTCCCTCCGGACGAGGCACCCTCACCCGAGCGTTCTCGTTCCAGGACGCATGAGCGACACTCCTCCTCCGATCTCCATCCGCGCACCGCGATCCGCGGGCCGTCGCGTGGTGTTCCTCGCGGTGAGTGCGGCGTTGGCCGTGGCGACGATCGTGGCCGCGCACGACGTCCTGTTGCCGTTCGTACTCGCACTTCTCATCGCCTACGTGCTCACTCCTCTCGTCGCGTGGTGCGAGACGAAGGGGTTCCCGAGGGCGCTCGCGATCATCAGCGTCTACGTCCTCGTCCTGGGCTCGTTCGGAACGTTCGTGCGGGGGGTCACGCCACGCATGGCCTCGGAACTCCGGGCCCTGCGTCACGAAGTTCCCGTGCTCGCGTCACGCGCCCGGGACGAATGGATTCCCGACGCCACCGACAAGCTCCGCTCCGCGGGCCTCCTCCCGGCGCCCCAGGACCTCGAACCGCGACGCGAGACTCCCGAGCCCGCCTTGGTCGCGCGCCCGCGCGCGGACGGCAGCTACGAGATCGAGATCGGTTCCGGCGTCGCGATCAAACAAACGAAGACGGGTTATCTCGTCGAACGCGAACGGGAGACCAAGGACGGTCGTTTCGACCCCAACGTCCTCCTTGCGGACGCCGTCGGAAAGTCGTTCGCGTACGCACAACACAACGCCCTGGAACTCGCGCGCCTCGGCCGTGACCTCGTCGCCGGCGTGAGCCGGATCATCTTCAAGTTCTTCATCACGCTGATGCTCGCCGCGTACGTGATGATGACGCGCGAGAAGATCCTCGGGTTCTTCGAATCCCTCGTGCGGCCGCGGGCCCGCGGTGATTTCCACATGCTCGTGCAGCGGGTGGACCGCGGCCTCTCGGGCGTGGTCCGAGGTCAACTCCTGATCTGCCTCCTGAACGGCGTCCTTTCGGCGGTCGGCTTCGCGCTGGTCGGTCTCAAGTACTGGCCCGTCATGGCCCTGGTCGCGACGGTATTCTCGCTCGTTCCCATCTTCGGATCGATCATCAGCACCATCCCGGCGGTGGCCCTCGGGCTCACGCAGTCCGTGGGAACGGCCGCGTTCGTGTTGGTCTGGGTTCTCGTCATCCACCAGGTCGAAGCCAACCTGTTGAACCCGAAAATCATGGGAGATGCCGCGAAGATCCATCCGGTCTTGGTGGTCTTCTCCCTGCTCGTGGGCGAACATTTCTTCCACATCGTGGGGGCCCTCCTCGCCGTGCCCGTGATGTCGATCGCCCAAAGCCTGTTCCTGCACTTCCGTATCGTCGTGCAGCGCGACGACGCGGAGCTCGCGCCCGAGACCACGAACTCCCTCATTCCGCCCGCCAACGGGTGAACCGCCGGGCACCGGGGACGGCGGCGGGGGCGCCTCGGGCTCCCGATTGCGCGCCCGTCGGGTTCGCGGTAGACGGCCGTCCGTGAGCGCGACGAGCACGAAATCGAACGGGAAAAAGTCGGCGAAGGACGTCCAGGACGAACTTCGCGCCCTCGGACGTCCGGCGGACGGATCGGCCCCGAAGCCTCCCGTGGATCTCACGAAGGCCGCCATCCGGGTCGGTGCGGTCCTCGTGGTCCTTTGGGTGGTCGGACTCGGGCTCGCGTCGTTCATGAAGTCGCAGGTGCCGGTCTACGTCCTCGGTGCCGTCACCATCCTCGTCGTCGCGCTCGGCGTGTACGCCTTCCGCACGATGAAGAAGACGCAGGCCCTCGGAGAGATCCTCCACGGTGCCCAGACCGCCGAAGGGCGCGAGGCAGCGCTCAAGAAGCTCGAGACCGACTTCAAGAAGGGCGACGTGCAGGCCACCATGGCGCGCGCGCAGCTCGAGATGCAGACCGATCCCAAGAAGGCGCTGGAGTCCCTCGAGACCATCGACCTCGGAAAGCAGCTCACCCCCGTCGCCGACCAAGTGCGTTCGATGCGCGCCATGATCCACCTCACCGTCGGCGAGGTCGCCGAGGCGAAGGCGCTCGTCGACGTCCTCGAGCTCGGCAAGCAACAGGACGCGAAGACGCGCGCCATGTTCGCCACCGTCGCGGGCGAGGCGTGGGGTCGCTCGGGCAATGCCAAGAAGGCCGTCGAGACCCTCGAGCTCTTCAATCCGGACGATCCGGAGTACGGCGAGATGAAGGTCCAGATGTGGCGCGCCCGTGCGTTCGCCTATGCGGGAAACAACGACATGAAGGGGGCCTCGCGCGCGCTCAAGAAGCTCTCCGACATGAGCCCGCAGCTCCTCGGCATGTTCGTCGGTCAGCGCAAGATTCACCCACTCCTCGAACGCGAAGCGAAGCAGCTCCTCATGCAGAGCGGCGCCATGCCGCGTAAGATGGTGCGGCAGCGCGTCTGAGCGGAGCTCAGCGATCCATCAACGACTTCGGTCCCACGCGCCAGGAGCGGAACGCGTCGAGATCGAGGTCGACCACTTCGTCGAGCTCGCGGCGCATCGCCCCGTGGGCCGCCGGATCCGATTCCGAGAGGTCCCGGGTCTCGTGCGGGTCGACGCACAGATCGAAGAGGAGCTCGTACCCGTCGGGCTCCAGGATCAGCTTCTTGCATCCGTGGACGAACGCGCGTCGGTGCTTCTCGACGTCTTCGGCGTAAAACCAGGGGATGCGCCGAGGTGCGCCTTTCGTGAACAGCGGGACGAGGGTCTCGCCGTGGCGGTGGTAGGGCACGTCGACGCCGGTCAAATCGAGGATCGTGGGCGCCAGATCCACGAGGGACACGGGGACGTCCACCGTGCGCGCCGTGTCGGTGCCGACGAGGGATCGGGGAACGCAGAGGACGAGCGGGACCCGCAGTTCTTCCTCGTAGAGCGACCATCCGTGCTGATCGAATCCGTGTTCGCCGAAGGCCTCCCCGTGATCCGCGGAGAGCACGACGATGCGGTCTTCCGGCTGTTCCGCGAGGAATTCGGCGAGGGGACCGTCGAGGGCGCGCGCGCTCCTCTCGTAGGCCGCGCGGGTCGAGCCGCCCACGTAGGGAGCGTGCATGTCCATGAGGTGCACGCGGACGTGTGCGGGCTTGTCCGCCGGAGCGCTCGCGAGGAGCTTCCGCGTGGCGTCGAGCATCGTCCGCGCGGGCGGATTCGACGCGTCTCCGGTGAAGGGGACGTCCTTCACCACCGCGTATCCGGTGAGGAACGTGAAGTCCGTCGCGTGGAACGGCGGGAACACGACACCCGTGTTGTAGCCACCCTCGAATCCGAGCGCGGAGGCGATCGTCGGAGGGCGGGACATGACGTGTCGTGCGAAGTCCGCTTCGGCGATCGCCGAACGCTCGCGGGGCGTCCGGATGTGGCTCGGATAGACGCCCATGTGCATCGACGTCAGCGAAGGCCACGTGAACGGGGCGTTCGAACGCGCGGTCGTGAAGTGCACGCACCGTGCGACGGCGGCGTTCGTGGCGGGGAAGAGGGACGGGTCCTCGAACGCGTCGGCGCGGAGGGCGTCCACCGTGACGATCACCGTGGTCGGGCGCACAGGGGCGGGTGGGGGTGCGGTGGAACGTCCGCGTGGAGAGCTCCCGGTTCGTAGCGCGCCAGCGCGGCCAGGATGGATCCGTCTCCGCCGTGGCAGTTCTGGTCGATCCCGTCGTCGGGAATGTCCTCGGCGAACGGCCTTCGGAGCGGGTTCGTGTCGTCGCAGTCCGCACCGTAGAGACCCGACACGCCGTCGCCGTCCAGATCCGTCGCCGCGGAGAGGACCTTGCGCGCGAAGCCGTCGAAGGGCGTCTGGGACGCGCGGAACCGCCGCAGGGGCGGTGGCCGAGGTCGACGACGACACCGGCGAACCCGGCCACGATCAGGCCGGGAACGACGAGCTTCGCGAACGTCCTCGAACCGGATGCGAACGGAGTCGTCGCGGCGCGGAAGAGCACCCACGTCGCGAAGACGCCGCCCAGGGCACCTGCCACCTCGTGGCCGAGAGGCGACGACATCGTGACCACGAACCCGTGCACGAGCGCCACGAGAACGAGTGCACCGACGGCGGGAGCACGGGTCGGCGGCGTCCGGCGTCGCACGCGCGCGACGCCGGCTTCCAGGAAGCCCCACGCCGAAGCGACCACGAGGGCGAAAAGGGCGGCGACCGGAAGGACGACCTGGTACTTCGTCGACTGGAGCCTCGCGAAGGCGGAGGCGAAGAGGAGACCGGCCGCGGCGGTGCGCGCCGCACGTGCGGGTTCGCACGCGAGGGCGATCGTGCCGTCGATCCATGCGATCGGACGACTTCCAACGCGCGTCGCGGCGAGGCCGGCCACGACGAGGTCCACGAACGCGATCGGCACCACGAGAGGGAAGAGACGGCCGAAGTGCGCGACGTGGGCCGCGATCGCGGTTCCGATCCCGGGATAGGTCGCCGAACGGGCGAAGGCGCGCGCGAAGGATTCCGTCGCGAAGGCGAGCGCGACGACGCCGACGCCGCGCGCGAAGGCCATTCCCACGCGCGCGAGCGTCTCGGGCGTCGCGTCGTTCGTCCGCGCTCCGGGGGGGGCCGTTCCCGTGTCCGCGACGGGAGTCGCGCCGTCGGTCATGGACCTCCCACCGGGGAAGCCTTCGCGAGGGGGCGGAGCGCGATCTCGGGCAGGAGTTCGGCGAAGCTCACGACGGCGAGGTCGGGAAGGTCCGTCTCGACGAGTTTGCGTACGAAGCGACGCACGTCGGGATGGGTGAGGAGGACGGGGGAGCCCGGGGCGTTCTTGGCGGCGGACTCCGCCCTGGCGTCGTGCACCGCCTTCTGGATGCACACGACGACGTCCCGCGCGATCGCGGGAGCGAGCGTGAGGAAGGCGCCGTTCGGCGTCCGCGTGATCGCCCGGCGGACCGTGTCCTCGAGGATCGGGTCCACGAGCACGACGTCCAATTCCAGGCGACCGGCCGTGAACCCGTGCGTGATCGCACGACGCAATTGGCTCCGCACGAACTCCGCGAGCTGCAGAGGATCCCGCTCGGTCGTCGCGACGAGCGCCAGGGCTTCCAGGATCGCGCGGAGGTCCCGGATGGATGTGCCCTCCTCGACCAGACGCCGGAGGACGTCCGTGAACACCGGGAGAGGGACCGGTTTGGGGACGACGTTGCGGACGGTCGCGGGGGACGACTTGTCGAGGGCGTCGAGCAGGCGCTGCGTCTCCGAGAGACCGACGAACTCGGCAGCCCGCCGTCGGAGGGCGACGAAGAGTGCGTCTCCCAGCGCGGAGGGATCTCCGACGGTGAGATCGAACGTGCCCGCGGGCAGTTCGTGGAGGCGGAGCTCGCAGCGGCCCGGATCGAGGTCCGCGTCCACGAAGATCCTCGCTTCCGGCAGCGGGACGCCGAGGTGGGCGAAGACGCGCGTCCTCACGGCGAGCAGCGTGTCGAACGCGGACGCGCGGAGCGCCTCGTCCTCGCGCGGGAGGGCGAGCGCGAGCGGGACGACCGTCGGGACGAATTCGGAAGCGCGGGGCACGGCGGCGTGGGTCGCCGGACGCGGATCGTTCCCGGCACCGATTCCGAGGCGGTTGGCTTCCGCGCGACGAAGGACGTTCCGACGTCCCCGTTCGCCCACGAGGATCAGCGCCGCGCCGAGCAGTGCGAACGGCGCGAACGGGAGCCCCGGCACGATCGCGAGGGCGGTCACGAACGTGCCAGCCACCGTGAGCGCCTTCGGTGTGGAGAAGAGCTGGCGCGCGAGTTCGCGGCCGAGGGGCGTCGCATCGTCCTCGCTGGCCGTCCGCGTGACGAGGATGCCCGCGGCCGTGGAGAGGACGAGCGCCGGAATCTGGGACACGAGGCCGTCACCGATGGTGAGGACCCCGTAGCGCTGGAGGGCCGTCGTCGCCTCGAGCCCGCGTTGGCCCACGCCGATCGCGAGACCGCCCACGACGTTCACGATCGTGATCACGATGCCGGCGATGACGTCGCCCTTCACGAATTTCATGGCGCCATCCATGGCGCCGTAGAATTGGCTCTCGCGGGAAAGAGCACGGCGGCGACGTCGCGCCTCGTCCCCGTCGATGGCGCCGGAACGCAGCTCCGAATCGATGGCCATCTGCTTTCCGGGCATCGCGTCGAGGACGAACCGAGCGCCCACCTCCGCGACGCGCTCCGACCCCTTCGCGATCACGACGAACTGGATCACCGTGAGGATCGTGAACACGATCGCGCCGACCACGTAGTTGCCTCGCACGACGAAGGTCCCGAAGGCCCGGATGACCTCGCCCGCGTCCGCCTGGAGGAGGATGAGGCGCGTCGATGACACGTTGAGGGCGAGACGGAACAGCGTCGTCAGGAGGAGGAGGGTGGGGAACGTCGCGATCGACAGTGCGTCCGGCACGTAGAGGACGACGAGGAGGATGACGATGGAGGCGGAAAGGTTCGTCGCGATCAGGACGTCGAGGAGCGGCGTCGGCAGGGGGACGATCATCAATCCGACGACCAGGGCAACGAACGAGGCGAGGACGAACTCGGCGCCCCCGACGGGGGCCTTGGTCGCTCCGGTACCGACGAGGGATCGGGGGGTCATCGGGGATCGAAGGTAGACGCGGGGCGAGGGTCGGCGGAACAAAAGCGCGTCGGGCATCCGCCGCGTTCGTGGGGACGGTCGAACGTCACGGAGCGCCGATCTTCCTGGATCCGACTCGCCACGACCGGACGGCGTCCACGTCCAGGTCGACGATCTCGTCCATTCTCCGCTGCAGCTCCGCGAACCGTCGCGGTTCGGTTTCGGCCACGTTGCGCGTCTCCGACGGATCCGCGCAGAGATCGAAGAGGGCTTTGAATCCGCGACCATCCTCGAGGAACTTCTCGCACCCCTCCACCACCGCACGTTGGCCCCGGATGACGTTCTCGGCGTAGGACCACGTAAGCTTCCGAGTGCGCGAACGCGTGACCAAGGGGACGAGGGACTCCCCATGGCGGAGGTACGGCGACGTCACGCCCACGAGCTCGAAGAGCGTCGGCGGAATGTCCACGTGGGACACGAGGGCGTCCACCTTCCGAGGCAGCCCTTCCGCCCGGAACGCGGGAGCGCACAGGACGAGGGGAACGCGGAGCTCCTCGTCGAAGAGCGTTCCGCCGTGGTCGTAGTAGCCGTGCTCGCCGAACGCCTCACCGTGGTCCGCCGTGACGATCACGATGGTCTCGGCCGGGATCTCCCGGAGGAACGTCGCCAGGTGCCGATCGAGACGCCGTGCCCCTTCGTCGTACGCCGCGCGGTCGTACCCGGTGGCGTACGGAGCGTGGAGATCCATGAGATGCACACGCTGGAGGACGGGCGGCGGCGGCCGCCCGGAGTCCTTGGCGGCCGACTCCACCTTCGCGACGGTGTCCTTGAGAATTCGGAACATCACGGGCGCGCGAGGAAAGGTGGCGTTGCCCGTCGGAGGTGCCAGCACCGTTTCCGTGAACCCGGTCAGGAAGGACATGTCCGGCAGCCGGAAGGGCGGAACGGCGAACACCGTGGCGTAGCCGCCGACGACGGACAGCACGGATGCGAGGCTCGGAGGTCGGGAGACCACGCCGTGCGCCGGATCCGCGGGGACGAGGCGGATGCCTCCCGTCGGTGTCGTGATGTGGCTGAACGAGACCCCCATGTGCATGGCGAACATCGAAGGCCACGTGGAAGGCGTGTTGGCCCGCGCATTCGTGAAGTGGACGCACCGTTCGAGCGCTTCCTGCGTCTTCGGGAAGATGCTCCTGTCCGTGAACGTGTCCGCACGTAGTGCGTCGACGGACACGAAGACGACCGGTGGCGGGGGCCGGACGGGACCTGCGGGCTCGACTTCGGCGTGGACACCTCCCGGTTCCCATCGCGACAACGCGGCCTCGAGGGAGGAGTCGCCGCCGTGGCAGTTCTGATCGATGCCGTCGTCGGGAATGTCCTCCGCGAAGGCACGCCTCCGGGGATCGAAATCGTCGCAATCCGTGCCGTAGAGCGACGACGCGCGGTCGCCGTCGACGTCCGTGAGTCGCGCGAGCAACGTGCGCGCGTACGCGTCGAAGGGGCAGTGGAGCGAGAAGAACCGGCGGAGATCGCGATGACCGAGATCGAAACCGAGTCCGAGGAGGGCGACGACGACGAAGAGAGGTGCCGACGCGCGTCGTCCGGCCCGCGCGACGCCCGACGCGCGGACGTCGGACGCGTTCCCGGCTCGCGACGGAATCACGACCGAACGGGTGAGAAGTCCGTTGAACAGGAGGGCCGTCACGACCGCGACGTCGGATTCCATGAAGAAGGCCGCACCCGCGGCGATGGCGAAGGTGACGGTGCCGATGGCCACGAGGGCGCCCCATCGCGAGGACGTCGACGGCTCCGCACCGCGACGTAGTCGCACGACGATGGCCCCGAGGGAGAACCAGGAACAGAACGCCGTCACCGCGACCAACATCGCGAAGGGGGGCACACGCTGCGTACGCCCCTTGTAGATCCACGACGCCGCCACGAAGGCGACCACGGCTGCGAGGAGAGGTCCCACGATCCGGCGAAGGGCGGTGGCGTTCGCGAAAGGAGCGAGGAGGGCGTCGTGCACGCTCCGAAGATTCCGGAAAGGGACCAGGGCGGACACGAGCGCGTCGAGGAAGATCAGCGGTACCGCCAGGACGGCCACCCTTCCGAAGTGCGCGAGGTGCTCGCCAGCGGCCGTCGTCACGTCGGGAAAATGGACCGTTCGCGTGGCGGCCCGGAGAAGGACTTCGGTCAGGAACGCGAACGTCACGACGAACGCCCCTCGGCGCAGGCTCGACGCGAGTTCCGCGAGGGGCGAGCGGGCCGTCGGCGGCGGTGCGGCGTTCTCCACGGTGCCTTCGGCGGCGGAATTCGCGGGCCCGGTCGCCTCCTGCGTCCCCGTCGACGTCCTCGGTTCCATGCCACCTCGAGGGTAGTCGACGGCCGGTGCTCCGCGCTATACTTCCCCTTCCAACGATGCCTCCTCCGCCTCCGCCGGCTCCCAGTCTGTTTCCCGTCGACGCGGAGAAGTCCGCGCTTCCTCACGAGAAGCGTGTCGGCTTCGGCCTCACCGACATCGGCAAGAAGCGCAAGGGCAACGAAGACGCCTATTACATGGACGATCGCATCGGCCTGTACGTGGTCGGCGACGGCATGGGAGGACACGCCGCCGGAGAGGTCGCGAGCCAGGAGGCCGTCGAGACCGTCTACGGCATGGTGAAGCGCGGCCTGGTGGACGTGAAGCCGCTCGTCGATCCGGTCCTCGAAGAGGACGCGCGCGCGGCGTGCCGTCTGATGGAGAGTGCCGTCCAGGCCGCCACGTACATGGTGTTCTCCATGGCCGAACTCGATCGCGGGAAGTCGGGCATGGGGACGACCCTCTCCGCGCTCCTCATCCTCGGCCACTACGTCGTGACCGGCCAGGTCGGCGACAGCCGCATCTACCGCATCCGCGGGGAAGACGTGGAGCAGATCACCGAAGATCACACGCTCATCGCGTGGCAACTGAAGCAGGGTCTCATCACGCCCCAGGAGGCGAAGCGTTCGCCCCACCGGAACGTGATCACGCGCGCCGTCGGAAACCGCGACTACGTGCAGGTCGACACGCGTCTCGTCCCGACCCGGCCGGGCGATCGGTTCCTCCTCTGCAGCGACGGCCTCCACGGGTACCTGCGCGACATCGACATCCCTCCCATCGCCGCCTGCGGGGGCGAAGTGGCGGTGAGGAAGTTCATCGATCTCGCGAACGATCGCGGCGGGAAGGACAACATCACCGCGATCTTCGTGGAGATCGACTGAGGGGTGCCCGTCGGATCAGGAGGCGCCCACGGGGTGAGCGCCTCCTGATCCGACGGGCTGTTGGGCGCATCTGTCTCTCGAAGGGATGGTTCGTGGTGCATGCATCTTGCGATGCATGCACCTCCTTGCTGTGCGGCGGTCCCGCCGTGGGCCTGGCGAATTGGGCCTTGCGGTGCTTCGGGACGTCACGCGAAGCGAGGGGAACGTTCGGGGGCTTGACGTGGGCCTTGCGTCGCGTCGGGTGGACTTGGGGCGTGCTTCGCTTCGGGAGGCCTTGGCGCGTTCGATTCTCCGAGGCCTCTGGGCTTGCGTGCGGAAATTCGGGCGCTCGCGGATGCGCACCTTGCGTGAGCAGGCGCGCGGGCGGGGTGCATCTTTCCAGCGTGTCGGACCCCGCGGTGCGCCCCGAATCGTCAAGGCGTTAAGTCGACGTCGTGGCGCCGTCACGAAGTTGACCTGAACGGGCGAATCGCGGTACCTGCGGAGTACCCCGACGCTCGGGGCCGCGCGTTCCGCCCGCCACGTGTCCGTGGTCGGCGACACACGCGGAAGCGGAGTCTCCCGGCAGAAATGCCCGGAGATCCAGGCACTTCGTCGGAGGCATCCAAGTTGAATCACGATCACGTGACCGAACTCCCGGACGCATCGAGAGCGAAGGTCGACCCGGCAACCGGGAGCGTCAAGGCGCGAACGGACGTCGATGACGCCGCGGTGGTTCCGGTCCTGGTCGTGGCATCCGCGGTTTCGAGGAGGCTTTGATGAGCAAGCGACGCGTCGGTGTGGTGATGGGCGGCGTGAGTGCGGAACGTGACGTGTCTCTCCGCACGGGGGAGGGCGTCCTCGCGGCGCTCCTCCGGCAAGGGCACGATGCCGTCCGCATCGCTTGGAGCGGCGACGGTCCCGGGCTCGACGAGCTCGTTCGCGACGCCCGCATCGACGTGGCGTTCCTCGCCCTCCACGGACGGGGTGGAGAGGACGGATGCGTCCAAGGACTCCTGGAACTGCACGGCATTCCGTACACCGGGTCCAGCGTCCTCGCCTCCGCGCTCGCCATGGACAAGTTGAAGGCGAAGGAACTCTTCCGCCTCCACAACGTCCCGACGCCTCCGTACTACGTGGTCACCGCCGACGATCTCGAGACCCTCGAGGACGTGCACGGCAGTTTCGGCTTCCCGGCCGTCGTCAAACCCCGCAGCGAGGGATCGTCGGTCGGCGTCTCCCGCGCGAACGACCTCCAGGAGCTCCGTCGCGCCATCGGCGCCGCCCTCGAACACGATGCGTCGGTCCTCGTGGAGCGGTTCGTCCGCGCCACGGAGGTCCACGTCGGCGTCCTCGACGGTCGCGTCCTCGGTGCGATCGAGGTCGCTCCCAAGAGCGGCTTCTACGACTACGCGGCGAAGTACACGCCGGGCGCCACGGAATACGTCTCGCCGCCGCGCATCGACTCCACGCGCACGCGCGGCGTGATGAACCTCGCGGAACGCGCGGTCCGAGCCCTCGGGTGCACGGGAGCATGCCGCGTCGATCTCCTCGTCACCGAAGGGGAGAACGAATACGTGCTCGAAGTGAACACCTTGCCCGGAATGACGCCCACGTCGCTGCTCCCGAAAATCGCGGAGGCGGCCGGCATCGGATACGACGAGCTCTGCGAGACGATCCTCGCCGGAGCTCGCCTCCACGCCGGTATCCGCCGCGCGGCTCCCGCCAAGCAGTCCACGCGTCGCATGGCGGAGGAGTCCAGTCAGGTCCGGGTGCGCACGTCGCCGCGACTCCGTCGCGTCGCGACGGGCTGACGACGTCGCCCGTCCGACCGCGTCGGCGCGTGCTTCAGAAGTCGTAGCGTGCGCCGATGCCGGGGGCGACGAGGAGCATGGTCCGCCCCATGAGGGTCTGCGTGTCGAACGTGGCCTGGCCCTGCTTCTGGGTCGTGAAGATGGCGGTCGCGCCGCCGTCCCACTTCGGTTCGCTGGTCGAGAAGACGACCATCGTCCGGGCGGCGGCGAAGAGTTCGAAGTGGTTCCCGAAGCGACGCCCCATGCGGAGCTCCGGCGCCACGTAGATGCCGAGGGCTCCCTGGCTCTGGGTCAAGGTGCTCGGGCCGTACGGAAAATTCGTGGCCGTGACCGGGTCGTATCCCTGGCCGGTGCGACGGTCCACCGTCGTCGCGAGGAGGACGCCCGCTCCGAGGCGCACGACGAAGGGCCACTTCTCGCCGAGGTGCAGGAAGGCGGAAGCGCCGAGCGTGACTCCGCTCATCGTGAGGCGATCCCTCGCCGTCGAATCGAGGGGGCTCTTGCCGACGACGTTCAGGCGAGCCGACCGGCCTTCCAGGATCTGGGTCGTGTACAGGTATCCGAGATCGGCACCGAAACCGATCCCGGAACCCAGTTGGTACGCTCCGTGGACGGAAGCGAGCACGCCGATGGGGAGGGGGCTCGAACACGTTCCCGTGCACGAGTCGCGAACCTCCCCACCGAACAGGGGGACGAGAGCGAACGCGCCGAACGCCTCGAACACGAACTTGGGAGGATGCGCCGCGGCCCACAACGGCGACGAAGGGTCGCGTTCGAGCGTCACGGCAAGACGCTCGGACGCGTCCGCAGCCAGCGTCACGTCGCGCTTCACGACGAGGAAGCCCTCCTTCGCCACCTCGATTTTGTGGGCGCCCTGACGGAGGCGGCCTTCCCACACGCCGTCGCCGACGGTGATGCCGTCGATGGCGACGGTCGCTCCCGCGGGAGCGGGTTCCACGCGCAGTTGGCTCTCGAGCGGTTCGACCATCAGCGTGAGGGGGGTGACCTGATTGAGTTTCACCGACGCCGAAACGGGCTGCGTCCCCAGGTTTCCCTCGCCGCGGAGGACCACCGTGTGCGTCCCCGGCTCGAAGCGGCCCTGGAACGGCTGGTCTCCTTGGACTTTGCCGACGACGACGTTGTCGACGACCACGTCGGCCGACTTCCCGCTGTCCTCGCGGATGGAAAGGCGACCGGAAAGACCCAGCGCTTCGAGCTTGGCGTCGACACGGAGCGTCTTGCCGCCGGCGACGTCGAGGCGCTTCTCGAACGGCACGAACCCTTCCTTGTAGACGCGGATCGCGTGCGACCCGACGTTCAACCGGATGCCGGCGGAGAGGGGGGTGCTCCCGCGCTCGCGTCCGTCCACGGTGACGGACGCGCCCGCTTCACTCGAACGCACGTCGAGAAGTCCGACGAGCCCTCGTAGCTCGGTGAGTTCGCGTTCGATCTGCGTGCGCTCGTCGGCGGAGAGCTTCGAGGCGAACTCCTTCACGACGGAGTCGTACATGTCGATCGCTTCGTCGAAGCGCTTCAACTTCTTGAGGCAAACGGCGGCGTTCTGCGTATTGCCGCGGGTCGCGTAGGAGGCGCGGGACTGCAAGAACTCCGCGAGGGCGCCGTCCCAGATCTCCTGCTCGAAGAGGCCCATGGCCTTCTCGAATCGCTGCTTCGCGTCCGCCTTCTTCTGCTCGAGGTTCGCTTCGGGCGGCTTCGGCTCGGTGGACTCCGAGGCGGTCGCCGTCGACGAAGGCGCCGCCTTCGGAGGCGCCGCACCGGGTTTCGTGGTCCCCTTCGCGGGCTCCCGCGTCGGGGTCTTCGCCTGCGCGTGGGCGAGAAGCGGGGCGGCGAGGGATCCGACGAGGAGGATCGCCGTCGCCGGGGACCTCATCGAACGGATGCGCGCGAACACGGCCATGGGAGATTTCCTCGCGGGAGTGGGACGGGAGGGCTCGTCCGAGGGTACCGGAAGCGATCGCGGCCCGGCCAGCATTCGCCCGGCGGAAGCCGGGAGCGGACACGACGCGTGGACGAGGACCTGGGAGGGCTCTCTTCCCTCAGTCGTCCCACTTCGACACGACGCCCGGCGATCCCTTCGGCTTCGCCGCCGCGGGAGCCGCTGCGGGAGCGGCGGCGGGCTTCGCGGCAGGAGCGGGCGTCGCGCGCGCGGGCGGATCGACGCCGACGCTCGAAGGCGACGTGGAACCCGTCTCGTCGATTTCGACGTCCACGGTCTCCGTCTTGCCGTTCCAGTGGCGTACGGTCAGCGCGTGTTTCGAGTGGGAGGTGCCCCGGACCTGCACGTCGTCCGACTTCGGCGCGGCGAGATCCTTGCCGTCCACGGCCGTGACGACGCTGCCTTTGCGGACGCGTACGAGGGCCGTGAAGTTGTTGACGACCACCGTGGCCGGTTCGGCGAGGGGAGCGCGGGGGAGCGAGGCGGGCATCTCGACGGTCGAGGACTCCGACGCGACCGCGGTGTGGGCGACGCCTTTCTGGTTCCGCCACACGACGAATCCGCCGAGACCGACGACCGCCACCATGGCCGCGCTCACGGCCGCGAGTCGACGTCCCCCGCCGCGACGTTCGCGGGAAGACGACGACGAGGTGACACCCGCCTGCGTTCCTCCGGTGCGATCGAGGACGAGCCCGGTGGACGAATGACCCTCGTGGGTGTGGAGCGTCGCCGCGACCTGGGCCTTCTGCTCGGCCGAGAGAGGTTGCAACGAGTCCCTTTGGATACCGCGGCCCTGGGGCAGGAGCGGCTTGATCGCGTCGAGCAACTCGCCCGCGGTCTGGAAACGTTTCGCGGGATCGAGCTGCAACGCTCGGTGCACGACGGCGGCGACTTCGGGCGTGACCCACGGCGCCACTTCCTGGACGGGCGCCGGAGGCTGCGAGCAGATGGCGAGGATGATCTGACCGAGTGCCTCGAGATTCGCGTGGGGCGTGCGGCCGGTGAGGGCCTTGTAGAGAACGACACCGAGCGACCAGATGTCCGTGCGATGGTCGATGGACTTGAGGCCCTGTGCCTGTTCCGGCGACATGTAGAGCGGGCTGCCGAGCATGCTGCCCGTGCGCGTGAGGCCGCCGTCGTTCGTGTCCTGGAGCTGGTCCATCTTCACTTTGGCGATGCCGAAGTCGAGGACCTTGACGATCACTTCGCCGACCTCGCCGTCCGCGAGGAAGAGATTCGCCGGCTTGATGTCCCGGTGGACGACGCCGGCTTCGTGGGCCTTCGCGAGACCGATGGCCGCCTGGGCGACGATGCGGAGGGCCACGTCCGAGGGGAGGGGACCGACGCGCTTCATCAGGTGCGAGAGGTCCTCGCCCGTGAGTCGCTCCATCGCCATGTACGGCAGACCGGTCTTGTCGTCCGTGCCCGTGTCGAAGACGCGTACGATGTGCTGCGAGTCGATGGATCCCGCGGCCCTCGCTTCGAGCTGGAAGCGCGCGACGAACTCGTCCTTCAGTTCGGCGGAGACCACCTTGATGGCGACGTGGCCGCCGGTACCGACGTGGACGGCGTCGAAGACCGCACCCATCCCGCCCTGGCCGAGGCGTTCGAGGATCTTGTATTTGCCGCCGATGATTTCCCCGATCAACACCACCTTTCAGACTACCTGGGGGGCCCCCTCGGTCAAGCAATCGACGGCCACCGCTCGGGGAATCCGGGGCGTCCGGATGCCTGCATTTCCCTCCATCGCCCCGGCGTGAAGCACGGCCATGCTCGCGACGATCGAGGTTCACGCGGGGCGGGGCACCCTCCGACCCGTGCACGTCGGGACCCGCCCCGGGGCCGGCCGCTTGGGAGTGCATGTAGGACGCCCTTGCGGTGTAGAACGGAAGGCGCGTGCCGGCCCTCGAGCTCCTCCACCTGACGAAAGTCTGCGGGCCCCATCTGGCCGTCCCTCATACCGCCGTCGACGACGTGTCGCTCGCGTTCGAGGCCGGTCGCATCCATGCCATCCTCGGCGAGAACGGCGCGGGCAAGACCACGCTCCTCAAGATGGCGGCCGGTCTCGACGTGCCCACGAAAGGAGACGTCCTCGTCGCGGGCGAGCGTCTCGCACCGTTCGACGCGAAGACGGCCATCCGACGCGGCGTCGGGATGGTGGAACAGCACTTCGCCCTCGTTCCCGAGCTCACGGCCCTCGAGAACGTCATTCTCGGCTCCGAACCGACCGGCCTCTTCGGAATGGTGCTCGACCTCCGTGCCGCTCGGGCCAAGGTGATCGAACGTCAACGGAGACTCGGACTCGATTTCGACCTCGACGCGCCCGTCCACACGCTCGGTGTCGGCGAGAAGCAGCGGGTCGAGATCGTCCGCACGCTGTACCGCGACGCGCGCGTCCTCATCCTCGACGAACCGACGGCGCTCCTCGCCCACGCCGAGGCCGAACGCCTTTACGCCACGCTGCGCACCTTGGCAGACGCCGGAGCGCTCGTCATCGTCGTCACGCACAAGCTCGACGAGGTGCGAGCCTTCGCGGATCACGTGTCGATCCTCCGGAAGGGGAAGCTGGTGCTCGACGAGCCCGTGGTGCGCGTTCCTGGCGCCGACCCGGCCTCGCGGGAGCGCGAACTGCGAAGGCTCTCCGAAGCGATCATGGGCGGCGACGTTCCGGAATCGAAGGGGAAGGAGCTCGCGCCCCTCGACGCCGAGCCCACGCTCCGCCTCGTGGACGCCACGTGTCCCGAGGGGCTTCGAGGCATCACGCTCGACGTCCGTCCGGGAGAAATCGTCGGGGTCGCGGGAATCGAAGGCAACGGCCAGCGGGAGCTCGTCCGCCTGCTCGACGGCTCGCTCCCGTTGCGATCGGGCACGGCGATCCTCGCCGGCCATCCCCTTCCGTCGGGGACCTCCTCCGGGCGCGCTCGGGCGACGCGAGGCCAGGAGACCGGACGCACGCGACGCGTCTCCGTCGTGCACGAGGACCGGCAACGGGAGGGCCTCGTCCTCGACGCCACGGTGGCCGACAATCTCGTCCTCGGAGAGCTTCCTTCCTTCTCCCGGCACGGTTGGGTGGACGCGGACGCCGTGACCGCGGTCGCCGACGCCCGACTTCGCGAGGGGCGCGTCGTTCCGCCCGAGCTCGATCGCTCCGCGCGTACGCTCTCGGGAGGCAACCAACAGAAGATCGTCGTCGAGCGCGCCGTGTCCGTCCTCGGGGAGGGGACCTTGGTCGGGACGTTGCTCGTACTCGCCCATCCCACGCGCGGCGTCGATCTCGGAGCGAGCCACGTCCTTTGGGATCGCATCCGGGGCGCGGCCGCGCGCGGTGCCGCCGTGTTGGTCGTGAGTTCCGATCTCCACGAGCTCCGCGAGCTCGCGTCCGTCCTGCACGTGCTCCGTGAAGGGCGGCTGGTGGCGCGGTTCGAACCTTCCGTCACCGACGCGGAAATCGGTCGGGCGATGGTGAGTGGCGGAGCGCGGGAGGTTCGACCATGACGGCAGGACGAACGTCGGATCGACGCCGACCGTCCTGGGGCGCACTGCGGGAGAACGCCGCCTTCGTCGTCTTCGCGATGGGCGCCATCGTCGTCACGTTCGACCTGTTCGTGTGGGGATACGGCGAAGACCCGTCGTCGATGCTCCGCCTCCTCGCGTTCGGTACCTGGGGGACGGCGTACGGGATCGGTCAGGTGCTGTTCAAGGCGACGCCCATCCTCTTCACCGGAGTCGCCGTCGACGTCGCGTTGCGCGCGGGGCTCTTCAACATCGGCGCCGAAGGGCAGCTCGTGATGGGCAGTCTCGTCGGAGCGCTCGTCGGTGCGGCGCTGCCCGCAGGAACTCCGTGGTTCGTCGCGCTTCCGGTGGTGCTCTCGTCCGCGGCCGCGGCGGGGGCCGCGTGGGCGTTGGTGCCGGCCTGGCTCCGGGCACGGTACGGAGCCCACGAAGTCATCGCGTCCATCATGATGAACCGCATCGCGGCGTCGCTCGTCGCATGGGCCATGGCGCGCGGCGCGGCGTTGCCGGGTCGGTGCGCACGAGGGACGTGGTCCCCGGCGCTCGATTGCCGCGCATCGACACCTTCCTCCCCGTCTTCGCCGGGAGCGCGGCGAGTTTCGCGATCGTGCTCGCCGTGGTCCTCGCCGTCGTCGTGGCCGTGGTGTTCCGGAGGTCCGTCGTCGGCGTCGAGACGACCCAGGTGGGCCTGAACCCGGACGCGTGCCGCGCGGCCGGCATCGACGTCCGGTCCCGGATGACGGTCGCCTTCGTCGCGTCGGGGGCACTCGCGGGCCTCGCGGCGAGCGCGACGGTGTTCGGTTACAAAGGCTACTACGAGGAAGGGCTCGGCGGAGGCGCCGGGTTCCTCGGTCTGGCCGTCGCGCTGCTCGCGCGGCAACGGGTCTCCGGATTCGTGTTCGCGGCTCTCCTCTTCGGGACCCTCGCCCAAGGAGGGCTGGTCGTGAACGCGTACGTGCCGATGGAGGTGATGGATCTCCTCGTCGGCGTCGTCATCCTCGCCGTGGCCATGGCGGACGCACGCGCGGGCTCGTCGTTCGCGCGGGTCACCGGGGCGAACGACGCGACCGACGGGAGCGGGGGACGATGAGCGCGCTCGCCGTGCTCCTGTCGGCGCGCATGGTCGCCGAGACGGTCCGCATGGCCGTTCCCTACGCCGCCGCCGCGACGGGGGGCGTCTGGAGCGAGAAGAGCGGCGTCGTCAACATCGCCCTCGAGGGGAAATTGCTCGTGGGAGGCCTCGCGTCGATCGCCGTCACGGCGGCGACCGGGCGACCGTGGGCGGGTCTCGTGGCGGGCGTCCTCGCGGGAATGCTCGTCGGCCTCCTCCACGTGATCGTCGTCGAGTACGGCCGAGCGTCGGCCATCGTGAGTGGCCTCGCGATCAACGTGCTCGCCGCCGCAGGCAGCCGCTTCGCCCTCCGCGCGCTCTACGATTCGAGCTCCAATTCGCCGGCCGTCGCTGGATTCGAAGGGTTCGCGTCCGCCGGGCCCGGTGTGGGTCGCGTGTTCGCCGCGCTCGTCGATCCGACGACCGTCACCGTCGCGGTGTTCGTCCTCGCGTCGGCCTTCGCGTTCGTCCGCACACCGTTCGGTCTCCACGTCCGTGCCGCGGGAGCCGAGCCCCGCGCCGCGCGCTCCGCAGGCCTGGACGTGCGCCGCATCCGGCTGGTCGCGGTGACGCTCGCCGGTGCCGTGACGGGACTCGGCGGTGTGGCGCTGGCGTTCGATCAACACCAGTTCCAGTCCGGGATGAGCGGCGGGCGAGGGTACATCGCCCTCGCGGCCGTGATCCTCTCCCGTTGGCGACCGCTCCACGCCGCGGCGTTCGCGTTCGCGTTCGCCGTCCTCGACGCCGTCCAGATCGTCCTCCAGGACCAGGACGTCGTCCCCACCGCGCTCGTCCAGACGCTTCCTTACGTCGCGACGCTCGTCGTCCTCGCGGGGATGGCGCGCGCCCGAACCGCGGCGACTCAGGCTCGCGCTTTGTAGATCACGCGACCGTCGCGGAAGACCCGTTCGGTGCGCGACGTGCCCCACGGCTGGACCAACGCGTCCTCGTGGGGAAGGTCCCAGACCACGAAATCCGCCCGGCCACCTTCGCGGAGCATGCCGGCGGCGGGGGCCGTGTCGTCGGTGAGCTCGAGCGAACGTGCGGCGTTCCGGGTGGCCGCGATCAACGTCTCGGCAGGAGTGAGTCCGTAGCTGCGTACGGCGAGGGCCATCGCGAGGGGCAGGCTCTCGGTCGGTGCGGTCCCGGGGTTGGCGTCGCTCGCGACGACGAAACGGGCGCCGGCGCGCCTCAGGGCGGCGACGTCGGGCGGCGCTTGTCCGAGGGTGAAGCTGGCCGTCGGGAGGAGGACCGTGTGGACTCCCGCCGCGGCGAGCGTCGTGGCGTCCGCGGGGCCGAGGTGTTCGAGGTGATCGGCCGATCGTGCGCCGAGCTCCGCGGCGAGGGCCACGCCGCCGACGTCCGCGAACTGCCCCACGTGGAGCCGGACGCCGAGGCCATGGGCTCGCGCCGCGAGTCCGAGGCGACGTGCTTCGTCCACGGTGAACGCGTTGGCGTCGACGTACGCGTCCACGAAACGGGCCAGGCCCTCGCGCGCGACGGTTTCCACGAGGTCCACCTGTCCGCGCACGTACGCGTCCCGATCGGCGCGCGCGGCTTCAGGAATCGCGTGGAGCGCGAGGAACGTGGGAACGACGTGGGGAACCTTCGGTTCGCGACGGACACGATCGATGGCGCGGAGCTGCAGGAGTTCGAGCTCCGGCGTCAGACCGTACCCGCTCTTCACCTCCACCGAGGTGACGCCGAGCGACGCCATCCTCTCGAGGCGTGCCGTCAGCGTGTGGACGAGGCCGTCGAGGGTGGTCCCGGCGATCGCGCGGTGGCTGGACAGGATGCCGCCTCCGGCCGCGGCGATCGCGCGGTAGTCCCCGCCCGCCATGCGGATGCCGTACTCGGCATGCCTGGATCCCACCCACGCCGCGTGCGTGTGCGCGTCGACGAGGCCGGGGGTCACGAGTTCGGGGCCGAGGTCCGAGTACTTCGTGCCCTCGGGTGCGGACGCTCGCGGACCCACGTACGCCACCATGCCGTCGTCGACGACGAGTGCGGCGTTCGTGATGGCGCCCGTGGGATTCGAGGCGTCGGTGCGCGAGGGATCGCAGGTGACGACGCGGTCCGCGTAGAACCCGAAGCGCCGGCTCACGCGCCGCTCCGGGGCGGGACGCTGCGGGACGCTTTGGGTCCGTGGACGAGCTCGCGGGCCTCGCGGCCGATGCGCTCGAACGCCACGGGGTCGAAGGGACGGCTGGCGTCGTGCGCGGAGGACGAGCGGCGGAGGGCCATGACACGTTCGCTCGCTTCGTGGAGGCGATCCCGGAAGCCGTCGTCGGTCTCGGCGCGGCGGACGAGGGCCCTGTGGGCGCGTTCGGCGAGCTCACGGTTCGAACACACGAGGAGGGCGTCGCAACCCGCCTCGATGGCGGCGGTCGACGACGTCTCGATGTCCATGCGATCGGAGAGCGCGCGCATCTCGAGATCGTCGGACACGAGCACGCCCCGGAACCCCATGCGCCCGCGGAGCAAGTCCGTCGCGATGGCACGCGAGAGCGTCGCGGGATTCGAAGGGTCGAGCGCGGGATACAGGACGTGGGCGCTCATGAGCGAGGGCACTCCCGCTCCGATCGCGCGGGCGAACGGTTCGAGCTCCACCGAAACGAGTCGCTCACGCGGATGGTCGACTTCGGGCAACTCGAGGTGCGAATCCTTGGTCGTGTCGCCGTGTCCGGGGAAGTGTTTCCCGCACGTGAGGATGCCCGCGCCCCGGAGTCCGCTCTCGAACGCCAAGGCTGCCTGCGCGGCCCGGATCGGGTCGTCCCCGAAAGCTCGGTCGCCGATGATCGGGTTCTCCGGGCGCGTGTGGACGTCGAGGACCGGAGCGAAGTTCCAGGTGATGCCGAGAGCCAGGAGCTCCTGACCCTGGGCGCGCACGATGCGCGCGAGGGCCGCGTCGTCGAACCGTTCGGCGAGCACGCGCGCCGGAGGGAGGACCATCGCCGGGGCTTTCACGCGCGCCACGCGACCGCCTTCCTGGTCGATCGCGACGAGCGGATTGCCGGCCCGGGAACCCGCGACGCGAAGAGCCGTCGTGAGAGCGGCGAGGGCGCGCAGATCGGTGGTCGGTGTCCCGTTCTCCGCGGGGCCCGCTTCGAGGTTGCGCGCGAACAGGATCACCCCGCCGAGCGTCTCGTCCCGGAGCGCATCGACGAGGTGACCCGGCGCTTGCGTTCCCGAGAAACCCGCCACGAGGACGCGACCGGCCATCTTCGCCAAGGACTGCGAGCGCGACTTCGAGGGCGGCACCGACGAGATCGTCACCCCTCCATTGGTACATGCGGGCCCCGCGATCTTCCAGGACGGAGTGGCCCGTGGGCCGGACCTCCCCTCGTTCCGTTCGCCGTCGGGATGCGCTACACGTGTCCCCACGATGACGCCGAAATTCCCGAGTCCGTACGTCCCGAAGGCCGCGTTGGCGCTCGCGCTCGCGTGCGCATCGTGTGAACCTCCGAAAACGCCGTCCTCCGCCCCGACGGAAGTCTCGCCCTCCGGAGTCTCCGGGACGAGCGCCGGTCCCGGGGCACCCATCTCGCCCTCCGGGCCGGCGGCCGTGGACGGAACACGAGGTTCCACGCCGACGGTCGGGACCGCGGCACCCAAGGGCGCGAAGCGCGCGAAGATGTCGATCGACGAGGCGCGTCGCTACATGCTCGTGCTCATCAACCAGGACCGTGCGTCCGAGAACCTTCCGCCGGTGGAGCTCGACGAGGGAGCACCGACGCGGTCCGGTCAGCGCCACGCGACCGACATGGCGAAGAACGCGTTCCTCGGCCACTGGGGGAGCGATGGTTCCGTTCCCGAGCAGCGTCTCACCGAAGCCGGCGGACACGACATGGTTCTCGAGAACGCGTCCTGTTACACCGACGAGGTCGCGCGGACGATCGACCCGCGTCCCCGAATCGATCCCGAGGACGTCGAGCGCGCGGAGTCCATGTTCTTCCACGAGACGCCGCCGAACGACGGGCACAGGAAGAACATCCTCAAAGCGACGCACAAGCGCGTGGGAATCGGCATCGCGCAGCCCGTGGCCACGGCCACGGAGATCCCCGTACCGTGCATCGCGCAGGAGTTCGTGGATCCCTACGGGACGTACGGACTCCTCCCGAAGAAGGCGAAGGTCGGGGACGTGATCCGCGTGGAAGGATCGGTGGAAGCTCCGGCCGAATTCGGAGGTGTGGGGTTGGCGCGTGTCGAGACGCCGAAACCCGTGCCGGTCGCCGAACTCAACCGACGTCGTTCGTATCCCGTTCCGACGCCCTACCAGATGTACTGGCCCCAGGGTTTCAAGACGCCGATTCCCGTCGCCGTGCGTGCGGGACGGTTCTCGGTCGAGGTCCCCGTGAGCGACGCGGGCAAGGCCGGACTCTACGAAGTGAGCGTGTGGGCGAAGTTCCCGCCCTCGAAGGAATACGTGATGGTGGGTCTGCGCACGCTGCCGGTCGATCCGAAGTGACGTCCGTGACGTGACCGCCACGCGGCGCTCAGCGTCGCGTGCCTTTCGCGCGCCCCCGAAGTTCCCACGTCTTCGTCTGGTAGCGCACGCGCGCGACGAACGTTCCGGACCAATCCCCGGGCGTCGCATCGTCGGCGACCGCCGCGGTGCCGCTCGCCGCGGTCGCGAGGATCAACGTGTCGTTCGAGAGCGCGGACGAGCCGGAGGCTTTCGACCAACGCTTCGCCAGGGCTCCCTTGCAGAGCATCGTCGCGCACGTCACGTCGCAGGACGACGTCGGCGCGGAGCCTCCACCGAGGGCGGCCGCGAGGCCCGCGCAATCGATCGCCGCGGCGAGCGCGGCAGGAACGTTGCCGGACGTGGCCTCGAGGGGAACGTCCGCGGCGGCTCCGACCAGCGCCGTCGGGAACACCTGGATCTCCCCCTCGAGGTGCACGACGTCGTTCGAGTCGGCGCTCCACTGGAACGGGGCGCGCACGACGAAGCCGGCCGCCTTCGCGTCGAGGGCGCCGAACGTGGTCGGCGCGAAGAGCGCCGCGTTGGCTTTCGCCATCGTGAGACTTCCGGACAACGTCCCGAGCGTCGATGCGTCGCCGGCGAGCAGGAATTCCGACGCACGATCCCGGAGGGACGGGCGCTTGGTGCCGAGGTACGTCCGGACCGTCCCGTCCCATCGGGCCGAGGTCCGACGTGCGTCGAATTCGTCCTTGCCGCCCGCGGCGACGAGCTCGGACATGGCGTCGAGGAGGACGGACGCTTCGTCGCCGTCGTCGGGGAAGGCGACGTCCACGAACTTCGTCCGGGCGATGCGCGTGAAGACACGCCAGGACGCGAGGTCGTCGTCGGAAGGTTCCGCGGGAAAGGTCACGTCGTAGTCGACGGAGCCGAGACGCAGCGGGACGTTCTCCAATGCGACGGAGACGTCGCGGGTCGCGTTCGCGACGAGAGCGTCGACGTCCGCGCATCCGCGGAGGCTGCCGTTCGAGCGCGCGACGACCGCGACGGCGCCGCCGGCAGGGATGCTTCCGAGCGTGAGGGGCATGCCGAGGAGACCCGAGGCCACGGGACTTCCGTCGCCTCCCGACCCGTCGGCGAGCGTCGAGCACTTCCTCCCCACGACCGCGCCGACGACCACGGGGCCCACGGTACGCGCTCCTGCGTACCCGACCCGCACCGTCACCGTCGCGAATCCGCTGTCGCTCACGGAGACCTGGATGCGCGCCGGGATCGCTCCTGCCACCGAGGCGCGGAGGACGAACGTGGTGCGCTTCGTGGGCGCACGGAGCGTGAGCGTGGCCCTTCCTCCGTCCGCCACCGACGAGGACTCTCGGAGGGACGAATCTTCGTAGGCCCCCTCGAGGCCGAAGTTCACCAGGCTACCGGCGGGCGCGAGGACGTCGAACGACACGACCTGGGAGGGCGTCAGTTCGACGACGCCTTCCCGATCGAACCGTACGAACGCGTCCACGGCACCCGGGTTCGTCCCGCCGTCGGTCCCGGAGAGCCGTGCGTCGGAGCAACCGACGACACCGGACGCCGCCGCCGCCAGCGACGCGCCGAATCCGAGCGCGAGAAGGCCCTGACGGGTGCGACGAACCACGAGAGAAAGGATATCCCACGCTCATGGGACGCGCGAGCTTTCGGGCCCCTTTGCCCACGCCCCGCGCTTGACGTACAGGAAGAGACCCGAGCCGTCGACCTGAGCCCAGGACCAGCCGGGCAGGTACTCTCGGAAGCGCGGATCCTCGACGATGCGCGTGGCGCCGTCGTCGTAGGGACGGCCATTCGCGCGTCGCCACAGCGAGAGCACGTCGGGATTCCGCTCGTAGAAGTATCCGGAGACGGCCTCGGGGGTCACGCCCGGCCGTGCGAGGGTCGCGTCGTTCAGCTTGCCGAAGTCGATGGCCCGGAGGCCGGAGGCGTACGGAAGGAGCCCGGCGTCCGGATAGCACGCGAGGGTGGCGTCGGGACGGACGTTCGCGCGGAGCCACGCCGCGGCCTCGACGTTCCGTGGGCCCGCGTTCTTGCCACGGTCGATCGCGCTCGAGGACGCCGCTTCGCGCGCACCTGCCGAGTCGTGGACGAACGCCAAGAGCGACAGGATCGTCGCGAGCACGAACGGACCGCGCCAGCGTGTTCCCTGCGAGCGGATCACGTCCACCACGGGAACCATGGCGACGAGGATCGCCACCACGATCCACGGCAACACGTGCATCGCGAACCGGCGCCCGTAGTTCATGACGAGATCGCGACTTCCGTACGCCACGGTGGTCGCGAAGACGACGCCGAGCGCCACGAGAAGGAGGAGGCCGACGCGAGGGACACTCCGGGATTCTTCGCCGATCGGCCGCCGGGCGTCGCGCGTCACGAACGCCGCCCACGCGCCGAGCAGCAGGAAGTCGCGCGGCCCCGCGAGGAGCATGGCGAGGACGTCGTCCACGAACTCCGAGTTCGGTGTCCCCCGTTTGGCGTGGAAGGTGTTCGGCAGGAGCGCGTGGAAGTGCGCGGCGCGAGCGAGCGTGAGGATGGCGACCGGCACGACGAACGCGAACGCCCACCGACGGAGGAGCGACCATCGCACCCCCGTCGCCGCGCGCGCTCCGTTCGCGACGAACCACGCCGCGGAGAGGAAGAGCGCCACGGCCATGCCCTCCGGTCGTGTGACGACGAGCGCGACGAGCGTCACGAAGAAGGCGCCGCTCTTCGGTTCCACGGGTCTCGTCGCGCGAAGGAACGCCCACGCGGCCACGAGGTTCGTCGCGATCCAGAATTCGGTCTCGAGTCCCGAACGGACGTGGGGCGCATGCTCGCCCACGAGCGAGAAGGCGACGCCCGCGACGATCGCGAAGGTGAGGGACGGGCGGAGTGCCCACGCGAGGGCGGACGTGGCCCACGCACCCGCGACGAGGGAGCCCACGCCCAGCGCCCGGGCGAACGCGACCGGGTCCACCCGGAGGACGACCGCGACCGTCTCGAGGAATGCGAGGGCCTGGCCCGTGATGCCTTCGACGGGTGGACCGTCCAGGTTCCACGCGTACGTGCCGTGGCGCGCGAGGTTCGAGGCGTAGCGCGCGACGATGTACGCGTCGTCCGCCGCCCAGTCGGGCGACCGCCATGCGATCACGCACGCGACCGTCGCGACGACGACGGCGCCGAGGACGTGTCCGCGGAAGGTCGCCACTCCCGACGGCGCGTCCGCCCTTCCGTCGGGATCCATCGTGTAGAGTGTAGTGGAGCGCCGGAACCCACCTCAAGTTCGCTTCCGGCTCGACCCGCAGGATGTCCATGGCCTCCCGAACCCCGAATCCGACGTCCGAACGTGCGCCCACGTCCGCGGTGTTCCGGAGCACGGTCTACGTCGTCGCGTGCACGCTCGCCGGGCTCGTCGTCGCCCTCGGTTCGAACGCGCTCACGGGCCGGCCCCGGTTCGGCGACTCGTTCGCGACGACGTGTTGTGCCGCGGTCGCGACGTTCGCGCTCGGAGTGGTCCTCGCGTGGAGGGTGCCCAGGCCGGCCTCGGTTCCCGGGGACGACCTCCGGCCATGGACGGCGCGGGACGCGTTCCTGGTCGCGGGCGGTGCGACCTGGACGCTCCTCTTCGTGAGTCGGTTCGAGTCGCCTTGGTTGGCGCTCGCGGTGTTCGACGCGGGGAGCGGACCCGCGGGGCAGCTCACGGTCGTGGCCGCACCTCTCGTCGCCGCGGTGTCGGCGACGTTGGCTCTCGTGCTCGCACGGAAGGCCTGAGTCAGCGCGGATCGCGCGCCAGGAACAACCAGTGCACGCCGTCCGCGATGGGCGCGTCCTCGACGTGGTACGGTGCGCGGCCCTCCTTCGCGGCACGGAGGAGGAGCCAATCGGCCCAGAATCCCGCGCTGGCCTCGTCGAGGGAGACCCACGGGGTCTCCCGGAACTTGGTGGTCACGACGAGGTCGGGAGCGCGTTCGAGCACGTACGGGAGATCGTGCCGTTCGTGGCCGATCCACGTGCGCGTGAGGCGATCTTCGGGGACGCCGTTGCCGGAACGGGCGATCCGGGCTTCCGTGAGCCCGACGAGGTCGATGACGTCGAGCTCGGAGTAGAACCCGATGGCCCCGATGGGCACCGTCGCGATCCGTGCGCCGGGATGGTGCGCTTTGAGGTAGCGACCCACGGCCGTCCACGCCGCGACGTTGGGGAATTGGTGCTGTTCGGGAATCGCGTGGGAAACCGCCGCGCGGACACCGAGAGCCGCGAGGAGGAGCGGAGCACCCGTGCGCAAGGCGACGCCGGCGGACGACGTCACGAACCGTCCGGTGATCGCCGCGAGTCCGCGTGCCGCGAGGATCGCCGCCAGGGGAACGACCGGGAACGCGAGGCGCGAGTAGCCGAAGGTGTCGCCGCCGCTCCGGAGGAAGAACGCGAGGGATCCGACGACGACCGCGACGCCGAAGCGCGAGGACGTTCGCGTCGCCCCGTCGAAGAGCGCCAGCGGGGCGAGGACCAGGACCGGAAAATCGGCGAGGGCCATGACCACGTAGTCGAGACCGAGGACGGCGTGCCGCGTCGTTCCACCCGCCTTCGCCCAGTACGTGTTCGGCAGGACGTCCCGGAAGATCGCGTATCGGGCGGCGACCACGAGCGCTACGCCCGCGAACGCGGTCACGAGCGCGCGACGGCCGCGGTCCGTCCGACGGAACTCCGGCACCGCGGGGAGCAACGCCACCACGAGCAGACCTTCCGGTCGCGCCAATACGGAAGCGACGGCGAACGCGGCGGCCGCCATCGTCCACCCACGGTCGATCGCGAGGAACACGAGCACCGCGAAGGTCGCGCCGACCGCGGCATCGAGACCCGTCACGGCGTTCACGAGGACGTAGGGATCGGGACCGAGCACGAGGGCGACGGCCGCGGCGATCACCAGGGGCGACCGCTGCGAGGTTCCGGTCGGGAGCTCCTTCGAGGGAAGCGTCGTGAGCGCCGCGGCCACGACGGACACGGCGATCGCGATCGCGAGCCATCCGGTTCCCACGACCTGACTCGCGAGGACGTACTTCGGGACGAACGACGTGAAGGCGACGAGGCTGGCGTAGAACAGAGGACTCGAGAATCCTTCGACCGGAGCGTCGCCGCAGTTGAAACGGATGCCACACCCCGCGTGGGCGTTCCGCGCGTAGCGAAGATAGATGTACGCGTCGTCGTAGAGAGCATGGTGATGGCCGACGACGAACCTCGCGAGGGGGAGGAGGGCGACCAGCGCGAGGACGGCCAGGAGCGCGGCGGAGCGTCGGTTCACGGCGTCCTCACGGGGCGAACGAAGGGACGACGGCGTCGGCGTACGCGCGGAGCGTACGGGTGTTCTCCTCGATGGACTCTCCGTAGGGGCGGACGTTCGCCCGGGGCGTCGCATACTCGAGGTGGAGGTTGTCGTCGGTCGAGACGACGCTCGTGGCCGTCCTCGAAGCCACGAATCGGTCGACCCCGGCAGGATCCAGGAGGAGCGACGTGCCGAGCTCGTGGCTCGAGCCGCCGAAGATCCGGAGGATTTCGGCGAGCTTCGGCTCGCGATCGAGACGGTCCTCCGACGCGACGGTCGGTGAACAGTCCCATGCGCACGCGACGATCACTCCCTGACGCGACACGAAGTAGAGCCACACGTGGTCGAATTCCGTCCGGATCGTCCGGAGGACGGTCGCGATGTCGTCCGCGCTCAGACGATGGAGCTGGATCCACTGCTGGAGGACTCCCCGTGCGGAGAGACGTCCGCGTGCCAACGCGTAGAACTCGCGGTTGTAGAGCGAGGCCGCACCGGCGAACCAGATGCTCGAGATCTCCATGCTCACGAGATCGAACGTGTCCTTCGTGAGCGTGAGGTAATTGCGGCCGTCGGTGATGACGGTCCGGACGTCGGGTTTCGTGCTGACGAGGTCGTTGATCGACGCGAAGTGCCGGTTCGCCATCCGCACGATGTCGGACGAGAGATCGACGACGTCGGTCGTGCGGAATCCCGCGCCCTCCACGGCCCGCGCGGACGCCCCGGTCCCGTACCCGATGACGAGGGCGCGGGAGCGTGCCTCGGTGTGGCGGATGGGCGTGAGGGCGATGCCGAACTGGGACGGCACTTCCCGATCCTCGCTGTCGTCTCCCTGGAACTTGCCGTTCGTCAGGAGCGTGAGGACGCGCCGGCCGTCCTGGTCGCTTTCGGCCACCGTCGTGAGTCCTCCGTCGCTCGATTCGGCGTGATCCACGACGGTGCCGTACGCCTGCCGTTGGAAGTAGACGTTCGCGCCGCTCGCCAGTCGGGTCAGGTCGAAGGACTTCGGGGCGACCACGAAGAGGCCCGCGGCGATCGCGACGGCGACCCCGATTTCCTTCGTGCGGAGGCGCACGTCGACGAGCGCACCCGCGACGGACAGGGCGAGGCTCGTCGCCGCCAGGACGCGGATGGAGGCTGCCGAACCCAGGAACGGGACGAGCACGAAGTGGGCGCCGAGGGCGCCGACGATGTTGCCCGCCGTGTTCGCCGCGGACGCCTTCGCGAACGAGCCGACGCGCTCGGAGCCCTCCGCGCCCACGACGATCCCCATCGCCAGCGGGTACGACGCACCGACGAGGAACGCCGTGGGGAAGAGGAGGACCACGGACGCGACGCCCCGCACGAACTCGCGTTGGCCGAAGGCCTTGGCGCCGGCGTACGTCTCGTAGTGGGCGAACCAATCGGGCACCGCGTCCCAGAGTCCCAACCCGAGGAGCAGGGCGGAGGCCAGGCACGCCTGCACGACGACGAGACCCCACGGTCGCGACGCGGGGGAACGGAAGACGCGCGCGCTCACGCGGGATCCCGCCGAGAGCCCCACGAGGAACACCGCGAGCATGAGCGAGAACGCGTAGACGCTGTTGCCGACGACGACGGCGAGGAGGTGCACGTACACGACTTCCGCCGCGAGGCTCACGACGCCAGCCACGGCGAGTGTCGCGAATGCGTACCTCCCGAGGGACCGAGCGTGGACGGGAGCGGCACGAGACGCGGCGTCCCCGACGTCTCCCCCGTGCGTCGCGTCCGACGTGGGCGTTCCGGGGGGCTGCGACGTCGTCGATCGTGCGAGGAGGAGGGCGAGCGCCGCGGCGACTCCATTCGCGACGATGGCGATGCGCGTGGTGGTGGTCACACCGAACGTGCCGAGCAGGACGTACCCCGTGAGGAGCGCTCCGGCTCCGGCTCCCGCGGTGTTCGCGGTGTACAGGGCGGTGACGGCACCGCCCAGTTCCACTTTCCGACGCTCGAGGAACGCCGCGAGCGCGGGCGTCGTGATGCCCATGAGGACCGTCGGCGGAAGGAGGACGACGACGCCCAGGGCGACGCGCAACGCCGTGACCTTGGGAGAATCGGCGGGCGCACCCGCCGCGGCGCTCACGTACACGGCGTGGACGAGCGCGAGCGACGCCGGAGCGAGGGCGGCCGACAGGGCCACTCCGAGCTCGCACAGGGCGTAGGCGAGGAGGGGCCGGGCGCGGACGAAGGTGAGCTTGCCTCCGAGGTAGGCCCCGAGTCCGAGCCCTCCCATGTAGGTCGCGAGGACGGTCGTCGTCGCCGAGGAGGTGCTGCCGAACGTGAGCGCGAGGGATTTGGCGAAGACGACCTCGTAGACGAGCCCCGCGAACCCCGAGAAGACGAACGCGAGGGCCACTTTCGTGGGGAACGGTCCGGCCACTTCGTCGGGCACGACGCTTCCCAGGTCGGGCGTGTGCTCGTCCTCGAGGGCCGTGATGCGTCCGCGCACGAGGACGGAACCACCGAGTACGAACGACGCGAGGAGGGGGATCGCGAGACGGAACGAACCCACGTGCGGCGCGAGGACCCAGAGGCCGACCAGCCAGAGGACGACGCCGCCGAACGCGACCGCGACCCATCGCCTCACGCCGCGTTTCGAGCGCATCTCGACGGAAGAGGCGAGTCCGTCCGCCGCGACGGTGAACGGAACGGCAGCGACCAGGTCGACGAGGTAGTGGAAACCGAAACCGAGGGTGGCGAGTTCCGTGAGCGCGAGCCACCCGATCGCGAGTCCGCGGGCGACGACGTGTTTCTTGCGCGTCCGGAAGAACACCATGAGCGCCCACGCCGTGTGGAGCGACGGCATGCAGTTGCGCGGGGACGTGTCGACCACCATCCAGTCCGACGCGACGGTATCCAACGCCATGGGCGCGTTCGGGAAGGCCTCCGGGAACGCGGGGCCGGGACCGACGACGGGGAAGGCGAGGTAGAACGCGAAGCCGGTCGCCGCGACGAGCACGTACGAGAGGACGACACCTCCCGGAGGCCGCCTTCCTTTGGACGTGTCCGCGGTCACGATGTCGAGGACCTGGACGAGTGCCAGGGCGAGCGGCAGCGCCCCGTAGACGAATGCGGCGGCGCGCGCGAGTCCGTGGTGCGCCGCGAACAGGTGGGCGACCTCGAACGACGGTTGGAGGCCGAAGGAGGCGTCGGCACGGTACGCGATCGCGTCCAGCGTCCGCGGGTGCACGACCGCCGTCATGTCGAGGAAGGCCGAGCTCGTGAGCATGAAGACGGGGAGGGTCGCCGTCTCCGCGAAGTCGGCGCGTCGCGTCGCGCGCGCGTCTTTCGGTCCGAAGATCGCACCCCAGGCCGTCACGGCGAGTGCCGCCGTACCGAGTCCGAGTCCCACGCGGAGCCACGATTCGTAGGGGACCATCCCGTCGGAGAGGCGTCGTCGGAAGAGCCACGCCTCGGCGACGCACCCCACGGACACGGCGAGCGCGAGGCGGTCCGGTCGACCTCGCTCGCGGGCCGCGAACACGAGGAACGCGCCCAGGAACGAGGCCGAACCGAACGGATTTCCGGTGCCGCAAAGGTAGTCGACGAGCCCGATCGGACCGGGACCGAGACCGACGATCTCGAACACGTGGGCCAGGACGAGGGCCACGGCGAACGCCACGAGCAACGTCCGGTGCCAGCGGCGGGACGCGTTCATTCCTCGGTGCGGTTCTCGAGAACGTCGCTCCACTCGCGCGAGCATTCCGGACGGGACCCGGTGTCCAGACCCACGCATCGGGCCGGGTCGAAGGGCGGGCCGACGAGCAACGTCAGCTGCCGTCCCAGGAAGGAAAAGGAAGCGCGCTTGATGGCGTCGAACCGCTTGAGTCGACGGTCGGCCTCGGCGAGCGCCTCCGACGCCTGGAGGTTCTCGAGCTTCTGGGTGATGTCGGCGCGGACGGCGGGGTCGTCGGTGAGCGAGTAGGCGCGCTTCAACTGGCCGATGGCGGCCTCACGTTCGCCTCGTCGATTCAGGATCGACGCGGCCGACACCGCCCGATCCGGATTCGCGCCGAGTTCGATGGCGTGCATGATCGCCTCGGCGCCGTCCTTGCGCCAACGATCGAGCTCCGCGGGGTCGGACACGAAACTGGGGGAGAGGAACGCGAGGAGCTGGCCGTAGTGGAGCCAGAGTTCGTGATCGTCCGGGAGGGCCTTCAGTCCCGCCTCCATGAGTGCCCTCGCCTTCCGGATGTCCTTCTCTTTTCCACCGCCGCCGGGACGGAAGCAGAGGAGGGAGTCGGCGTAGAGGTACGGGATGCGGAAGGCGGGATCGAGCGCCTGGACCGCGTCGAAGTACAGGTCCATGTCCGGGAACGCGCGTTTCTCGGTCTGGTGCAATCCGTTTTCGACGAGGAGCTGGGCCCACAACAGATCGGCGGCCGTCGATCGATGGCCGAGCGACAGGACCTTGAGCGCGTTCGGAGGCGGCAACACGTAGAGGTCCTCCCGCATGCGGAGGTCGTGGAGGCTCCGGGACAAGCGGCCCTGCAGGTACGCCACGGGCGCGGCGAAGCCCACGAGGAGCACGAGTACGATGGCCGCGAAGCGCGAACCTTCGGACGTACCCTCCGCAGGACCCTGCGCGCGTGTCATTCGACCTCGGCGTCGACCCAGAGGCCGGGCGTGAGCGCGAAGGAGGGCCTTCCTTCGGGAGTGCGCTTCGTGGACACGCCCGCGATCTCGAACGTGCTGACCATGCCGTCGCCGTCGAGATCGCCGTGGGCACGTCCGACGTACCGGATGGCGTCGGCGACGGGCACCACGTCGAGGGCGAACGCGAACCTGTGGGGAACGCCGGGACGGCTCGCTCGGAAGTCGCCGAGGGCGCGCCACGTGGGATGCATCCACGTGTCGTCGGCGTCGACCACGGTGACGCCACGCGGGACGGTCGAGGGAGTGAGGGACGCCGGCGCGTCCACGGGCTCGCCGTGATCACGGGAAGCGCGCTCCACCATGGCCGCGCCGAGGCGGGCGAGTCCGTCTTCCGCCTCGGCCACGTGGGAACGGCGCATTTCCCGGGAGATGGTCACCAGTCCGACCGCTCCCACCGAGCCCGCGATCGAGATGCCGACGGCGAGCTCGACGGCGGTGAAGCCGCGGCGAAAGGCCGTGTCCCCGAGTGCACGCATCGGGCGGCCACCCTACCACAGTGGACACCGCTGGAGAACGACTCCGCTTTTTCCGCGGGTGGGTCCTGGTCACTGATAGAAGAAGAGGAACCCGTGACAGCGCCCGACACGAAAGCGAAGACCGCGGAACTCACGGTGCCCCATCCCGACGGAGCGACCCTGCCGGGGGCGGGCTTCGTGGCGGCGTCCGCCCGCGAGCGGCGCTTGTCCTGGCTCCTGTTCGTCGTCTCGTGGGTCACCTTCGCGTATTTCGTCCAAGGACCCGGCCCCAACCAGAACTCGCGGTTCGATCTGGTCCGTTCCGTCGTCGAGCTGGGAACGTTCTCCATCGATCGGTACGCGAACAACACCTTCGACAAGGCCGCGTTCGGGGGCCGCACGTTCTCCGACAAGGCACCCGGGCTCTCGTTCGCCTCCATCCCGCCCTATTGGGTCTGGACGAAGATCCGTCACGTCGAGCAGGTGAAGCGGAGCTCGAACCGGACCTCGCTCTACCTCCTGACCGTACTCCTCGTGGGGTTCACGTCGGCGCTCGCGTCCATGGCCGTGTTCCTCAGTCTCCGCCGCCTCTTCGTCCGGACGTCCGCCGCGCTCGCGGCCGTGGTCGCGTGGCAGATCGGGACGAACGCACTGGCCTATTCGACGCTCTACGTGTCGCACCAGTTCGTCGCGGGCCTGCTCGCGTGCGCGTTCGCCCTCGTCCTCGCCGTCGCACGACGGCACGAGATCGCTCCGCGACGGCGCCTCGTCTTCCTCGCCGCCGCGGGGTTCGCGTGCGGATGGTCCGTGATCAGCGAGTATCCGTCGTCGATCGCCGTGCTCGCGATCACGGTGTACGGGGTGATCCGGGTCGGGCCCAAGAGGATGATCCCGTTCGTCGTCGCCGCGGTGCCGCCCGTCGCGCTCCTCGCCGTCTACAACCACGTGTGCTTCGGTTCGGTCTTCCGGATCGGCTACTCGAACATCGCCACTCCCGCCTTCCGGGCCGTGCAGGAGACGGGATTCTTCGGCATCACGATCCCCACGCCGGAGGGACTCAGCGGAGTCCTGTTCGGCGAGTACCGCGGACTCTTCACCTTGTTCCCGGTCCTCACGCTCGCGTTGCCGGGCTTCGTGGTCCTCCTCCGCTCCGAGGACTCCCGCGCCGAAGGAATCGTCGCGACCGCGGTGACCGTCCTCGGGTACCTCGTCGTCGCGAGCTACGCGATGTGGGACGGCGGGGCGGCCTTCGGACCGCGCCACATGGTGCCCGTCCTCCCGTTCGCCGCGCTCGGTCTCGGTGCGACGTTCGACGCCGTCGTCCGGATGAAGAGTGCCGTGCGGCCCGCCGTCCTCGCGGGCGCGGTGGTCCTCGCCGGTGTCTCCGTCGGCATTTCCGTGGTGACCACGAGCGTGTTCCCCGAACTTCCCGAAGCGCGTGACATGCGCGATCCGGACGACGCCAACCTGTCGCCCATCTCCCGACTCGTCCTTCCGCGCTTCGTGCGGGACATCGTCAGCGACAAGGCGGCGCTCGAGGAAGGGGTCATCGGCTCGGCGGTCATCTTCCCCGGACACGATCGCGACGCCTTCAATCTCGGCGAAGTCTCGGGCCTCGCCGGCCGCGCGAGTCTCTTGCCGCTGCTCGTCCTCTGGACGCTCGCCGGTGTGGCCGCGATCGGGATCCAACGTGTCCGCAGCACCGGACGCGTCGTCCCGCGCTCCGGATCCCGTCCCGACATCACGGCGTGATCCACGGAGCGATGGCGCGGGCACGGGCGAGGTCACGGGCCGCCGCTTCCGTCTCTCCTGCCGCCGTGCGCGCGCGTGCGAGCGCGATCCACGGCAACGCGTAGAGGTGGACGACGCTGGCTTGCCAGGTCGTCTCGTCCAGGATGGTGAGGTCCACGTCCATGCGCGCATAGAGCGCCGCCGTTTCGCGCTCGAGAGCTTCCGGGGAAGGGAGTTCTTCCGACTCGGGAACGAACCGGGCGAGCGGTCCCCAGGGCACGGTTCGGAGGCGCTCGAGGGGGACACGTCCCTTGCTGGCATCTTCGACGAAGAAGAGCGGACGACCGAGGCCCGCCAGCGCCCGCGCGAGGGATTCGGGATCGACGTCCCGACCGACCCTGCGAACGGCGAGCGGTACGCCCAACATGCGTCCAAGCGCCCGTCCGTACCACGCCGTGGACGCCAGGCCCGGAGCCACGACCGTCACGTCGGGTCTCAAGCCGAGAGCCCGTTGGACGTAGAGCGCCCCTCCGAACTGTTCGTCCCTGTCCGTGACGAGGATCGCGTCCTTCGGAAGCACCTGGAAGACCGCGCGGAGATGTTGGTCGATGGTGGGCCGCGAGCCCTCGCGGATCCCGGACCACGCCGTGAGACTGCCGGCCATCGACACGCCCACGATGGCGAACCCACGCAGGGCCGTCGCCTTCGTCCCCGCGAGGGCGGACGTCGGTACCCGCCGGACGAGCGCGTCGACGCCCGACGCGACGAGCGGCACGGCGAGTGCGAGAGGAAGGAGATGGAAACGGGCGACGACGTGCCGGTACAGACCCGTCGCCGGTAGGTTGAAGCGCGCCACGAATGCCGGACCGGCGAGGACGATGGTCCCGAGAAGAGCTACCGCGAAGGGTCTCTTGGGTGACCGCACGCGGAGGAGGCCGATGGCCCCGAGGACCGCGAGGAGCGACCCGACGATCCACGGACCTTCGGCGAAGGAAGCCGCGAGTGCGAGCAAGTTCGGTCCCACGTTCGGTGCGGCGCCGCCGGCGGCGAGGGACGTGGTTCCGTAGTCCGCACGCATCGCGTGTCGGAGGAGAGCGTGCAGATCCTTGGGTTCGCCCCAGACCCAGGGCCAGGGGGCCGAGCGTGCGGAGATCAGGATCGACGCGTACGGCACGACGAGGCACGTGGCGAACGCGAGGATGCCCCCCACCGTCGCTCGGCCCCGGAATCGCGCCGACGTCACGGCCGCGATCGCACCGTAGATCCCCACCGGTGCGAGGAGGACCGACGAGAGATGGTTCGCGAGGGCGAGGCCGGCGAGTCCACCGAGCAAGGTCGCGCGAGTGCCTCCGTCCCGAGGGAAGTCGGGCGACGCGACCCACAGGATCGCGGCCGCGAGCGCCACGTTCAAGGTGAACACTTCGGCGTGGATCGCGAGACTCCACGCGACGGGAGAGAACGCGTAGATCGCGAGCGCGACGGCGGTGCCCTCGTCGGAGGCTCCCGCGGCGCGGGACGCGCGGGAAAGAAGCGCCAAGGAGAGGACGGAGAGGGACGCCGTCGCCCACGCGGCCCCGAGCGCCGGCGTCGCCGCGGGCAACCAGGACATCGCCCGGAGCCAGAGGACGTAGAGCGGGTATCCGGACGGATGGGCGACGCCCGACGCACCGAAGAGCGCGGCGAATTCGGGATTGTCACCTCCCACGACCGTGCCTGTGGCGGTGGTGAAATAGAGGGCGGCCGCGAGGACGACCACCGTGAACGACCAGGGGGAACGTTTCATCGTCTCACTTGGGTCCGAGCCACGGGGCGAACGCGATCGCACGCGCGAAGTTCGCGCGCGCCCGTTCCGATTCGCCGGCGGCCTCGTACCGCCGGGCGACGTCCAGCCAGGCGAGGCCGTAGTCCTCGTAGATCCGACGCGACCACGAGTCGCCGCCCGACGGCACGTCGGGCGCCACGCGGAAGCCTGCGAACGTGTCGGCGTTGAGGCGTTCGAGGGCCAACGCGTCGGGAGCCGCCGCGGAATCCGGGAGGACACGCACGAGCGGTCCGTGGCGGTACGTGCGATGCCTGCCGAAGGTGGCGCGCTTCGCGCTCCGTGATTCGATGGCGAAGACGGGTCGGTCGAGCAGGAGGAGCGCGTCGACGAGCGAATCGGGGTCCACACCTCCTTCCTCGATCCGGAGTTCGACGGGCTGCTTCCACAAGCGCGCGACGACCGCACGGTACCAGGGTGCATTGAGGGCGGAGACGCTCACGACGTCGACGTCCTGCCGCAACCGCTCCGCCCGTTGCACGTAGAGGGCGCCGCCGAAGACGTGGTCGGAACCGCCCACGACGATGGCCCGCGGAGGCAACGATCCGAAGAGGTTGTGCAGGTAGTCGTCCACGTCCGTCCGGAGCGCGTCGCGAACGGGAGCCCACCCGATGGCAGCGAGCACCGCGGGCACGACGAGCCCGACCGCGGAGGGAACGCGAACCGACGTCGCCGCGGCCGACCACCGCTGCGCCAGCCACGTTCCCGCGACGCCGACGCCGACGGCGACGAAAGGCACGAGGACGGCGACGGGGAGCAGGTGGAACCGCGCGACGACGGGCGCCGTGATCCCCGTCGCCTTGAGGTTGAAGCGCGAGACGAAGAGGGGGCCAGCGAGCACGAACGTCGCCGCGAGCGCCCACGCTCCGGCCCGACGACGTCGCGCGAGGTCCGTGACGGGAGTCGTTCCCGGATGCGCGAGCGCGACGAGGCCCAGGAGCGCGAATCCGACGCCGACGAACGCGGTCTGCCGGAGGACGTCCACCGCGAGCCAATGGAGATGCTCGAGGGGGCGCGCGTCTCCCGCGCCGGCCGAAAGGGATCCGCTGCCGTAGTCGGCGCGCAGGACGTGCCGCAGGACGCCCGCGAACGTACGAGGCTCTCCCCACACCCACGGCCACGCGTGGCTCCGCGCCGCGACGGGGATCGACACGTAGGGCAAAAGTCCCAACGCGAAGGCTCCCAGGGCCGCGCCGAGGTCGACGCCCTTCGACCGACTCGCACGTAGCGCGTCGAGGACGCCGAAGGCTCCGATCGGGACGAGGAGGACGCAGGAGAGATGGTTCGAGACCGCGAGTCCCGCGGCGAGTCCGAGGAGCGCCGTCCGTACGCGCGGCGAGCGAGCGAGGAGCCCTTCGTCCGCGGGAGCCGCCATCGCGACGATGGCCGTGGACGCGAGCACGAGGAGCGCGAAGACCTCCGCCTGCACCGAGAGGGACCACGCGAGCGGCGACACCGCGTACGCGCCCGCGGCCAGGTTGGCGGCAGGGCGGGGGGCTCCCCAGGCGCGCGCGGCCGCCACCATGATCGGGACCGTCGCCGTACCCAAGAGCGCCGTGACCAACGAGGCACCGTGGGCCGGCGTCGAGACGGGCAACCACGACCACGCGCGCAGCCACAGGACGTAGAGCGGGTAGCCCGACGGATGGGCGACGCCCGAGGCTCCGAACAGCGCGGAAAACTCCGGATTGTCCCCCGCGAGGACGCCCCGCGGTGCCGTCCACGCGTAGAGGCCGGACACCGCCGCGGTGAGCGCCCACGTCGTCCACGCGGTGGGGTCGCGCTGCGAGGCCATGCCCGGCGAGTCTCGCACGAGCTTGGCCCCGAACGCCAAAGTGGAACCACAAAACGACGAAGTCGCCGGGTCCCGAAGGAACCGGCGACCTCGAAGGTCGACGCTACGCGCCGATCATTCGTCGGGTTCGACTTCCGAGATCGCGGGCGCGAGCTTGAGCATGTTGCTCGACATCGCACCGAGGAGCTCGAACTTCGACGTCGTGCCGTCGCCGTTGAGGTCGCCCTTCGCGGACGCCGTGATCTTCGTACCGACGGTCGAAGCGGTGGAGTCCGACGTGTAGTTGTACATGTAGTATTGCGGCGTCGTCATTTCGAACTTGAGACACGCGAAGCCCTTCGGCGTCGTGGTCGAGGTCGTGTTGCGGTCCTTGGACCAGTCGCTGCCCGGCGTCGGGTCCGCCTGGTACTTCTGACCCTTGACGGAGGTGATGGAGGCGGGGACGGTCGCCGTCGCGCTCTCGCAGAGGCGGCGGTTGAGCGTCGCCGTGGCGCCGTTCGCGACGACCGCGCCGGACATGAGTTCGCGCTCGAGGGCAGCCTGCGCGTCCTTACCAATCTGGCCGAGGGAGTTCTTGGCTTCCGCCGTCTTGGCGTTCGCGATGTACTTGCGGACACCGTAGATGGCGAGGACGGCGAGGACGCCGACGATCGCGACGACGATCATGAGTTCGATGAGGGTGAAGCCTGCCTTAGCCTTGCGAATAATGGTGCGCATTCGTACCTCTCCTTGTTGAGAAAACTTCGACCGCGACCCGACCTGCGGGCTGACGCGATCGCCCTTCAATTTCCCGAATCGCCGTCGACTGCGATGGCGTTCGAAAACGATGATCCGACGACGGTGATCCAATCCGAGTTCGCGTTGAGGTCGGCCATGGCCGTCGCCACGAACCAGTCGTTGCCGGTGACGGTGGGATCCGGCCAGGGAATGTCGGTTCCGTTGACCTTGACGCCCGTGGGGAGCGCGGCGGTCGCGGCTCCCGCGACCGTGGAGACGCCCCAACGCGTGATGCCTTCGTTGTGCATCGGGATGGTGGACCACGAGACGCCCGTATTGCAGGCGCTCCCGCAATCCGAACCCCAGTTGTTCACGGCCTTGCCGGGGGAGTATTCCGGATAGAGGGAAGCCGAATTCGAACCGTTGTGCGCGAGCGACGACGAGATGTTCGCGTAACGACCCACTTCGGCGTGGTACGTCTCCTGCGCGAGACGCACGGCTTGGACGAGACGTTGCCCGTCCGCGACGTGCGAGCTCCGCTTCATCCGGCCGAACCCGACCGTGGCGAGGAGCGAGAGGACGCCGATGATGATGACGACGGTCATCAACTCGACGAGCGTGAAGCCCCGAACGCGCGAACGACGGCGAGCCATGCCCGTCATCGTACGTCCGTTCGGAGTTCCGATCATGATTCGTGCGACCCTTTCGACACACGTTCCCTGCCACCAGGTGGCAGGTCAGGAGCAGCGCACCGTCGAGCTACCGGCGCCTCGCTGACGTCCGGGACAGTTGCAGCGAGCGTTCCATCGTCCGCTCGAGTCCGAGCTTACATGTGGTCTGCAAGGAACGTCGAAAAAGCTGCCGATTCCGGGAGGGGAGGTGGACGTGGGTGACCTGGGGACGGACAATTTTCGTCAGTCGCCGATCTTGATCCGTGACGATTCTCGTCCGTCACCGGACGCCGGTTCGTCTCCTCCATCGTCGGAGTCGAGCGCATACTTCTGTAAGCGGTAGCGCAACGTGCGTAGCGTGAGTCCGAGGTGCTTCGCGGCCGCGGTGCGGACGCCGTTGGCGCGATCGAGGGCCTGGACGAGCAGGCGCCGCTCCACTTCTCCCAACACGGATTCGATGTCGCAACCTTCCTCCGGAAGGTCCAAGAGGAGCGACGTGGGGGTGTCCGTCCCGCCGCTGATCTCGACCGGCAGGTCCCCGAGACCGATGAGCGAGCCGGTCGAGAGCGCGACCGCACGTTCGACCACGTTCTCGAGTTCGCGCACGTTCCCGGGGAACCCGTACGCGCGCAGTGCACGGAGGGCGTCGGACGTGAATCCCCGCACGTCCTTCGCGTGGTCGAGTGCGCACCTCCGAAGGAAGTACTCCGCGAGTTCGGGGACGTCGTCACGCCGGTCGCGGAGCGAAGGCACCTCGAGACGGAGCACGTTGAGTCGGTAGTAGAGGTCCTGGCGGAACTTGCCGACCTTCACGTCGTCCTCGACGTTGCGGTTGGTCGCTGCGAGGACACGGACGTCGATACCGACCTCCGCCGTCGCACCGACACCGCGCACCTTCTTCTCCTGGAGCACGCGGAGCAATTTCACCTGGAGCGACAGCGGGAGCTCGCCGACCTCGTCGAGCATGACGGTTCCGCCGTCCGCCTCCCGGAAGATCCCGAGATGACGTGTGACGGCGCCGGTGAACGCGCCCTTGTCGTGTCCGAAGAGTTCACTCTCCATGAGCGCTTCGGGAATCGCGCCGCAGTTCACCACGAGGAAGGGTTTCTCGCGGCGGTCGGACGCGGCGTGGATGGCGCGTGCGACGCGCTCCTTTCCCGTGCCGCTCTCGCCGGTGATGAGCACGGTGCTCTTGGAGTTCGCGACCTTGCCGATCATCTCGACGAGGCGCCGCATCGGTTCGGAATGACCGAGAAGATCCTTGGGCTTGTCCCGTTCGACCTGGGCGCGGAGTCGCGAATTCTCGGCCACGATCGCGCGCTTCTCGAGAGCCTTCGCGGCCAGGGCGCGGATCTCGTTGTTGCCGAACGGCTTCGTGACGAAGTCGTAGGCGCCGCGCTTCATGGCGTCGATCGCGACCTCGACGGTCGAGTGGGCGGTCATCACGATGACCTCCGTCTCCACGCTCGCCGAACGGATGTGCGTGAGCAGATCGAGCCCCGATCCGTCGGGCATCATCATGTCGGTGAGGACGAGGGCGAACGGGCTCTCCCGACGCTCGATGAGCTCCTTCGCCGCGCGCACCCCCGGCGCCAGACTCACGTCGAACCCTTCGCGTCGGAAGAGGATCGCGAGCATGTCGCGGAGGCCCGGCTCGTCGTCGACGACGAGGATCGGCACGCGTTCGGCTTCGGGGACCATGATCCCCGAGGATACCGATCGCGGGCCGTCCGTGGGAACGAAGTCAGTCGCGGAGCTTGGCGCTCGCGGCCTTCGTCTCGCCGGCGGCGACCGTGACCGTGATCTGCTTCTTCAAGCCTTCGTCGGCGTTGACGAACAGGATGGTGTGGGAACCCGCCTTCACGGACACGCCGAGCTTCGGCGTCGCGCCGATGGGGCGACCGTCAAGGACGACCGACGACGCCGGGATCGAGTTGATGTTGAGCGTGCCTTCACCCGCAGCGACTTCGGCCGGCTTCGGGGTCGGTTTCGCGACCGGTGCGGGCGTCGGCGTCGGCGTGCGCGCGGGGGGCTGCGGCGCGGGCGTGGCTTTCACGGGCGCGGGTTCCGCCGTCGGCGTCGTGGCGGCGCCCTTGGCCTCGAGGACGACGTTGAACGTCTTCTCTGCGACGCCCTCGTCGAAGGTGACGGGAGCCTTGAACTCCGTGAACCCGGCCTTCGTGGCCTCCACGGTCCATGCGCGCGTCGTGTCGATGTCGACGGAGATCGGCAGCGTGGGGAGTTCGCGACGATCCGTGCCGGAGACGAGGTGCACCTTCGCGCCGGCCGTTTCCAGGACGAACGTCGCCTTTCCGCGCGCCACCTTCAGAGGGAGCGAACCGAGATCCGCGATCGAGTCCTTCGGAATCGAGACCGTCCGTTCGAGGGCCACGTAGCGATCGCCGGCTTCGATGCGGACCTTGTGGTCACCGGGGGCGAGGTCCTTGAGCTCCTGCGGGAGCGTGCCGATCATCTTGTCGTCGACGAGGAGTCGGGCGCCGGGCGTCGCGCTCGCGACCCGGATTCCCGTTCCGGCCTTGGCCGTCGCGCCGGCGGCGAGGGCGAATTCCACGGACACGTCGCGGCGGGACTCGACGGTGATGGACTTGGGGAGCGTCTGGTCGAAACCGGTCGCGGCGACCTTCACCGTGTGTTCACCGGGCGTGACCTGCTCCACGAGGCACGGCACCGTGTCGCAGCGCTTCGTGCCGTCGACGAACACGTCGACGTGTGCGGGGGCGAGGCCCGCGCCGTCGGTGGCGTTGATCATCACGCGGCCACCCTTGGGCATCATGGACACCACGAGGGCGCCGATGCCGATGGCGAGGGCGACACCGATGCCGGCGTAGAGGCCGGTGCGGCCGCCGGACGGCGGACGGACGAGGGCCGTCGCTTCCATGCGGTTCGGCGGCGTGACGTCCGTCGCGTGGGAGGCGGAGTTCGCGTGCGCCATTCCGGGTGTGGGCGGGAGGCTGACGGAGGGAAGGGGACCGTGCGTGCCGGGCGGCGTCGCGAGCGGCGGGAGGGCCGCGTTCCGCGCGAAGGGACTCGCGTTCGAGCCGTTCGCCGGGAAGTTCGGCGGTGCGAGGGGCATGGACGGTTGCGAGGCCGGCGCGACGCCCACGAGCGTCGACTTCATGGCCTTGCCGCCGGGCACGAGGGGCGCCGTGTTGTGGCCCGGTCGCATGGCGCGCTCGGATCGGCCCGCTTCTTCGGAACTCTTGTCGAAAACGTGGGTCGCTTCTTCGTCGTCGTCCCAGTCCATGGAGAGGTCGTTCGGACTGACGGACACGGGCTCCGACGAATCGCCCACTCCGCCGGGCGACGTGGGGGACGACGGCTCGCTGATCGACGGGCTCGACTTGGGACGGGACGGCAGCGGCGGAGGCACGCTGCGCGCGCCCGCGGGCGGCGGCGGAAGGCTCGGGGACCGGGCTCCCAACGTGGAGGCACTGGGACCTCCGGGGGGCGGCACGATGGGAGGAAGGCTCGCGCGTCCGGGGGGCGGCGGAGGTGCAGCGCTCCGCGTGGCGATGGGATTCGCGACGGGCGTGGGCGCACCCGACGTTCCCGGTCCGGAGTTCGCGGCGGGCGGGACGCCCAGGAGCGTCTGCTTCATCACCGGCGGGGGAAGGGGCGTTCCACCGGGCGGCGCCACGATGGGACGCGCGCCGGGAGCCGACGCGAGGGCGGCCGCGGACGTGTTCTTCTTTCCGAGGCCCTCGAAGATGTCGAGGTCACCCGCCTTGCGGTTCGAGTCGCCCCGGGGCGACGAATCGCCCGACGCGTCCTTCGAACTCACGGCATCCTTCGAACTTCCACCGAGCGGGGGGGGAGCGGGGAGATCTCCCGAACCGGACGCCGCCATCATCGGCGACAACGCCGGCTTGCCTTCGTTTCGAACGTCACCCGTCGGCATGCTCTCCCTCGTGCTCTTACCGGCCGAGCTCTTGTCGGCCGTGCTCTTGTCCAGTGGGGCCGTGGCCGGAACGTTCCGTCGCATGAACTCCGCCACCTCGTCCCGGGACGCCACGGCACCGATGTCGTGGGCGAGGTGATTGAGATCGCGATAGAAGTCCTTGGCGGCTCTGTAGCGCTCGTTCCGGTCCCGGGCGAGGGACCGTAGAACGATTTCGTCCAGGGCTTTCGGAACGTCGGACCTGAGACTGGAAGGAGGCGGAATCTCGCGGGATCGCAGCTTTTCGAGGGCGATGATTTCGTTCTCGCCGTAAAAAAGACGTTCGAGCGTGAGCAGCTCCCAGAGGCACGTTCCGAGGGAGAAGACGTCCACCCGCTGATCGATGTCCCCGCCGCGCACCTGTTCGGGCGCCATGTACCCGAACTTCCCCTTGAGGGAGCCCACCTGGGTCCGGCTGATCTTGCCCGCCGCCTTGGCGATCCCGAAGTCGATGAGGCGGACGTCACCCTCGTAGGAGATGATGATGTTCTGCGGGCTCACGTCCCGGTGGACGATGGACACCGGGTTGCCGCTGGAGTCCCGGCGAGCGTGGGCGTACGAGAGACCCTCGGCGACGCGGCTCACGATGTAGAGGACGATGGAGAGCGGGAGCCGCTCCTTCTGCCTCACGCAACGGTCGAAGATGGACCGGACGTCCTTGCCGTCGACGTACTCGAAGGCGATGTAGTACGCGCGTCCCACGCGGCCGTAGTCGAGCATGCGCGCGATGTACGGATGTTCGAGTTGGGACGCGATCAACGCCTCGTCCTCGAACATGCGGACGAACTCTTCGTCCTCCGCGATCTGCGGGAGGATTCGCTTCAGGGCGACCCAGAGGTTCCGCGACGTGTCCTTCGCGCGATAGACCTCCGCCATGCCTCCGGCGCCGATGCGCTCGTGGAGCTCGAAGCGTCCGAACGGCTGCGGAGAAGCCACGGTTCGGTCTTAGCACTTCTGGGCCGTCTCGGGGGCCCGCGTCCGCACGGGACGAGCGGAATCTTTCTCCCAAGGCGAACGACCCGGAAGGGGTCCTAGCCGGGAGGTCCACCCGAGGAAGGTGCGGGCGTCGGCGTCCCCGGCCCATTTTCTCGGGAGCCACCGGCGCTCGGCGCGGGAGCCCCGGCGTCGGGCTTCTTCGATTCGTGCTTCTTGAAGTACCGGACTCGTTTGGCTTGGAGAGGCTGCCACGTCGTCGGTCCGACGATGGGAGTCTCGTCGAAGAACGAGCGGGCGCCGGGGGCCGTCCCTCGGACGAGACGTGCGTCGGCGGCGTCGTGCGCAGGAGCCGGGTCCCCGGAGAGCGAGAACGCCCCGCCGAGGAGCGCGTGGGTGTCTCCGACGAGCGCCATGCGGCTCGAGCATCCGAGGCGCGCGAGGAACGCGTCGAGGACGCTCGCGACGGGATCGGTGCTCTGGGCACCTTCGGCGACCTCGATCCACACGAGCATGCCGTCCTCGTCCTGCACGCCGACCGCGCCCCGCACCGGAACGTCCGCGGACAGTCCCTTGAACGGAGCTCCCGAGACGAGGTGCGTGGCCGGGGACTTCGCCTCGTCGGTCACGAGGAACACGCCGTTCGACATGACGAGGCCGAGCGGGCGCCGCACCTTCTTCGGTTCGAAGAACGCGAGCACGGTCGGCGACTCCGCCGTCGTTCCCTTCGCTCCCGCGGGAGCGAGCGTCCGTGGATCGACACGCGCGACGCGCACCTTCACGTTCGGCGCCTTCGGATCGGGCCGGTAGGTGGTGACGGCCGTGGCGTAGGGGAATCCGTGTTGCGGGAGCCCCTTCGTCCGCCACACGCCCTCCTCGGGCATGCCCGGCGTCACGACCGGAGCGAGCGCCGGGCCGGGAAGGATCGCGCGCGCCGTGAGGTAGAAGAAGTCACGGCCGTCGAGGTGGATGTACTGGGGGAAGTTGATGTGCGCCATGCCCTTGATCATGCGGCGCGCGCGGTACTTCCAGTCCGGCAGATCGCGGAACGTGCCTTCGTACTCCCAGTCGGTCTGGAGCGGCCTGCCGAGGCTCGGGAACGAGGAGGTCGGCTGCACGTTGTAGAACTCGAATCCGGCGAGGCCCGGGTTCATGTCGAGGTGCACGGCGTAGTCGCAGCGCGCGGCGAGCATGGCGTTCGCGAGCACCTCCGCCGAGATGTTCACTCCCCAGAAGTAGCCGACGAAGCGCTCCTTCGTCATGCACACGGCGCTCCGCGTGGTGTGGATGTTGTCGGACCATCCGGGAGGCGTTCCGCCCCACCAGACGCGGCCCCACGGGTTCCACTTGCCGTCCTCGATCATGGCGGTGAGGTTCTGCCGGTAACTCAGGACCTCGTCGGGAACGAGGTCCGAGTTCGGCCACGAACCCATGGCCGTCGAGCCGTCGCGGAGTTCGAGGACCGTCGCCGCGAACGGCTTCGGCGGAAGGTAGAGGATGCCGTTCGCTTGCATGCCGTACTCGCCGTGGAGCGCTTGGAAGCCACCGTTGAACCCGGCGACCACCTTGCGCATCACCTCCGGCGTGCGCGGAATGGCGCCCGGCCCCGCTTCGCCGGTCGCACTCACCGGTTCCACGGTGCCGGCTTCCATGTGGAGCGCGATCTGGCGCGGGTCCCACATGGTCACGTAGATGCGCGTCTCGCGTCGTTGCTTGTCCGATCGTACGAACGACGTCACGAACGGCGACGTCGGTCCCGGGGTGGGCGTGATGAACGCGTCCTTGTCGAGCGAGATCCACTTTCCCTCGCCGGGAAGGGGAGGCGAGAGGATCGGAGGGATCGGGTCGGGTGGCCAACCGACCTCGGGATCGGTGAGCACCGGCGTCGCAGGCTGGTTCGCGGTGAGGCTGCCGAGGTCCTCGGCGACGTCGTTCGCGGTCGTGTCCTTCGCCACGCTGCTCCGCAGGCGATTCACCCAGTCGAGTCCGGTGAACGCGATCGCCTTCACCCACTGCATGTTCTCTTCACCGAACCACGGCATCGCGCGGACGCGATCCACGGTCCACTGGACGACGCGCTGCGGGCGTGCGCGCACCTGCGGCGACGCGCGCACCCAGCCCCCTCCCGAGATGGCCGCGCCGGTCTCCGCGTCGAGCGTCACGTCGCGATCGTCGATCCTGGCGCGGATCGTCCGGTCGTCGGCCCACGCGACGTCGACCTTGTTCGCCACGGGATCGAGCGCGAACGCGTGGTGCGTGATGCCGACCTTCTGGCCGGTCTGCTGCAGGTTCGAGATCGCGATCTGGGTCCGCTCGACGCGGGAGAACTCCGTGAACGCGTCGGGGGACTCTCCGGTGAGGTCGAGGGCGTGGATCGCCGTCACGATGCCGTCGTTCGAGGTCGTGTACACCGCACGCTCGCCGCGCACCATCGGGAAGCTCTCGTCGACGCCGCTCGTGTGCGAGACGTCGTAGACGCCCTGCACGCCGAGGAGCACACCTTCGGGCGAGAGCCGCGTCGTGACCCAGTAAAGATCCGCGGGCTCGCCGTGGATCGATCCGCGGACGAGCGCACCGCCGCCGCCCACGATGCCTCCCCAGACACCCCGGGATCCGCGCACCCATGCGACTTCGTCCGCACGAGCTTCGATCCCGCGGGACGCGAGGGCGTCGACGAGGGCTTCGGAGGGCGACCCCGCGTGGGCGTCGACGCCGCGACCACGGACGACGGCCCACGCGAACGCCAGCGCGACGACCACCGGGATCTTGCGCCACCACCAGCGACGGAAGACGTCGCCGTTCGGCATGGCTCGGGGCGCAGGAAGGTCGGACATCCGGACGGCGCGAGAGTGAACCATCTTCGTCCGCCGAGGTCCAGCAACGGTGCGCGTCGCGATCCGCGGGAATCCGGGAGGCACCGGGCCGTGTCCGCGAGACCACGTCGTCGTGGTTCCGCATCCACGGCGTATCCCGGGTGCGGTTCCCGGACGCGACGCGACCGCGGAATCGACGCGGTTTCCCGGCCGCATTCCGCCGCCGTGTGCGGCACGGCCGTTGTATTCACGGAGGGCGCCCATGCCCACACCGAAGTCCTCGTCACGTTCGTCACGCCTGCTCGCCGCTCCTCCGTCACGACGGACGTCCACGTTCGTCCTCGCACTCGTCCCCGTCGTCTTCGTGGCCGCGAGCTGCGGACCCGGCCGCGGGACGAAGGGGACGACGTCGACGCTCGGACTCGGAACGGATCCCACGTCGAACGCGGCGACCGCGAAGTTCGGCGTCGTGTACGCGCGACCGCGGGGCCCCACGACGGACACGTCGCAGGTGACCATCGTCTTCAATCGCGCGGTTCACGCGCTGGAAGTCGCCGGCGAGGAAGCTCCCGTCGGCGTCACGATCACTCCGAAGGGATCGTCGGCCGCTCCCAAGGGCGAGTTCCGTTGGGTCGGCACCCATGCGCTCGCCTACTCCGTTCGCGACGCGCTCCCGCGCGGGAGCGAATACGACGTCGTCGTCCCGAAGGGCTTCAAGGCCGTGGACGGCGCGGTGCTCGAGGAGCCGTACACGTTCTCGTTCGAGACCCCGCGTCCCGACGTCCTCTCGGTGTCTCCGTCGAACGGCACCAGCGAACTCGGTCCGAAGGCGTACTTCGAGCTCACGTTCAACCAGCCGGTCGATCCCAAGGCGCTCGAAGGGCACCTGGTCCTCGGCGCCGGGACGCCCCCGTCGTCGACCCCCGTCGCGACGCGCATCGAGTCCGCCAACGTGAAGGGCGTGGTCCAGAAGAATCGCGTGCGCGTCACCCCCGTCGCGCCGTTGCCGCTCGCGTCCACCCTCTCGCTCAAACTCGACGGAACGTGGCGCGGCGTCGAGGGACCTCTCGGACCGCGCGGACCCCGTGAATTTTCCTTCTCCACGTACGACGCGCTCCGCGTGGTCGACGCCTCGTGCTGGCGCTCGAACGCCACGGAACCGTGCCATCCGGGCGGCGGAATCTCGCTCACGTTCTCCACGAGCGTGAAACAGAAGGAACTCGCGAAGTTCGTCACCGTCGAACCCGCGCTTCCTCTCGCGTGGCCGAAGGAGAGCGACGAGTCCGACTACCCGAGCGCGTACCGGTCCCTACCGCTGCGGTTGCCACCGAAGGCCCAGATCCGCGTCACCGTGAAGGCCGGCCTCACCGACCAGTGGGGCCAGAAACTCGCGGACGATCGCTCGTTCACGTTCACGTCCACGGACGCGTCGCCCGCGCTCGTCGTCGGCATCGAAGGAAAGACGCTGGAGGCGAACGTCGTCCTCGGCAAGCCCGCGCCGGTGGCGATCCCGATCGCGAGCGTGAACGTCGAGAACTACGAGGTGCTCGCCGCGGCGCTCGACGAACGACACGTCGTGGACCTCGAGCGCGGACGTTCCGGATACGAGATCGACCTCGCGAAGTTGGAGGCGATCCCGGGGCTGAAGAGGCGTCCCTATGGCCCGTTCGGAGCGTCGTCCAACCGAGTGGAGACGAAGTTCTTCGACGTCGACTTCGCCTTTCCTGCGCGCGGGACGTTCGGTCCGTTCGCGTTCGCGGTGCCGTCGTCGCAGACGACGTCGAGCACCACCGCCCGGCTCGTGTCCCGCACCGATCTCGCCATCGGGACCCGAATCTCCAAGTTCGGGGGACTGGTGTGGGTGACTCGCCTCTCCACCGGTGCTCCGGTCGCCGGGGCGAGCGTGAAGGTGGTGAACGGTCGTCTGGAGGACGCGTTCCTCGGCGTCACCGACGGCGACGGCGTCCTCGCCGTGCCCGGCGACCGGATGATGGGTGTCCGCGACGCCACCACCGGCGACACGCCATCGACCCTCGTGTTCGCCCGTTCCGGTGACGATTGGACGTACACCGTGCCGGACACGGACTCCTTCGACTCCTGGCGGTGGGACCTCCACCTCGACCCCTCGGGCGCCCTCGATCCCGACGGCATCGTCTTCACCGATCGCGGCGTGTACCGACCGGGCGAGACGCTCCACGCGAGCGGAATCGTGCGCATCCCGCTCGCCCGCGGCATGGAAACGCCGAAGGGGCGCCACGTGTCGCTCCGCGCGATCGACACCACGGGCGAGAAGGTGTGGACCGGCGAGACCGTCCTCGACGAGTTCGGCGCCTACGCGATGGACGTCCCGCTGCCTGCGACCACCCAACTCGGCAACCTCTCGCTCTCGGCGCGTCTCCTTCCGGCCGTCGCCGTTCCGGCGGCGAAGCCCACGCTCCGCAAGCCCTCGTGGGCGGGCGGGAGCGACGAGACCCGCGACGACGGCGAACGCGCAGGCTACCAATCCGTGGAAATCGCCGCCTACAAGGCCTCCGAATTCAAGGTCGCGGTGGAGACGTCGGCCAAGTCCTTCGTGCGCGGCGACACCCTCGCAGCGACCACGCGCGCGGACTACCTTTTCGGCGCGCCCATGGGGGGCGCGACGGTGAGGACGACCGTGGGTCGTCAGCGGAGCTGGTTCTCGCCTCCCGGCGCCGACACCTTCGTGACGGACGACGACCTGTTCGGTTACGGCATGGCGTCCTCGGTCCCGGCCTCGGGATCCCTCGCGTCCGTGACCCGCACCATCGCGAAGGACGGCAAGGACGTCGTCACGCAAACCCTGGCGCTGCCCGGGCAGGTGGGGCCGGAGACCGTGGACGTCGAGTCCGAAGTCGAGGATCTGAACCGCCAGACCGTCGCGTCGCGGACGAGTGCCCTGGTCCACCCGGCCGAGTTCTACGTCGGCGTGCGCCTGCCGGCGAAGGAGACCTTCGTCGGTTCGAAGAGCGCGATCCATCCCGAGTTCGTGTCCCTCGCCCCGGACGGCAAGCGGACGACCGGCGTCGTGCTCTCGGTCAGTCTGGTGAAACGTTCGTGGGCGACGGCGCTGCGGGCGGACGGTTCGGAAGGCGTGTCGTACGCCTCCAAGCGCGTCGACAAGGTGATCGGAACGTGTTCCGTCACGACCGGGAACGAGCCGACTCCCTGCACGCTCACCACGGCGGAGGCCGGTTCGTACCTCGTCCGGGCGACGTCGAAGGATCGCCGTGGCAATCCTGTCGCTGCGACGACCTACCTCTACGTCACCGACGACCGCGCCGACGTCTCCTGGGGCGGATCCGACCCGAACAAGGTCGAACTCGTCACGGACAAGAAGACCTACGAGGTGGGCGACGTGGCGAAGGTCCTCGTGAAGAGTCCGTTCAAGAGCGCCCAGGCGCTCGTGAGCGTCGAACGTGCCGGCATCTATTCCCACGAGCGGCGGGAGGTCACCGGCAACGCACCGGTCTTCGAGGTCAAGATCACGGAGGACATGGTGCCGAACGTCTTCGTGGGGGTCATGCTCACGCGCGGTCGTATCGCACCCAAGACGGGCGCCGCGGACGTCGGCGCTCCCATGTCCCGGTTCGGGTACGCCCAGTTGGTCGTCAACCCCGAGGCGCGTCGTCTGAAGGTCGCCGTCTCGACGACCACGCCGAAGGTCGCGCCGGGGGCCGAGGTCGACGCCGACGTCGTCCTCACCGATCGGGAGGGCAAGCCTGCGAAGGGGGAGCTCACGTTCTACGTCGTGGACGAGGGCGTACTCATGCTCACCGCCTACAAGACGCCGGACCCACTGCCGACGTTCACGGCGCCGCGCGCCCTCTCCGTCGTCCCGTTCGACAGTCGTTCGACCCTCGCGCGCGTCTTCACACCGGAGGGCCTCATCGCCTCGGGCGACAAGGGAGGCGCCGGCGGCGACGGTGGACGTTCGCTCCGTTCGGACTTCCGTGCGACCGCGTTCTTCAAGGGCGGCGTCGTCACGGGGGACGACGGACGCACCCGCGTGCATTTCAAGCTGCCCGACAACCTGACCACGTGGCGGATGATGGCCGTCGCCGTGTCGAAGGACGATCGCTTCGGGTTCGGTCAGTCCACGCTCATGGCCGAAAAGTCCCTCATGGCGCGCCCGGCTCTCCCGAGGTTCTTCCGTGCGGGCGACGCCGTGGAAGCCGGCGTCGTCGTGACGTCGAAGGGGGACGCCCCGAAGACCGTCAAGGTCTCGGCGGCGGTCACCGGCGTCGTCCTCGATGGCGCGAAGGAGAAGACCGTCGTCGTTCCGCCCAACGGAAGCACGGAGGTGCGGTTCGCGATCCATTCCCCGTCTCCCGGGAAAGCGAAGCTCACGTTCGACGCCGAATCCGGAGCCGATCGCGATCGCGTCGAGGTCACGAAGTCCGTCGAAGTGCCCATGGTCCTCGAGGCCGTCGCCACGGCGGGAGAAACCGAGGGGACCGCCGAACTCCGGATGGGGGACCTCAAGTCGCTGCGGCCCGACGTCGGCGGCCTCGAGATCAAGATGGCGTCGACCGCGCTCCTCGGCATCGGTGACGGCGCCGAGCAGCTGCTCGAGTATCCCTACGGCTGCACCGAACAGCTCACGAGCCGTCTCGTTCCGCTCATCCCGGCGCGTGCCTTGGGCAAGGAGTTCGCGTTCCCGCTCCCGAGCGACGTCGACAGGGCCATCGACGAGACCCTCGGCAAACTCCTGAAGCGCCAACGGCCGAGCGGAGGCTTCGGGTACTGGGAAGAGTCCATCCGCGAGACACCTTGGCTCTCCGCGTACGTCCTCTTCGCGTTGGACCTGGCCGCGAAGGACGGTCGTCACGTGCCCAAAGCCGCCATCGACTCCGCGAAGTCCTACGTGAGGGAGGCCTACGGCCGCTCGAAGAGCATCGGTCGAGTCGAACGCGCGTTCATCGTCGACGTCCTGGCGAGCGTGGGCGATCCCGACGCAGGCTTCATGTCGAAGCTGTACGACGAACGGCACGATCTCGAGCTCTCGTCGAAGGCCTTCCTCCTCCATGCCCTGGCCGTTTCCGGCGGTGACGCGAAGATGCGCGCCGATCTGGCGGGAGACGTCGAGGCCCATCTCCGAATGACGCCCACGAGCGCCGAGGTGGCCGAGGACGTCGCCCCGGGAGCGCGGGAAGTTCTCGATTCGACGGCACGCACGACGGCCTTGGTGCTCCGGGCGTTGCTCGCCAACGACGAGCGGCACGTTTTCGCGTCGCGACTCGCCACCCGCCTCGTGACGATGCGGGACGGTGGTCGGTACCGCACGACCCAGGACGCGGCGTGGGCACTCGTGTCCCTCGAGGAGTACCGGAAGGCGCGCGAGGCGACGCCGCCCAACTTCGAGTCCACCGTGCGACTCGCGGGGGCGGATCTGGTCCACGGCGTCTTCGAAGGCCGTAGCTCGAAGGAGACCGTGGGGCTGGTCCCGACGAAGACTCTCCTCGAGTCGGGGACGTCGAACGCGGCGTTCGAGTTCACGAAGACGGGACGCGGGACGCTCCACTACCAGGCGCGGCTCCGGTACGCCAAGACCGTCCTGCCGACGACGCCGATCGAACGCGGGCTCACGATCGAGAAGTGGATCCGCGCGGCCAAGCCGGAAGACGTCGCCGAGGTCGCCAAGCGATGGCCCAAGGCGTCGACGACGGAGGCGGTCGCCGGGGACCTCGTCCTCGTCGACTTGCTCCTCGTTTCCCCGAATCCGGCGCGTCACGTCGTCGTCGACGATCCGCTCCCCGCGGGACTCGAGGCGATCGACGCCACGTTCGAGACCTCCACCCGCTCCCTCGACGCCGCGACGGACACCTCCGGCCGCGGCTCCGACGACGAGGTCCCGGAGGATTCCGGACCCGGCGGGGAAGGTGGCATCGCGCCGACCCGCCGCGAGGTGCGGGACGATCGCGTCGTCTATTTCGTGGAGGACATGCCGGCCGGGATGATGCACGTCCGGTACCTCGCGCGGGCGACCACGCACGGAACTTTCGTGGTCCCGCCGACGCACGCCGAATGCATGTACGAGCCCGAAGTGATGGGCCGTACGGGTGCGACCACGTTCCACGTCGCACCCAAGAAGGACGACGCGAAGTGACGGACGGCGCGCGGGTGAGGCGCATCGCGCGGACGGTCTTCGGACTCGTCCTCGCGCCCGTCGTCGCACTCGTCGTGTGGGCGGCGTCCATGCCGCTCCCGAAGGAACTCGTGAGGGAGAAGGCCGGGGCGCGCCCGTCGCTCCGTGTGCGCGATTCGGAGGGGGCGGTGTTGCGGGACGTCCGCGCCGACGACGGCGCCCGCGCGCGACCCGTGACGTTGGACGACGTGCCGGACGATTTCGTGGCGGCACTCCTCGCCGCGGAAGACGCTCGCTTCTTCCGTCACCCCGGCGTCGATCCCGTCGCGCTCGTGCGGGCGACCGTCGCCAACCTCGCGGCACGTCGCGTGGTATCGGGTGCGTCGACGTTGACGATGCAGCTCGCGCGCGTCGTCCGGCCCCATCCGAAGACGCTCCTCGGCAAACTCTCGGAGATGGCTCTCGCTCTCCGCATCGAGGCGTCCTTCGACAAGCGAACGATCCTCGAGGCCTACGTCAACGAGGTGCCGTTCGGTCCCCAGATTCGCGGCGTGGAGGCGGCGAGTCGGCACTATTTCGGCAAGTCCGCGAAGGATCTCTCCCTCGCCGAGAGTGCCGCGCTCGCCGCGCTCCCGAGGGGACCGTCGTACTACGACATCGCGCGGCACGAACTCCGGGCGCGGCGAAGGCGCGATCACGTCCTCGTCGTACTCCGGAACGCGGAGGCCGGGTCGTCCCGGGATCGTTTCGAGACGGCGCTCGCCGAACCGCTCCGACGCCACGGGGAGGGCGCGTCCTTCGGAGCGCCCCATTTCGTCGTCGCGGTGACGTCCGGCGCGGTCGCTCCCAACGTCGACATGACCGTCGACGGAGTCACCGACGTGACGACGACCTTGCGGTCGGGACTGCAACGCGACGCCGAAATCCTCGCGAGCCGCGCCACGCGGTCCCTGGCGGGGCGGGGTGGGTCCGCGGCCAGCGTCGTCGTCGTCGACAACGCTTCCGGCGACGTGCTCGCGTACGTGGGTTCCGACGACTACTTCGACCGGAAGTCCCTCGGGAGCAACGACGGCGTACGCGCCCGTCGGCAACCGGGCTCCACGCTCAAGCCCTTCGTCTATGCGCTCGCGATGGAGCGACTCGGTTTCGACTCGACGACCCTCTTGCCGGATCTCGAACTCGAGGTCGAAGGTCGGGACGCGACGTTCTCCCCGAAGAACTACGACGGGACGTTCCACGGCCCCGTGCGCCTCCGCGACGCGTTGGCGAACTCGTACAACGTCCCGGCGGTCTGGACGGCGTCCCGGCTCGGCGAAGGACCGCTCCTGGAGGGGCTCCGTCGCTTCGGATTCACGTCGCTCGACGCCGACCCGGCGCACTACGGCGTGGCGGTGGCGCTCGGTTCGGGGGAGGTGACGTTGCTGGAACTCGTCCACGCTTACGCGACCCTGGCGCGTCGCGGCGAGTCCCTTCCACTCCGGTTCGTCTCACGCATGACGCACGCCGACGGTCGGGTGGTCGACGTGGCTCCTGGAGCGCCGACACGGGTGCTCCGCGCCGATCTCGCGGCGAGTCTGGCCGACGTCCTCTCCGACGCCCGCGCGCGTCGCTCCGCCTTCGGCGACGGGAATGCCCTCGAATTGCCGTTTCCCGTGTCGGTCAAGACGGGCACGTCGAAGGGCTATCGCGACAACTGGACCGTAGGATTCACGGACGACGTGACCGTGGGCGTGTGGGTCGGTCACTTCGACGGACACGGGATGGAGGGCGTGAGCGGCGTTTCGGGGGCGGCGCCGCTCTTCCGGGACGTCATGGTCTCCGCCGTCCGTCACCTCGACGCGGAGCGTGTGGCGAAGGCACCCGAAGCCTCGGGCCACCCGTACCCTCGTCGTGACGATCTGGTCGTCCGCAAGATTTGTCCCCTGTCCGGCGGCCTCGCCACGGATGCCTGTCCCCATGCGGTCGACGAACGGATGCCTCCGGCCACCGTCTCGAAACCGTGCCGAATGCACGAGCACGTCGCCATCGACCGTCGGAACGGACTCCGTGCCGGCGTCGGGTGCGACCCAACGTTCGTCGAGCGACGGACCTTCGAATGGTATCCCGACACGTTCGCTCCCTGGGCACGCGCGACGCGCCGTTCCCTCGCACCGACGGACGTTTCGCCCCTCTGTCCGTCGGGGCCGGTGGTCCGTGCGACGTTCGCGTCGGAAGCCGGACCCGTGCGGATCACGAGTCCGAAGGAAGGCGCGCGATTCGTCGTCGACCCGGAACGACCCCTCTCCGGACAGCGCGTGGTCGTACGCGCCGTGTCCGGACCCGGCGGTCACGGGGCATCCGGTCTCCGCCTCATGGTCGACGGCAGGTCCATTCACGGCAAGGACGTCGTGTCGGACGACACGGTGGAGTTCGACTGGCCCCTCGCGCGTGGCGCCCACGTCCTCGAGGTCGTTGCAGCCGGTTCCCGGGATCGCGTCCACGTCGTGGTCGACTGACGTGCCGACTTCGCCGTCGCCGTCTCAGCCCGGCGGCTTCGGGAATCCGCTGCCGCCCACGTTCGCGAGTCCCAGTTGGACGCGCGCCTCCGCGTAGGCGTCTCCCGCTCCGAAGGCCAACATCTCCTTCACTTCGGGAGTCTTGCTGATCCAGAGCCCACGTTCCTTCGGCGTCGAAGGGGCGCCCTTGGGCATGCCGATCGACACGGCGATGGCTTCGATGGCCACGTTGGGATCTCCCACGGCGAGGAGCGCCGCGTGGTTCGCCCACGCGACCAAGTGCGCCCCGATGTTCGCCATGTCCTTCCCCAGCGCGCCCATGACCTCGAGGGCGACGGTCAGGGTGTCCGCGTCGGTGGCCTTCGGGAGCGCGGCGGCGACTTTGCGCGCCATCGCGGCGAGAGCGTCTTCTTTCACGCCCTCCGGCTTGAAGTTCTTCTCGAGCGTGCGGAGGAGGCCGAAGAGGAGCAGGGCAGAATCCTCCGGCTTCGATCGTGCGAGGGCGCTCGCCTTCGCTTGCGTGAGCTTGAGCCCGCGGACGACGGAGTACGTGAAGAGGGCGTCGTTCGGACTCGCGAGCACGGTCTCCCCGATGAGGAGCGTCGGTGGCGACGAGACGACGGGCACGACGCCCTGGATCGCGCGCGTGACGTATAGTTCCGGCGGCTGGACCTTCATCGTCTCGGCGATGACGTGGATGCGTCGCGCTTCCGACGTCGACGCCGCGAGCGGTGCGCCACCTTTGCTCTTCGGATCGAAGGGAAGGGTCGCGTCCAGCGCGTCCCCGGTGCGGCGGAGCAAGGAACGAAGCGCCGGGCTCACGGCTTCGGGGGCGAGAAGGTCGTCGAACCGAGGATCGCCGGCGCGCGCTCCGGCGCCCACCAAGTCGGTCGGCTGCCCCTCGAACGCCGCGCGGGCGGCGAGAGCCGCGCGCGCACCGTCTTTCTTGCCGCGCAGGTCGTGGACGGTGGCGACGACTTCGAGGAGCGCGGGCGTGAGGCGTCCCGCCGCGAACGTCCTTCTCGCGTCGGCGACCGAACGATCCATGAGGACCTGGGCGGCCGGCGTCTGCTTGTGGCGGCGGTAGAACTCGACGAACGCCCGCAGGATCGTGGTGTCGCTGGGGAACTCACGCCGCGCCGCTTCGAGCGTCTGTTCGGCCTTCCGGTTGTCCTTCGCCGTTTCCTCGAACAGCGTCGCGAGCAGAACGAGGCGCGCACGTTTCACTTCGGGATTCGGCGCGTGTTGCACGAGTTCCTGTTGCGTCTCGATCGCGCGCTTCGCGTCCCCCTTACGACGGAACACCCCGACGAGACGCTCGATGGCGGTGACGTCGCCCGGAAGTCGCTTCAGGACCTCCCGGTAGCTGAGTTCCGCCCGATCGAGGTTGTCGAGGTGCTCGGAGTAGAGGTCGCCGAGTTCGAGGTACACCCGGACCTGCTCTTCGGGCGAGGGAGCGAGGCGACCCAACTGGAGGAGAGCCGCCTCGGCCTTCGTCCAGTGCTGTCGCCGGACGGCGACGTCCGCGAGGACGAAGAGCGCGTCGGGCTGTTCCGGCTTGGCCGCGAGAGCCGCTTCCAGGGCGGCCTCGGCTTCCTCGAGACCCCCGACGGCCAGGAGGGTACGTGCGAGCTCCACCTGCAGACGAACGCGCTCTTCCGAAGCTTCCACACCCTCGAGACGTCGCGTGAGGAGGTCGGCGAGTTCCTTCGTCCGCCCGTGCTTGGTGTAGAGCGCCGAGAGGCGATCGAACGTGTCCCGGAAGTGGAGATCGATCCCGGACACCGCCTCGAGGTCGGGGATGCCCTTGGCCTCGTCGCCGGTTCCGTCGAGCCAGAGCGTCGCCGCGCGGTACATGGCGAACGCCCTGTGTCGGGGCACGCGCACGAGATTGCCGAGGGCTTCGAAGGCGGCGGCCGCGGCCGCGGGGTCACCATGGCGTCGGAGCAATTCCGCGCGGACACGGGCGACCACCAGATCCCCGGGGAGCCGTTCGTTCGCGACGTCGAGAGCGACCAAGAGATCGGAACGATGGGTGGTCCGCGCGGCCGCTTCGGCACGTCGTAGTGCCAGTGTCGCGATTTCCTCGTCCCGGTGGGTCAGGCGTTCCAAGGTCGCGATGGACGCGATGAGCTCCGAAGCGTCCGCGGAACCACGCGCGAGCGCGTACCGACGCCGGATGGTCGCGCGCGCGGTCTCCTTCTGTTCGGCACCGAGTTCGGTGAGGACGTGGAGTTCGCGATCCGTGGCTCCGCGCTTCTGGGCGAGACGCGTGGCGAGTTCGACGTGGGCGACGCATTCGCCGCCGTCCTCGCCCCGGAGGGCCTCGGCGATGGCCGTGGCGATGGGTTCGAGCTCGTCGATGCGGCCGTCCCGGACGTAGGTGCGTTCGACGTGACGGAGGCTCGGCTTCGAGTGCGGGAGCTCTTCGAGGATGGTCCGGTGCCACAGGAGCGCGCTCGCCGCGTCGTTCCGGGCGGTCCGATCGAGTTCGGCGAGGCGTTCGTAGGCTTCCCGACGATCGTCCGCCGACTCGGCCGCCTTCGCCGCGGCGAGCAGCTCGTCGGCGATGCGCGAGACGTTCCCGCTCTCCCGCTCCGCTCGTTCCGACACGATCGCGAGGAGCGAATCGTTGGGACGTGCGTCGCCGAAGAACTCCGAGGCGACCCGTCGTGCGCTCTCCGGATCGCGCGCGGCGAGGTACTCGTACGCCGCCCGGAGCGTGTACGCCTCCCGCTCGCTTCCGCCACTCGCTGCCGCACGTTTCTCGAGGAACCTCGCACGCGCTTCCGCCGACGTCGTGCCGAGCTGCGAATTCGTCTCCCACAGACCCACGTCGTCGGGGCGGGATTGGAGCGCTTCGCCGAGGTACCGCGCGAACGCGTCGGGATCGCCTTCCCTCAGGAGATACGCCGCGCGCGTCGCGAGGATCGCGCGTTCGGTCGGATCGGTCGCCCGCGCCCGGGAGACCTCGAGCCACCGTACCGCTTCCTCGAATTGCCCGCTGTTCTCCGCGGCGAGTTCGGCGAGGAACGCCGGGACCGGGAACGTGGGGCTCTTGTCGTGTGCGGCTTCGAAATTGGGAAGCGTCGTCCCCGGAGCGAGTTCGGGCGAACGCGCGAGCGCCTCGAGCAACCAGAGCGCGCCGGGCAATCCTTCGCTCGCGTCGGCCGCCTCCTCGAGGACCTCGATCTCCCGCTCGCGGGAGTTCGTCTGGATCGCGCGGATCGCGACGGCGTCGTTCGCATCGAGCGCGAGGGCAGCGTCGTACGCGTGGACGGCGGCCACGGCGTCGTGGCGGAGTTCGTGCACGATCCCGACGGCCAGCGCCCGGTCCTTGTCCTCGCCGTCGGTGTCGCGGATCGGCCACTCCTCGAGCAGGGAAGAGAGCGAGGCGACCGCGTCCGCCGTGTCGAACAGATCGCACCCGAGGACGCGCGCCAAGGTCGCGTCCCGCGGGACGTAACTCGTCGCGGCGGACGTGACGGCGCTCGGTTTCCCTCCCCACGCGAGCAGGCGCGCCAACCGGGTCGCGATGCGCGTGCCATCGTCGCCGGCCCCGAGCGCGGCGAAGGCCTCGAGATTCGGACCCTCGGCCGAGGAACGTGCGAGTCCTTGCCGAGGAAGGAGGGAGCCGAGCGCGGCAGCGAGGGGCCTCAGGCCTTCTTCGCTCGCGACGTCCAGGAGCGTCTCGAGGGGCAGGCCCGTTTCGCCGGCGAGGGCGAGGAGGATTCCCCGCTCGGCGTCCGAATCACCGGCCCCGAGCATCATCGATTCCCGGAGGAGAGGCGTGTCCCGGACTTCGAGAGCGCGCGTGGCGAGCGTACGCGCGGCGTCCTTGTCGCCCCGACGCGCCAACTCGGCCAGGGGCGCACGGAGGTCCGCGCGGGATTCTTCGCGCGCACCGACGAGCATGGCCTGGGCCCACGTCGCGGCCCCGTGGAGTTCGTCGAGCTCCGCGAGCCGCGCGAACGCGGTCGACGCATCATCGGTGTCCCGTGCCGCGAACGCCGTACGCGCCGCCGCCATGTCGAGGTTCCGCGCGAGCTTCGGATCCCGATCGTCGCCGGCCCCGATTCCCCGCAAGCGCAACGCGGTCGCCACGACGTTCGCGACCGGCGTGAACGACGGCACCTCCGGCATCGTGAGCGCGAGGGACGTGGTCTCGGACGCGGCGAGGGCCCGGGCTGCCCGCCCGACGGCGGCGCGGATGTCGCCAGGATGCTCCAGGAAGATGCGTTCCCAGATGCCGTCCACGTCCTTCGAGCCGCCGTGGACGCGCGCCACGTCGGCGGCGAGAAGCTTCGCGTGGATGCGCGCCGACTCGACGGCGACACGCGACGCTTCGTCGTCGAGCAGTTCGACGACGTCGTCGGTCTCCGAGGCGAGGTCGTGGAGGCTCCGGAGGTGCCGCGTGACGAACGGGTCGTCGGAGTGGCCACGGGCCTCGCGTGCGAGCGCCTTCGCGGTCTCGACGTCGCCCGCCATCGCGCGCATCTCGCTCGCGACCACGAGCCCACGTGCGATGGCCTCCGGATTCGGACGCACACGCGCTTCGGCTTCGAACCACTCGGCCCGAGCGACGAGCGACGTGAGCGCGGCTTCGTCGAGGTGGAGTGCGGCCCGCTTCTCGTCGTCCCATCGCCGTTCGCCTTCGGGAACGCCGCCGACCTTGCCGCGCGGCCTCGTCGAGGTGTCGGCGAGATCGTCCTTGCCGGAGGCGGAATCCCGTTCGGCGCGCAGGGAAGCCGCCCGTAGCGCGGCGAGGGATCGTACCGAGGTGTCCTCGTTCGGATCGAACCGACGCGACTCGGGAACGTGGATCGCTTCCGCTCCGCGCAACGCTCCGCCATGCGACGTGACTTCCTCGTGGGCGTCGAATTCGCGCGCGCTGGGCGCCTTCGGAATCGAAGGGAGCGACGCAGCCTTCGGGGCCGCGGCGGTCTCCACGGAGATCACGGAGTCGCGATCGGTGAGTTCTCCCAGACGGGCTGCCACGTCCAGCGACGAAGGCCCCACCTCCGGAACCGGGATGGAACGGGCTCGTTCGATCGCTTCGGCGAGGGAAGCGGTTTCCGCCGCGAGAAGCGGACGGGCTTTGGTGACCGAGGGCGGCGGCTCGTCGTCGAGTTCGACGTAGGCCGCGACGCTGCCCGTGGACAGCGCCCCACCGGAACGGAGCGCGGCGTCCGATTCGGACTCCCCGTCGAGGCTCTCCGCCATTTCGGAGACGTCGATGCTCGATTCCTGCGGCGGCCGCGAGATCCTCGGTCCGGCCGCGGGCGGCGGCGGAACGAGCGGCGTGGGAGTGCCGATGGCTGGAACGTCGACGGTGGCGTCGGCGCTCGCCACGGGCTTCGCGGCGACGGCGGGCGGCGGGACCGACTTCGTGGGCGGCGCCACGAGGTCGGCGCGCTTCAGGGTCTCCGTGTCCGTCGCCACCTCGGGTGCGAACGCGTTCTGTTCCCACTCGTCGAGAGCGGCGTCCCAGTCCACGCCCTCGAGCTCCGGCGGCAGATCGTCCTTCGAATCGCTCACGTGGCGACCTCCAGGCCGAGCGCACGTCGAATTTCCGAATAGGCAGGCGAAAGGACGAATCGGAGGAGTTCTTGGGCGCGAGGGTCCGTGCTCGCGATCGAGGGAAGTCGGTCGCCAGCCTCCGGGAACGCGGCGCGGAGCACACGGAGCGGATCGCCCGACGCGACGACGGCTACGCGATCGCCCGAAGCCATCGCCCGCTTCGCCCAAGCGCGTGGCTCGACGCCCGACGTCACGGCCGCCTTGCACAGGGGCGGGAGTGCTTTCTTCGTCTTGCGCGAAATCGCCTTGCCGATGGCCTTCTCGAACTCGGCCAGCACGGCGTAGGGAGGAGACTCGACACGCACGTCCGCGACGCGACACGCCGCGACGACGAGGGCGGCGAGCGCCGTGTCGTCCCGATGTCGAACGACCGACGCTCCCCGGGTCATCCACCAGATTTCCCGTGCCACCCGAGCACGGGCTTCCGCGGGGAGGGGAGAGCCGAGGGCGGCTCCGACGACGATGGCCGGCGTCTCGCCAGGAATGCCCTGGACGTCGTCCTTGTCCTTGCCGCCGACGTAGAGCTCGAACTCCTGGACTCCGAGGGCGCCGCACCAAGCCGCGATCTCGTTGCGGAGCGCGATGCTGCTGCGCGCGTCCACGCGATCACGCTTCGTGACACCCATGCCGGCGAGGGAGGGACCGATGGCCTCGGCGACCGTCGGCCCGAGCTCGGCGAAGAGCGTGGCCATGGGCCCTTCGTCCCCGTGTGCTCCCAGGGCACGCAGATGGGCCTCCGTCAGACGGATCTGGGGAACGCGAGGCTTCTGACCCAGCGCGTGTTCGAACGCGCGCTCCTCGTCGGCCGTCGCCTTTCCGAGCGCGACCTTCGCACCGAGGGCGGCCGTATGGAGGGGCGTGTCCTGGAGAGCTTTCGCGACGCGCACGAGTCGCTCCACGAGGTACTCGTCCACGGGGCCCTTCGCGGCCAGCTCGACGAGCGTTGTGCGTGCATGTTGCAAGTACCTGCTGCGGGGCTCCTTCTCGGTCTCGACCTCGAGGAGCAAGGCGAGCGCCTCCCCGTCCGCGGGAGACTCGTCGAGGAGCTTGTGGATGGCCGGGCGCGCCGAAGCCTTGGCGTCGAGCCGATCGCGGTACACGGTCATGGCGAGGCGCGCCGCGTCGATGCGGCCGGACTTCTCCGTGCGCTCGTTCATCAACGTGAGGAGGATCCGCGCGGCCGTTTCCCACGCTCCGGCCCGTGCCGCGGCTCGTGCCAGGCGTTCCCGCACCGGCATGGTCGACAGACCCGCGTCGTGCAGCGTCTTCAGCACCTCGACGGCCTTGTCGTGGCTGTCGAGTTTGTTCTCGAAGAGATCGGCCGCGGCGACACCCGCGGTGACCCGATTCTTCGGCGGCGCTTCGGCGATGGTCGCCAGGTGCGAGAGCTGCGTCGCGGCCTCCGCGAACATGCCCCGACGGATGAAGATCTCGCCCGTGAGCGCGAGGGCCCCGACGTGGTCCGGCTCGAGGACCGCGACGTTCTCGAGCGCCCGGAGCGCACCGTCCTGGTCGTCGCGTTCACGGAGGACCCGAGCCTCCTCCCAGAAGAGGCGGGCGATTTCCTTGTCGTCCTCGGTGACGTCGAGACGCCGCTTCACGAGGGCGAGGATCCGATCGCCTTCTTTCCGGTCCTTGGCCCGGCGGAAGATCCGATCGAACGCGATCTTGCGGGAAGCGTCACGGGCGAACGCGGCGTCGTACGCTTCGAGCGCGCGCGATTCGTCCCCGAGCTCGTTCCAGAGGTTCCCGGCTTCCTCCCAGAATTCCGCTCCGCGTCCGTCGTCCCGACACTGTTCGCCCAGCGCTTCCGATGCCTCGGCGCGCTTCGTCGTGTCGCGTGTGGCGAGGGCGACGGTCCGAAGTCCCTCCCAGGCGGTGACGTCCGTCGGGTCGCGATCGACGACGAACTCGAACGCCTTCGCCGCGCTCGGAAAGTCACCGGCCACGACGAACGACCATCCAGCCATCGACTTCGCGACGACGTCCGCGTCCTTGCCGAGGACGCCGTCGAGCTCGTCGAGCGCGGCGCCGCGCCGGCGGGGATCCGAGCCGGGGGGCGCGAGATCGAGGTTCACGAGGCGTGACGCTTCGTGGGTGCCGTCGACGAGAGGCGCGGTGCCCCGTCCACCGTCGAGAACGTCCCGGAGTTGCGCTGCACTCGCGGCCAAGGGTTCCCGGACGACGCCGTCGAGACTCGTGGCGAGCGCTCGACGGGCTTCCACTTCGCTCTCGAGGTCGTTCGCGAGGAGCGTCCCGCCGAACCACTCGAGGGCGGGGACGGCACCTCCTCCGGCCGCGTACCAGGAACGAGCGGCCTGGGTCGCGGCGTCCGTGCTCCTGCTCCGTGCGGCGAGAAGAGTCTCGGCAGCGACGAGTTCGTGTGCGGCGGGGCCCCGACTCGCGATGCGTTCGAGTGCGCCGTCCAGCGCCTCGGCGTAGGACGTCGCTCCGGGCCACGCGAGACGGAGAAGGGCCGCCGCGACCTGGACGTCGCCCTCGGCGTGGGTGTCGGCGTCGGCCAGGGCTTCCCGCGCGACGTCGTCGTCGCCGGACGCGATGGCCCTGGCGAATCGGTCGAGCGCGAGGACACCGAGTTCGTCCGTCCGGCTCCGGGTCCGTTCGTACGCCGCTTCGAGCGACGCCGTGTCGCTCCCTTCGGGGACGCGCGATGCCCACGTCAATACCGGTCGCACGGAAGCTTCCGCGTCGCCGACGGCCGCTTCGAAGTCTTGGAGCGCCGCCGTCCTCTCACCGGCCCTGAATCGCGTGAGCCCCGCCTCGAGGAGGACCGCGGCGGCCCGCTCGGTGTCGTTGGTCGCGGCCGCTTCCCGTCGCGCGATGGCCCCGGATTCCGTCACGTCCCCGAGACGACGTGCGAGTTCGGAGGCCAACGTCGAAAGGAAGGGGTGCCCCGGATCGGCGGCGTGGAGCTTCGCTGCTCGCGACGCAGCGTCCTCGATCGCACCGGAAGCGAGCGAGCGTAGAGCCGCGAGCGCGCCGAGGGAGGTCCCGAGCTTGGAATCCTCCACTCCCGCGACGAGCGTGTCGAGCGCCTGCACCCGAGCCCCCGTCGTCGCGTCCGCCGCGAGGCCGAGGTACGACGCGGGAAGGAGGGCGGTGAGGAGCGTGGCGACGTGGGATCCTCGTTCCGCGCGCGCCATCGACTCCAGGATCCGGAGCGAGGCCGCACCGTCCTTCTGGACGAGCGCCGAGCGGAGGAGTTCGAAACGGAGGGTCGACGCTTCGAGGGTGCCCACGTCCTCGGCGAGGAGATCGCGGGTGGCGGCGTCGTACCATTCGCCGTCCTCGACGAGGCTCGCCAGCGTCCTTCCGAAGCGTGCGACGACCTTCTTCGGTTCTCCGAGTTCCGCCGCCTTCTCGAGAGCACGTCGTGCGGGCGTCGCGCTCCTGGCGAGGACGGCCCACACGTACCCGGCGAGGAGGAACGCCCGTGCCTTCGCGTCCGCCGTCGAGAAGACGGACGCGGCGGACTCGAGCGTCCTCGCGAATTCGGCGGGGGCACCACGGGAAGCGACCACGAGTGCGAACGCGCGCGCCGGCACCGACGACGCATCCATCTCGAGCGCCGTGGCGATGGCCGCCGTCGCTTCGTCCCGTCGTCCGCTCCCGTCGTGGGCGCGGGCGACGCGGACGTATTCTGCCGCGGCGGACGGGCCGCGTGCGGAGACCTGCAGTCGTTCGGTCGCGAGTTCGCCCTCGCGCGGTCCGTCTCCACGACGCGCAGCGAGCCGGAGGAGGGAAGCGAGGAGCACGGGGACCACCGCTTCGGCTTCCCGCGAACCGAGATCCGCCGCGGCTGCCCGCGCGCGACCGTCTTCCGTTCGGCGTGGGAGGTTTCTCCCGAAGCTTCGCGGAGCGTGGCGGCCCGCACGAGCGTGTCCACGAGGTGGGCGGTGGTACGGACCCACTTGGGCACTCCGAGCGCGTCGCCCCGGGATCCGTCGCTCCGGGCGATCGCGACCAGGTCCGCTTCGGCCTCGAGCGCGTCGGCGAGCATCCCACGGCGGAGCGCGGCTTCTTCGGATCCTTCGTCCCCGGGCGCACGCGCCACGAGTCGCTCGGTCGCCAGGGCGACGGTGAACGTGGCCCTTTCGTCGAGGGCACGCGCGTCCCCGAGCAATTCGAACGCGCGCGCGACGTCACCGGCGTCGAACGCCGCTTCTGCCGCGTCGAGGAAGAGGAGGGCACGCCACGCGCTGTCGCCGGGCAGACTCGCGCGCCGAACGAGGGCCGAAGCGCGGGCGCGGTCGTCGCCCTTCTTCGCGGCGATGACTTCGAGCGTGAGCAGCGCCGTCGCGAGTTCACCGGGCGAGGCCTCGAGCCCGACCGCTTCCTCGAGGTTGTCGGTGGCGCCGTCGAGGTCGTCGACGGACTCTTCGAGGTGAAGGGCGCGGAGGACGAGCGCACGGACGCGTTCGTCGGGCGTCGCGGCGGCGTCGACGAGGGCGTCGAGGAAACGCGCACGGTTCTTCGAGGCCCGACGACGTTCGAGGAGGCGGACCAGACCTTCCAGCGATTCCCGATCCGTTCCGTCGGTCGTCCAGGCCGCGAGGTAGTCTCGCGCGGCGCCGATGTCGTCGCCGCTGCGTTCCTCGATTTCTCCGATTCCCGAGAGAAGTCGAGCCTTCTCGCGAGCCCCCTCGGCGGCCTCGAGTTCGGCCCGCAGCCATTGCAGACTGGAGACGTCGGCGTCCGGGCCGAGGGGCGCCATCGAATCGGCGCGAGGTGGGCGCGATACCGACGGACGCACCGACACGGGCGGCGTTTCGGCCGCCATGGACTTCGGCGCGACGGATGCGGGGCCCTCCGCCGCGGCCACCTTCGCGTCGAGCGCGCGCGCGTCCGCCGACGGCGCGGCGAGTTCGGCGGTGACCGGCACTTCGTCGTCCGCTTCCAGGATCTCGGCGTCGTCCAGGACCTCGACGTCGGAATCGACGGAATCGAGGGCCGACACGTCGGGCAGGCTCTCGGCATCGGACGTGACGTCCAAGCTCGACGGCGCGTCGGGCAGGGCCGCCAGCGTCACGTCGGTCGACGAATCGAATTCCTCCGCGTGCTCCGTGAGGTCCACCGACGACGGATCCGCGGGAAGAACGTCCGTGGAGGAGAGCGCATCCGCCGGGACCGACGCGTCCGCATCAGGAAGCTCCGAAGAGTCCGACAGATCCGCGTCCGCCGTCACGTCCAGGGAGGACTCGGTCGCGCCGTCGTCGGGTTTCGGGTCGTTCGACGTGGGATCCGCCATGGGCGTGCCGGGGCGCGCTCACGCACCCCATGGGGGAACTCTACCCTAAGCCGCCGTTCGCCCGCGAGGACGAAATGAACGGATGTATACCGTCCCGCGACCGGTTCGGACGCCGCGCTCGCGACGCCCGTGAGCGTCCGTCCCGATCGGTGCGCTCAGGAGAAGCCGGCGAGCTTCTCGTTGATCTTGTCTTCGACCGTTCCCTTGATCGCACGGAGGAGGAACGGGAGATCCACGAGGACGTGGACGTCGTTGTCCGACACACGGAGTTCGCCCTTCACGCCCTTCGCCGCGCCCTTCGGCGTGTCGAACCGGATCGTGTCGCCTTCCCACTTCCACTCGATGCCGATCTTGGTCTCGAGATTCTTCGCGACCTCCTCGGCTTTCGTCTTCGCGTCGGTCTTGTCGAGCTTGTGGGAGCGCTTGATGTCGATCGTGGCCATGGTCAACTCCTCGTCCGGTGCGTCACGTGCGCGCGAATCGCACCGGTTTGTATCATTCGAGTCGCTTCGCGATCCAGTACCCGCGCGGCGTGTCGACGACCGCACTCACGTCACCCACGGGCAACGCGAAGAGTTCCGACTCCACGGCCTTCTCGAGGACGCCCCGCGGAATCCGACCGATGTCCTCGACGGAACCCGAGTCTCCGCGTGCGACGGCGGCCTTGAAGTCCGAACGTGCGGCGGTCGCCAGGGAGTCGGCGAGGGCACGCGCGGCGTCACGGGATCGCGCGGTCGAACCCGCACCTTCCGCGCCCGCGTAGGCCACGAGGATCACCCCCGCGCGAACCGAACGCGGACCCGATCCGGTCACAGCGACGCGCTCCGCGGCATCGGGGAGCTCCGGCGGTGCGACGTCGCCCGCGTCGACGACGACCACGCCCACGGAAGGGGCGACGGTCGCCGCGTCCGCGACGGTCGTCGGCGAGGCAGCCGCCTCGGGGGACGCGTCGAGGAGGTCGAGGGGGTGCACTTCCCAGGGCGTCTTGGCGACGACGACCACCGAGAGGAGGGTCGCCGCGAGCACGCCGAGGGCGAAGGACCAACGAGTCATGTCGGGACGGGCGGGGTGGAGGGACGCGCGACGACGTCAGGACTCCGCGGCTTCGTGGCGCGCGGCGTCTTCGTCTTCGGGGAGCGGCGTCGGGCCGTATTCCTCGTACGGACGGAGCGTCGGCGGAGGCGGATCGCCGTAGAGTTCGAGCTGCGCGGCCAACCAGTTCTGACGCTGGATGAGCACGTTGCGCTTCTCCTTGAGCTCCTCCTGCTCCGCACCGGGCGCCGTCGGATCGACGAGGGGAATCTGCGCGTCGACCTCGGCCAGTTCCTTGCGGACGAGCACCGGGTCGACCGAACTCCGTTCGACGAATTCGTCGGTGAGGATGAGGAGGCGGTTGGCACCCGCTTCGGCGAACCCGGTACCGACCGCCACCTTCGTCGTCTCCGAACCCTGTCGGTACGAGACGATCCCGGTGCGGAGGGCGACGAGCACGGGGACGTGGCCCGGCATGACGCCGAACTCGCCGCCCACGCTCGGAGCCGTGACCTCGTCGACGGAGGTGTCGAGAGCACGGCCCTTCGGCGTGACGATTTCGAGGTGAATCTTGTCGCTGCGAACGTCGTCGGTGGCCATGGAATCAGGCCTTCATGAGTTCGCGCGCGCGAGCCTTCACTTCGTCGATGTTGCCCTGGAGGTAGAACGCCTGCTCCGGAAGGTCGTCGACCTTGCCGGTGACGATCTCGTCGAAGCCGTCGATCGTCTCCTTCAAGGGGACGAGCTTGCCAGCGAGGCCCGTGAACTGGGCGGCGACGAAGAAGGGCTGCGAAAGGAAGCGCTGGACCTTGCGCGCACGGGAGACGACGAGGCGATCCTCTTCGCTCAGTTCGTCCATGCCGAGAATCGCGATGATGTCCTGCAGGTCCTTGTACTTCTGGAGAGTCGCCTGAACGCGGCGCGCGACGTCGTAGTGACGATCGCCGATGATCTGCGGATCGAGCATCGTCGACGTGGAGTCGAGCGGGTCGACGGCGGGGTAGATGCCGAGGGACGCGATTTCGCGTGAGAGCGTCGTCGTGGCGTCCAAGTGGGAGAACGTCGTGGCCGGCGCGGGGTCGGTCAAGTCGTCGGCGGGGACGTAAATGGCTTGGATCGAGGTGATCGAGCCCTTGTTCGTCGACGTGATTCGCTCCTGGAGACCACCCATCTCCGTGGAGAGCGTCGGCTGGTAACCGACGGCACTCGGGATACGACCGAGGAGGGCGGACACTTCCGAACCGGCCTGCGTGAAGCGGAAGATGTTGTCGACGAAGAGGAGGACGTCCTGACCTTCCTCGTCTCGGAAGTACTCGGCGATGGTGAGGGCCGAGAGGGCAACGCGGGCGCGGGCTCCCGGCGGCTCGTTCATCTGACCGAACACGAGGGCGACCTTCGAAAGAACGGGGGCGCCGGAGTCGAGCTTCGACTCCATCATTTCCAGCCACAGGTCGTTGCCTTCGCGGGTGCGCTCGCCGACGCCGGCGAAGCAGGACACACCGCCGTGGGCCTTGGCGACGTTGTTGATGAGTTCGAGGATGAGGACGGTCTTGCCGACGCCGGCGCCGCCGAAGAGCCCGATCTTGCCGCCCTTGCGGTAGGGGGCGATGAGGTCGATGACTTTGATGCCCGTCTCGAACATCTCGACCTTCGTCGACTGTTCCTGGAACGTGGGCGGCGCACGGTGGATGGGCGCGCGCTTCGTGGCGTTGACGGGACCCGCGTCGTCGACGGGATCGCCGATGACGTTGAGGATTCGTCCGAGGCATTCCTTGCCGACGGGGACCGCGATGGGGGCGCCCGTGTCACGCACCTCCATGTTGCGGACGAGGCCGTCCGTCGTGTCCATGGCGATGGCGCGGACCGTGTTCTCACCGAGGTGCTGCGCGACTTCGAGCGTGAGGTTGTCCTTCGCGTTCGAGATCGACGGGTTCGTCACCTTGAGGGCGTTCAAGATCTTGGGGAGCCGGCCGGCTTCGAACTCCACGTCGACGACGGGGCCGATGACTTGAACCACCTTGCCCTTGCCCACGCTGCCAAGGGTTGCTGCCGAAGAACCGACGGGAATCGATTGCGTCATGACGACGAAGGGCTCCTTCGAGAAGTACGGACGGACGAACAGGTAGGGAGGAAGCGCGGCGAAGGGAAGGGCGGACGCGCCGTGGCGGATCCGCCTTCGTTCCCGCGAATCCGAGGGATCCACGGGGCGCGCGGCAACTATCATGGGGTGAACGGGAGTTCAACGCCGATGACACCCGACGCGACCGCTCGCCATCCGCCGCGTTCGGCCAAGCGTCCCGGGTCGAGCGGTCGGGATGCCGCCGATGACGACGTCGCTGGAGACGTGGTCCGGGTCAGTGTCGAACGCCCCGCTCCACGTCCGACGGATCATCGGGCTGCCGGTCGCGCGCAGCATGTCGTCCTGTTCCCTCGATCTCCGTCGTCTCCGTCGTCTCCTTCGTCACGAACCCTTCGCGTGACGATGGCGACGACGGTTCGAACGACGAGACGTCGTCGCCGTCCTCGACGTCGACGTTGATCACGCCCGAGAAGGCCCCGTCCGCGGTCGCTGCCTTCCGATGCTCGACGCCGGAACTCACGCGGCGGTGGTCGACGTCGATCGTCCTCTCGGAAGCGATGGCGACCTCGAGGAAAGTCGTCGGGCGCACGTCGACACGAGCGAAGGAGACGGGCGCGTCCGGGAGCGCGGATCGACGGATGTCCGTGCGCCATCCGGGCGCACGGCCCGATGGCAGCGCAACCGTTGAAAAGGATTCAGTTTGATTTGCCGGAAGGAATCGGACATTCGTCCGATTGCAAGCAGTTCAAGAGGACCGTGGTCCTTCTGTCGAGCGTCGCACAGATTTCATGACAAATCCGGATTGCCGAACTCGACGAAACCCCCCGAAGTTCGGCATAACGGAGAGGTCACGCCTTCGTGACGGGGGGATGAATGCCGGGGGGCAGTCAAAAATGACCGAACGCGAGAAGACCGCGAAGCGCAGCGACATGGGGCGAGAGTCCGTCCGACGTTTGCCCGTCGTAGGAAGTGAATCGTTGCCGGCGGCCCAGGAGCCGACGGAAAGGGCGGACGCCGCGCGCAACCGCGCACGGATCCTCACGGCCGCCCGACACCTGCTCCAGCAGCGAGCCATGCGCGAGATCTGCATGGACGAACTCGCCAAGGAAGCGGGCGTCGGAAAGGGGACACTCTACCGCCGGTTCGTGGATCGCACCTCGTTGTGCATCGCGCTCCTGGACGAGAACGAGCGGGATCTGCAAGACGCTCTGCTCCGCTCGTTCGGGTTGCCGGCGACGGCGAAGACGTCGGAACGGCTCGCCTGCCTCCTCCACGCGTTGCTCGAGTTCGCGCTCGACAACGCCGATCTGCTCGTGGAGGCGGAACTGTCCCAACGCGAGCCGGGCGTCCTGCACGCGAGTCCGCCCTACGCGTGGCGTCGGCGGGAAATCGTGCGGATGCTCCTCCGCATCGATTCGGAGACACCGCCGATCTCGAACACGCGGCCCGGCGCGCCCACGCTGCAGCCCGAGACCGTGGCCGACGTGATCCTCGAATCGATGCGGGCGGAACTTCTGCGCACGCAGATGGCGCGCGGGGTCGATCGATCCACGTTGGTCGCACAGCACGAAGCGCTCTGGTCCCGGATCACGGGCCTCGATCGCGTGGACGCGACCTTCGCCGATGCCCGCGTCGCCCGCACGGCCGACGTGGGAGCCTGAGCGCAGCTCGCGCGGTCGCCTCCCGACACGGACGATCCGCGCGGTCCCGCGGCCGAACTCTTGACCGGCGACCCACGCCGTGAAAAACCCGTGGGTTCACCGGAGGAGTTCGGCCGTTGATCCCGCCCGAGACCATCGCAGAGGTGCGCGAGCGCACCGACATCGTGGCGGTGCTCGCGGAGAGCATTCCTTCGTTGAAGCGGAACGGTCGTCGCTTCGTGGGACTGTGTCCGTTCCACAAGGAGAAGACGCCCAGCTTCAACGTCAATCCGGACAGCGGGTTCTACCACTGCTTCGGGTGCAAGGAGTCCGGCAGCGTCATCGACTTCGTGATGCGCCAGGAAGGCCTCACGTTCCCCGAAGCGGTGCGTTCGTTGGCGGAACGTCTCGGTATCGAAGTGAAGGACGAGCGCGCCCCGCAGCCGGAGGACGTCCGCCGCCGGCAGCAGAAAGACGATCTCTACGCCGTCAACGCCGCGGTGGCGGCCTTCTTCGAAACCCAACTGCGGGAGCACCCGGAACGCGGCGTCGCCCTCGACGAACTCGCGCGGCGGGATCTGCTCCCTTCGTGGGCCCGGGGATCGGGCGAAGCGCCACGTTCGTCGGTCGACGAAGCGCTCCAGGCCTTCCGCATCGGATACGCGCCGGCCCGATGGGACGCGCTCGTCCCCTATCTCCGCGCGCAGGGAATCTCGCCCGTCCAGGCGGTGACGCTGGGACTCCTCGTCGAGCGCTCGTCCGGCGGCCATTTCGATCGCTTCTACAACCGACTCATGTTCGCGGTGGTGGACGTGCAAGGCCGGGTGGTGGGCTTCAGCGGACGGTTGCTTCCCGATCCGCCGGGCGTCCCGTCGCGGAAGACCGATCAGAAGCCTGCGAAGTACATCAATTCCCCCGAGAGTCCGATCTACACGAAGGGCAACACGCTCTTCGGCCTGCATCAGGCGCGGAGCTCCATCCGCCAGGAGGACCAGGCGATCGTGGTCGAAGGAAACTTCGACGTCGTCTCGCTCCACGCGCGCGGACTCACCAACGTGGTCGCGCCGCTGGGGACCGCGTTCACGCCGGAGCAAGCGAAGCTCGTCACGCGGTTCACGAAGAACGTGGTCTTCCTCTTCGACGGCGACGCGGCGGGGAAGAAGGCGGCGCGCGCGTCCCGCGAACCCAGCCGCGCGGCGGGACTCAGCGCCAAGGTGGCGGTCCTGCCCGATGGAATCGATCCGGACGAGCTTGCTCGCAAGAGCGGCATTGCTAGCGTTCGTGAAGTGGCGGGCCGCGCCCGGGGCATGCTCGAGTATCTGGTCGAGTGCGCCCTCGACGGGACCTTCTCCTCGGCGGATGCGCACGAGCGAGCAGCGCGCGTGTCCGAGGTCGGTCGTCTGCTCGCGGAGGAGGACGACCCCCTCGTGCGGAGCATGGTCAAGGCTTACGCGGACAAGCTCGCGGGCCGGCTCGATCTGGTGCGATCCCCGGAGGCGTTCCGCGCCCTCGAGGCGTCCGTCCGGAAAGCCGTCGCCGTCGCCGAGCCTCCGGGACCCCGTGGACCCGATCGTCGATCCGCCCGTGTGACCGGTCGCACGCCTGGCTCCGCCGAGCGGAAGGCCATCGTCGGCGCGCTCATCGAATATCCGTCCCTGGTCGAGGACCCCGAGATATCCGAAATCCTCGATCTGCTCGAAGGGCTCTCGGCCCAGGTCGTCGTCGGACTCGTTCGCGCGTGGACGGTTCCGTCCCGTCGTTCTTCCGTCGAAAACGACGGACAAAGGTCAGGTAGGGAAGAGGGCGCACCACACACACAAGTAGGCGAGATGCGACCGGAAACATCGGCCGTGGGCGAAAAGCGTTTGGACGTTTCCCTTTTTCTTGCGCAAATCCCGGAGACGATCCATCCCTTCGCCTCCGAACGGCTGGCCGCTCCGACCCACGACTCCCTCGAAAACGCGAAGAAAGCGGTGTTCGACAATGCCCAGAAGCTCCGTCGCACGTTGGGTTCCCAAGAGACGACGGACTTCGCGAGAGAGGGAGAAAAGGTTGTAGGAAATTGGGAGGCTGAGATCGAAATCGCGAGGGAAGCAGCACATCGCGAGAGACTCAGGCGCGGCATCAAGTAGCACGGACTAGTTTCACAGAAGTGAAGACCGGGGACCCGCGTGCGAAGCGCGGGCGAAGGTACGAGGTGACGACGGCGATGGCGACGAAGAATCGTGACCGCAAAGAATCCAAAGAACTCGCGGACTCGGGCAAGGCGAAGGGCTTCCTTACGTACGACGAGGTGAGCGAGTCGGGTGCCCCGGTCGATGTGGTCTCCGATCAGATGGACGACGTGATGGGTGCCCTCGGGGACGAGGACATCGAGATCGTCGACGGCGCCACGCAGGTCAAGATCGCGCCGAAGCGCATCGTCGAAGAAGAGTCCGAAGGAAAGAAGCACGTCCAGCGCACGGGTGGTTCGTCCGGCAAGGAAGAAGACGCCGACGGCTACTATTCGAAGTCGAACGATCCGGTTCGTCTCTACCTCCGCAAGATGGGAAGCGTCTCGCTCCTCACGCGTGAGGGCGAAGTCGAGATCGCGAAGCGCATCGAGCAGGGCGAGCACGCGATCCTCGACGCGATCCTGAACAGCCCCGTGGCCGTCCGCGAGATCATCGACCTCGGCGACAAGCTCCGCAAACACAAGATCCGGGTGAAGGACATCATCCGTGACGCGGAGGACGAAGACCGCGAGTTCGACGAGGAAGAGGCCGATCGCCGCATCCTGCGTCTCATCGACAAGGTGAAGCACCTCGACAAGGTCACCACGGACCTGCGTGAGTCGCTCCCGGGCGCCGCCGCGACGAAGAAGAAGACCGTCGAGCACGACATCGAAGTCAACCGCGCGAAGATGGTCGAGACACTCGAGGAGATGCGCCTGAACAAGCGCACCATCGATCGCATCGTGATGAAGCTCTCGGGCCTCATCCAGAAGATCGAACGCGCGAGGAGCGGTTCGTCGGAACTCGAGCGCCGCACCGGCGTCGACAAGGAGCAGCCGCAAGGAAGCCGCGCCGCCAAGGGCGACGTCGCCGCCGAACGCCGCTTCAAGCCGATGCGACCTCGTTCCCGAGGAGGTCCTCGCGAGTCACTCCGCGTCGCGAAGAACCTGAGCGCGTCGAAGAGGAACTCCAGCTCGACGTGAAGTCCCTCCGCTCGACCTACGGGTCGATCCGCGAAGGGGAACTCCTCGCCAAGCGTGCGAAGGCCGAACTCGTCGAAGCGAACCTCCGCCTCGTCGTCTCCATCGCCAAGAAGTACACGAACCGTGGTCTCCAGTTCCTCGACCTGATCCAGGAGAACATCGGTCTCATGAAGAAGGCCGTCGACAAGTTCGAGTACAAGCGCGGTTACAAGTTCTCCACCTACCATGGTGGATTCGTCCAGGCGATCACGCGCGCCATCGCCGATCAGGCCCGCACCATCCGTATCCCGGTGCACATGATCGAGACGATCAACAAGTTGATCCGCACGAGCCGCTACCTCGTCCAGGAGTACGGTCGCGAGCCGACGCCGGAAGAGATCGCCGAGAAGATGGAGCTCCCGCTCGACAAGGTCCGCAAGGTCCTCAAGATCGCGAAGGAGCCGATCAGCCTCGAGACGCCCATCGGCGAAGAGGAAGATTCGCATCTTGGCGACTTCATCGAAGACAAGAGCGTCATCTCGCCGGCCGAGGCCGTCATCAACATGAACCTCGCCGAGCAAACCCGGAAGGCGCTCGACACCCTCACGCCCCGCGAAGCGAAGGTCATCCAGATGCGCTTCGGCATCGGCGTGAAGAGCGACCACACTCTCGAGGAAGTCGGACAGGACTTCGAAGTGACGCGCGAGCGTATCCGCCAGATCGAGGCGAAGGCGCTGCGCAAGCTCCGTCACCCGTCCCGTTCGAAGCCGCTCAAGTCGTTCATCGAGAACTGAGCGCCCCCCGGGCGTCGTTCCCATGACGCCTCGCGGAAAGGCCCCTGCGCGAGTTCGCTCGGGGGCCTTTTTGCGTCCGGGGCTGGTCGCGGTCGTCCTCGTGGCGGCGCTTCCCGGCTGTTCACGCGGATGCCTCGCGACGTGGCTCTCGGAGCGCGGTGTCGGTCCGGCGCCCCAGGGACCCCGAACGCAGTCGTCGTCCGCGCTGTTCGGAATCGACTGCCCGCCGGACCTCACGCGCTGCGTGGACGGGACCTTGGAACGATCGGGTGTCGGTCGCGTCCCGAAGATGTGCAACGACGACCCGGTGAAGTGCGGATGCCCGTGGGCCGCGCTCCGGGACTGCCCTGGAGGTTGCGCCGCCCCCGGCCTGGTCGTCGTGGACGTGGGAGCGTCGCTGTCCGATCAGCTCTGCGCGACACCGTTCGAGGCCGTCGCCGGTCCTCCGCCGCCCGGTGTGGCCAACACCGCGGCCGCGTGCGACGACGAGGGGTACCGGTGCGGCGACGGCGTCGTGGTCCACTGCGCCATGGCCCACGGTACGGGCCCCGTCGTGCCTCGCATGGTCGCCCGGTGCCTCCACGGGTGTGCGCCGGGCCTGGAATCGATGGACGACGCTTCCCTCGACGACAGGTCCGCGCCGGTCCTCTATTGTGCGCGCTCGAAGGGGTAAAACTTCCCACGTCCGCCGACACCGCCCCCGAGACGTGCGGGCGTCACCTGGATCACCGAGGGTTCAGTCGCGAAGGGCGGAGACCTTCGAATTTTCCGTGAATTGTGCGTCGGTTTGTTCGCAGCTGCGCACGGCCGAGGCCGCGGTCGATGTGCGGAAACGACGGGGTCGGACCCAGGGGAACGCGGATGGGAGGTGACGGGCCACGATTCCGCGAAAATTGCGGGGCTGCGGCGTTTCGATCGGGGTCCGGACGTGTCGTCGAACGTGTCGCGCAGGGGGCTCGTGCCCGCCTCGCGCGAACTCTTCGATCGCGTTTCAAAAGTGGTCTTCAACTGCCTAATATCGATACGAAATTGGAAGTGGGTACACCGAAAACGTGACGGATTTCGGTGCAGGTCGATAGACTTGTGTCGGGGTCGTGGGCGCCCGAATCGACGGGGGCCCGAGGCGACTTCGGGAGAGGGTCCGGGCATCATGGGTCCTGGTCGTTGCGTAAGAACTTCGCACCCAGATCCCAGTATTCCTGGAAAATTCCAGTGGCCGATTCCTTGCTTCGGTTCATGGCGAAGAGCCCCGGAAGAGGGAACGCCATGAAGCTGCTTAGGATCGGTGCGGTGTGTGGGTGGGTGGTCGCGGCGGTGCTCGGGCACCTCGCGTTCGGGTCGTCGGGCGAGTCGGTCGCCCACGCGGAGGGCGCCGCCGAAGCGGTACCGGTCCTCATGTCGCGGGCGGAAGCCGCAGCGCCGACCAAGCTCGCGTCCGAGATGCCGGCCGTGGCGTCCACGATGCCTTCGGCGACGCGGTCGAAGGTCGTGAACGAGTCGGCGAACGCGACCATCGCGCCGAAGACGTCGGCGACTCGGAAGGATCGAAGGCCAGGCTCCTGCCCCACGGGCATGACGATGGTCGAGGGCGACTATTGCTCTGCAATCGAGCAAGTGCCCTCCGCTGGCTCGATCCGGACACGAAGATGCGCTGCGCGGAGTTCTCGCCGACGAGCTCCTGCCAAGGGCAAACTCACGCACAAGCGCTTCTGCATCGATCAGACGAGTACCCCAACAAGGCGGGCGAGAAGCCCCCGTCGTCATGAAGACCTGGTACGAGGCGCGCGATACGTGCGCGGCCGAAAGCGAGCGCCTCTGCGGCGACAGCGAGTGGACCTTGGCGTGCGAAGGCCGGGAGCGCCTCCCCGTACCCGTACGGCTACGCGCGCAACGCCGACGCGTGCAACATCGACAAAGGCGCACCCCGACGTCGACGAGAAGGCGATCCGCGAACCCGCTCACGCGCGACGCGGAGTCGCCCGACTCGACCAGCGTGATCATCGGGAAGCCGCGAAGCGTGCGTGAGTCCCTACGGCGTCCACGACTGACGGGCAACGTGGACGAGTGGGTCGTGAACGAAGGCAAGACGCCCTTCGCGAGCGGCCTCGAGGTGGCTACTGGGGACCGGTGCGCACGCGCTGCCGCCCCATGACGACGGCACACTCGGAGAGCTTCCAGTTCTACCAGATCGGCTTCCGTTGCTGCGGTGACCCCGCGGGCGAGGGCTCGCCGAAGGCGCCGCCGGCTCCGCAGGGGGCCTCGTCGGGCGGTGAAGGCGCGAACGGCCTCGGCCGTCCGAGCGCCCTCGGTCTCGCCGGTTCCTGATTCGCGGGGGCGCCCGCGTCGGGAACGGCGTGGGAGCGCTCGCGTCAGAGCAGTCCGGAGTCGCTCCCGGCGTCCAACATGGGACCCGGGCCGGGTGCTCGCTTCGGTGGGTCTCCGTATTCCTGGCGGAGCTTCTTCACGAGGGAATCGAGCAAGACCTTCTCGTGGTACGTCGGCATCTGGGGCAATTGGACGACGACGCGCACGACGTTGTCTTCCTTGCCGCGAACGAGCTCGAAGGATCCGGACGAAGGCTTTCCTCCTCCTTCGTTCGACTTGTACTCGAAGAGCAAGTAGCCGGTCTGCGGGTCCTTCTCGGTGATCGCGAACCCCATGTCGACCCGCACGAGGCGGATGGCCGCGTTCCACGTGCGGTCGAAACCGTAGGTGGACTCGTAGTTCATGCTCGCACGGGCCTCGTGGACGGCCGAGCCGACGGTGCCCTCGCCGGAGGACGCGATTCCGAACGCTCCCCATGCGAGCGCGAAGGCGGCGCCGGAGACCACGGACGAAACGACGAGGCGCGCGGATCGGGATCCCATGCCCGCAAGGTTATCCAAGCGCTTCCGCATGGGCCAAGTTCCGGGAGGGACCGCCGGGAGGGCGGTCAGGTGATCGGATCCGCCTTCGGCGGTGCGTCGTTCTCGGAATCGTCCTTCGCCTCCGACAGGACCGACAACGCGTTCTGGTTGCCGACGAGAGCGAGGGCGCCGGCGAGGAGCGTCCACGCCACTTGGAGCGAATAGAGGAGGAACACGTAAGCCGCCCCCTGGCCGACGACCACCTCGGTAGGGAAGTACATGGTCATCGCCGCGTAGATGCCGGCCTGGAACACGCCGAGAAGACCCGGAGGTCCCGGAATGAGCACGGTCACGCCGAGCATTCCCATGAGGGCGCACGTCTCGCCGAGGGTGATGGACGACCCGTCGGCGTGCACGACGCCGCATCCCCACGCGAGCATCCACATGCCGAACACGTTCAGGCCCCAATACGCGGTCGTCTCGAGGACGAACGGCACGGCGTCGCGGGCGCGGCCGAGGAAGTGCAGACCTTCGGCGAGCTTCGACGCCGTTCCGGCGAGCTTGTCGGCGAGGGACTTCGACACGAGACCGAAGACCGCGAGCGTGGCCCGCTGCGCGAAGTTCCTCGCGAAATAGAAGACCGCGATGACCGTGAACGCGACGACGAACACGCCGAGCATCACGAATCCGCTGAGCCGAACCTTGTGCACGGAAACCGGGATGCCCACGACGGCGTCCGGGAGCGGATCGAGGGTCGGAACCGTGAGGAGGGCGATCGCGAGCACGATGCTCAGGTAAAGGCCGTCGACGATGCGTTCGGCGACGACGGTTCCGGTCGCCGCCGTCGCGGAAACCTTGCCCTTCTCGCGGATCATCACGGGCCGGACGATTTCGCCGATCCGGAACGGCAGGAGGAGGATGGCCGCGAACCCGATCCACGAAACGGCGACGATGCGACGGCGCGGAATCTCCACGAAGGATCGCAGCAAGAACCGCCACCGCACGGCGCGGTAGTAGCTCATCGCGATCATCGTCACGACGTACGCCGGCACCGTCCACCATCGGATCTGCTTGAAATTGCCGCCTTCCGGCCAGAGCTTCAAGCCGCCCTTCTCGAGGGCGTACAGGATGCTCGCGGTGATGACCACGGACGCCACGAGTTTGACGGCGTGCCGCCGGAAGAATCCGGGAGCCCCGGATGGGGGCGCGGTCGTGGCGTCGTGGGTGTCGGTCACGGCACCGGCTATACCACGGTCGGGCTTCCGTGCGCCTTTCCGATGGCCCGGTCAGCTCCGTTGGGAAGGTGACGTGGCGCGCGGCTTCGCGTCGAGCGCGAGCGACCGCGGCGCCGAGCCCAGGAGTCGATTCACCTCCTCGGGCCCGACGAGCTCCTCGAGGCGGGCGATCGCGCGGCCGACGTCGTCGGCGTCTTCGGGCCTGTGGGCGTCGGAACATGCGGCCTCGTAGGCCTCGTCCTCGAGAAGGTCCTCCGCGGCGCGTTGGGATGCGCGTCCGTACTTGCCGACGAGTGCACACACGTCGAGGAGGAGGGCCGCGCCGGCGTCGAGGAGCGGATCCAGGCACCGGTCGTCCTTCCAGACGGGTTGGTAGCGTTCGGGATGGGCGAGCACCGGCGTCAAGCCGACGCGTTTCAGATCGAAGAAGCGACGTTGCACGTTCATCGGGAATGCCGTCGGGGGGAACTCGACGAGGACGGCTTTCCGATTCGGGTAGGGAAGGCCTTCACCGGCCACGAGCCTGCGAAAGACAACGTCGTCGAAGTAGTGCTCGCTCGCGAGGTGCACCTCGGGAAGGTGCGGTGTGGCCCGTACGGCCGGCAGCATCGCGTCGTAGGCCTTCGCCAGGGAGGTGCGGTCGTTGTCGAACATCCCGGGACGCATGTGCGGCGTGGCAACGACCACGTCGAAACCTACGCGCTTCAGCCCCGCGAGGAGTCGGATGCCCGCGTCCTCCGAGCGTACTCCGTCGTCGATGGCGGACACCCAGTGGCTGTGGAGATCGACGAATCCGCGCACGGGTCAGCCCAGTCGCAAGAGGCCACGGCCCGACCGTTTGGACGGACGGTAGAGGAGTTCCATGGCGCGGCGGAGGACCCCGAGTTTGCCCGCGGAATACGGGAAGCCGAACGCGTCGGGGGCGGCGAGGGGGAGCGCACGTGCCAGGGTGGACGCCAAGGACCGCTCCACGTTCACGTGGCGCGCTTCGGCCATGTCGCGAAGGGCGGCGTCGCCGTGCGTTCGGCCGAGACCCGACTGTTTGATGCCGAAGAACGGTGCCTCGACGGCCGCGTGATTCACGAGCACGTCGTTCACCACGACACTGCCGGCCTCGATGCGTTCGGCGAGGCGACGACCCGCTTCGCGATCGCCCGAATAGACGTAGGCGTTCAGACCGAGGTGCGAATCGTTGGCGAGGGCGACGGCTTCGTCGTCGTCGCGCACCTTCATGATCGCGACGACCGGGCCGAAGATCTCCTCCTTCATGACGCGCATGCCGTGGTCGACGTGGGTCAGGACGGTCGGCGGGACGAAGCGCGCGTCGTCGTGTTCGGGGATGCCGCCGGCCGCGAGGACGGCGCCCTTGTCGAGGGCCTCGAGGACGAGATCCCGCGCGACGGTGACCTGGCGTGGGAACGTGATCGCGCCGAGGTCCACGTAGTCGATGGACGGATCGCCCTGCTTCAGGCCCCTCACGAGCTCCACGACCTTCGCGACGACGTCGTCGTGGATGGTCTCGTGGACGTACACGCGCTCGACGGAGATGCAGGCCTGGCCGGAGTTCGCGAACGCGCCGAAGACGATGGCCCTGGCGACGGTGTCGACGTCGGCGTCCGCGCGCGCCACGAGCGGGGCCTTCCCGCCGAGTTCGAGGACACACGGGAGGAGTTTCGCTCCGCACGCCGCAGCGACCTTCTTGCCCACGGCGACGCTTCCCGTGAAGACGAGCTTCTGGATGTCGGACGCGACGAGCGCCTCACCGACCTCGGGTCCACCCTGTATCACGGCGAACAAGTCGTCCGGGAGACCCGTGGCCCGGTACACGTCCAGCGCCTTCTGCATGGAGAGAGGTGTGACCTCGCTCGGTTTCACGACCACGGCGTTGCCGGTCACGAGGGCGGCGAACACGTCGGCCATGGGGATCCAGAACGGGAAGTTCCATGGCGCGACGATGCCCACCACCCCGCGTGCCTCGTACCGTACGTAGCTCTGACGGTGCCGGAAGAGGTGCAGGTCGATGGCTTCGTCCGCGAGGATGCGGGTCGCGTGCTTGCAGTAGTACGTCGCGAGATCGAGCGTGCTCCACACCTCGTGGACGAGCGCCTCGTGACGGGGCTTGCCGCACTCGCGCGAGATCGTCTCGACGAGCAGCTCGTCGTTCTCGGCGATGGCGTCCCGGAAGCGGAGCACCCGCTTCGCGCGTTCGGCGAGTGGGACGTTGCGCCACGACTCCTGCGCGCGCCGCGCCCGCGCGACGACGTCGGCGACGTCCGAAGGGGCCGTGCGCGCGACGACTCCGATCACCTTCCCGGAGGCGGGCGCACGGCATTCCATGGTCAGGCCCAGCGGATGAGGGTGGTTTCGTAGGGCTGCGTCATCGCCGCATTGTACGGCATGATCCGGGCGGCGAACGCATGAGCGCCGCTTTCGGCGGTCGGGATCTCGCCTCCGTAGCGGAAGACGCCCTCCTCGATCTTGGAGGAAGGCTTCATCGCGACGACCTTGCCGTGGCCGAGCTCGTGACTGCCGTGCGTCGGGCCGTGGTACAGCTCCACCGCCACGTCCTCGGGGGCGAGCGTCCCGAGCTGCACGGTGGCCGTCACCTTCATCACTTCGCCCACCTGAAGTTCCTCGGCGGACTGGATGCTGACGTCGCGGATGGCCACGCCCGGCCACGCGCTCGCGACGCGCTTTTTCCACGCGACGAGCTTGTCCGCGGCCGCCAGATTGTCGGCGACCATGGACTTCGAGAGGCCGATGGCAGGGACGTAGGAACCCTCCGTGTACTGCTTCACCATGCGCTGGGTGTTGTATTCGGGGACGAGGTTCGCGATCGCGTTCTTCATGCGACGGATCCACGCCCGCGGCAGGCTGCCGATGCCGTCGCGTTGGTAGAAGGTCGGCACGACCTCGCGCTCGAGCAGATCGTAGAGGAGCTCGGCTTCGAGCCGGTCGCCGGCGGCGTCCTGGTATTCCTCGCCGCGGCCGATGGCCCAGCCGACCTCGGCACCGTGATCGCGCCACGCTTCGGCGAACCAGCCGTCCAGCACGCTGAGGTTGAGGCCTCCGTTCGCCGCGGCCTTCATGCCACTCGTACCGCTCGCTTCGAGGGGGCGGCGCGGCGTGTTGAGCCAGACGTCGACACCCGAGACGAGCGCACGAGCGACGCGCATGTCGTAATCCTCGAGGAACACGACCTTTCCGCGGAGGGCCGGGTCACGGCTCGCCTGGACGATGGAGCGGATCAATTCCTTGCCGCCCTTGTCCTGCGGGTGCGCCTTGCCGGCGAAGACGAGCTGCATGGGGCGCTGCGGATCGTTCAAGAGGCGCTTCACGCGTTCGAGGTCGCTGAAGAGGAGGGCGGCGCGCTTGTACGTCGCGAACCGACGGGCGAATCCGATGGTGAGCGCCCGCGGATCGAGGACCTCGTCGCAGACGGCGAGTTCGTCGCGGCTCGCACCGCGTCGCTCGGCGGCAGCGCGCAAACGACGGCGTGCGAGGGACACGAGGCGGTGGCGGCGGTGCTCGTGGAGCTGCCACAGCTCGGCGTCGGGGATCTCGTGGGCCCGGGCCCAGAGCGCCTTGTCGTCCGTGGCATCGGCCCAACGCGGCCCGAGATACCGCGTGAAGAGCGCGGCGAGCTCGTCGGAAACCCAGGAGGCGGTGTGGACGCCGTTGGTCACGGCGCCGATGGGCACCTCGTCCTCCGGCACGTCCGGCCAGAGCGTCTGCCACATCGCGCGGGAGACCGCGCCGTGCAGCTCGCTGACCCCGTTGTAGCGGTCCGCGGTGCGCATCGCGAGGATGGGCATGGAGAAGAGCGCGTCCGGGCCCGAAGCTTGCGGCTTGCCGAGGTTCAGGAGCTCGTCCTCGCTGATACCGAGGGGGGCGCGGTACGGTTCGAGGTACTTGCGCACGAGCGTCGGCGAGAAGGCGTCGTTGCCGGCGGGAACGGGCGTGTGGGTCGTGAAGATGTTCCCCGCGGAACAGGCCTCGCTCGCGACGGCGAAGGACGTGCCCTTCTCGCGCATCACGCGACCGATGCGCTCGATGGCGAGGAACGCGGAGTGGCCCTCGTTCATGTGACAGACCGTCGGCGACATGCCGACGGCCTCGAGCGCGTGCACGCCGCCGATGCCGAGCATGATCTCCTGACGGACGCGGAACTCCTGGTCGCCGCCGTACAGCGGACCCGTGATGGCGCGGTCCACCGGGGCGTTCGCCTCGAGGTTCGCGTCGAGGAGGAAGAGCGGCACGCGTCCGACTTGGACCTTCCAGAGCTGCGCCGCGACGACGCGGTCGGGGTACTGGACGCGGATGATGAGGCGTTTGCCGTTCGCGTCGAGGACGGGGAGCACCGGCATCCGGTGCCAGTCGTTGATCGGGTAGCGCTCGTTCTGCCATCCGTCGTCGGAGAGGACCTGGCGGAAGTAGCCTTCGGCGTAGGCGAGTCCGATGGCCACGAGGGGGAGCCCGAGATCGCTGGCGGTCTTCAGGTGATCGCCGGCGAGGACGCCGAGTCCGCCCGAGTAGACGGGGAGGGACTCGTGGAGGCCGTACTCCATGGAGAAGTAGGCGATGCGGGCCCCGGCGGCCTTCGGGAACGCCTTGGCGAACCAACCCTCCCGGGAGAGGTACGTCTGGAGCGCGGCATGGGCCGCCTCCAGGTGGTTCAGGAACGCGTCGTCCTTCGCGAGCTCGTCGATGCGTTCTTGCTTCACACGCGAGAGCAGCTCGATGGGATTGCCGTGCACCTCCTCCCAGAGCACCGGATCGATCCGGACGAAGAGCTCACGGGGAAGGGGCGACCACGCCCACCAGAGATTGAACGCGATGTCGCGGAGGCGTTCGAGCGGGGCGGGGAGACGGGGGACGACGGTGAAGCGCCTGAGGGTCGGCATGGGGGGCGAACGATAGTTCAGGCCGCCCCCTCCGTGCGCGAGAATTTGCAGGCAAAATGCACGAATCGAGCCCCACGGACCCCGCAGATTGCGGACTTTGTGGGGTGTTTCGGTAAAAGCGTAACTCAGGAAGTAGTGTCGACTTCGACCGTGTTCTCGAGGCGGCCCAGGCCGTCGATCTCGAGGGCGACCGTGTCGCCGTGGCGGAGCCACTGGTTGTCGGTGATCTTCGATCCGTTGAGTTCGAGGAAACACCCCGTACCGCACGTCCCCGAACCGATCACGTCGCCGGGCGAGACGGTGACGCCGTAGCTCACGCGTTCGAGGATCTGGGCGAAGGTCCAATTCATGTCCTTCACGTTGCCGAGGGACACCTGTTTGCCGTTCACGAACGCGCGCATCTCCATGTCGAAGCGCGCGCCCTCGGGGGACGGGCGCATGTGCGACGCGAGTTCGTCCATCGTGACGAGCCAAGGGCCCAGGCCGGTCGCGAAGTCCTTTCCCTTCGCGGGGCCGAGGGAGAGTTTCATCTCCTCCATCTGGAGTGCGCGCGCGGAGAAGTCGTTCATGATCGTCATCCCGAAGACGTGCGCGTCCGCGTTCTCTTTCGTGAGGTTCCGACCTTCGCGACCGACGACGATCGCGGCCTCGAGTTCGAAGTCGAGGCGGTTCGCCGTCTCCTTCTGGACGCGGAGAGGGCCCGGGCCGATCACCGAACCGTGGTTCGTGAAGTAGAAGACGGGGAACATGTCGAACTCGGGGATCATCTCGAGGCCCCGGTTGCGGCGTGCGGTCTCGACGTGCTGCCGGAACGCGTAGCCGTCCCTCATCGACGGCGGCCGCGGGATCGGCGCGAAGAGCGTGACGTCGGCGAGAGGGAGCACGACGGGGACCTCGCCCGCCTTCGCGGGGAGAGTTTTCTCGGCGGCCTTGCGCGCGAGCTCGTCCGCGAGGGGGCGGAGGATGGACGCGTTCTCCACGAATCCGAGGACCGACGACGTGCCTGCACGGAGGACCTCCGGATCGGCTTTCGCACCCATGGCCTCGAGACCGGCGCGGAGGTCGACCACGTCCGTTCCGACCAGGATCCCCGCGCGCGCGCCCGGGATGGAGGCCGAAAGTCCCTTCGAATCACGACCCGAATCACGACCCTGACGGTAAGTAACGAGCTTCATGGCGCCGCTTGTATCATGGTCGAGTGCGACTGGCTCCCCTGGCACTCCTTCCCCGTGGCGCGATCACGATCCTGCGTGAAGCCGCCCGTCACCTTCTCCGTCGTCCCGTCGTCGGTGTCGCCGTCTGCGCACGCACCGACGACGGCCGATGGGTGCTCATCCGTCGTGCGGACACGGGAACCTGGGCGCTCCCCGGCGGGACCCTCGAATGGGACGAGACGCTCCGGGAATCCATGGTGCGTGAGCTCGCGGAAGAAGCGGGGATCGACGACGTGACCTTCGTGAGGGTGGTGGGCGCCTATTCCCGTCCCGATCGGGATCAACGGTTTCACGGCGTCACCATCGCCGTCGAGTGCAGGGTCGCCTTGCCGACGAAGCCCCCCTCGAATCCCCTCGAGATCCGGGAGGTCGGCGTGTTCGCCGACGACGCGTTGCCTTCGCCCCTCGCGATGGGGATGGACGACATGGTGAAGGCCGCACGGAATCGGACCGAAGTGGTGTTCGAATGAGTCGCAGGTTCGCGCGTTCCCGGAAGTGCGGGACCGTCGCCGCCGCGATGTTCGCGACGGTCGGTGCCATGGCCGGGTGCGGAGGTCCCGCCGCCAACGCCCCCGTTGCCGCCCGGGAACCGTTCGCGACCCACTACGTCGTCGACGTGGATCCGAAGGCGCCGTCGAAACTGCACGTCGTCGCCAGCTTCGCCGGACTCAAGGACGTCCTCGTCGAAGCGGACGAGAACGCGTCGCTCCACGTGAAGAACGCTCGGGTGTCGCCGGGGCTCGACGTCGAGAACGACGAAGGGCGTCCCATCCGGTTCGAATCGAACCAAGCCGAAGTCACCGAGTGCCGGATCGGATGCACGATCCGCTACGACATCGATCTCCGAGCGGTGCTCGAGACGTGTCCGCGGGCCCTCGATTGCGTGGTCGGTGCCGACGACGTCGTCCTCTCGCCGGCCGTCGTCTGGTTGATTCGACCCCACGTCTTCGCGGGCACGAAGGTCAAGGTGACGTTCCGGAAGGGGCGCGAGTTCGTGTTCACCGGACTCGGCGAAAGCACGGCGACGTTCGAACACGAGTTTCCTCCTTGGGGCTTCCCCGACGGTAGTCCCACGAGCTTCGGTCCGATCCGCCGTGTTTCCGCGCGTTCCGGGGCGTCACGTCTCGAGGCCGCGGTCATGCCCGGCCCGCTCGCGCTCTCCGATGCCGACCTGACGTCGTGGCTCGAAGACACCTCGACGCTGGTCGGGGGTCTCTACGGCAAGTACCCCGTTCCCCGACTGACGACGTTCTTCCTCCCGGTTCCGAACCAGAGCGAGGTCGTGTTCGGGAAGGTCCTCTCGCTCGCGGGTCCCACGGCGGTGATCCTCGTCGGCGGCGACATGCAGAAGAAGGATCTGCACGACGACTGGGTGCTCGTCCACGAGATGATCCACCTCGGTTTCCCGTCCCTCGACGACGACGAAGGCCGTTGGCTCTCCGAAGGACTCGCGACGTACTACGAACCCGTCCTCCGGACCCGTGCCGGATGGATGACCGAGGATCTCCTGTGGCAGGGATTCGCGCGTCAGATGAAGCGGGCTCTCCCGCGTCCACGCGACGGCGAGACGAAGCGGTACGGAAGGAACGATCCCGGCCTCGCGTCGCGTCACGACATCGACGCGACCTACTGGGGTGGGGCCCTCTTCTGTCTGCTCGCCGACGTGAGGCTCCGCGAACGGACCCGGGGAGAACATTCCCTCGACACGGTGGTGCGCGCCATCGTCGCCAAGGGCGGGGACACGCGCGCCGTGTGGTCCCTTGCGGAGGTGTTCCGTTTCGCCGACGCCACGACCCACACCCAGGTGTTCTCCGAACTCCGGCACGAACTCGTCGACGCGTGGACCTTCACCTCGTTCAAGGAGATCTGGGGGAAGCTCGGCATCGACGAAACTCCCGCGCGGACGCGGCTGAAGGACGACGCACCCCTGGCGTCCCTCCGCCGGTCCATCGGGCGCGGGGACGTACCCGGCACGCGGTGACGTCCCCGCAGTGCGTTGGCTCGGTGCGCCACCACCCCCGGGATCGGTCGTGCACCAGGTAGGGCCCGGCATGAATCCGTCGACGACGGAACGTGCGTGTCTCCGTGCAAGGAAGGCGAGGGGGGTGGATGGATCGGATGGCCCCCGACGGATCGTGGGAGTCCGTCGAGGTGGAGGATCCGTCCCGGACCCAAACTCCCGGACGTCGTGGACAATTTGGAACCTGCCGGTCGAAACCGCGTGGACTTGTGACACCGGGATGGCACGGAGACGGTCGACAGTGGGAGTGTCGAAGCCCGGCGAGCGCGGAATTCCCGTTGGAGTGCGCGGATTTCGGTGAATTGGGAAAAAGCGGCGGACCGGTGTCGGGCACACACCGTGCAGTTCGAGTCGCCGTCATGGTGCTTCGTCCCTCCATTCGGATTGCGCTGGGGTTCGGCGCTGCGCTCCTCGGAGTCGCGGCGACGGGCTGTTCGCGCAAGGCTTCGGATTCGAAGCCGGTGGAGACGGCGACCTCGGCGGCGAACTCCGAAGCGCCGATCGTGGCCGCGTCCGACGAGAAGCCCACGGAGCCCCTGATCCCGGGCGTGCACGGCGTGAACAAGAAGCTCGTGCACCCGGTCGCCGTCACGCTCGATGGCGAGCCCATCGGCGTCCTCCGTCCGGGCGAACTTCCTCCCTCCCTCGAGATGCGGGACAACGCGCGGGAAGGACAGAAGACCGTCCGGTACTACCGTTTCGCGGAGTACCTCGAGAAGCTCGGGGTGTCCCTCGCGTCGGTGAAGACCATCCACCTCGCTGGCCACCGCGATCACGTCGCGAGCATCGAGGGCTCCGAGCTCCGCGCCGAGCCCACGCGTTTCGTCTTCGACTTCGGTCACATGATGAGCGCGATGCCGAAGTCCTGCTGGGCGACGGACGGCATGAAGAACCAGCTCCGCATCGACACGATCCGCAACGTCGCGATCTACTCGAAGAAGGCGGCGCCGGTCCTCGACAAGACTCTCCACTGCTACTCGGACGACGGCAAGCATTGCCTCCCGGCGTACGACGCGACCGGCAAGACGGCGGCGAAGGGCACGCGCATCTACGTCGACGGCAAGCTCGCGGGCTACGTGAAGCGTCGCCTCGCGTCCGACGAGATGATCGTGTCCCCCGCGGGCGAGACCACGAACGCGAAGTATTCGCTCTCGAAGTTCCTCGGCGGACTCAAGATCGATGGCCAGTCGATCCAGGGAGCGGAGTTCCTTTCGGGAGACGACGTGCTCGCGCGCGCGTCGGCGGATGTATTCAAACGTGGCACGGACGTGGCATTCGAGATCCCGAAGCACAGTCACGGACGCATCGTCGCGACGCTCCCGCAGGCGCTCCAGTCGGAAGGCGCCGCGGCCGACAAGACCACCCCCATCTCCGCCATCCAGATTTTCAAGAAGAACGGCCTCACCCATCGGCCCCTCAGGGCCATCACCGAACAGGACGTCGCCTCGGCATCCCAAGGCGGCAGTCAGCAGCAAGACGGCGTCGGCAGCGACGGGCTCGGCGACGAAGAAAGCTGAACGACTCGGACGACCTAGGGCGGGCCACAAGCGGTCCAAGATGCACCCGGATATTTTTGGAGGATTCCATGCGTAACATCAGGACGAATGCTCGAGTGGTCACGTCGGTTCTCGCGGCCTTGGTTGCCGTCGGCACCGCCTCCCACGCGGCCGCTGATACGCAAGGCGTGAGCTCCGGCTCTTCGACGGGTTCCGTCACGCTTTCCACGATGGTGCTCGAGGTCCGCAAGCCTTCGAACCAATACCCCATCGGCAAGATGCGCGGCACGGGCTCCATGGACCCGTTCGCGGTGCAGGTCTCGCCGACCAAGATCCTCGTCGCCGACACGGCGTCGGTCCAGTACGACCCGAACGAGCAGTCGGGCGTGCAGGGCATGCTCACGCTCCTCGAGCTCACGAAGGACGGTCCGAAGATCGTCGGGCAGCAGCTCCTCCCGCGCGAGCAGGGTGAGCGCGTCCACATGAAGATGAACCTCGTGCCCCTCGACTACAAGACGGGCAACCAGACCGCGCCGACGAAGACGGGCCTGAACGAGTACAAGGTCCTCCTCACGTACGCGACGGAAGACAACCAGGGCGACAACGGCAACCAGCAGGCTGGTACGCAGGGTTCCAACAACGGCAACCCGCAGACGGTCGCGTGGCTCCTCAAGGTGAACGGCGCGCCCTCCGGTGCGACGAACTCGACCGCGCTCGACATCTCGACCCCGGCAGGCCTCGGTGGCCAGCTCACGACGATGCGCAAGGTCAACCTCGTCTCGCTCACCGGTCAGCAGGACGGTCAGCAGTACGGCGCCGAAGGCATCTCGTGCAACGGCTCGACCTGCATGGTCGGTCTCCAGCGCAACAACGCCACTACGAACATTTCGATGTTCACCGTCAACGACGACGGCACCATGAGCCGCGTCGCCGCGCGCCGCACGAACAACAACAACGGTCAGCACTCCCGCCCGGTGCTCACGGCGGACTTCAAGGGCCGCACGTTCGAAGGCATCGTCGACACGAACGACCAGCCCGCCCGCGCCGTGCGTCTCTGGGAGCTCGCGTCCGGCAACGCACAGACGGTCAAGACCCGCCAGGTCATGACCGGGAGCCAGACCGGCAACGAAGCCGCCAACGTCTACGTCTCCCGTCCGTACGTCGGCGTGGTGCGTGATCTCTCGACCGCCCTGAACCCCGCCGCGGCAGCCGCGCTCCAGGCGAAGTCGCCGGTGTTCGTGTTCGGTGGCGTCGTGAAGGCGGTCCGCAACCGCAACCAGCTCGGTGGTGACAACCAGAACGGGCACGGCGGAGGTTCGACCACGACCCTCCTCATGGCCCTCGATCCGGACACGTTCGACCCGCTGGGCGGCACGTTGCCGCAGCTCTCGAACCTGCCCATCGGCGACGACCCGAGCGCGATCAAGGTCAACCCGGCTCCGTTCGGTCGCCACGCGTCCGCGTTCATCGCGAACGCCTACGGTCCGGTCGGTTCCGCGCTCCCCGCGGCCGTCGTCCTCGGCGCGTCTTCCACGGGTAGCGCTCCGGGCTTCGCGCAGTTCATGCCGTTCGACCCGGTCACCGGGAAGTTCGACGTCCGCGCGAACAAGAACAAGTTCAACCTCGGTTACGCGGACATCGCGAACGCCACGAAGGGCAAGCGCAATCCGCAGAACCAGGCCGGCTCGTTCCTCCAGGCCGTCACCGACGTCGAGAACCCGTTCTACGGGGACCCCACGTCCAAGCAGCCCGAGGTCAAGTCCTACACGATCGTCCCGGTGAACGGCGCGTTCAACCTCCAGGGCGACACGGCCGACAAGACCATGGGACTCCGGGTGTCGTTCATCCCGCAGACCTGGACCGAGAAGGTCAACGTGACCCCCGGTCCGGCCGTCGACGTGAAGGACGTTCCGGTCGGACCGGCTCCCGTCACCAAGACCAAGGGTCCCGCCGCCGGCAAGCCGGGTGGCGACGACCAGCTCGAGGACACCGAAGACGGTTCGGGCGACGAGACGGGCTCCACCAGCGGGCTCGGTGGCCGTCAGGCCGGTGGCGAAGCCTGCGCCATGGGTCCGGGTTCGACGTCGACCTCCGGCCTCGGTGGTTTCGCGATTGCAGGTCTCGGTCTCGCGGCGATGATGATGCGCCGCAAGCGGGAGGAATGAGCCATGCCGTCGTCTCGTCGACTGATGTGGGTGCTCGCCGCGGCGTCGTTGGCCGTGGCGTGCTCCGAAGCATCGGGAACCCAACGTCTCGGAGCGGACCCGACCGAGGAGGAGGATCCGGGAGATGACACCGGTTCGACCACCCGCGGGGGCGGCGGATCCTCCGGTTCGTCCGGCACGGGCGGTTCCACCGGCGCGTCGACCGACGGTGGGATTCCGCCCCGGGCCGACTCCGGTCCCGGCTCCACGGCGTCCGCGGCTCGTGACTTCTTCATCGCGGACACGTCCGCGAAGTTGAACGCCTCCTGCGGCTCCTGCCACATCGGCGGAGCCAACGGCGCTCCGAAGTTCCTCGCGAGCGACGCCGCGGCTTCGTACATCGCCCTCGACAACCGGGCGCTCATCCAGGCGGGCTCGCTGCTCACCACGAAGGGCGTCCACTCGAACGGTGGCGCGCCGGCGCTCAGTGGCGACGCGCTCGCCTCGGTGACCTCGTGGCTCGGCAAGGAAGCCGGCGAGCGGGCGGGCAAGGCCGCTCCGGTGAGCCTCCTCGAGATCGCCGCGAAGTGCGGCGACATGACGAAGTTCCCGCAACAGGCGCTCACGTCGATGCTCACGACCCAGCGTCAGAACGAGAACAACAACAACTGCACGGGTTGCTCGAACACGCAGTGCGCTTCGTGCCACAACTCCGGCGAGGCGAACACCTACATCGCCAACCCCAACGAAGCGAACAGCGTCCAGCGCATGCTCGCGTTCTACCAGTCGGCGGACGGGATCTCCCGCTTCGTCGGAATCGACGGCACGAAGCTCGTCGAGTCGAAGATCTTCGAGACCAAGGCGACGGCCACCCAGGCCGACCAACGCAGCGCCGCGATCCCGAAGCATCCGATGTACCGGGTCGACGCGACGCGAGCGACGGCCATCGCGGCCTTCGCGGCGGACATCGTCGCGAAGTACAACGCGGGCACGTGCCCGAACCAGAAGTAGCCGACCGGAATTCGTCTCAGGTCGACGTTCCATGGAGCGCGGCGAGGGTAACCTCGTCGCGCTCGAACGCTTCCATGACCCGACGCGCGAGGCGCGCCTTGTCGTCCGGACCGTGGGTCGGTCCTCGCGTGCCCGCCCTCCGGGCGATGCCCGTTTCCGCTTCCCGGAACGCGCGCAGGAGCGCAGGGAAGGGGACGTGTCCGTCGTGCACCGTCGCGAGCGCGAGGGTGAGCGCGTCCGCGTCCGCGGAATCGCGCGCCACCGGTCCCCGTCCGATGCCGAGGAGCGGGATCGCGTCGGTACGGAAGGTCGCTCCGAACGCGGCTCGGTCCCGGGCGAATGCCAAGGCGGTCGTCGCGTCCGGGGACAGGTGAGCCCGCGCGAGGACCCGTTCGCGCTCCGTGCGCGCGACGCCCGTGAGACGCGCCCGCTCCTTCCCGAGGGACGCGGGCGCGACGAGGACGTGCCCCGCCTCGGTCGCCCACGACACGAGCGCGTCGAGGCGCGCGTCGTCGAAGGCGGGTGAGGTGGGACCGAGACCGACGGGAACCAGGATCACGTCGGCGATCTCCGCCGAGGGGAGCGCCGTCGGCGGATCGCTCGCTGCGGACGCGAAGACTCGGACCTCTTCCGTCCACGGTCGCGAGCGTTTGCCGCGGGCGAGCAAGAGCGTCGCGCGGGCGCGTTGGATCGCCGCGGCGAACCGGTCGATCGCGATCGTCATGGTCCATCCCCTCCTGCAGACGAGCGGGGATCGTCCGACGAAGGCAGGACGAAGCCGAGGCGCGCGAAGCGTCCGAGGGTCCGACGGTCCTCGGCGGAATCCGGCAGGCGTTCCATCCGCGCCAGCTGCGCGAGATCGTCCCGCCCCGCGCGGTGGACCCGGTGGAACGCGGAGACGAGGAGCGCGTGGTCCCGGTCCTCGTCCATGGCCTGCCTCACGCGCGCGGCGACCTCGCAGGACGTCCGGACGCGCCCTTCCCGGGGAAGGGCGAGGAGGCAGGGCGGTGGCTCGGTGTGGAACTCCAAGGCACCCGACGCGACGAGGACGAGGAGATCCCGCGCGGTGGCCTCGTCGCTTTCCGCGAGGTCGTCGACGCGGACGTAGGTGGCCCCCGAGGGCGGCTCCGCGAAGGCTTCGAAGAGCGCGCGGGTCCCCGGCGTCCCCGCGACGACGCTCGACCCGTCCGTCGTCGTCCAACGATCGTCGTCGAACCGGGTCCAGTCGGCACGTACGTACGTGGCACGCCCCGTCGTCCAGGACGGGGACCGGGGCGCATGGACGGTCCCGACGACGTCGCGACGGACATAGATGCGCTGGGCGAAGGGCAGCGTCAGGTCGTGTTCCGCGTCGACGGGGAACGCGAACGGCACGTTCCCCACGGGAGAGAGTCCCGCGGCGCGGGCCGACGCGTCGACCTCGGCGAGAGTCAAGCCTTCGTTCGTCTCGGCGAGGAGATCGTGGAAGACGTACTCCGGGAAACGTGCGTCCTCCGGCGTCACGTCGTCGACGTGGGCGAGGTAGCGTCGCGCCTCGTCCGCGAGCCGTTCCGCCGGATTCGAGGGCGGTCTTCCGTGGGCGAAGAGTTGCGCCACGTCACGGATCGCCTCGAGCGCGGCCGCGACCGCACGTTCCGGATCGTCCGCGGTCGGCGAACTTCGGACGCGTTCGCGCGCGAGGGCCCGCAGACTCCGACGTCCGTTCCATCCGGGCATGCGGTTGAAGCTCACGAACGCCACGCCCCCGGGGACGAGCGCGGCGGCCAACGTCGCGAAGAGGCGTTCCCGCAACGCGGGAGGCAGCCACGAGAGCATGCCGTCGGCCGTGGCCACGTCGAAGCCCTCCGGATGCTCGGCACGGACGTCGAACGACGCGAGATCACGGACCTGCAAGTCGACGTTCGTCAGGCCCGAACGGGAGGCGTGGGATCGACCGGCCGCGATGGCCGACGACGCGAGATCGATCCCGACGAACCGGGCGTCGGGCAGGTACCCGGCGGCGGCCGTGAGGTGCGCGCCGGTTCCACACCCGACGTCGAGCACACGTGCCCGTGCGACAGGTGTCGGTTCGAGCCCGTGGAGCGCCAGCATCGCGGCGAGCGATCGTGGGTGCGCATCGGGGTTCGCCCGGGTGTCGTAGGCGACGCGGTCGTAGGCGGACGTTTCCGCGGGCGGGGTCACGGCACGAGTACACCGCATCGGGACACTGGCGGCGAATGCTGAGCGGATGTACCGTGTCCTGGCCGTGTCGTTGTCGGGTCGACTCTCGCGATTGAAGGGATTTCCAAGCGTCGACGCGCCCTCCGCGACGCCCGACGCTGGCGTACGCCCTCCGGCGGCCGAAGGCGACGTTCCCACGCCGACCCGTGAGGCGACCCTCGCCGAACTCCGCGAACGGATCCAGCGGACGTTGGAGCGGAGCGTCCGAGCGTCTCCGCGCCCCGAGCTACCCCGTGTCGACGTCGACGACTTGCCGTTCGCCAAAGAGGACGGCGAATTCGGCACGCTCCACGTCCGCACCCTGCGATTCGGTCCCTCGCACCGCACGGGGCGCGCGCCCGTCGCCACCGCGAAGGGGGTCTCGTCCGAAGTGCTCGCCCTCCTCGCCCTCGACCCCGCGATCGCCGCGTGCGACATGACGCGGGCCCTCTACCTCGACACGGAGACCACCGGGCTCTCGAGCGGCGCGGGCACCGTCGCGTTCCTCGTCGGGCTCGCGTTCTTCGACGCGGAAGGGTGGCTCGTCGTCGAGCAGCTCCTCGTCCGGAACCTCGGCGAGGAGGGTCCCGTCCTCCGACGGGTCGATCAGCGCATCCGGGAGGCGTCGTGCCTCGTCACGTTCAACGGCAAGAGCTTCGACCTTCCGGTGCTGCGGACCCGCTTCGTCCTCGCAGGCATGCCGTGGCCCGAAGAACCGGCCCACCTCGATCTCGTCCACGTCGCGCGCCGGCTCCACAAACCCCGCGGACTCGAGTGCACGCTGACCGGCATCGAGCGGAACGTCCTCGGGTTCGAACGCGTCGACGACGTCCCTTCCGGGCAGGTGAGCGCGTGTTACCTGCACTTCCTCCGTTCGGGCGACGCGAGTGCCCTGATGGGAGTCGTGGAACACAACGCGTGGGACGTCGTGTCGATGGCGTCCCTCGTGGGACTGTACGGTCAGCCGATGGATGCCACGGAGCTCGTCGCGGAGGACCTCGTCGGCGTCGCGAGGACCTTCCGGAAGGCGGGACGCAAGGAGGAGGCGATGGTCGTCGCCGAGTCCGCGGTCGAACGCGGTGGGGGAAACGAGTCGCTCCGCGCGCGTGCCGAGATCGCGAAAGCGCTCGGCGATCGGACGAAGGCGCTGGCCGACTTCGAGTCCCTCGCCGCTGCCGTGGACAGCGGCTCGGTACGGCTCGAACTCGCCAAACTCTACGAACACTTCGTCAAGGCGCCCGAACGGGCCATGGCCGTGACCGAACTCGGGACGGGCGAATCCGACGACCGCCTCGCGAAACGCCGACGCCGGCTCGAAGGAAAGATCGCCAAGGCCACGGACGATCCCGCGCAGCCGACGTTGCCAGGTGTCGTCGCGAAGAAGCGCTGACCTTTTCCACCTCCTCCTCCGGCGGAAAGGACGGTAGATCGTGGGCATGTCCGAGACGCCCATCGCTCACGCCGACAAGCCCGAGACCTACGACCCGAGCGTTCTCGAGCCGAAGTGGCAGAAGATCTGGGAGGAAGGAAACGTGTTCCGTGCGGAACGCCACCCTGGACGGCCCAAGTACTTCGTCCTGGACATGTTCCCGTACCCTTCGGGATCGGGCCTGCACGTCGGGCACCCGGAGGGCTACACCGCGACCGACATCCTCGCGCGCTACAAGCGCATGCGGGGATTCGACGTCCTGCACCCCATGGGATGGGACGCGTTCGGCCTCCCCGCCGAACAGCACGCCATCCAGACCGGTACCCATCCGCGGGACACCACGAAGAAGAACATCGCGACGTTCAAGCGTCAGTTGAAGGCCCTCGGGTTCAGCTACGACTGGTCGCGCGAGATCGACACGACCGATCCGGAGTACGTCCGTTGGACGCAGTGGATCTTCCTCCAGCTGTTCGCCAAGGGTCTCGCGGTCCAGGCCTCGGCGGCCGTGAACTGGTGCGCGGAGCTCGGCACCGTCCTCGCGAACGAAGAGGTCATCGACGGCAAGAGCGAGCGCGGTGGGTATCCCGTCGAGAAGCTCCCGCTCCGTCAGTGGATGCTCCGGATCACCGAGTACGCCGACCGCCTCGACGCCGACCTCGACGGACTCGACTGGCCGGATACGAAGGGCAAGCAGCACCACTGGATCGGTCGGAGCGAGGGGGCGACCGTCGACTTCGTCGTCGACGGCCGGTCCGACGTCGTGTCCGTGTTCACGACCCGTCCGGACACCCTCGCCGGCGTGACCTACGTCGTCGTCGCGCCCGAACATCCCCTGGCGTCCTCGCTTCCGACTCCCGCCAAGGTGGAAGCCGTGCGCGCGTACGTCGAGGCCGCGAAGAAAAAGTCCGACATCGACCGTACCGACATGACCAAGACGAAGTCCGGTGTCGACACGGGAGCGTTCTGCGTGAATCCCGTGAACGGCGACAAGGTGCCGGTCTGGGTCGGTGACTACGTCATCGGGACCTACGGTACCGGCGCGGTCATGGCGGTTCCGGCACACGACGATCGCGACCACGCGTTCGCGAAGACCTACGGTCTGCCCGTCGTCCCGGTGGTCGCCCGGGTGGACGGCAAGGTCCTCGACGTTTCCGCGGCCGCGTTCACCGACGACGGCGTCGCGAAGGGGTTCCGTTCGGACGCTGGAATCGAGGACGGCACGCCCAGCGCCGAAGTCCGACGCCGCGTGATCGCGTGGCTCGAACGCGAGGGGAAGGGACGTTCGAAGGTCACCTACAGGCTCCGCGACTGGGTGTTCTCGCGTCAGCGGTACTGGGGCGAACCGATCCCGATCTACTTCCCCGTGAAGACCGACGGCGACCCCCGGATCGCCGGCACCTCGTTCGAGGTCGACTACACGTCGCCCATCCCCGTCCCCGAGTCCGAGCTTCCCATCCGGCTCCCCGACCTCGAGGACTTCCGTCCCGACGGCGATCCCATGGGCCCCCTCGCGCGCGCGACGGACTGGCGGTTCTTCCAGAAGGACGGGAAGTGGTTCGCGCGGGAGACCAACACGATGCCGCAGTGGGCGGGATCCTGTTGGTACTACCTCCGTTTCCTCGACCCGACGAACACGACCGCGCCCTTCGCGAAGGACGCCTACGACGCGTGGATGCCCGTCGACCTCTACGTCGGCGGGTCCGAACACGCTGTGCTGCACCTGCTCTACGCACGGTTCTGGCACAAGGTCCTCTTCGACGTCGGCGTCGTGAAGCACGCCGAGCCGTTCCAGAAGCTCGTTCACCAGGGCATGATCCTGGGCGAGAACAACGAGAAGATGAGCAAGTCGCGTGGCAACGTCATCAACCCCGACGACGTCGTGAAGAGTCACGGTGCCGACGCGCTCCGCGGTTACGAGATGTTCATGGGACCGCTGGAACAGGTGAAGCCCTGGCAGACGAGCGGGATCGAGGGCGTCCGTCGTTTCCTCGACCGGGTGTTCGTCGTGTGCACGCGCAACGTCACCGACGATCCTTCCGCGTACGACACGGAGACGAAGCGTGTCGTCCACAAGACGATCCAGAAGGTGACCGACGACATCGAAGGCATGCGGTTCAACACGGCGATCAGTGCGATGATGATCGCCATCAAGCACCTCGGGGCGAAGCCGGCCGTGCCCCGCGAAGCCGCGAGAACGTTCGCGCTCCTGCTCTCCCCGTTCGCGCCCCACCTCGGCGAGGAACTCTGGCAGCGACTCGGAGCCACGAAGACGCTCGCGTACGAGCCGTGGCCCACGTTCGATCCCGAGCTCGTGAAGGACGACGTGGTCGAAATCGGCGTGCAGGTGAACGGCAAGTTGCGCGGAGTCGTCCAGCTCGCCGTGAAGGCGGACGAAGCCACGGCGCGCGAGACCGCCCTGGCCGACGTCAACGTCGCGACGCACGTGGCCGGCAAGCCCGTGAAGAAGCTCGTGTACGTCCCCGGAAAAATCATCAACGTGATCGTGTGACCGTGCGCGTCCCGAGGTTCCGCGTTCCGGAAGTCGTCCTCCGGTCCGTCGTCGCCGCGTCGTTCGCCGTGTCCGCCATGGGTTGCGGCTACCGCGCGCTCTACGCCGAGTCGTCCCACGACCGCTATTGCGTCGTCCTCGTGCGCTCCCTCGTCCCCGATTCCGTCGCGAGCGACGAGGTGGTCGCGGGAATCCGCGCGACCTTGTTGCGGGAAGGTGCCCTCGCGGACGGCACGGGATATCCGCGCGTCGAAGTGGAGGTCCTCCGGATGGACGAGGCGTCCGAGGGAATCGCCGCCCGCGGCGCCCAGGGAGCCCGGAGGCCGGAAGCCCGGGCACTCGACGTCGGCGTGGTCGCCCGAGCGTGGATCCGCCGCGGGAAGGACGAGGACGTCGAGCGCGACACCGGGGACGTCCGCGCGTTCGACGTCGTCGCCGTCCGCGAGGACCGGGGAACGGCGTCCGTCCGCGCCAACGTGTTCGAGGTCGACGACACGCGGCGTTCGACCGCCCGTCGCGTGGGCGAGAAGCTCGGTCACGTCGTGCTCGGCACTCCCCGCGCGACGGACGAGTCCCACGGTGAGGAGCGCTGACCGGCGCGGGTGCGCCGAAGCGTGGTACCCTCGTCACGATGATCACCATCGGGTGCGCGGGATTCGCCGTACCGGCGACGAAATACCTGAAAGAGTTCCTCTTCGTCGAAGTCCAGGAGACCCACCTCACGGTCCCGGGCCCGGGAACGATCCGCAGGTGGCGCCGCGAGGCCCCGCCGAGCTTCGAGTTCGCACTCCTGGCTCCGCGGGAGATCGGTCAGGAGTCGTTCCGACTCGGCAAGGTGATCGAGTCGGCCATCGACAACCTCGACGAGACGAAGAAGGAGCTCGCGGCCACCACCATCGTGTTCACGAGTCCCCCCGACTTCGCCGAGACACGCCCGAACAAGGCCGCCGTGAAGGAGTTCTTGACGGCGATCCGGGGGCGCTATGACCGCGTCGTGTGGGAACCGCCGCCGTCCTGGAATCCGGACGACATCGCGCCCGCCGTCGAAGGTGCCGGAGCACTCTGCGCCCGGGACCCTCTTCGCCACGGCACCAGCAAAGGCAAGGTCGCGTACTACCGCTTGCCGGGGCCGGCCGGACACAAGAGTCGGTACGAGGATCCGTCCATCGACAAGCTGGCCGAACTCGCGAAGGCGGCCGGACACGACGCCGCGCACTTCATCTTCTCCAACGTCGACATGTTCGCGGACGCCAAACGGCTCCGCAAATTGCTGAAGGTCTGAGCCGGAAACGAGAACGTCCGACTCTCGCGCGAGAGCCGGACGTTTCGTGGGACCGACTGCCGGACGGGGATGCGCCCGGTACGGTTCAGGTTGCGGTCAGATCAGAGGCCGCAGGGGCCCGCACACTTGGCAATCGAGCAGGTCGCGAGGGCGGTGTTCGCCTGCGCTCCGGCGGGGTTGTCGGACGCGCACTTGGTCGCGCACGCGCTGTCCGTGCAGAGGCCGACGCAGTTCTGGAATTTCGCGCAGTCGGTGTTCGGCTTGCACGCGGCGTCTTCCGTCGCGCACTGCGCGGCGTTGCACGCGCCGCACTCGTCGACCGGGCTGGCGTCCACGACGACGCCGCTGTCGGTCGTCGTACCGGAGTCGGCGGGGGTCGTACCTGCGTCGGCCGGGGTCGTGCCGGCATCGGGAACCGTGATGCCGCCGGGGCACTGGGTGGCGGAGGGCTGGCACTCGACCGAGCAGGTGGAACACGTCGCTTGGTCGTTGCAGGCGAAGAACGCGTCGTACGCGGTCTGTCCGTTGGGGCGATCGAGGTAACACTGGTCGGTGCAGGCGCGGTTCGTGATGCACGCCGCCGACGTCGCACACTGGTAGATACCGAGACAGTCCGCGTTGTTCTGGCAGACCGCCCACTGGGCGCTGCACGTGTTGCGGAGGCATCCGTAACAAGCGTACTTCTCGGGCGGGACGATCGCGGACGCGTCGGCGTTGGCGGCGCCGTCCACCGTCGTGCTCGCGTCGAGGCCGGTGAAGTCCCCGCCGTCGAGGTCGGAGCCCACGCTGACCGAACAGCCCTGACCCAGGAGGGTCATGCTTCCGACGAGGGAGACGGCGAAGGCGGTGGTTGCGATACGGCTCCAGGTCAACATGGCACGATCTCCTCGACGTCGGTGCGAGCGGCGACTCCCGGAGGGGGAGCTCGCTCGGTGCGTTGGACGGTGCAGGGGCACCGCTTATTCAGCCGCATAAACCACGATCCCGCGGCCGAATGCAATTTCGGATTCCACGGGAGATGTGCACGTCGCGTTCCTACCGGTCTCGCTCCGTGAGGACGGCTCGGCTCGGAGTCGAGCCGTCGCGTCGATCACGGCGTGGAAGTGCCGGTTTGGGGCGCGGGAGGCTCGTTCCCGCCGTCCTTCGTCCCCTTGCGACGACGGAACGCCATCACGAGGGCCATGATCGTCGCGCCATACCAGGGCACGTCCCCCACGATCTCGAAGAGCGTGGTCGTCCGGAGCCAACGGATGGGCGCGAGGAGCGTCTCGGCCTTGAACGTCCCCGTATGGGCCACGATGTTCCCGAGGGGATCGACGATCGCGCTGACGCCGCTGTTGGTGCTCCGGACCAAATAGCGACGGTGTTCGATCGCACGGAACGTGGCGAGCGCGAGGTGCTCCCAGGGTTCGACCGTGTCGCCGAACCAGGCGTCGTTCGTGATGTTCACGAGGAGGTCCGGGTGTCCGTGGCGTGCGAGCGCGTTCGTGAACGAGGGGATGATGTCTTCGTAACAAATGAGCATCGACAGGACGCGCTCCTTGCCGTCGATCGTCATTCGCAAGGGATCGAGGGACGTGCCCTTCGAGAAGTGACCGCTGTTCGGTGACCACTCGTGGAGGATGGGAAACGTGTCGCCGAACGGGAGGTACTCACCGAATGCGAGGAGGAACTGTTTGTCGTAGCGACCCTGGATGTCGCCTTTCGCGTCCGTCCCGAACGCGGTGTTGAACCACTTCTCGCCGCCACCGCCGCTCTGCCCCCGGCGGAAGACGACGCCCCCGAACACGAGCGGTACGTCGAGGCCGCCCGCGATACGTTCGCGCACGAAGTTCGGAGCCATCGCTTCCGGAACGGTGAACGCCACCGACGACTCGCTCCACACGACGACGTCGGCGCCCCGCTCCTTCAGTTCGGCGGTCATGCGTTTGTGGCGTTTCAGTCCCTCGTTGGGATTCTCGCGCTTGGCGATGAGCGCCATGTTCCCTTGCACGATGCCGACTTCGTTCGTCTCGGCTTCCTGCATGGTCCTCCGGACCATCGGCATGCGGACCGCCCCGAACGCGACCGCGACCGCGAACGCGCCCGAGGTGACTCCCACGAGTCGACGGTCGACGGCACGCTTCGCCACGCGTGCGACGACGAGCTCCGCGAGGGTCAGGTTGGCGGCGACGAGCACGAGACCCACGAGGATGGGACCGCCGAGCTCCGCGGTCTGGGCGAGGACGGGGACCTTGTACACGGCGGTCCCGAAGTACCAAGGGAAGAGGAGCGGGAAGACGAGCTCGCTCGCGACGAACGCGCAGGCGAAGGCGAGCGCCGCGGGATATCCCCTCGTGCTCGCGCGTGCGTAAAGCCACGCCGTCAGCGTGAATTGGCCGGCTTGGTAGACGGAGATGACGAACACGAAAAAGAGGCACGCGACCGTCGGGAAGCCGCTGAAGGTGCGCAACATGTCGGCGAGCCAGTAGAAGCCCGCGAACGTCGTCGTCGTGCCCATGACCAGCCCGAGCACCAGCGCTTCCTTCGGCGTGCGCCCGTGGAGCGCGACGAGGAGCGGTACCCACGCGACGAAGGCGAGGGGCCACACGTCGAAACCGGGAAACGCGAGGCAGTAGCAGAGGCCCGAAATCGTCGCGAGCGCGAGGGAGATCGAGAACTTCATGGCGACGTCACTCCGTGCGTTGGATGACGTGGTACCCGAACGACGTCTCCACGATCCCGGAAATCTCTCCGGGTTTCAGTCGGAAAGCGGTGTCCTCGAAGGCGCCGACCATCTGACCCTTGCCGAATCGTCCCAGGGATCCGCCACGCGCGCCGGCGTTCGGTTCGTCCGAGAATTCGAGAGCGAGGCGTGCGATGTCCTCGCCAGCACGCGCGCGGGCGAGGACGTGTTCGATGACACCCCGGGCCTGATCCCGTGTCCGGACCACGGAACTCGGGGCGCGCTCGCATCCCATCCACTGGACGAGGACGTGGCGCGCGGCGATGGTCGTCGGAGCCGGCGCTCCCGCGTCCCACGGCGTCCCGTAGAGGGCCCGCGAGGTGGAGGCCGTCGCGTCGTCGCTCGGCGCACCGGTTCCGGTCGGGCCCGCGTCCGTCCTGGCCGCGGCCAGGCCTTCGTCGGGCGGAGGAGCTTCGACGACGCGCTGCCCGCCGGCACACGCGGCGAGGGCCACGAGGCACGTCACGGTGCCCGACGTCGCGGCGTACCGGAGGACCGCGAGCCGCGAGGACGTCCGAGCGGGGGTCATCCCTTGATGTCGAGGAGTTCGACCTCGAACACGAGCGTCGAGTTGCCCGGGATCTTCGGGGGGGACCCGCGCTCGCCATACCCGAGGGCCGGCGGAATCGTGATCTTGCGCTTGCCGCCGACCTTCATGCCGACGAGGCCTTCGTCCCATCCCTTGATGACCTGACCACCGCCCAACTTGAAGTCGAACGGGGAATTGCGCGGTCGCGAGCTGTCGAACTCTTTGCCGTCGGTGAGCGTGCCCGTGTAGTGCACGCTGATCTTGTCCCCCGACTTCGCCTCGCGGCCCGACCCGACCACGACGTCCACGATTTGCACCTTGGTGCCGGTCGCGGCCGCGGGAGCTCCCGCTTCGGAGACGACCGGTTCGGGCGGTTCGGTGAGCTTCGAACAGCCGGTGGAAGCGAACGCGAGCACGCCCCATGCGGTGACGAGGGGCGAGGAGAGGATGAGCGTGCGGAAGGGGGACGTTCGAAGGGGTGAAATCATCGGGGCGGCCGCACCGTAGCCGCGCCGCCCGCAAAGTAAAGTCCCTCGCCGAAGGGCACGCGTGGACCCCCAGAATGCGCCGCCCGCACCGCGAAATGCGGGCTATCCTGGGTCTCCATGCCGCGAGTCCTCCACATCGAAGACGATCCGCGCAACCGACTGCTCGTCCGCAAGCTTCTCCAGGCCGAGGGGCACGAAGTCATCGACGCCGCCGACGGACTCGAGGGCGTGAGGCTCGCCATCGCCGAGCGACCGGATCTCGTCCTCGTCGATCTGAACATTCCGGGCCTCGACGGCTACGAGGTCACGCTTCGCCTGAAGAACGAGCCGAAGCTCGTGCGGGTTCCCATCGTCGCCATCACCGCCGAGGGCGACAAGGAGACCAGCCTCGCCGTCGGGTGCGACGGCTTCATCCAGAAACCCATCGACGCCCGCCGCTTCGCCGAACAAGTGCGCGAATACATGGGCGGGTACCGCGAACCCATGATGTCCACGCCCGACATGACCGGCGAGCGCCTCCGCGCGCAGAGCGGCCGTATCGTGGCCCACCTCGAAGCGAAGGTGGAAGAACTCTCCGCCGCGAACGATCGTCTCCGGGACGTCGAGCGCCTCCGCACCGAGTTCTACCGCAACATCTCCCACGAGCTCGCGACGCCGATGACGCCCATCGTCGGCTACCTCCGCATGCTGATCGACGAGGAGCTCGGCGAAGTGTCGAAGCCCCAGGCGAAGGCCCTCCGCGCGATGGACGATTGCGTCCGGCGTCTCCGCGGCATCCTCGACAACCTCATCGACGTGACCGGCCTCGAGACCGGGCGGATGAAGTTCTTCCATCGCGAATACGACTTCCTCGACACCGTGCGCCGTGCCGTCGCCGCCGAAGCCGACCGATTCGCCGAACGACGCCTCACGCTCCACGAGGAGCTGCCGCGCGGGCCGCTCCCCGGCTACGGCGACTCCGATCGACTCGCGCGCGCGATCCTGCAGCTGCTCGACAACGCCTCGAAGTTCACGCCGGAGGGCGGCCACGTCGGCGTGCGCGTGCGGGCCCTCGAGACGACCTACGAGCTCGTGGTCGCCGACACGGGCCCCGGTGTGCCCCCCGATCGGGTCGAGCGCATCTTCGAGCCGTTCTACCAAATCGACGGATCGCCGACCCGCGCCCACGGCGGGACGGGTGTCGGTCTCGCCATCGCTCGTCGCGTCGCACGGGGCCTCGGAGGCGATCTGCGCGTGACGTCGCCCGTGGCCATCGAGGGCTCGTTCCTTCCCGGTGCTTCGTTCGCGCTCTCCGTCGCGCAGCGGGCCCCGACGATGCCCATGGACGGCGGAACCCCCTGATCCGCTCGCCGACGCTCCCGCACGGGACGTGACGCCATGTCCGAACGCATCTACCTCGATTGGAACGCCACGGACGCCGCCTCTCCCCCGAGGTGGTGGACGCCATGGCGGACACGCTTCGGGAAGCGTGGGCGAATCCCGCGAGCATCCACGCGGCCGGGCGTCTCGCGCGCGCACGCGTGGAAGACGCGCGACACGCCGTCGCCGACCTCGCCGACGTCGACCCCCGGGACGTCGTCTTCACGTCCGGCGGGACCGAAGCCAACAATCTCGCGATTCGCACCATGTTTCCCGGGCCCGTGGAGGAACGGTCGCGTCCCGTGCTCGTGACGAGTCGGCTCGAACATCCTTCGGTCACGAAGGTCGCCGAAGCCCTCGACGGACGGGGCACGCCCACGTCCGCTGGGTCGACGTCGACGCCGACGGTCGCCTCGACGCGTCCGATCTCGATCGCGCACTCGGAGATCCCCGCGTCGCTCTCGTGGCGCTCCAGGCCGTGAACCACGAAACGGGCGTGGTCGGGAGCGTGGAGGGACTCTTCGCCCGGACGCCGTTCCTCCACGTCGACGCCGTCCAGGCTTTCGGGCGCCTCGAGACCACCGGTCGTGGCGCGCAGTCGCGCAGCATGGCGGCCCACAAGATACGGGGGCCGAAAGGAATCGGAGCGCTCGTGCTTCGTGAAGGCACGCGCGTGAGTCCGTTCACGTTCGGAGGCGCCCAGGAGCGAGGCATTCGCCCGGGCACCGTGGACCCCGTCGCGGCTTCGGGTTTCGCCGTCGCGGCCCGTCGCGCCAAGGATGGCGCGCGTCGGTACGCGAAGGTCGCGGTCCTCCGGGACCGTTTCGAGCGGACGGTGCTCCACCGGGTGCCCGGCGCCGTCGTGAACGGATCCGGCACGCGTGCGCCCCACGTTTCGAACCTGTTCGTGCCCGGATGGAACGGGGCGGAGCTCGTGGCGGCCCTCGATCTCGAAGGCGTGTGCGTGTCGAGCGGCAGCGCGTGCAGCGCGGGAACGGTCGAACCGTCGCCCGTCATCGTCGCCATGGCCGGGGAAGTCCGGGCGCGTGGCAGTTTCCGGGTGTCCTTCGGTGAGGACACGACGGAGGAGGACGTCGACCGCGCCCTCGCGACCCTCGCGCGCGTCCTCGGGAGGAGCCGGGCCTGACGCCGACGTCTTCGGACGCCGTCGTCAGCGACGGGCGGAAGCCTTCGTTCCGTCCGCGGCCTTCGGTCCGGCAACCTGGATCGGAAGCCACAAGGCCTTCACCGTCGCGACCTCGGCGGACCGCTCGTATCCCGCGAGTCCGAAGAGAAGGTTCCAGAAATAGCCGCGCGGGTTCTCGCCGTAGGAGAACACGGGCAGGACGTGGAACTGCCAGTCGCGTCCACCCGAAACCCGCTTCTGGAGGTACACGGTGTTCGCCGCTACCTGCGTGACGGAGTCGTTCGACGTGTCGGCGAAGCGCCAAAGGAACGGGAAGCCGATGGTCGTACGACCCTCGGGATTCGCGAAGTCCCAGTAGAGCGGCGCGACGACGGCGTGCTTCGAGGTCCCGTTTCGCCCGAGATAGACGAGGGGGTGGAGATCCGTCTCCCATCCGTGGATTCCCGCCGATACCGTCAACGTCGGAGCGAACCACCACGATCGCGACACACCGTAGCTTTCGAACCGACCGAACAGCGGCGTCAGGAAGCCTCGGCCGGCGGGACTGGAGCCCGTGTAGAAGAGTGGCGCGAGAGCGAGCGCGGACGCGTCGGTGTCCTTGTCCCGGTAGTGCCAGAAGAGGGGCGCGACGGGACCCACGGCCGTGAGCGACGTGGAACCGTTGCGGGTCGAGGCGTGGGAGTACAGCGGCGTGAGGAGCGTGTCCGCGGTCCGGGTCGTCCGACGAAAGTAGCCGGGGAGGACGAACAGCGACTTGTCCTCCGTCGTCCCGTAGTGGAAGAGCGGGAAGAGCGTCGTGTGGGATTCGCGCACGCCACCCGTCTGCGGCTTGCCACGGATCGTGAAGAGCAGCGGAGCGACGTCGAAGATGTCGCGCTTCGCGTTCGACTCGGCGATCACGGGGCCGACCACGGTGAGCGAGCTCGTGTCGATCTCGCGCTCGCGGTGGTACGTGAGGAGGAGCGGCACGAACGTGTAGGATTTGTGTGCGCCGTCCGTGTTGCCGTTGTCGCCGTGGGCGAAGAACGGGACCACGCCGAAGTCGACGTCCGAGTCTTTCCGGGTCCGGAAATAGGGGCCGACGATCGTGAACGCGCTCTTCTCGTCGTGGCTCGTCGTCGTCAGGAGCGGGAGCGAATGGAAGTAGCCGCCCTCCTTCCGCTTGCCCTCGAAGAAGAGGGGGGCGAGCCAGTTGTCGTGATCGTGGGTCGACTCGCGGTGCGCGACGGGACCGAACACCCACAGCCGGCTGTCCTCGTTGCGGAGGTACCACGCGAGCGGGAAGAGGACGTTGGCGTCCTTCGTGGGCGACCGCCGATGGTAGTAGAGCAGGGACGTGAGCGACTGGTGGTCGCGGAGTTGCAGCCCGTCCTTCTGCCACGTCCGAGTCTGCGAGAGGTAGAAGGGGGGGAGGAGCCGGTAGCGCGGATCGCCTTCCGGTGTACGGTCGACGTCGGACCCGATGGTGCTCGCGATTTCCTCCGGAACGGCGAGCGGGTCGGCGGGAGCTTGCACGACGGGTTCGGAGCGCGACGGACCTCGCGGTTCGTCGTCGTCGGAACCGGGGCGAGGACCCGGGGTCACGTTGCGGGTCGGGCTCGATTGGGTCGGGGCTCGCTGGCCTCCGCCCTGCTGTGCGGACGCCGACACGGTCGCCGTCATCGTGAAACACGTGACGACCGCGGCGAGGAGACGTGTTCCCACGGACGTCCGGACCGTCACGACGCACCTCCCGGAGAAGGCGTCCTCGGCGTCGCGCGGATGCGATCGACCTCACGGAGGACATCGGCGCGCGCGACGTCGGTCTGTGCGCGTCCGTCGAGATCTTTCACCTGCACCTTGCCGTTCGCGATTTCGTCGTCGCCGAGCACGAGTGCGACCCGGGCGCCGAGGCCGTTCGCCCGACGGAGTTGGCTCTTGAGCGACGCGCCGCGCGCGTCCACGTCGGCGGAAATGCCCGCGCGACGGAGCTCCCGTCCCAGGACGAGGCCGGCGCCGACGGCGTTCTCGCCCAGGGGCATCACGACCGCGTCGACGGTCGGCTTGGCCTTGGCCGCCTCGCTCGCGAGGATCAGACGTTCGAGCCCCGCGGCGAATCCGATGGCCGGCACGGAGGGGCCGCCGAGTTCCTTCACCATCCCGTCGTACCGCCCACCACCGAGCAACGTGTCGCCGGCACCGAGGATCGCGGTCGCGCCTTTGATCTCGAAGAGCGTGCGCGTGTAGTAATCGAGGCCTCGGACGAGTCGTGCGTCCACCTTGTACGGCGTCCCGAGCGCGTCGAGATTCTTCCGGAGCGCGTCGAAGTGCGCGCGATCCGCGTCGTCGAGGAATTCGGTGAGCGGTGGCGCCTGGGCGACGGCTTCCTTGTCCTTCGGGCTCTTCGAGTCGAGGATGCGGAGCGGGTTGGTCTCGAGGCGCTTCCGGGATTCGTCCGTCAGGTCCGCCTTCTTCGGCTCGAGGTATCGGACGAGGGCGTCCTTGTACCGGGCGCGTGCGTCGTTCGACCCGAGGCAGTTGACCAGCACTTCGGCGTCCGCGATGCCGATGGATGCGAGGAAGCCGACGAGCATGTCGATCATCTCGGCGTCGCAGCCCGGGCCGGGGTCGCCGAAAATCTCGGCGCCCGCCTGGTGGAACTGCCGGTAGCGGCCCCGCTGCGGTCGTTCCGCGCGGAACATCGGGCCCATGTAGTACCAGCGCGTGACGGGTTCTCCGCCGTGCACCGCGTGTTCGACGTACGCACGGGCCGCACTGGCCGTTCCCTCCGGACGGAGCGTGAGCGCCTCGTCGCGGTGGACGAAGGAGTACATCTCCTTCTCGACGATGTCCGTCACCTCACCGATGGTCCTCACGAAGAGGGCGGTCGGCTCCACGTACGGCGTCCTGATCTCGCCGTAGCCGTGCAGGGCCATGGTGGTCGCGAACGCCTTCTCGACGCGGTGCCACGCCGATGCCTCGTCGGGGAGCACGTCGTTCATGCCTTTGACGGCGCGGAGAGGGTTCATCGGGGGGGGACCGCGGGGGGCGGTCGGTCCTTATCCTCTCTTCCCCCGTTGGGGGTCAAGCTGGCTTTTCGGCGCCTGCCGGGCTAACCGGCACCACGTGCCGAAGGCCCGCGGCCACGCCGAAGGAAGGACCGCCGCGCTCGATCTCGGGCGTGCGCGCGTGGGCGTGGCCATCGACGACGAACTGGGGCTCTACGCCCACCCGCGGGGAACGTTCGAGGGACGGGACAAGAAGCGACTCGTGCGCGAGCTCGTCGCATTCGCGAAGGAAGAAGGCGTCGTGCGTTTCGTCGTCGGACTGCCTCTCGACATGCGCGGCGGACGCGGCGACGCCGCGCGAGGAGCCGAAGCGTTCGCGCAAGATCTCGCCGATGCGTCCGGGCTCGACATCGTCCTCTGGGACGAGCGCATGACGACCGTGGAAGCGCGCCGGGCGCTCGCGATGAGCGACGTCCACGGCAAACGCGCGAAGGATCGCATCGACGAGGCCGCGGCCGTCGCGATCCTCCAGTCGTGGCTCGACGGCGCTCGCACGCGCGGTCCGCGATGACGGAAGGGAAGGCGTCCTTCCCGGAAGTCCTCGGCGACGTCCCCGCGCGAAACCTCCCGAAGGTGAGGGAAGCGAACCGCCGCGTCGTGCTCGTCCGTCGAGAAAGGCGCGATTGTCCCGTGCCGCGCGCTGGACGCTCGCCCTCGTCGGCGCGGTCCTCGTCGGTCTCGGGATCCTCGGTCTCGTCGTCTATCCCGGCCGCCGTGGTCCGGGCAGCGGACGCGACGTCGAATTCGAGGTCCTCGGAGACGAATCCGAACGTGACTCGCGGAAAGTCTCGTCGCCGCCGGTGTCGTCCGCGAGGCCTCGCCGTTCGCGCAGTACCTCAAGCTCACGGGCGGGGTGTCCAAGGTCGCGCGAGGTTCCATCTCCTGACGGACGATCTTCCCGTCCGTGAAGTGGCGGCGCGACTCCGACGTTCGCCTTTCCGGTCCCACGTCCGTGTCGGAATCCCGGAGGGATTCACGCGCTTCGACATCGCCAAGCGTCTGCACGCGAACCACGTGTGCGTGGGGAAGGCGTTCCTCGACGCGACGAAGGACGGTGCGCTCCTCGCGTCCCTTCGCGTGCCGGGCGAGAGCGCGGAAGGATACCTCTTTCCCGCCACGTACGACTTCCCGTCCGACGAAGCCCCGTCCGACGTCGTCCGCCGGATGAAAGCGGAGTTCGACAAGCGCTTCGCCGTGATCGAGGAGCGATCGGCCGGGAATGTTGGACCTCGTCCAGAGTCTCGGGTGGGGACCTCGCGAAGTGGTGATTCTCGCCTCGATGATCGAGAAGGAAGCGGTCGTCGACGACGAACGGGCGACGATCGCGAGCGTGTTCGTGAACCGTCTCCGGGATCCGTCGTTCCGGCCGAAGTTGTCCCAGTGCGATCCGACGGCCGGGTACGGGTGTCTCGTCGCGCCCGAGGCGATTCCGTCCTGCGTCGGCTACACCGGCAAGATCACCCACGACGTCGTGGCCGATCCCGCGAACCCCTACAACACGTACAAGCACGAGGGGCTCCCGCCGGGACCCATCGCGAATCCGGGAACGAAGTCCCTCCAAGCGGCCATGGCCCCGGCGGTCAGTCGCTATTCTACTCGTCGCGCGCGGGCAGGGGCGACACGTTCTCCGAGACGTACGCGGCACACACGCGATTCGGCGAGGCGCCCCCTGATTCCGTTGCGGTCGCGCGGTCGTGCGTATCGACGTTTCCGCCATGGCCCCCTGGGTAACTCCCGCGATCGTCGCCTCCGTCTGCATCGCGCTCCACTACACGTTCCTCCGCGCGGCTTCCGGACGTCTCTCGGACACGCTCGGCGCCCTCGTCCTCGAGGGTGCCGCCACGCTCGGTATCCTCGTGTTCTACGTCCTCGGTCCCGCGGGAGACGGCGTGAAGGTGACGCGACCGGGGCTCCTCTATTCCACGATTTCGGGATCGGAATCTCGGGCGCGAGCATCCTGCTGTTCATGGCGCTCCGTCGCGGCGGGCCCGTCGCGTCGACGGGTGCCGTCGTCCTCGGAGGTGGCGTCGCGATCAGCGCCGCGCTCGCGCCGTTCGTCTTCGGCGAAGCGTTCACGTTCCGTCGCGCCGTCGGCGTCCTCCTGGGAATCGCCGCCATGGTCGTCCTCGGAACCGAAGGCGACGCCCCGTCGACGGATGCGGAGCCCACCGAGAGCGCGTCCTCCCTTTCCATGGGCGACGTGGGCGACAAACGCGACCAGCCGTAGTAGTGCGTGCGCGGTGATTCTGGCCGGGGACATCGGAGGCACCAACTCGCGTCTGGCGCTTTACTCGCCGGACGGTCGCCGGGTCGTCCGTCTCGAGAAGTTCGAGAGCCGCGCGCACACGAGCCTCGAATCCGTCGTCCGCGCTTTCGTCGGCAAGCGCCCGCCGAAGATCACCGCGGCCTGTTTCGGAGTCGCAGGGCCCGTCATCGGACAGCGCTGTACGGCCACGAACCTTCCCTGGGTGATCGACGCGCGCTCGCTCGCGCGGCGTCTCAAGATCAAGCGCGTGACGTTGATCAACGATCTCGTCGCGCTCGCCCTGGGTGCCCTCACCGTGCGCTCGGGCAAGTTGCACCCTCTCCGTGGCGGCGAGCTGCCGAAGAAACGCGGCGCGAACCTCGCGATCCTCGCGGCGGGGACGGGTCTCGGCGAAGCCGCCCTCCTCTGGGACGGTCTGAGGTTCGTGCCGTGTGCCACCGAAGGCGGGCATGTGGACTTCGCTCCTCGTAGCCAGGTCGAGTGGGACCTCCTGACCTTCCTGCAGAAGAAGTTCGGTCGCGTGAGCTACGAACGGGTCCTCTCCGGGCCGGGACTGGGCAACCTCTACGACTTCTTCCGCGACGGGAAGAAGATGCGGGAGACCGCCCGAGCGGAGAGCCGAATCGTCGGTGCCCGCGACCGGAACCACGAGATCGTGGAACTGGCGCTCTCCGGGGACAGCGAGGTCGCCGTGAAGACGGTGGAGCTCTTCGTCTCGATCTACGGAGCCGAGGCGGGGAACATGTGCCTCCGGACCCTGGCGACCGGGGGACTGTTCGTCGCGGGGAGCATCGCGGGCAGCCTCGTGAAGTTCCTCGAGAACGGTGATTTCCTCAAGTCTTTCGGGGCCAAAGGGCGCCTTTCTCCGCTCCTCGCGGACATTCCGATCGCCCTCGTGAAGGACACCGAGATCGGAATCGCGGGGAGCGCCTATCATGCGACCCACCGCTGACGCCCCTCCGGGGTCCCCGCGTCCCTGCCTCCTCCCGCTCCCGACGATTCCGTCTTCCGACTTCCCACCGACTCTCCCACCGACTCTCCGGACGCCATGCCCGAAATCGACGCGAAGATCCTCGAACTCTCCGTGAACACCATCAAGTGCCTCTCGATCGACGGGGTCGAGAAGGCCAAGAGTGGTCACCCCGGAACGCCGATGGGTCTCGCCGACATCGCGTTCGAAGTGTGGACCCGGTACCTCCGCCACGATCCCAAAGACCCGGAGTGGATCGGACGCGATCGTTTCGTCCTCTCGGTGGGACACGCGTCGATGCTCCTCTATTCGATGCTGCATCTCTCCGGGTACGACCTGCCGATGAGCGAGCTGCAGGCGTTCCGGCAGTGGGGCTCGAAGACGCCCGGCCATCCCGAGAACCACGTCACGAAGGGCGTCGAGACGACGACCGGGCCGCTGGGACAGGGCATCGGGAACGCCGTCGGCATGGCGCTCGCCGCGCGCATGGCGCAGGGCCGCTTCGGTGATCCCTACAAGGACTCGCGCGTGTTCTGCCTCGCCGGCGACGGCGACATCATGGAAGGTGTGAGTGCCGAGGCTTCGAGTCTCGCCGGTCACCTGGGTCTGTCGAACCTGGTCCTCGTCTACGACGACAATCGCATCACCATCGAAGGCGACACGAACCTCGCGTTCTCCGAAGACGTCGGCAAGCGCTACGAGGCGTACGGCTTCTTCGTCCAACACATCAACGGCCACGATCACGTCCAGATCCGCGCGGCGCTCGACAAGGCGCTCGCGCAGACGGCGAAGCCGTCGTTCATCGTCGCCCGTACCCACATCGCCCAAGGCGCTCCGAACGCCGTCGATACGCACGGTGCCCACGGCGCTCCTCTCGGCAAGGACGAGATCGCCGCCACGAAGAAGGGCATGGGTTGGGATCCGGACAAGTCCTTCTACGTGCCGGCGGAAGTGACCGCGTTCTTCAAGTCCCGCGCCCAGGAGCTCGCCACCGAACACGCCGCCTGGGACGTCAAGTACAAGGCTTGGCGATCGGCGAACCCCGAACTCGCCACCGCGCTCGACGCGACGCTCGCGAAGAAGACTCCGGACGACCTGTTCGAGCAGCTCGTGAAGGCGGGACCCGAAAAGGACGACGCGACCCGCAACACGTCGAACGCCATCCAGCAGACCGTGGCGAAGCTCGTGCCGGCACTCGTGGGCGGTTCGGCGGATCTCGGTCCCTCCACCAAGACGTTGATCAAGGGCACGTCGAGCGTCGCCGCGGGAAGCTTCGAAGGCCGGAACCTCCACTTCGGTATCCGCGAGCACGCCATGGGGTCCATCGTGAACGGCATGGCGCTGTTCGGCGGATTCATCCCCTACGGATCCACGTTCCTGATCTTCAGCGAGTACATGCGGCCGCCGATCCGTCTGGCCGCCCTGATGGGTGCGCAGTCGCTCTTCGTTTTCACGCACGATTCGATCATGCTCGGCGAGGACGGTCCGACTCACCAACCCATCGAGCAGCTCTGGTCGCTCCGTCTGATCCCGAACCTCCAGGTCGTCCGCCCGGCCGACACGTTCGAGGTCGCCGCGGCGTGGACGCTCGCCCTCCAGGAGAAGCACGGACCGACCGCGTTCTCCCTCTCGCGTCAGACGTTGCCCAACATCAAGCGGGATCCGTCGTTCGATCCCCGTTCGGCTCTCGAGGGCATGTACATCGTGCAAGAGGCTTCCGGCGGTACGCCCGATCTCGTGATCATCGCCTCCGGAAGCGAACTTCATCTCGCCGTCGGCGCGAAGGAGAAGCTCGAGAAGGCCGGTCGCAAGGTACGTGTCGTCTCGGCTCTCTGCCTCGAGCGCTTCGAGAAGGCGAACGCCGCTTACCGGCAGCACGTCCTGCCGAAGGGCGTCGGACGCGTGTCCATCGAAGCCGGCCGTACGACGCCGTGGCGCGCCTGGGTCGGCGAGGACGGCCTCACCATCGGTATCGACACGTTCGGAGCGAGTGCACCGGACAAGGTGCTCGCGGAGAAGTACGGCCTCACGGTCGACGCCGTGACGACCAAGATCCTGACCTGGATCGCGAGCTGACGGACCCTCAAGGCGCCGCGGCGGGGACCGCCGCGGCGTCCACGATCCACACGACGGCGCCCTTCGCCGAGCGGAGGATGCGCGCCGGGGTCTCGTCGAGGGATCCCGTCTCCGCGTAGACGCGCCCGATGGGGCCCGCCTTCGCGGATCCGGCCGCGAGGACGAACACGGTGCGCGCCGACTCGATCACGGGGGCCGTGAGCGAGAGGCGCGCTTCGCGAGCTCCTTCGGCCGGGACCGCGACGACGTACTTCTTCCGCTCGTGAACCCACGGCGAGCCTGGGAACAAGGACGCCGTGTGGCCGTCGTCGCCGATGCCAAGGACGACGACGTCGAACACGGAAGGACCTCCGGAAGCGTCCGGCGGGACGACACGGCGCACCTTCCGTTCATAGTCGGCGGCGGCTCCCTCGAGATCGGCGGCGGCGCCGTCCATCGGATGCACGCGTTCCTCGGGTACCCTCGCTCCGGTGACGAGCGTGTCGCGTCCGAGCTTGGTGTTGCTGCGCGCATGGTCCGCAGGAACCGCTCGCTCGTCGACCCAGAGGACCTCCACTTTGGACCAGTCGACGTCGCGGTGCGCGGCGAGGGCGCGGTAGGTGGGCGCGGGCGTGTTCCCTCCCGAGAGCGCGAGGCTGGCATGTCCCCGCTCCCGGATCGCGTCGACGAGGACTCGTGCGATGCGCGACGACGCCGCTCCGGCGATGGCGTCGGGGGAATCGACGCGGATCAGGGTCCCCACGGTCTTCGAAGCCATCTCGTGCCTTTCAGGTCGCGCGGACGTTCGTGCGGGTGAGGAACGCGTCGGCGAACGCGATCGCTTCTTCGAGGAGCGGATCCCGCGCAGGGCGGTGGAGCGTCCGATCGAGGAGCCGCGCGCCCTTGTTCGCGCTCATGCGTACACGTTGTTCCGTCGCCGTCGGCATGTCGACGTCGAGCTTCCACACGAGGACGTCGGCGTCCGCGGTGGCGCCCGGCCACATGCTCCCGCTCGCGAGTTCGCGGGCGACCGATCCCGAGAGGGCTTTGCCACCATGGGCGGCCTCGAGCGCGAATCCGGCGAGGGCGAGGGGAGCCACTACCCTCGGTCTCTCGACGGCCTTCACCATAAGCGCGATGGGCGTCCGGTCGTTCTGGACGAGGGAACCCGTGTCCCCCGTACCCGTCGCCGGAATGATCTTCCAACCGAGCGCGCTCCCGAGCCACCCGAGGAAAAGCGCCACTTCCGAGCCGAGGGGTGCGCCGGGGTCGGACGCCTGTTCGAGCGTGACCGACGTCACGCCCCGCGTGAACGGCGTGAGTTCGTGGGTGTCGAAGAACCGCGCCACGAGCTCCTGCCACGGACCGAGACGCGTCCACGCGAGATCGCAGATCGCCGGACGGGAAGGCGCTGCCGCCGCCCATCGGGCCGCACGCGCCAGATCCGCGAACGAGGTGTACTCCGTGTCGAGGACGAGCCGGTCCGCGTTCTCGGCGAACTCGGTGAACGCTTTCGTGGACCCGGCCGTCTCGATTTCTCCGAGCCACACGAGGACGGTCTCGATCTCCGGAACGAGAAGCGCCTCGACCGCGCTCCCCGCCCGCCCGCACACCTCGCCTCCCGCGAAGAAGCGAACGCGTTCCGAGCAGAGGACGGCGGCGCCACCCTCGGCCTTCGTGCACACGGCGGTGGTGTCGGCGCGGAGGCCGTCCGGTCCCGTCGGATCGAGCGCGACGACGATCGCTCGCGCGGGAACGTTCGCCGTCACCTCGTCGACGATGGCCGTGTACCGGTCGGCGAGGTCTTTCGGGCCGACCACGACGAGGTTCACGGCGCAGACGCGTGTCTTCGGGACGTCGCCGGGGCTCGTCGGATCCGACCAGATCGCGCGGAGATCCTTCTCGACCTCGGCGACGACCTTGCTGGCCGCCACCGCGCTCACGGCTTCCTCCAACGTCGGCCGTCCTTCGCGATGAGGTCCTCGGCCGCTTCCGGACCCCAGGATCCGGAGGAGTAGATGGGAGGCGGTGCGTCGGCCTCGTGGCGCCATGCATCGAAGACGCGATCGATGAACGACCACTGTTCTTCGACCTCGTCGCGACGCGTGAAGAGCGTCGCATCCCCGCGCATCGAATCGAGGAGGAGGCGTTCGTAGGCTTCGGGGGTGTTCGAGCCGAACGCCGACCCGTACCTGAAGTCCATGGCGACGTCGCGGAGCACGGTGTGTTGTCCAGGCTCCTTCGACGTGAACCGGAGCGCGATCCCTTCGTCGGGCTGGATGCGCATCGAGAGGACGTTGGGCGTGATGCCTCCGTCGGGTGCACGGAAAAGGGTGTGTGGCACCTTCTTGAACTGGATGGCGATTTCGGTCACGCGACGCATCAGACGTTTGCCCGCGCGCACGTAGAACGGGACGCCTCCCCAGCGCCAGTTGTCGACGAACAGGCGCATGCCGACGTACGTGTCGACGCGTGAGTCCTTCGCGACGTCGGGCTCCTCGCGGTACGCCGGGACTTCGTCGCCACGCACGAATCCTCGTCCGTATTGCCCACGGACCACGTGGGCGGGCACCTCGCGTCGTTCGAACCGGCGGAGGGAGCGGAGGACCTTCACCTTCTCGTCGCGCACGGCGTCGGCGGAGAGCGAAATGGGCGGCTCCATCGCCGTGAGCGAGAGGAGCTGGAGGAGATGGTTCTGGACCACGTCCTTCGTGACGCCCGTCTGTTCGTAGAACTTGCCGCGACCCTCGATGCCGATGTCCTCGGACACGGTGATCTGGACGTGATCCACGTGTTGCGAGTTCCAGATCGGCTCGAACAAGCTGTTCGCGAAGCGAAAGACGAGCAGGTTCTGGACGGTCTCTTTTCCGAGGTAGTGGTCGATGCGGTAGACCTGCGGCTCCGCGAAGACCGTGGCGATCGTGTCGTTCAGCGCCTTCGCGCTCTCCAGGTCGTGTCCGAAGGGCTTCTCGAAGACGACCCGCTTCCAGGCGTCGCCTGAGGTCGAATCCTGGACGAGCCGCGCTTCGCGGAGACCCGCGACGATGACCTCGAACTCCGCCGGCGGAACGGCGAAGTAGTAGAGGCGATTGCCGCGCGTCCCGCGCGTTCGATCGAGCTCCTCCAGGTGCGCGCGGAGATCGGTGTAGGTCGAGGCCTTGCCGAACTCGCCCTGGACGTAGCTGATGCCCTTCTGGAAGTCGCCCCAGACCGCCTCGTCGATGGGCTTCCTCCGCGAGTGCTTGGAGATGCCTTCGCGCATGTCGGCGCGGAACTCGTCGTGGGACTTCGGGCGCCTCGCGACACCCACGACGGCGAACCCGCCCGGGAGCGCCCGGCTCACCGCGAGGTTGTAGAGAGCGGGCATGAGCTTCCTCTTCGTGAGGTCGCCCGAAGCCCCGAAGATGACGACCGCACACGCGTCACCCGTGCGGTCGTCCACGAGACCGCGTCGGAGGGGATTCGTCGGCTCGTTCATGTCGCGCTCAGGCCTTCTTCACGGCGTGACCACCGAACTCGTTACGCAGGGCGGACAGGACGCGCATGGCGAACGAATTGTCCTGCCGCGACGTGAAACGCGCGAAGAGAGACGCGGCGATGGTCGGTACGGGTACCGCGTGAGCGACGGCCTCGTTCACCGTCCAGCGGCCTTCACCCGAATCGTCGACGTAGGCCTTGAGGCCGGCGAGCTCGGGATCCTTCGTGAACGCGCGCTCCGCGAGTTCGAGCAGCCACGACCGGACCACGCTGCCCTGGTTCCACACCTTGGTCAGGGTTCCGAGATCGTAGCCGTATTGGCTCGCCTTCAGGAGCTCGAAGCCTTCCGCGTAGGACTGCATCATCGCGTATTCGATGCCGTTGTGGACCATCTTGGCGAAGTGACCCGCGCCGGCCGAGCCGAAGTAGCCGAGTCCGTCCTTCGGGGCGAGGGTGGTGAAGGCGGGCTTCACGATCTCGAAGGCGTCCTTGTCACCGCCGACCATGAGGCAGTAACCGTTCTCCAGACCCCAGACGCCGCCCGACGTTCCGGCGTCGAGCATCTTGATCTTCTTCTCGGCGAGCATGGCCGAGCGGCGGATCGAATCCCGGAAGTTCGAGTTGCCGCCGTCGATGACGACGTCTCCCGGGGAGAGGAGCGTGGAGAGTTCGAGGAGCGTGTCCTCCGTCGGCTTGCCGCTCGGGACCATCACCCAGACGACACGCGGACCCGACAACTGCTTCACGACGTCGGCGAGGGAAGACGCACTCTTGGCGCCCGCGCTCGCGAGTCGAGCGACGGTTTCCGCGTCCCGGTCGAACGCCACCACTTCGTGACCGCCTTTGAGGAGGCGCTTCACCATGTTGCCGCCCATCTTGCCGAGACCGCACATCGCGATTTGCATGGTTCCGAATCCCTTGTCGTGCGCGTTCGCGCTTTCGCCCTTCGTCTGTCGATCCGCTCGTTCCCGAACGAGGGACCCTTGCGGACCGGCGAGGATACACCGCTCCTCGTTCGGGTGTGGGCACACGTCACCTTGCGCGTGCTCGTGCCGTGCTTAGGTTCACGGGACGCACGGAACCACCGCGATTCCGCGGCCTCCGTAGGCCTTCGCGATCCCACGACGTCGATCGCGCGACACGAACACGTCACTCGGAGGAGGACGCCATGAACGCACTCGACAGGACGACGACACTTCTCGGCTTCGTGCAGATCCGTGTCGGCGCCGAAGTGATGACGGTCCCCGTGCAGGCGGTCCGATTCGACCGTGATCACGATGCCAGGGAGGCCGGGGGCTTCTTCGCGGGGGACGCGGGACAGTGTGGCATTTTGGTCGACGAAGCCGCCTCGCCCCGCGACATCGAGACACAGATCGCGCGCGGCTCCGAAGAGGCGCTCCGTCACATTTCGAGACACGTGCTGAACTAATTCGGACAGCTCGTGGGTTGTCTCGGAAGAACGAGACACGGGAGGGCTGACAAAAATCAGGTCACACGTCGCGGGCGGGGCGACGGCTTCGATTGTGCATTCACCCAACGCCGCATGCGCCCTGCATGCCCGGACACGGAAGGATCCGTCATGAACTCACTCGACACGCAAGCCACGCAAACCTCCGGGGACGACAAGCCGACCACCCTCACGTCCGACAAGCCCCGACGCCCCCGTGGCTTCGCGGCCATGGACCGTCGCCTCGTGAGCGAGATCGCCAAGAAGGGCGGCCAGGCCGCGCACAAGGCGGGAACCGCCCACGAGTTCACGAGCGAGGAAGCACGCGTCGCCGGTCGGAAGGGTGGCCAGTCCACGCACGCTCGCCGCGCCGCGAAGAAGGCGGAAGGTTCCGCGCCGAGTTGACGAACGAGCACAAATCGTCGACGACTGCCGAATGTCGACGATTCTCCCCGCCGTGCGCATCGCCCATCCCCACGTGGACGTGCGGGCGGACGTTTTGGGGGGAAGCCCGCACGTCCGTGGAACCCGGGTGCCCGTTCGACGCCTTTGGGCGTGGCACCGCCGGGGGGTGAGTGTGGAGACGCTCTTGAAGCGTTACCCTGCGCTGGGCCCGTCCCGCGTGCTCGACGCGTTGTCGTTCGCCTTCGACAACGAAGACCTCGTTCTCGCAGATCTCGCGCGGGAAGACGCCCTGATGGGCACGGACTCGGAAGCCGTTCCCGGCGCGATGGCGCAGGAGCGTCTCCCGTTCAAGAACGACTGACGTGATACGTCCCCGCGGGACGTGTCCCGTCCCATGAGACGGCCCGGCCTCCCTGCCCGAGGGGAGACGGGCCGAAGTCGTTCCGGGGCTCGGCGGCCGCGCACACGTGTCCGCGCACGCGCGGTGTCCACTCCGCGGACCGTCAGCGGGTGGTGTCGGTGTCCAGCGCGCGCGCGACGATGTCGAAGGCCTCCGCCACCCGCTGACGATCCCCGCGGGGAAGACGTTCGAGGAGCGTGGTGTAGGCCTGACCGGATTCGGCGGTCACGGAATCGGCCATGCGCTTGCCGCGGGGCGTGAGTCGCACGTCGGTCTGGCGCGCGTCGTCCGCACCCTTCTTGCGCGAGATGAGTCCTTCGCGTTCGAGCCCGGAAAGATTGCGGCTGGCCGTCGACGGATCGATTCCGAGGAGGAGCGCGAGGACCGAGGTGGACACGGCGCCGCGCTCGGCGATGAGTTGCAGCGTCTCCGCTTGTTGCGGCGTGACGTCACCCGCACGTGCCCGTTCGCGTCCGATGCGTCCGAGTCCTCGGGCGACGATGTGGGCTGCTCGCACAAACCTGTCCAGGTCGGCCATGGGAGGGCCTGTACTCTACAACTTCGGCGCTTCCGTCAACCCCCTTCCAAGGGAATCGACGTCGTGCGTCGGCGTCGTCCCGCGCCTTGCTTCGTGCACCCGACAGAAAGTGCAGCGAAATTCGCCGGTGGACCGGGGCGCGTCCGAAATCTTCGGTTCCCGTGAATGGACCGCCGGAGTCCGACGTCCATCCTCTCGCCGCATCCGACGATCGCGCTCGAGTGCACGATTCAGGGGACGGTCGTTTCGTTTGCCAGCCGTCGCGAGAAGTCGTACGCGTTCGTCGTCACGCGAGAAAATTTGCGCACGACAAATCCGTCCCGGCGTGTCCGGTGACCGGTGGAGGAGTCAATCATCATGGGTGCGATGCGATCGGGTTTCGGTCTCGTGGGTGCGGTCGTCCTGGCCGTCGCGGCGTCGGCGTTTTCGCCCGCCGTGGCGAACGCGGAAGGTGGCACCACGCTCAAGGCTTGGATGAAGACCAACCTGGGGGGCCCCATGGCGGCCGCCGACCTCGCCGCCGTGGGCAAAGGCCTCACGGCCGCGGGCAAACTCGGACCTTCCGATTATCCGAAGTGGAAGTCCATCGCGGACGAGGGCGCCGCGGCCGCCGCGAAGGGCAACACGGACGGGGTGAAGGCGTCGTGCAAGAGCTGCCACGACCTTTACAAGGCCGACTACAAGAAGAAGTACAAGGACCGCACGGTTCCCTGACCCGTCGCCGTGGTCCTGCGTCGGGCGGCCTCGTGCCGACCCCATCCACGAACGCCCGCTTCCACGTGTCGGAAGGCGGGCGTTCGTCGTTCCTCCACCTTTGTCGTCGCGGTGGAAGGCTTCGCCGTTCGGAGCCGCGCCATGTCCGGCGGGGCGAGGGAAGGGAAGTTGGGGGCGATCACCAAGTCACGACACTCGGCCGTTCCCGGGCCCCTCAAGGATCGACGGGACGGACCCCCAAAAATCGCTTTCGTCGGCTTGCTCGAACGGGCTTCGCGCTCTAGGTTGGCCGCTGCGTCCCACCGCGTCGTACACGCTCGACCCGGACGGCCGCGCGGCTTCCGAAACAGACCGATCTTGAGCTTGGTTTCGCGCGTACCTCACGTGACGAAACGGACGAGGACGAGGACCTTCCGATGGCAGAGCGGCCCATGACACCGCCGGCACGCGCGACCACGACGCGCATGTTCGAGAGCGATTTCATCGAGTGGTTCTCGCGCATCCACCCCGCGACGCCCTTCGTGGCGTGGTTGCCGGTCATCGGTTTCCTGATCTACCGGACGGTGCTGGCGGGCTCGGTTCCGCTCCCCGCCGCCGTCGGTCTGTTCGTCGCCGGAATTTTCATCTGGTCCATCGCCGAGTACGTCCTCCACCGCTGGGTCTTCCACTGGGTGAACGACACGTCTTGGGGCCGTCGGATCCACTTCCTCCTCCACGGCGTTCATCACGATTTTCCGAACGACAAGGACCGCCTCGTGATGCCCCTCGGGGCGAGCATCCCGATGGCGATGATCTTCTTTTTCGTGTTCCGCCTCGTGCTGGGCGCGACGCGGGTCGAGCCGTTCTTCGCGGGCTTCATCCTCGGGTACCTCGCGTACGACGGAACCCACTATGCGATTCACCACTTCAAGCAGACGACGCGGGTCGGCAAGTGGCTTCGCCGGCACCACATGCTCCACCACCACGCCGACCACCACGGTGGCTTCGGCGTGTCGAGTCCGCTCTGGGACTACGTGTTCCGTACGATTCCCGAGCCGAAGCGCCGGTCCCGCGCCGCGTCCCCCGCAGACGCGAACGGTTGAACGGTCGGTTCCTGCCGACGCGCGTCCCCGGAGCCGGTGCAGCGCGTTCCTTCCCCAGTCGTTTGGCCGACGATTCCGGGCACAATTGGCCCGCCTCCCGCGTTCCGGCGACGTCCCGAATGCCGGGACGTCGCACCCGTCCCTTCCGGATGAGACGGGAATGTTCGTGAAGGTCCCCGGACGACGTCCGGCACAATGAATTCGACGGTCCCGGGGGCACCGTGCCGCCGGGGCGCCTCCTCCGACCGCCGCCTCCTTTCCTTCGCCGAGATCCCATGTCGAAAGGCACCAAAGCCTCCGAGTCCGTCCGCCCACCGGGAGGTGAAGTCGGGTCGGTGCTCGCGCACCGCTACGAGGTCGTCCGCGAACTCGGTCGGGGCGGCATGGGCGTCGTGTACCTGTGCAAGGATTCGGTGACCGGAGACCGCGTGGCGCTGAAGCGACTCCGCACCCCGGACGAAGCCAAGGGACAGACGCGGCCCGAGGAAGGGTGGTGGTTCCACCAAGAGGCGCGCGCCGTCGCGTCCCTCGATCACCCCTCCATCGTGCGCGCGCGTGACTTCGGCACCCTCGCCGACGGTTCACCCTACCTCGTGATGGACGCTCTTCCGGGGCGCTCCGTGCACGAGTGGATGCACACGACCAAACTTCCCTGGGCCGTCATGTGGGCCCTCGCCGATCAAGTGCTCGCGGGCCTCGCCCACGCCCACGCGCGCGGCGTCATCCACGGAGACTTGAAACCGTCGAACGTCATGCTCGATCTCGCCGGGGCGGGTACGGGACCACGTGCCTACGTCCTCGATCTCGGACTCGCGTGGCTCCGTCAGAATCGCCACGATCCGCGTCTCGACGGCGCCGAGGCTCCGGAGATCGCGCAACACGCGGGCGCGGGAACCGTTGGCTGGGTGGCGCCCGAACAGATCCGGAAGGCCGCGACCTTGGTCGGTCCCGCCACGGACGTCTACGCGCTCGGTTGCATCCTCTACCGCGTGCTCACGGGGAAGGAGATCTTCGAAGGCAGTGCCCAAGACGTTCTCCGCGCACACAAGCGCCTGCCGGTGCCGCCGCCCGTGCTCCCTTCCGACGTCCCGGAGGGCGTGGGCGCGCTCATCGTCCGCATGCTGGCCAAGCGGCCGTGGCACCGGTTCGAGTACGCCGCCGACGCGCGTCGCGCGTGGAACCAGTGGCGTCCGAAGGGCGCCCTTCCTCTCGAGGACGTGGTCGCGTCCCAAGGCCGCGGATCGCGTCCGATGGCCAGCTTCGGGAGCGTCGACGGCATGATGGTCGCTCAGGGTCGTTCGCTCGCGCCCGGCATCCTCGCGCTCCGCCCGTCGCCCATGGTGGCGCGCGAGGACGAACGGCGCGAGATGATGTCCCTCGTCGACGAGGTGGCCGACAGCAAAGGACCCATCCAGCGGATGGTGGCCATCATCGGCGAAGCCGGGGTAGGCAAGAGCCGCCTCACCGAATGGCTCTGCGAGCAGGTCCACGAGCAAGGCCGCATGCAGCCGCTCCGGGCGCGATACGGCCGCATTCCGACGCCGCTGGACGGCATCACCGGCGCCGTGAATACGTACTTCAATCTCGAAGGCGCGGACCGTGCGCTCGTCGAGCAGACGCTCATGGCGCGTTGGGAAGTGAACGCCCAGGACGACGACGCGTTGACCTGGGTCGCGGCGACGGCCGAATGGCTTCGTCCCACGCCGCCAGGAACCATCGCGCCCCTCGGTCCCACGGGAAAGCGCTTCGTCCTCGACCGGCCGGAGCTGCGTTGGATCGTCGTGCGCCGAGTGCTCGAGCGCATCGGTCGCGATCGTCCCGTGCTCCTCTGGCTCGACGATCTGCACCTGTCGTCGCCCAACACGTTCGAGATGCTCAATCGCCTCCGCGCCGACGCGACGCGTCTCCGTATCCTCGTGGTCGCGACGGCACGGAGCGAGACGCTCGCCACCGATCTCGACGCCGCGCTCCGCATGGAGGCCACCCGTGTCGACTGGAACGGGAAGGTCATGGACCTCCGGCCGCTCGGCACCGACGAGACCGAAGTGCTCCTCCGCGCCATGCTGCCGCTGGCGGAAGACGCCGTCTCGCGCGCCACGGAACAGAGCCGCGGCAATCCGCTCTTCGCACTCCAGCTGCTCCACGCGTGGGCGGGCGGGGGATACCTCGAGATGGAGGAGGGCCAGTACCACGTGCCGAAGGGCGCGCTGCAGGGGCGTGCGATCACGACCGCCGAACTCTGGGACGAGCGTCTCCGCGCGGTGTCGACGGAGCTTCGTCTTTCGGCGTATGCGGCGGCCGCCATCGGCGAAGACATTCGCGGCGAGGTCCTGAAGTCCCTCGTCGCGTCCCTCGGCATGAACCCGATGGATGCGATGGGCGCCCTCACGCGCGCGCAAATCCTCCTCGCCGCGGGCAACGACCAGTTCCGTTGGCCGCACGCACTCCTCCAGGAACACCTCCTCGAGCGTCTCCACGAGAGGAACGACGCGCCGGCCATCTTCCGTCTCGCGGCGAACGCGCTCGCGAAACATCCGGCCGTCGGATCGCGTCGCATCATGAAACATCGGGTCACGAACCTGCTCCGCGCCGGGGACGACGACGTGGCGGCGCAGCTCATGTTCCGGTTCATCGAGGCCTCATGGCGCCGCGGTCGCGACACGGCGGCGACCCTCCGCGATCTCGAACTCCTCGACGGCCGGGTGACCGGCGCCGCTGCCGCCGAGTATTCGTATTGGCGCGCCGAAGCGCTCCGCCACATCGGGCGACTCGAGGAAGCGCGCGAGCAGGCCGATCACGCCCGGGCGGCCTTCGAACTCGCGGGAGAAGAAGGTCGCGAAGCGAGGACGCTCCGCCTCCTCGGCCACATCGCGAGCGATCTCGGCGCCCCGGCCCAAGGACGCCTCCAGGTGGCGCTCGCGCTCTCGCGGTTCGAGAAGCTCGGCGACGAGCGGGGACGCGCCGAGGCCCAGGTCGTCCTCGGCGAGATCGACTACCTCCTCGGGGAACACGCGCGTGCACGCGAGACGCTGCTCGACGCGACCCAACGCTGTACCGACCTCGGGGACATCCTCGGTCGTGCCCAGTGCCTCATCCTCCTCGCGCTCACGGAGACGGCCGTCGGACACCACCAACGGGCCCGCGCCCTGCTCGCCGACGCACGCATCGAGTTCGACAACATCGGCTACCGCCTCGGTACGGCGCAGTGCGACGTCGTCCTCGCACACGCCGAGTACCGCGCCGCCGATCTCGACGCGGCCCGCAGTCACGCGCTCAACGCGCGCGCGACGTTGCGTGAACTCCAGAATCCGCGCGGCGAAGCGGCGTGCGAACGTCTTCTCGCCATGATCGCACTCGACGGCAACGACTTCGCCGCCACGTGGGCCCACGCGCAGGTCGCTCTCAAGATCTACGACCGCCTCCAGGACCCGTGGGGCCAAGTCGAGTCCCGTCTGCTCATCGCCCAGGTCGCCCTCGCTCGAGGCGACGAAGCGGCCGTCAGCATCGTCGCCGAGTGCGAACGTATCCAGCTCGACGAAGCCGAACCCCGGCAGCACCGGCACCTCACGAACGCCTGGCTCGCCTACGACGCGGGCCGTCCCCAGGAAGCTGCCTCCGAACTGGAGCGGGCCCGGAAGGTGTTCGGCGAGAGCATCCGGTGCGGCGATCACACGCCGCAACTCCTCGCTCGGTTCGTGAAGATGGGTTGGACCGGCGCCGTCCGCGCCCGCGTCGACGAGTGGTTGAAGGACCTCGAACGCGCGAACGCGGAGCCGCCCGTTTCGAACCACCTTCGGGCGTCGGTTCGGTACTGACGTTCCCCGCGCGCCGGGCGTCCGGAGCGACGTTCCGCCCCGTTTTCGCGTTTGATCGTCCGCGCGTCGTCTTGTAGGGTCCCTCCCATGTCGACTCCCCAGGATCCCCCGGTTCGCAACAAGCAGAAGCGCCGTCGTACGAAGAAGCTCGCCGCGTGGCGCGCCAAGCAGGCCGAGAAGGCCGGCACCGCCGCCAAGGCCGACGCTCCGGCGAAGAAGACGGCCGCCAAGAAGGCGCCCGCGAAGAAGACCGCCGCGAAGTGACCGCGGTGCCTGTCGTCGTCGTGCCGGGACCGTAGGTTCGGGGCGAGGCGAGACGGGAGAACGTTCCACCGTCCGGCCCCACGAAGCCTCGTGGGGCCGAGTCGTTTTGTGGTGGCGGGAAACGCCGCACGGACGGCCCCGGTCTTCGTGTCACCGTTTCCGTTCGAGCTTGCGCACTCGTGCCTGTCCGCCTTCCGTCTCCGCGACGAGGACCACGTCGGCGCGTCCGACGAAGAGACCCGTCTCGACGACGCCGGGGACCGCTCGCAGCGTCCGATCCATGGCTCCCGGATCGTCCATGGGCGGCACCTTGAGGTCGTACACGTAGTTCCCGGCGTCCGTGCGGACCGGGACGCCGTCCTTCACGCGCAGCACCGGCGTTCCGAACGCCGCGAGACGCGCCGCCGTGGCCCCGTGGCCGAACGTCGAGACCTCCAGCGGGATCGGCCACTTCTCGCCGAGCTTCGTCGACATCTTGCTGCCGTCGACGATGATCACGTTCCGCTTCGACGCGAAGTTCACGATCTTCTCGCGAGCGTGAGCCGCGCCTCCGCCCTTGATCAGGTTCAAGTTCGCGTCCACTTCGTCCGCGCCGTCCACGGTCACGTCGACGTCCCAGGGGCCGTCGTCCTCGAGGAGCGCGATGCCGAGGTTCGAAGCCTGCGTGCGGCTCGCCTTGGAAGTCGGGATCGCGACGAAGGTCCTGCCTTCGGCGACGAGACGCCCGACGCCGTCGATGAACAACTTCGCCGTCGAGCCCGTCCCGAGGCCGAGGGTGCCTCCTTGCGGCAGTTCGAGGAGGGCCGCGTCGGCCGCCATGCGCTTCGCTTCGTCGCTCATGCCGACGCCGAGTAGCACAGGGCCCGCGAACGCGTCCGAGGGTCGAAGGATCCACCGGGTCGGGGCCGGCGGTCGGAGGTGAGGTTCGGACCTTCTCGAAAATGAGCACGAATCACGAGGTAAGTGCATGTCCTACATTTCATGCCTTGTGGCATGCGGTGTGCACTTTCCTTCTTCGTGACCACCCCTTCGTTGCCCGTCGTCGTCGTGCCTCGGAAGGCGCCTTCTCCGTGGAAGAGCGTGGCGTGGACCTCTGCACGCCGCCGCGTGGTGACGATGGCGCTGACGTTCTTCGGCATCGGCGCGGGTCTCTTCGCAGGCGGCTTCGCGGCGGAAGTCGCGCAGGGCGGAGACGTCCGGAGCTTTTCCACGCTCGCCTCCGCGATCCCCGTGTCCAACGCGCGCGGAGCCGCGTTGCCCGTCACGCACGTGGCCCACGAGCGTTTCGACGATTCGATCTACGCGCTCGCCGAATCGTCGACGCTCGCGCGCGGAGTGACCTTCGAGTGCGGCGAAGGCATGTCCCTCGTCGAGGGGAAGTTCTGCGTCGACCGTTGGGAGGCGTCGCTCGTGGAAGTGACCGCGAGCGGCATCGAGAAGCCGTGGTCACCGTTCGCGACTCCCGGCAAGGGAGTCCACGTGCGCGCGGTGAGTCGTCCGCACGTGACGCCGCAGGGCTACGTGAGCGCGATCGTCGCCGCGGAAGCGTGCGCGGCGTCGGGCAAGCGCCTTTGCCGTGCGGAGGAATGGAAGCAGGCTTGCCGCGGATCGGCGTCGTCGACCTTCGGATACGGCGAGAAGCGCGTCGCTCGGCGTTGCAACGACTACGGTCAGAGTCCGATGAAGACGCTCGCGCGTCGTGGCGTTCCCATGAGCTACCGCAACATGAACGACCCGGCGTTGAACCAGGTGGAGCACACCGTGGCGAAGACGGGCGACCATGCCGCGTGCACGAACGACTACGGCGTCTACGACATGGTCGGCAACCTCCACGAGTGGGTCGACGACAAGGCTGGCACGTTCCAGGGCGGCTACTTCCAGGACACGCACATCCAGGGCGACGGCTGCAGCTACACGACGACCGCGCACTCGGCGAGCTACCACGACTACTCGACCGGCTTCCGCTGCTGCGCCGACGGGCCCTCGGAGAAGTGACCGCCTTCGCCACGCGCCGGCGAAGGTGACGTCCCCTCGTCCGTGACGTCGCTGCGGAGGCACCCGACGAGGGCCGCGTTTCGCGTCCGCCCCGCGCGCACGCGTGCGCATGGAGGCTCGAAACGAAGTTTCGAGCCAAAAGGACGTCAATCGCGCGGATGGTCGGATGGCGAGCGGGTGGCCGGAAACGGCCCCCACACCCGAAGGTGGCCGCGTTTCGCGTCCGCCCCGCGCGCACGCGTGCGCATGGAGGCTCGAAACGAAGTTTCGAGCCAAAAGGACGTCAATCGCGCGGATGGTCGGATGGCGAGCGGGTGGCCGGAAACGGCCCCCACGCCCGAAGGTGGGGGCCGTTTCCGGCCACCCGCCCCGACATGTCGCGAGGTGGACCACATCCGGCGTGCCCCCTACGATCGGCGTCGGAGGTGGTTCATGAGCATGATTCTCGTGCCGGCGAGCCAGCGACGTGCCGTACGCCGTGACATTCGCATCCGCTGCCAGGTCGTCCGTCAGAAGGACTTCCGACTTCTCGGAGACCTCGCCGTCGATCTGTCGACGAGCGGGATGCTGCTGCTCTCGCGCCTTCCGGTCCTGACCGGCGAGGACGTGATCGTGTCCTTCCGGGCGCCTTCGTCCCGGACGTGGATCGACACCGAAGCCACCGTCGCCCGCGTCATCCACGGCCGGCGCCCAGGTGATTTCGGACGCGGCCTCGGCATCGAGTGGACGGACCTCGATCGCAAGTCCCGCGGCGTGCTCCGTGCCAGCCTCATGGGAGTGCCGCCGCCGATGCCCACGCGGGAGCGCCGCGTGGATTACGCCGCGACGATCCGGAACCTCCTCGTCCCGACGCACTGAAGGTCGCCATGTCCACCTTCGTCGCATCGCTCCAACAGCGTCGCGCGTTCCGTCGGTCCGTCGACCTCCCGTGCCAGGTGATCCGGGAACGGGACTTCACCTTGGTCGGCGATCGCGCCTTCGACATCTCCCCTCGGGGGATGCGCGTGGAGGGCGATTCCGGTCTCGGACTCGGAGACGCGCTCCTCGTGGCGTTCCGGGCGACGGATCTCGGCATCTGGTTCCACACCGACGCGAAGGTCGTCCGTATCGAACCCGGACGTCGCGAAGGGGACACCGGGCCTGCCTACGGCATCGAGTTCCAATCGCTCGACCACGTGTCGCGGCTACTCCTCCGTGGTGCCTTCAAGCGCCGTCCGCCTCCGCTCCCGAGGAGGAACGCGCGGATGGACTACGCTGAAACGGTGCGCCGCATCGCGCTCGGCTTCTGAACACGACGGGTCAGGGCGAAGTCGTCGGCGTGCCCTCCGGCGCGCTCTCTGGTTCGCCCTCTGGTTCGCCCCAGCTCGACATCCTGGGCTTTCCGAAGAACTCGTCGAACGCGATGGACGCACCGAGGGAGAGTACGCGGGCATGGGCGTCGTACTTCCCGTCGTTGACGGCGGGATAGATCGTCCCGGACGACGATTCGCTCGTGCCGTTTTTCGCCCCGTTGATGGGGCGGATGGCGCCGTCGGCCACGTCCCGTGAGAACGAGAAGACTTCGGCGTACGCGACGTTGAACGTGAGAGCGCCGACCCGGATTCCTGCACCCGCCGTGAGGCCGACCTTCGCCAACGTGTCGAAATTCACGCGCGTGTCCGCGGAGGCCGTGGCGGACGAGTCGTAATAGGCACCGGCTCGTACGGCGAGTTGTCCTTCGCCCACGTCGAACACCCAGGATCCTCCGGCCCGGAGACTCCAGGTGTCCCGGTATCCGAAACGGATCGTCGGACGGATGTCCTTGAAGAGGCTGAGTTGGTCGATCTGGACTTTCGCGCCGTCCCCGAGCGCTCCACTCCAGGCTTCGTAGACGAAGTCGAGCTCGACGTCGGCGCGTTCGGTGCGCCCTTCGCGCTTCACGAGGCGCGCGCCGGTGCGAATCACCCAGGGCAACTTGGTCGTGAATCGGGCGGCGCTCGGATCGATGGGATTGGGGGCGACGAGCGGAGGCGTGGACTCGGCCACGCCCTCGGTCTCGAGCTTCACGCCCGTTCTCACGTTGGCGCCGAGGTCCAGCCAACGGACCGGGTGCGCCATGAGACCGAACGACCCGGCAGGGGCGATCCCGTCCGTCTTCAGATCGAGTCGCGAGTCGCAGGGCTGGTACTCGGGGTTCGGACAGAGGGCGGGGGAGACGTCCGCGAGGGACACGCTGAGCGTGGAGAAGCGAGCGTAGGTGAGGTGGAACGCCGCGCCGACGTCGAGCCACGGGAAGAGACGGAAGGCGGCCGCCGCGGTGGGGAACACGATGGTGCCGCCGGAGACGGCGGTGTCGTAGCGGGAGGACGACGGTAGTCCGTCGACGACGATGGGGTACGCGCGGTTGCCGATGGTCGACGGTCCGTAGGCGCCGATCGCGAAGGTCGCGCGGTCGAGTCCGAAATCCGACGTCAGCACGGCGAGCGGGGCGAAGAACGGCGGTCCCACGTCGCTCACCGGAGCGTACGCGCGTCCGCCCCAAGGCGTGAGCGCTCGGTTCGGGTCGTCGGGATAGGTGCCGCTCCGCCGGAACGTGAGGTCGTGCATCGTCAGGTTCGAATTGAAGAGGAGGCGCGTGCCACGCTGCTTCGCCAGACCGGCGACGTTGTAGAGGAGCGCGGTGCCGTCGTCGGCGCGTGCCGTGAAGGCCGCGCCCCGTCCGAGCGCCTGCGTGCCGTTGTCCGGGAACTCCATGCCGCCTGCGCGTGCGTCGCGCGACGCGAACGACGCGAGCACGACGGTCGTGACGAGGGCCCACCGCGAGGACGCGATCCGATCCATGATCGGAGGCCGAGACTACGGAATTCCTGTCGACTCCGGGGAGGTTTTCAGCGGAGCAACTCGGCGAAGAGGGCGTCGGGCGCGTCCACGTGGACCCAATGTCCGGCATCGGGAATCACGGTGTATCCGACCGAGTCCGGAGCGCGGTCCGCGAGCGCACGGGCGCGCTGGCGATCCGCGGCGTCGAACACGTCCGAGCGGCCGCCGACCACGAGGTCGACACGTCGTCCCGGCGCCGGGTGTTCGAGGACCGACCACAGATCCCGCGCGAAGTAGTCGTCGAGCAAGCTCCGCACCGCCGCCAGGTCCACCCGGAACCGGAAGCCGCCTTCGTCCCGCCGCCGCACGTTCATCGCGAGCCACTGGACGATGCCCTGGGAGAGCCCGTGTGCCGTCAACGCCTCGGCGAAGGACTCGCGGGACTCGAGGACCTCGGGCAACGACTCGAGCAGGCCGAGGATGGCGAGCGTCGATTCCGAACCTCGCGCGTCCGCCCGTGCACTGGGGGTGGAGTCCACGACGACGGCGCGCGTCAGGTGCGCGAACGGAGATTCCCGACCCTCCGCGGCGGCGCGGTCCGCCTCGGCGAGGATCGCGAGGACGACCTTGCCGCCGAAGCTGTGGCCCACGATCGTGTCCACGGGGCGCGGCAACGACGCCGCGAGCATTCGCACGTCGTGGGCGGTGTGAGCGAGATCGTGGGGAGGGTCGAAGGCCTGGGAATCGCCGTGCTTCCGGAGGTCGACGAGGACGGCCGAATACGAGGGACGCGCCTCGACGTACCGTCGCGCGAACGAACGCCAGTTGGCGCCGCTTCCGAAGATGCCGTGGAGGAAGAGCACAGTCCGGTCCGGAGCGATGCCGGAATCGGCGACCTTGGCAGCCACGATCTCCGCGTGGGCGAGCACCACGGGAACGGCGCTCACTCGTAGGGATTCTGGGGATCGATCACGCCGCGTACGCCGACGTCCCCGGGCTTCTTCGCCGTCGGTACCGGCTTGCCGGGAACGCGGAAGACCGGACGAGGATCGTTCGACTTCACGAGGTTCAGGACGAGCGTGGCGTCCTTCGAGAGGCGGACGACTTCCTGGGCCGTCTCGTACCCCGGGGCCTCGACGACGACGACGTGATCCGTCTCGTCCTTCGAGAACGTGGCCGAATACGGGTTCGAAGGGAGCGGCTTGCCGTCGAGGAGGATTCGGGCCGATTCCGGCGATGCCCGGAGCGAGAGCTCGACGACGTCGGCCGTGGCGGACGGCGGCGGAACGGGTGCCGGAGTGGGCGCCGTGGTCTCGACGACGAGGACCTTCGGAGCCGCGGCGAGGGGGGCCACGCTCGGGCGCGAGAGGTTCATGTAGAGCAAGGCACCGGCGGCGACGCCGAGGGCCGTGGCGACCGCGGCGACGAGCGGCATGGTCCACGTACGGCGTCGATCGAGGAACGCGGAGGGTTCGGGAGCGAGGCTGCTCGGCGCGATGATGGGCACGATGCTGTCCTCGGCCCGGCCTCCCCCGAAGTCGGGCTCGGAGTGGAGGGCGGCGAGGGACGTCGTGACGTCCCGAAGGCGCGTCGCGATCGCCCGTTCCACGATGCTCCGCTCGCGCGCGAAGATGGTGCGGACCTCGGTGGCGACGTCGCGCGTGGCCGAGCCCCGTTCGTGGGTCGCGAGGAAGGACTCGAGCTCCGACTGGAGTTCGCGGGCCGTCGCGTGACGCTTCGACGGATCGACGGACATCGCCTTCTCGACGATCGGGACGAGGCCGGCGGGGAATCCTTCGGGAATCCGGAACGGGACGTCGTTCGCCGTGAGCGCGCGGATGATCGCGAGATCGGGCATCCCTTCCCAGAGCCGCTGTTTGGCGGCGGCTTCCCAGATCATGACGCCGATGGAGAAGAGGTCGGCCGTGCGATCGACCTTCTCGCTACGGAATTGCTCGGGAGGCATGTACGAAAGTCGGCCGCGGACCATGCCGTCGCCCGTCTGGTTGGGCGAGAGGGCCGTCTTCGCGATGCCGAAGTCGAGCATCTTCACCTGGCCTTCGTAGGTCACGAAGACGTTCTGCGGCGACACGTCCCGGTGGACGACGTCGAGCGCGACGCCGTCATAGTCGGCGAGTTCGTGGGCGTAGTGGAGGCCCGAGAGCGCGTCGCAGATGATGCGGAGATGGACGCCGAGGGGGAGACGCACGCCCATACGTTCGGACTGCGAAAGGATCGAGAACAGGCTCTGCCCCTCGAGGTACTCCATGGCGAGGAAGTGCCGGTCGTCGATGGACCCGACCTCGTAGGTCTGGACGACGTTGGGGTGGTTCAAGCGCGCCGCGAGCCGTGCCTCCTCCATGAACATGCCGACGCCGTACGGAGGCGGGAGATCCTCGAGGCGGAGTTCCTTCACGACCACGAGCTTCTGGAAACCCGCGGGACCGTTCGCGAGGGCGAGGTAGATCGTGCCCATGCCGCCGCGCGCGAGTTCGGCGACGAGGTGGTATTTGCCGAGCTGGCTATCCGCCGGCAGGAGGACGATGCGCCCCGTGTGGGGCGTCACTTCGGAGTGCGCCGTGCTCCGCGCGAGGGCCTCGACGTTCGTGAGCGATTCGCGGACGAGGAAGTCCGTGACCTCCGCAGCGAGGGCGGCCCGGGGAGGCGGGGCGCTCTTCGACACGGGAGCGGCCGACGCTTCCACGGATGGCTTCGCCGCGTCGCGCAGGTCGGGCAACGTGGCCGAATACGCCAGGGACGGGATCGGGTTCTTGGCCGTGACCACGTCTTCCACGGCGGGAATCGGGTTCTTCTTCGTCACCACTTCGCCGAGGGACGGAATCGGATTCTTCTTCGTGATCGCTTCCGCGGGCAGCGGCGGCGGCACGCTGCGACGCCGGGGAGCTTCGGGCGGCACGGACCCGTGCTTCGGGACGAGGGTGGTTCGCGGAACGTTCTCTCCCGCCGCCTCGACGATCGCCGCGATCGCGCGTGTGGCGGCCGGCGGTAGGGTCGGTCGCGCGGAGAGAGGAAGGGGAGGAGGCGTCTTGCGGTCCGGACGTGGCGGCGCCGCGGGAGGGACGGTCGGTGTGCGGAGCGTGGGCGTGTGCGCGCGTTTCGAGCGACGCGGGGCGGAGACGCGGCGTCGACCGGGATACCGGGCAACGGTGGCGGCGTGACGTCCGACTTGGGTTCACGGGGCACGATCGGCCGAAGCATCGTCGTCCTCCGTGGAGTTCCCCCAAAGGTGTCCGTTCATCGTGCCCGCGCGTCCTTCTGGTGTCCGTGGTGGGGAGCTCGGCCGTGGCTCCAATGTAGTGACCACACCGACATGCAGCGTCGGTCTAGCTCCCGGATCGTCCGGACGCCAGTTTCACCGAGAGAACGTCCTCACTCCAGCGGCAAATCCCAGCAGAGCTGGAAATGGTGAGGGCTGGACGGGGCGCGTCGACGCGTGCGAAAGTGCCGGCCCCATGAAACGACAGCCCCGGCTCACCAAGCGCGAGAAAAAGGCCCTCTCCCCGGCGAAAGCCCGACCCCAAGCGCAAGGCGGCGGACATATCCACTGCATCGCGTGCGGTCGCCATATCGAACCCATCGAGTTCGAGGCCCAGGCCACCGCCACGGTGCTGACGTGCCAGCACGGTTCCAACTTCCCGTCGTGCGTCGCGTGCACGATGACGAGCCAACGCTTGCTCGACGAGCACGATCGTTCCGGTCAACCCGTGAAGACGGCGTCCGCCTGGCACTGAGCGACGTCGCGTCCGCACGGGCGTCACGGGGACGACCAACCGTCGGACCGTGACGCCGTGAGCGACTCGCGCGGCGCGCGAACGCGCCGCGGTCACGCTCAGGTGGACTCGTTCGTTCCAGGGATCTTCTTGACGTCCTTTCGCGCGACCTTCCACGAGCGCTGGACGACCCACGAGAGCGATCGCTTCAGACGATCGGCTTCTTCTTTCATCTCGTTGAGCATCGGCTCGGGGAAGTAGAGGCTCTGCTTGCGCTTGTCGGTCTTCGAATCTGGACGAGGAGCGGTCATCGATTCCTCCGGTGGCGGAAGACGTCATGGTGGCATCGACGACGCGGCACTATCAAGAGACTTCCGCACCGAAGATCGCGCGCGCTGCCACCCCTTGCTAGTTGGCCGGGGCCCCGGAAACACCGTTGAATGGCCGGGAACGGGCCGTGCGGCATCGCGTCGCCCCCAAACGAACTCCGAGAAATGACGAGGTCCGTGGATCCCGTGACGACGAACGATCCTCTCCGTGAGGCGAACCCGCCCTCCAATGCGACGTCGACCGTTTCCGTCGGCGAGTCGACGACCACCACCCCTCGCCGAGTCGGGTGTCCCCGCGTCGTCCACGACGATCGAAGGCGCGACGGCCGACGCGCCGCTCACGGGCAAGACGGCACGCGCGTTGGGCGTGATGGTGGCACTCCTCGCGATACCGTACGCGGTGCCGTCCCTCCGCGCGTACCGTATCGCCCTTCCCGAGACGACGCTCGCGAAGAAGGACCCGGAAGGCGACCCCGACGTCGGAAGCGCCTCCCCCGGTGATCGGCGAGATGGCCGTTCCCGCGTCCGACAACGCCGCGCTCGCGGCAACGCCCTTCCGACGACGGGCGCGCCCACCGAAGCCGTGGATCCCGCGGCGCTCGCCAAGACGGCCGGGTCCCTCGCCATCGAGGACCCGACGGGACACGCGCTCGACGCGTTCTACGCGCAGCTCGGCAAGACGCTGAAGAAGGATCGAACGGCGTCACGCGCATCGTCCACTACGGCGACTCGCTCCTCGTCATGGACTTCATCTCGGGGACGCTCCGTCGGCGCTTCCAGGAGAAATTCGGTGACTCCGGCCACGGCTTCATGTTCGTCGCGCGTCCGTGGGATTGGTACTTCCAGAACGACGTGAACCACACGGCGTCGGAAGGATGGTCGATCAACCGCATCGTCGGACCGCTCGTCGGCGACGGCATGTACGGGCTCGGCGGCGTGTCGTTTCACGCGAACGGTCCCGCCTCGGCGTCGTACTCCACGGTCTCCGCCGGAGACTTCGGTCGCAAGGTCTCGCGGTTCGACGTCTACTACCTGGAGCAACCTCGCGGTGGCGACCTCGCTCTCCGCCGCCGGGCAACCTCCCGTGAAGATCTCGACGGCGGGCGCGAGCAAGACGTCGAAGGTCCACTCGTACACCGTGCCGGACGGCGCAGCCTCGTTCACGCTCCGCGCGCGCAGGGAAACGGCGACGTCCGCGTGTTCGGCGTCATCCTCGAGCGCGACACCCCGGCGTCTCGTACGACTCGCTCGGCATGAACGGCGCGCGCATCGTCCACTGGGACGCGATGAACGCGACCCACTGGAACGATCAGCTCGGACTCCGCAAGCCGGCGATCGTGCTCCTGCAGTACGGGACGAACGAGAGTGCCGTCGGCATCTCGGACGAGGGCGCCTACGAGAAGGCGTTCGCGTCCGTCCTCGCGAAGGTGAAGACGGCGGCTCCACAAGCGTCCGTGCTCGTCGTCTCTCCCCTCGATCGCGCGGAGAAGACGAGCGATGGCACGATTCGCGCTCTTCCCATCATCGCGAAGCTCGTGAACTGCCAGCGCAAGGTCGCCTTGGCGGGAGGCGCGGCGTTCTGGGATTCGTACACCGCCATGGGCGGTGCCGGCACCATGGGACGCTGGTTGCGATCGAAGCCGCAACTCGCGAAGGGCGATCTCACGCACCCGACACCCGCCGGCGCGCAGGTCATCGGCGACATGCTCTTCAAGGCCATCGAGGCGGGCTACCGAGGCTATGCCTCGACCACCCCGAAGCTCCGAAGCTCTGAAGCGTCGGGGCGCCGAACGACGAACGCCCGCGACGGCGTCGCGCCGCGGGCGTTCGACGACGACGGCCCCGTCGACCGTTCAGGGAGCGCAGGCGCCGTCGACCGTGACGGACGCCGCCGTGACCGAACCGACGTCGATGGCGGCGAGGTCTTGCACGCGGAGCGTCCAGGTGCCGGAACCGTTCGCGCCGACCGCTCCCGTGACGGGGACGTTCGCGAGGTTCAGGTCGTCCGCGCTTCCGCCGCTCCGGTTGGAGAGGACGTACGCCGTGCCGGACGGCGAGACGAGCGAGACCTTGAGGTCGCCGCGGTAGGTGTGGCGGATCGTCGTCGAAATCTTGAGGGACGTGGATGGCACCCACGCCGGAGACGACGAGCGGGACGTCGACGCCGGCCGAGGTATTGTCGGGAATCGACTTCGGAAGGCCCGTGGCCGTCACGGATTGGGCACGCCGTGCCGCCCGATCCACCGGTGCCGCCGGTGCCCGAACCACCGGCCGTTCCGCCGGTGCCCGAGCCGCCCGCGGTGCCCCCGGTGCCGGCCGTTCCGCCGACGAATTCGGCGATCGGAGTGTCGACGAGGTACGTGCCGTAGTTCCAGGGATCGAGTCCGCCGTCGTGGATGCCGACGATGCGGAGCGTGTCGTCCGCGAGGACCGTGCTCCCGCTGTTTCCCGGCTCCGTGTCGCACTGGTGCGAGAACTGATCGGCACCCCAGTTGCCGGTGGACCCGGGCTTGAGCGGGCAGGTCTGGGACCATTCGAGTGGGCGCGCCTGGGGGTGACCGAAGATCGTGAGCGTCGTGTTGGTCGCGGGGCGACCGGAGAGGTCGACGTCGATTTTCGGTGTCGGCGCGGGCGAGACGCGGAGGATGGCGTAGTCGCGATCGTCGTTGGTCTCGTACGCGAGGATCGTCTGGCAGCGCGAGGTCATGTACGCGGCCTTGTCGACCCGCAGTCCCCACTGGATGCTCTCCGAACACGCGACGTTGTTCCGGCGTGTCGAAGGGGCATTGAAGCAGTGGCCCGCGGTGAGCACGATGCCGTTGCCGATGTGCGTCGCCGTGCATCCCATCGAGATGAGGCCGAACGCATCGACGAGGTCCCGGTACTTGGCGGGGAGGTTGGCTCCGTCGTTCCGCACGACGGTGAGATCGTTCGTGCCGATGATCTTTTCGGTCTCGCCTCCGCGACCGGCGCGGAAGGTGACGGTTCCGAGTTCGCTCGACGCTGTCTCCGTGTGGAGACCGGACGCGACTTCCTTCACGGTGACGTCGTCGTCGCCGGAGGTGCCGACGTCACGATCACCGTCGACGCTGCTGCACGCCGCGAGAGCCAAGATTCCGGAAACGAGCGTGAGCGTCGACTTCGTCCGCATGCGAGACCTCCCGGCGTGTCCCGCGAATCGTCGCTCCGACGACACCGCGTGATCACGAACGACGCGCATCATCGGGAGCCCGATTCGTGCTCGCAAGATTGTGGACGGCCCAAACACGTCTCAGGAGCGCCGGCGCACGCTCGCGCACATGAACGCGCATGCGGTTCATTGGACCGCGATTCCGTGCCCGCCTATCGTTTCCGCGAAGGATGGAAAACGAGTCCCTGCTCCGCGCGAGTGCGACCGAGCTCGCCGCGTGGATCCGGAAGCGCGAGGTGCGGGTCGCCGACGTCGTCGACGTCCACATCCGGAAGATCGAGCAGATCAATCCGTCGATCGGCGCCGTCGTGCACGATCGTTTCGACGAAGCGAGGCTCGATGCCGAACGCGCGGACAAACGTCTCGCGTCGCGGGACCCGGGCGACCTTCCGCCTTTTTTCGGCGTCCCGTGCACGATCAAGGAAGCGTTCGCGATGCGGGGATTCCCGCAGACCGGCGGCGTCGTGAACCGTCGGAATCGCATCGCGACCGAGGACGCCACCGCCGTACGGCGCCTGCGCGAGGCGGGTGCGATCCCGCTCGGCGTGACGAACGTCTCCGAGCTGTGCATGTGGATGGAGTCGAACAACCGCGTGTACGGTCGGACGAAAAATCCCTTCGATCCCGCGAGGACGGCCGGAGGGAGTTCGGGTGGGGAAGGCGCCATCGTCGGCGCCGGAGCGTCGCCCTTCGGCCTGGGCGCGGACGTCGGCGGATCGATCCGCATGCCCGCGTTCTTCAACGGCGTCTTCGGGCACAAGCCGACGGCGGGCCTCGTGCCGAACACGGGGCAATTCCCGATCGCGGAGAACGACGCGTTGCTTTTCCTCTCGACGGGGCCGATCTGCCGGAGGGCGGAGGACTTGTTTCCGCTCGTCCAGGTCCTCGCGGGGCCGGACGGTCACGACTCCCGCACGCGGACGTGGACGCTCGGGGATCCCGGAGCGATCCGCATGTCGGGTCTCCGGGTTCTCGACGTGCGCGGCAACGGTCGGATGCCCGTCTCGAAGGACCTGCGACGCGCGCAGGAGCGGGCCAAGGAAGCGCTCGTCGATCGCGGCGCCGTCGCGACGACGCGGAAGTTCCCGAATCTCGCGCACTCGCTCGAGATTTGGTCGTGCATGATGAGCGATGCCGGGGGGCAATCGTTCAAGGAACTGCTCGAGACGTCGCGGGACGCGCCGTTCGACCTCCTCGCCGACTTCGTCGCGTTGGCGACCTCGCGGTCGGACCACACGCTCCCCGCGTTGGGACTCGTGGTCGCGGAACGATTCGCGACCGCGTCGAAGGAGCGCGTCGCGAAGTTCGTCGCGATGGGACGTGCGCTCCGGGACGAAATCGAAGGGGCGCTGGGAGACGACGGCGTGATGCTCTACCCGTCCTACGCGAGCGTCGCACCGAAACACGGGTGGGCGCTCGTGCCGCCCGTGATGTGGGTCTACACGGCGATCGTGAACGTCATGGGACTTCCCTCGACCCAAGTGCCGCTCGGACTCGACGCGAACGGTGTGCCGCTCGGCGTGCAGGTCGTCGGAAAACGTGGCGACGACGCGCGGACGATCGCGGTCGCCCTCGAACTCGAACGCGCGTTCGGCGGTTGGACGCCGCCGCGTGGTTTCGTCCCCGCCTGATCGAACCCGGCGGGGTCGGCGCGGACGAGGGAAGGGCGGGGCGACGAACGACGGACGTGTGTCCGCGGTGGCGTCGGGTTGCGCCGGGAGTCCCCTCGGCTATACCTACACGCCCCTACCATGAACCACACGCACTATTCATCCATAAATTCAGATGGTTACGGAACATCGTTGGCCCGCATGCTCGGCTGGATGCTGGCGGGCGCGGTGGCCGCGGGATGCGCGGTCGCCGGTGTGGAGGCAGGGGAGGACGTCGATCCGGTCGCTCCCGCCGCACCGAATCAGGGAACGGCGGATGCGGGATCGGCGCCCAGTCTCGGTCCTTCCCCGACGACGCCCAGGCCCGCGACCGTGGTCGATGCGGGGACGATGGACGCGTCGCGCGGCGACGCCGGAGCTCCGAAGGACGCGAGCCTTCCGTCGACCGATGCGTCGACGTCGGTATCGGAAGCCGGACCGATCGTCGTCGATGCCGGGACGTCGTTCGCGCCCGTTGGATCTCCCTGCGTGCGGGACGGCGAAGTGCAGGCGACCTCGTGCGCCCTCTGCGGGACCTCGCGACGTGCGTGCGTGGCCGACGCCTCGGGCAAGCTCGTGTGGCAAGCGTGGGGCGCGTGCGTCGATCAGGTCGTCGGCGGATGCGAACCGGGCGAGACGTCCACCGAAACGTGCGGTCGCTGCGGCACGCGTCCCCGCGTATGCGACGCGACGTGCACGTACTCTCGCGGCTTCTGCACGGAGCCCGTCGGCGCGGCGTGCGTCGCCGGAGACCTCGACTTCACCGAAGGCGTCTCGTGCGAATCGGGCGGCCGTTCGCGTTCGTGCAACGCGACGTGCAACTGGGGCGCGTTCAGCCCGACGTGCGAGAGCGAGCCGATGGCCCTCGTCATCTCGCCGACCGACGGTGCCCGGGTCTCGCAAGCCCGTTCGTTCGTGCGCGAGCGCACCGTGAAGTCCCTGAATTCCTACTTCGACTGCTCCGGTCTTCCCGTCCCGGCCGACGCTGGTGCGGAAGGGGGCGCCCGACCGTGGCAGCCGTCGCCGTTCGCGACGCGCGTGACGGCGTACGACGATCTCGTCCTCGTGAATCCGACCGACAAGGTCGCCGTCGTCTCGGTGTGGAGTGCGAAGGCCGAGGACTCCGGGCCGAACGTGCAGACGCTCATGGCTTGGTACGATCGCCCCGAGCCGCCGAAGACCGACGCGGATCGCGCCTCGTGTCAGAAGCGCGTCACGTCCTCCTGCGACGACGTCGCGAAGGATCCGTCCGCGTGCCAGACCGGTTGGGCGGGACTCACGCGGAGCGGGACCAACAAGAACGACGACCGCGTCGTCATCCCGGCCCGCGGATCCGTGATCGTGCACACCGCGGCGCAGGAACTCCCCGAAGGCGCGCGCAACCGTCCGGGTCTCGGTCGGTTCCGCATCGTCGTCCGTACGGACGGATTCCAACTCGCGCAATGATCCGCCCGGCGATCCCGCACGCCCTCCTTCGCGAAGGGCGTGCCGGGAAGGCCGGTTCTCGGATCACCAGATCTTCACGCGCTTCTCGGACGGAAGGTAGAGCGCGTCGGACGGCTTGACGTCGAACGCGCCGTACCAGGCGTCCACGTTCCGCACGACGCCGTTCACGCGGTACATGGCGGGCGAGTGCGGGTCGGTGAGGACCTGGTTCCGGAGAGCTTCGTCGCGGTAGAGCGAACGCCACACCTGCGCCCATCCGAGGAAGAAGCGCTGATCGCCGGTCGTCCCGTCGATGATCTCGCTCTTCTTCCCGTCGAGCGCGAGTTGGTAGGCGCGGTATGCGACCGTGAGGCCGCCCACGTCACCGATGTTCTCTCCGAGGGTGAGTCGGCCGTTCACCTTGATGCCGGGGAGCGGTTCGAAGCCGGAGTACTGGTCGGCCAGGGCGTCCGTGCGCTTCTTGAAGGCGTCGACGTCGGAGCTGCCCCACCACGTGCGGAGGACGCCCTTCGCGTCGGACTTCGCGCCCTGGTCGTCGAAGCCGTGACCCATCTCGTGGCCGATGACGCCACCGATGCCACCGTAGTTCACGGCGGGATCGGCGTCGGCGTCGAAGAACGGCGGCTGCAGGATGGCGGCCGGGAACACGATCTCGTTGAACGTGGGGTTGTAGTACGCGTTCACGGTCTGCGGCGTCATGAACCACTCGTCCTTGTCGGTGGTCTTGCCGAGCTTCGCGCGCATGTACTCGTGGCGCCACACGGCCGAACGCTCCGCGTTCCCGAAGGCGTCGCCGGCCACCACGTCGAGCGTGCCGTAGTCCTTCCACTTCGACGGGTAGCCGATCTTCGGACGGAAGGCGGCGAGCTTCTCCTGCGCGAGCTTCTTCGTCTCGGGCGTCATCCAGTCGACGGCGTCGATGCGCGCGGCGTACCCCTTCCGGAGGTTCTCGACGAGCTTGTCCATCTCCGCCTTCGCCTTCGGCTGGAAGTGCTTGGCGACGTAGAGCTCACCCACGGCGTCGCCGAGGGCGCCGTTGATCGCGGCGACCGCACGCTTCCAGCGCGCCTTCTGTTCGGGCTGGCCGTAGAGCGTGTGGCCCATGAAATCGAACACCTCGGCGTCCAGCGTCTCCGGGAGGACGTCGGCGCGCGAACGGAGGAAGTGGAACGTGAGGTACGCCTTCCAGGTCGCCACGGGAGTCTTGGCGAAGAGGGCCGCGAGCTTCGGCATGGCCGTGTTCTCGTGGACGACGAACTTCGGCTCCTTGCCGTAGCCCTGGACGTCGGCATAAACCTTCCAGGGGAACTGGGGCGCCTCCTTCTCGAGCTCCTTCAACGTGCGCGGGTTGTACGTCTTGTCGCGCTCGCGGCGGTCGGCGATGGGCCAGTGGCACTCGGCGATCTTGGTCTCGAGCTCGACGATGGCCTTCGCGTTCGCGGCGGCCTTCTTGTCCGACACCATGCCGAGCACCTTGGCGACGTGCGCCTCGTACTTCGTGCGGATGTCGACGAACTGCTTGTCCGTCTTCAGGTAGTACTCGCGCTCGGGAAGTCCGAGTCCGCTCTGCTCGACTTCCACGATGTAGTGGTCGGGATCCTTGTCGTCGAGACCGACGCCCATCCCGATGGGCGCCTCGACCGGCAGGCCGGGCTTGCCCATGATCTTCACGACGTCCTGCAGCGACTTGGCGGACGCGATGAGATCGAGGGTCGCCTTCGCGGGCGCGAAGCCCTTCGCGTCGATGCCCTTGCGATCCATGTAAGATGCATAGAAGTCGGAGGCCTTCTGGGCCGTCGATCCCTTGGCGGCCTTCGTCGCCGACTGCTCCTCGAGGATCTTCTTCACGTTGCCGTCCGCTTCCTCGCGGAGGGCGTCGAACATGCCCCAGCGGGCGCGGTCGGACGGGATCTTGTTGTCCTTCATCCAACGGCCACCGGCGAACTGGTAGAAGTCGTTCCCGGGGCGGACCGAGGGGTCCTCGCCGGCGACATCGACGCCGAACGTCCCGAGCTTCGGCTTCGGACGGTTGGACGCGGTCGCGGGCGCGAGCGTCGCCGCGGGCGTGGTCGTCGCGGGCGCGGCGATGGGCGTCTTCGGGGCTTCTTCGGGAGCGCCGCACGACGCGGCGGCGAGGAGGACGACGAGCGAGATCGGTTTGCGAATCATGGGTCCCTGGGTAGTCGGGAACAGGGGCCCGATCAATCCTCGCGCACGGGTCGAGGCGGTGCGGTGAGGCGGAAGAAAGTGTCCCGCGTGGCATCGTGAAGCGGTTACGTTGGCGCCCGTCCCACGGGGCCTCGTCGGCTCGGCGGGACATCGGCCCGAACCGTTCCACCAAGGAGTTTCCGTGAACCTTCGCACCGCCTTCCGTACCTCCGCCGCCGTCTTCGCCGCCGCGTTCGTCTCGCTCCATGCGTCCGACGCTCGCGCCCAGTCCGCCGAGAAGTACGCGAGCGGTGGTCTGAACCTGCTCCAGGGTGGAGAGCTCCTCACCGGACCCCAGTTCACCGGAGTCGCCGCCGGTTCGCCGACCATCGGATTCCTCGGCCTCTGGGTGCACGGCCGCTACGTGCTTCCTCAGAACCGCATCTCCATCGAGGGGAACTTCGGACTCGGCATCGACGGACTCGCCGGCACGAAGGTGACGTTCACGCCCGGCGTCGGTGCCGGGTACGTCATCCCCATCAACGACACCATGGCGTTCACGCCGACGTTCCGGATGCGCATGCAGTACACGACGGTGAGCCCCGGTGGCGATCAGTTCCTCTTCTCACCGACCGTCGACGCGCCTCTCGCGCTCTTCATCAGCGACACGGCGTTCATCGAGCCGTACGCGACGCTCGGCGCCATGTTCAACACGAGCGTCGGTCAGGCCTATTTCGTCCTCGGCGGTGGCTACCGGCTCGGTATCCACTTCTGATCCAGGGCTCCGTGTGGGGCGACGTGGGGAGATCCCGTCGCCCCGTACGTGACCCGTTCTTGTCCGAGCACGGCGGTCCCCGTACGTTTCACGGATGGCCGCGAATTCCAGGGGGCCGAGGCCGGGTCGTCCGGCAGGCGGAGCGGCGCTCGCCGTGATCGCGTCCCTCGCGATTGCTTCCGCATGCGGACGGGATCGCGGGTCGTCGACGTTCGGGGCGGCGGACGCTTCGGTGACCGGGCCCGAGGCGACCACGGGCGCACTCGATTCCGGAGCTTCCGCGTCGCCGATGACGGCGTTCCGGGCTTCCCACGCGGCGATCGACGTCAGGCTCCCGTCGATCGCCGACGAGCCGTTCTCCGTCACGGACAGGAAGTCCGGCCTTCGCGTGTCGGTCCGACTGGAAGGCGCGAAACGCGTCGCCGCGCGGCGAGGGACGAACCCGGACGCGGATTCGGGAGTCGTCTTCGAAGGGGCCGTCGGTCGCGCGTTCGAGATCCGCCGACGAGTCGACGGCGTCGAGGACTTCGTCTCGTTCGACGTGCCTCCCCCCGTCCCGCGCGTCGCTTATCACGTGGACCTCTCGAACGAGGTGCGTGGACTGCGGCTCGTCGGCAACTCCATCGAGCTCCTCGACGCCGACGGAACTCCGCGGCTCCGGATGCCCCCGCCGACGGTGAAAGACGCGTCGGGAAACACCATTCCCGCGACGCCTTCCATCGAGGGGTGCGCGTTCGACACCGATCCGAAGGCTCCCTGGGGAAGAGGGGTCGCCGATCCCGGTGCGCGAGCGTGCCGTGTCGTCGTCTCGTGGGACGTCCCTCGCGACCGGTATCCCGTCGTCGTCGACCCGGCGTGGACGTCCTCGGGTTCGATGGCGAACGCACGCTTCGGACACGGCACCGCGACACTCGTGAATCCCACCCGGATTCTCGTCGCGGGCGGCCACGACGGGAGCAAGTACATCCTTCCCGCCGAGGTTTACGATCCCACCTCCGGCACGTGGGCCACCACCGGCAGCTTGGCCCAGTCGAAGGACCCCACGCGAATGGCTCGGCTCCTCAGCCAAGAAGTGATCGCGGTCGACACACGGTTCTCCGGAGCGGTCTACGAACTCTACTCTCCCGTCACCGGACAATGGACGACGGTCCCGAATCCCGGACGGAACGGTCAGACCGCATGGGCCGTCCTCTCGGACGGCCGGCTCCTCGTGAGCGGCGGCGTGTCGTCTTCGGGACAGCGACTTCGATCGACGCACGTCTACTCGTCCACGATTCCGCGAGGCTGGACGAACGGTCCGGACATGCGGGATGTCCGCACGAATCACTCGATGGTGACGCTCTCGAATGGCAAGGTATTCGTCGTCGGCGGCGTCGACCTCGCCGCGCTCGTCTCGACGGAGATCCTCGACCTGGCCACGGGAACGTCGAGCTACGGTCCTCCGCTTCCGGACGGACGATGGTCGACGGCGCCTCTCGTCCGAATGACGGACGGACGCATCCTCCTATCGGCCACGATCGATCCCTATTCCGACACTCCCGAACGCGCACACAACGAGACCGGGATCTTCGACGTCGCGGCGATGGTCTTCTCCACGTCGGGCGCGATGAGCGGGGCGCGAGCCCGATTCCTGGCACCGCTCGTGGCCCTCGCCGACAATCGCGTCCTCGTGGCGGGCGGCTACGATTCGTTTCCCCCTTCGGCCGTGATGGCTCCGGACGCCGAAATCTTCGACGGGCGTACCATGCGATGGAGCCACGCCGGTACGCTGGTCGCTGCGCGGCAGGGGCACACGGCGGATCTTCTACCTTCGGGCCAAGTCCTGATCACTGGCGGAGGAAACGTGGCAGGTGCCGTGCTGTCCACGGCCGAAGTGTACGGACAGGCGTCCGGAACCCGGTGTGCATCCGGTTCCGAGTGCACGACCGGATTCTGCGTCGACGGCGTGTGCTGCGAGCAAGCGTGCACCGGACCCTGTCTCGCGTGCTCGGCGGCAAAGAAGGGAGTTGGCGTCGACGGGACGTGTTCTTTCGTCTCCGACGGAATGGACCCCGACGGGGAATGTCCCGACGACGGCGCGTTCGCGTGCGCACGCGACGGTTTCTGCGACGGTCGCGGGGCGTGTTCGCTCGTGGCCGTGGGGTCGACCTGTGATCCCGTCACGTGCGCGGGCGGGGTCATATCGTCCGGCGCGTGCAGCAACGCCCGGGAGTGCATCGTCACCACGACCTCGTGTGCTCCCTACGGATGTACCGGTGCGACCTGCCGGACGACGTGCGCGGTCGATGCGGATTGCGCCCCGACCGCCCGCTGCGAATCGGGTCGATGCGTTCCGCGTATGCCGACCGGTACGTCGTGCGCGCGGGACGGGGAGTGTTCGCTCGGCCACTGTGTCGACGGATATTGCTGCAACAAAGTCTGCGACGGTCAGTGCGAGGCGTGCGACGTTCCCGGGGCCGAGGGGACGTGCGCGTTGGTGGCAGGACGACCGCACGGGACACGCGCAGCCTGTGGCGCGACTTCGCCAGGAGCCTGCGGAGAGGCGAGGTGCGACGGAATCGACCGCGCCGCATGCCGTGGGTTCGTCGCTCGCGAGGTCACCTGCGCGGAGGCAGCATGCCGCGGGGGCCGTGCCACGGGGCCTGCGCGATGTGACGGACGCGGAGCGTGCGGAGCCGTCGTCACGCGCGACTGCGCGCCCTACACGTGCGGGATCCTCGAGTGCAGGACGTCATGTTCCGCGGACGACGAGTGCGTCGCCGACCATCGCTGCGATTCGGGCTCCTGCGTTCCCCGTGCCGGTCTCGGCGTCGCGTGTTCGGTCGCCGCGGCCTGTACGTCGGGTTCGTGCGTCGATGGCGTCTGTTGCAATTCCGTATGTTCGGGGCAATGCGAGGCCTGCGACGTCGCGGGCTCCGAAGGAACGTGCATTCCGGTCTCGGATCGACCCCACGGATCCCGGGACGCCTGCCCCATCGACGTCGCGAATCCGGTGTGTGGCGTGGCGCGATGCGACGGACGCACACGGGACTCGTGCGCAGCCTACCCCGGAACGTCGGTCGTCTGTGCGACGGCGACGTGCTCCGCGAACACCGCCACCTCGGGAGGGCGGTGCAACGGCGGCGGAGAATGCGAAATGGCTCCGAGCCGGGCGTGCGAACCCT
>JAXLYL010000007.1:0-239870 GCA_046351475.1 Polyangiaceae bacterium
GGCAGGTGCACGGCGTCGGAGCAGACGAGCGCCGTCCGGAGTCCGTGGTCGCGCATGATCGCTCGCGCGTTCCGTAGGTTCTCGAACGTGTTCCGTGACGAGCGCTCCACGAGGGATCGGTCGTCGGCGAGGCCCCGGTCGCGGGCGATGCGCGCGGCGACCTCGGCCTCCACCGCCCGACCTCCGACGGCGCCCCCCGTGAAGATCACGAACCCCGACAGGGAGAGTGCCAGATGATCGAGTGCCGTGTGGACACGGCGTTCGAGGGAACCGGAAGGCACGCCCTCCTTCGACACCCACGAGCCCGGCACCACGATGCAATCGGCCGCGCACGGATCCATGGAGCGTCCTCTTCGTTCGAGGTGCCGTCCGATCGGCAGGAGCACGGGACGCCCCAACGACGCGAGTTTCGAGAGCATGCCGGGACGAGCCTACTTCAGACCCCGCGTCGCGGACCCACGAGGTGACGGAGGTGGCCGTCCGACCGCTCCACGTACGCCTCGAACGCGGCCACGTAACGCGGCCCCGCCTCCTGGCGCACGCTCGCACGATCCATGACGGCCTTCCGCCAACGTCCGACGCGCGGCGTGGGCGTGAGCGCGTCGGTGTCGACGAACTTCCGTACGGCCTCGAGCTGCGAGAACACGGCCGCGAAGACGGCGTCCACGACCCGGAACGTTTTGCCGTCGAAGTAGGGACCTTCGGGGTCGAGCGCCGATTCGACACGACCGAACTTGTCCACGATCGCGTCCCGCTTCTTGCCGAACTCGATCTCGTCTTTCGTGGTGACGAAGACGTAGGTGTCCGTGAGGAGCGCGGACGCGTGCTCCATCCACGCGCGGTGTCCTGCACGTGCCAGCGGATCTTCGGGATGGAGACGCGGAGACGTCGTCTCGTCCACGTACTCGCAGATGGCCGAAGACTCGAAGAGCACGGCGTCGTCCACGCGGAGGAGGGGCACCCGGCCGAACGGCGAGATCGCGAGGAACCAATCGGGTTTGGCCTTCAGATCGATGTCGACGCGTTCGAACGCCACCCCCTTTTCGACGAGCACGATCGCGGACCGCATGACGTACGGACACAGGGTGTGGCTGACGAGGACGAGGTTCGGCATCGGCGGGTGGTCCCGGAAGTCCCTCAGTGTAGCGGACCCCCGTGTCGGTGCGAGCCGAGCCGCGGAGTTTCCCCGGGTCGCGCCCTGGCGACCCGTGCGAGGCTGGCGCCATGGCGACCTTCTCCAAGCGCTCCGCGGGCGACGCGGATCTCCTCGAACTCCGCGCGTTCGGTCTCGCGTTCCCGGGCGCCCACCTGAAGACGCCGTGGCCCGGACACGAGGACGTGGCCGTGAACGACAAAATCTTCGTCCACCTCTCCGTGGGGGGCGAACCGTTCGCCATGTCGTGCAAGTTGCCCCACTCCGCCAACCTCGCGCTCGCGTTCCCGTTCGCGAAGCCCACGGGGTACGGACTCGGCAAGAGCGGATGGGTGTCCGTCACGTTCCCGCGGGGCGCGTCGTTGCCGGTGGCGATGTTCAAGGAATGGATCGAGGAGAGCTACCGCGCCATCGCCCCCAAGCGAAGCGTCGCCGCCCTCGACGCCGAGCGGGCCTCGACGTCGGTCTCGACCAAGAAGATCGCGACGACGAAGACTCCGACGAAGAAGACTCCGACGAAGAAGGTCTCGGCGAAGAAGGTTGCGAAGAAGAAGGTCGCGAAGAAGAAGGGCGCCACGAAGACGACGTCGACCCCGCGACGGGGACGATGATCGCGCCATCGTCCCGGGAGTCGGCTGCAACGTGCAACCGGAACGCGTGACAGGTTACGGGGCTGTAGCCCCGGAGTGCGACAGGAAAACGCCGCTCTTTGCCGGCGTTTTTGCCCATTCGTCGCCATGTCGGAACCTGGCCCGCCGGTTGCTCTCGCGCCGGCCATGGACCTCACCCCCACCCCCGTCCGACTGTCTCCGCTCGCCCTCCTTCTTCTCCTCTCGTTCGCCACCGGATGTTCCGCCGAAGCGGACGTCGACGCCGACACAGACGTGGACGACTCCTCCTCGGCCGATAGCGTGAACCGCGACGGCCGCGGCGGACCCAACGGACCTCAGGGCCCGGGTGGACCTCGCGGTGGACCCGGCGGTGGACCCGGCGGTGGACCTGGTGGACCCGGTGGACCCGGCGGTCCCGGCGGTGGACCCGGCGGTCCCGGCGCGGGCCATGGCGGCGGATTCGGTCCGCCTCCGGGCTTCGGCGGCCCGTGGCGCCCCGACCGAGGACAGTTCCGCGGACGCGATGCGAAGAACCTCGGCGGCGCGTGCAAGTTCGCCGACGACGCGAACGGCCAGGCCGACAGCTTCGTCCTCACGAACGGGCAGGATGTCTCCGTCGTCTTCACCAAGCTCGGTGAGACGACGAAACGTGGCCCCGGCGGTCGTCGCCTCGTGAGCCGATGCAACTTCTCCATTCCCATCGACGTCCCGGACGGCTCGTTCGTTTCCGCGTGGAACCAGAGCCTCACGTACGGCGTCGTGAAGCCCGCGGGGGTCGCGGCCGGTCTCGGTCTCGACGCGCGCCTGCAGGGAGCCCAGGGCGGGTTCCTCCCTCTTCCCGGAATCGACGTCCAGTTTCCCCGGAATCAGGACGTGAACATCGCGATGCAAGTCGCGACGCCCCGTGAGTCCGTCGACGGACGATCGATCGCGTACCTCGGTTGGAAGACCCGGTTCTGTGCCCTGCGTCGCCAGACGGATCTCGAGTTCGTGGGCTCCGCGTTCACCTGGAGCGAACGCGACGCGAACAACACCCAGGTCATCATCGCCATCGACGGTCTCGACGCGCGGTTCGACCTCGCTGCCGTCGTCGAAGCATGTCCGGTGGCGCCCGTGCGTCCCACGCCGGGCCCCATGCCGTTCCCGCCGCCCCGTCGCTGAGACGGACCCGCACCGGCGGCCGACGAATTCGGATCGGCGCGGCCTCGGCGCCGTGCCCTCCAGGACTCACTCGACCTTCCGAGTGAGTCCCACGCGGCACGCTTCCGACCGGCGCGACGGGAAAAATCCCGGGTGCACGGAGTGGCGCGGGAATTGGAAAGCGACGCGGTGTTCGCGCATCCACGAGGTACGGCCATGGTCACGTTGCGTTCGTTTTCACCCTTCGGGGTTCTTAGCTTCACTTCCTTGCTCGTGGCCGCCGTCGCGTGCTCCGGCTCCCACGAGGACGGCGTCCTCGGGGCGAAACCTGGCGGAGGCGGCGACGCCTCCACCGACGCCGGAACGGGGCCGACCGGAGACGCCACCACCGTGCCCACGAACCCGAACGGCCTCGACGACGCCGGCAACGTGGTGGACGGCGCGGGTCCCGGCCCCGGTACCGACGCGGGAACCTCGGGCACGCCGGACACGGGTACCGCCTGTGTTCCGGACGATCGCGCGGACTGCAACGACAAGTGCGGCACGCTCCGCGGCCGCTGCGGCGCCCTCCTCGACTGCGGTGGATGTCTCACCGGCGAGACGTGCGGTGCGGCCGGCGCGAACCAATGCGGCGTCGGCCAGTGCGTGCCCGATTGCACCGACAAGGCGTGTGGCGCGTCCGACGGATGCGGCAGCCTCTGCGGCGCGGGCTCGTGCGACCCCGGCCTCCGTTGCGTGCGGGGCACCTGCCAGTGCGACGCCACGTCCTGCGGCAACGGGTGCTGCTCCAACGGGCGCTGCGAGTCGGGGAGCACCTCCGCCGCGTGCGGTTCCCAAGGCGGACGTGCACCGCCTGTGGCGCGACCCAAACCTGCTCGCTCGGCGCGTGCGTCACGGCGGCGTGCCCCGTCGGCAAGGTCGCGTGCGCGACGGGGTGCTGCGCGCCCATCCTCGCGGTGGCGGAAACCTCCGCCTGCGCCATGGACCGCGGTGCCCTCGTCTGCTGGGGATCGAACACCTACGAACAGCTCGGAACGCCCGGCGTGGCGAGCAACCCCGGACCCGTCTTCGTCTCCGACGCCACGTTCGGCGTGAAGGCCCTCGCGGGCGGACAGTACTCCAATTGCCTCCTCACGAACGCCGGAGGCGTGAAGTGCTGGGGCGACAACAGCCTCGGACAGTCCGGTTCCAACTCCTTCGCGTCGACCACCGGCCTCGAGGACGTCGTCGGACTCGCTTCGGGCGTCACGGACATCGCCGGAACGACGCGTCACTTCTGCGCGATTCTCGCCGGCGGTTCGGTCAAGTGCTGGGGCGGCGGAACGTCCGGGAGGCTCGGAAACGGGTCCACCAGCGAATCCCGCGTTCCTGTGGACGTCCTGTCCCTCGGCGGGTCGCGATCGCGGTCGCGACCGGAGAAATGCACACCTGCGCCCTCCTCGCCACGGGTGCGGCTCAAGGTGCTGGGGCTCCAACGGAGGTGGCGCGTTGGGAACGGCGTCCACGTCCGATTCGCTCCTTCCCGCCGACGTCTTTCGGCTTGGGCCAAGGAGTGAAGGCCATCACCGCAGGCATGAGCCACACCTGCGCCCTCACGAATGCCGGCGCCGTGAAGTGCTGGGGGTCGAACGCGTACGGTCAGCTCGGCACGGGCAACACCTCGAACTCGTACGTTCCCGTGGACGTCGTCACGCTCGGGTCGGGGGTCGAAGCGATCACCGCCGGTCGCGATTTCACCTGCGCGCTCCTCACCACGGGAGCCGTCAAGTGCTGGGGAGGCGGTGCGAACGGACAGCTCGGCAACGGCACGGCGTCGAACTCCGTCGTGCCCGTCGCCCTCTCCACGTCGGACAAGTTCGCGTCCGTCGTCGCCAACGGCGACCACGCGTGCGGCGTCCGCGAGGACGGCACCCTCTTCTGCTGGGGCGCGAACACGTCGGGTCAGAATGGCAACGGCACGCTCGTCGACGATCGGGTTCCCACGCGCGTCGCCACCACGTGCACGGCGACGTCGTGCTCCGCGGGTTGCTGCTCGGCGGGTCGATGCATGGCCGGCGGCTTGACGTCGTCCTGCGGGTTGGGCGGCGGCACGTGCTCCAACTGCGTCGGCAACTCGACCTGCAACGCGGGTTCTTGCGGATGCACTTTCCCCTACACGACCTGCTCCACGGGCTGCTGCCTCGTCCCGTCGACCGACGGCGGCTCGATCTCTCCGACCCTCGTCGCACCCGAGACGACGGGTGCGGTCGCCACCGGCACGTTCGTCCTCGCGCGCGCCAACTCCATCCCGCGCCTGGTTCCGGGCGTGACGTGCCCGATCACCGGCGCGAACGGAATTTCGATCACGAGCACCGCGGCGCTCTACGTCGAGGTACGCAACGACTTCCTCTTCCCGAAGAAGGTCTCCATCTGGACCTCGCAAGCGTCCGCCGGACCCGTGGTCGACACGGTGATGGCCGTCTACGGCGGGGCCACACCTCCGACGACGAACGCGCAGCGACTCCAGTGCCTCTCGGGAACCCCCGTTTCCGACCGCTGCAGCGCGACCACGGTCCCCACGGCGTGCGCGAACGACTACGCGGGCATCGTCGTCGGCGACGGGGCGTCCCAGGGCATCACCATCCCCGGTCTCGGATCGGTGACGGTCTACGTCGCCGACTACTTCGGAACGCAGCCGAACGACCAGTCGTTCGTGCTTTCCGTCCGCACCGAACCCTGACGCGATCACCATCCGTCCGTGGGCAGGACCGTCGATCCGCGTCGACGGTCCTCCACGCGGAGCCTCAGGGCGCGAACTTCACCGGGTACTTCACGGTCGTCCTGGCGGCCGGGTCGCTCGACCACTCGGGGAACTTCGCGCCCTCGAGGCCCTTCGCCATGCAGGCCTTCATGCCGGCCTCGTCGAGCGCACCGGTTCCGGTCACGACGAGGTCGGTCACGGTTCCCTTGCCCGTGACGGCGAAGGCGAACTCCACGTCGCCCGCGGCGTCCTTCTTCACCGAGAGCACCTTCTCGTAGCACTTCTTGAATTCGGGGAATCGTCCGCGCACTCCGAACTGGATCTCCTCCTTGTCGAGGCCGTCGAACTTCACGTACAGCGGCTTGTCGGGAATGGAGGAGGTCGACGCGAGCGCGGCCTCCGTCTGACGCCACTGCGTCGCACGGGGAGCCGCGATGGTGACGAGGGGCGGCGCGTTCGGACGTTCCTTCACGGCGACGAATCCTTCGCCCTTGTCGATGGCGGCCTGGATGTCCGCGAGGGGAGCGGCGGCCCATCGCGCGTACCGCTCCGGCAACATGGTCTCCTTGTCGAGGTAGAGGACGACGAGGGACGTCTCCATCTGCGCGACCGACTCGGGGATGCCCGTCCAACTCGTCTTGAACCGCATGCTCGCCCGGACGTTGGTCTTCGTCTCGGGGCAGGACGCGCACACTTGGGCGTCCTTCTGACGGATGGCTGCCGCCACGTTGAAGGTCCCCAGGTTCTCCAAGGATCGCGTGCCGCCGAAGCCGAGGAGATCGACGTGGACCGCGTGGTCCTGCGGGTTCTCGGGGAAGTACTTCACGAGCGCCTCGGCGAACGCCGCGGGAGGGGGGCCCCCGCGGTTCCAGCGCGAACCGGACGGCAGCTCGTGCCCGGTGAGCACGGAGAAGAGCTTCGACTCCGCCTTCTCCTCGCCTTGGGCGATCGCCTCCTCGAGGAGCGTGATCCCCTTCTCGCGATCCGTGGGGAGCGTGGCGTTCGCGAGCGCGAGGAGCGCGGCGCCCCGCTTCTCCTTCGGCATCTCGCCTTGCGCGAGAGCCGCATCGAGTTTGGCGCGTGCGGCGGGCGGAGACTTGCCCGTGTCGAGGTCGGCGAGCGCCTCCTCGACGGCGACGTCGGTCTGGGACGTCGCGACGCCGCGCGTCGTCGTGGTCGTGGACGAGCCGGTGCCGAGATCGTTGCACGCGGTGGCGAGGATCGAGAGCGAGAGGACGGAGAACATTTTCATGGATCTGTGGGACCTCCTTGGACGCTCACTCTCCCGTGGGGAGATGCAGGGAATTTCATCGCCGTGTCACCGTTCGGTCACCGGTCGCCGTTCCCGCTCCGGGAGAATCGGTATCCCCCGCCACGCACGGTGACGATGTGCACGGGGGTCTTCGGATCGCGCTCGATCTTCGCGCGCAGGCGGTTCACGAAGTTGTCGACCGTCCGATCCGTCCCGAAGTAGTCGGCGCCCCAGACCGCCGAGAGGATGCGCGATCGCGGAAGGAGCGATCCCTCGTTGCGGAGGAAGAACGCGAGGAGCTTCATCTCGTGGGCGGTGATCTCGACGTCTTCGCCGTCGCGCGTGGCCGTGTGGGACCGGAAGTCGACGACGAGGGCACCGATCGCGACGGGCGTGTCCCGGACGCGCATCCGGCGGCGACGGAGCGCCGCGCCCACGCGCGCCTCGAGTTCGCGGATGCCGACCGGCTTGACGACGTATTCGTCCGCCCCGAGTTCCAGACCGCGGACCTTGTCGGCTTCCTCGGCCTTCGCCGTGATCATCACGATCGGAAGCTCCGGATCCCGCGCCCGGAGTTCGGCGAGGACCTCGTACCCGTTCTTTCCGGGCATCATGACGTCGAGGAGCACGACGTCCGGCGGATCGGCGAGCGCGAGCTCCAGGCCCTCGTCTCCCGTCTTCGCGACGACGATGACGTAGCCGGCGGCGCGGAGGGCCTTCGTCATGGCGAGACGGAGGGCCGCGTCGTCCTCGACGATGAGCACTTTCTCCGTCATGTTCCCGTCCCTCCGGCGGCGACCTTCGCCATCGTGGCGGGGAAGCGCAGGACGAAGGTCGAGCCTTTTCCCGGCGCGGAATCGACCGTCGCGTCACCGCCGCCGTGGGCTCGTGCGATGCCGCGAACCAGGGAGAGCCGATGCCCGTGCCCTCGGTGGCCTTCGAGAGACGTGCGTCGACCCTCTCGAACGGATCGAAGACGCGGGCCGCGCCTTCGCGTCCAGACCCGGACCGCGATCCGCGACGGAGATCACGACGTCGTTGCCCTCGCGGATCGCGCGGACGACGAAGGGCCCGCCTTCGGCCGCGTACTTCGCCGCGTTCGAGAGCAGGTTGTCCACCGCGAGTCCGAGAAGATCGGCGTCCACGAGGAGGGCGAGTCCCGGCGGGCAGTCGAGGGTGATGCCGACGTCCGGATGGGCCGCGCGCGCCCGCGTCGCGGCCCCTTCGAGAAGTTCCCGGGCGTCCGCCGGGGCGAGGACCGCCGTGAGTTTGTCCTCGGGAGAGCGCCCCGAACCGGAGCATGCGATCGAGCGTGCGCGTGAGGCGACGCGTCTCCCCCGCGAGCGTGCGTTCGACCTCCTCGCGTTCGTCCTCCGGCACGGATCCCGATTCGAGGAGCTCGGCGAGCATCCGCGCGGAGGCGAGGGGGGTGCGCAGTTCGTGGGAGAGACCGCGGCCACGAAATCGGTGCGGAGTTCCGCGAGTCGCTCGGCGCGTCGCCCGGGCGAAGAGGAACGCCACCAGGCCGAGGGACACGAGGACCGCGGCCGCCGAGCGGAGGACGACGCTCCGTGCACTTGCCCGCACGCGCGCGCTTCGGTCGCCGAGGGGTCGGCGTCGACGACGTGCATGACGAACGACGGCGTCACGCGCACGATCGCACCTTCGTTCCCGGGACCCGGGAGGAGGGCGTGGCCCCGAAGATCCGTGCGCGTCTCGGACGCATCTTTCAGGGCCGCGAGCGAGCCTTCGTGGACGACGAATCCGACGCGCGCACCGTCGTCCTCCGTGCGTCCGATCACGAGGCCATGGCTTGCCGTGGAGGAGGGGCGATCGCCTCCGCCTCCGAGGGCCGGCGCGCGCGCACCGTCGAGCACGGCACGGATCGCGTCTCCGACGGAAGGCGGCACGCGGAGTGCGCGGCGCGCTTCCTCGCGTTCGGCGACGCCGAGCGCCTCGACACGTTTGCCGAGAACCTCCCGTTCGGCCGCGCCGAGCTCCGCGCCATGACCGCGGAGCCACGGCACCACCGTCGCGCCGTCCCGCGGAGGCGATTCGCCGGAGACGCTCTCGAGCGCGAGGAGAGGGAACAGGAACCGGCCCGCGTCCGACCGGAGGTCGGGACAGCTCGCGAGGATCGTGGCACGAGAGCCTTCGCGCGGTCCGCGGTCGCGAGCTCCGCGCGCGCGTCCCGGCAGGCCGGAGTATCCGGAGGCCGCGGGGGCGTCGTCGTCGGTACGACGAGCATGCCCGTCGCGTCCGTCGCGAAGACGTCGGCGAAAGGGGCCTTCGAGCGCGCGAGGTCCCGTGCGAGTGCCGGCGGATCCCCTTCCTTGGGCAGCGCGGACACGGCGTCGCGTGCGCGTGCCGTCCAGGCCTCCGAGATCGCGGTGATCGGCCCGCGGCACCGTCCGCGCCTCACGGGCGGCCTCGCGCGTCCGCGTGGCCTCGGCTTCCGCGGCACGCGAAGTGACGACGCCCACGAGGAACGTCGGCACCGAAGCCGCCACGACGAACGCGAGGGGCGCGGAAGGCCGACCGCATGGGTCTTACCTTCGCACGGCTCGGTCACCGAAGTGTCACGGCCTCTCGGCCGTGGGCCGAATCAGGCGTGGGCGGGGCGACCCTCGATCTTCGGTTCGGACGTGTCCGCCGGCGTCGCGGTCGCCTTGAAGAGCGGCGCGAACGTCTCGCGGTAGGACCACGCGAGGAACGCTTCGAGACCCACGAGGAGGACCACCATCGGCAGGCCCGGCGCCAGCACCACGTGGAAGAACGCGATGTTACCACGATCGGCGCGAGCACGGTCAGGGCGAGCGGCACGTACCGTCCCGAAAGCAGGAGGAGGGACGCCAGGACCTCCGTGCCTTTCAGCAGCGGGAAGAAGTAGCCGGCGCTGGCGAGCCCCGTGACGAACGGGACGGCGGCTTCGGGCAGCGGCGGCTGGGGCAGGAAATGCAGGAAGCCGTTGAGACCGAAGACGAAAAACACGAGCCCGAGGGCGATGCGGGCGGCGGCGACGAGCTTGGACGTGGGGCCACGTTGGGGCGAATTCATGGGCGGGATTCCTCCGATGCCGCCAACATGTGTCGTTGCTCGGTGGCGAACCAGTGGCCGATCGTGGAACACTACGTTCGCATGAAGCGAACGATGGATCTGAACCGCCTGACGACCTTCGTGAAGGTCGTCGAAGAGGGAAGCTTCACGCGCGCGGCCGTGGCGCTCGATCTCCCGAAGTCGTCGGTGAGCCGCGCCATCACGCTCCTGGAAGACGAGCTCGGCGTCCGCCTCTTGCAGCGCACGTCCCGGAAGGTGGTCGTCACCGAGGCGGGCGCGCAATACCACGCCGAAGTGACGCGGGCCCTCGCCAACATCGAGGAGGCGACGGCGTCCCTCGCCGAAGAACGCGTCGAGCCGCGGGGCGTCGTGCGCATCACCGCGCCCGTCGACGCGACGAACGATCTCTTCGTCCCGATCCTCGCGCGCTTCCTCGAGCTCCACCCGGGGATCACGCTCGACGTCGACTTCTCCGGCAGTGTCCGCGATCTCCTCCAGGACGGTTTCGATCTCGGTATCCGTGCCGGAATCGTCAAGGACGACTCCCTCGTCGCGAGGCGGATCGGCACGGTGCAAATCGGTCTCTTCGCGTCGCCGGCCTACGTCGCGCGACGGGGAGCACCGGAAAGCGTGAAGGCGCTCGCCGACCACGACTGCATCGGCATCATCCCGCACGCGCGTGGCCGGTCCACGTGGCATCTCACCCGCGGGGACGTGAACGAGAAGGTCGACGTCACCGGGCCACTCGCGGTGAACGAGATGTCGGCCGTGCGTTCGGCCACGATCGTCGGCGTGGGTATCGGGCTCGTGCCGTCCTTCGCGGTGGCGATGGACGTCGCGCGGGGGGATCTCGTCCGGGTGTTGCCCGAATGGCTCGGGCCCACGTCGTTCGTGAACCTCGTGTACCCGTCGGCGCGGTTCGTGCCGCAGCGTGTGGTTCTCGTGCGTGAGTTCCTCCTGAAGGAGCTCGCCCGGATTCCATGGGGATGCACCGAAGTGCCCAAGGCGCTGCTCGACGAATTCGACGCCAAGCGCCCGCCCCGGCTCGGAGATCGCCTGCGCGCGAACGCCACGAACGGAACGAACGGGAAGCGTCCGGCGTCGAAGTCGCCCGCGCGGAGCCGCGCGTGACGCCGCTGCTCGGCCCGCGTCTCGAACCCGAAGGCGTGCGTTTCGGGATCTACGTCACCGGCGTCCGGGACGCGTACGTGCGGGTCGCCTCGGGCGACGCGCCTCAGGACGTCGCCTTCGACGACGTCGGCGGAGGATACCGCGAGGCGTTCGTCCGTGGCCTCGGCCCCGGCGCGCGCTACCGGTTCGGCCTCGACGGTCGCGTCGTCCCCGATCCGTACGCGCGGTTCCTTCCGGACGGTGTCCACGGCGATGCCATCGTCCCCGGTCCCGCGCGCGCGCCCTCCAATCCGCGTGTGGTCGTCCCGCCGGACGAGGACGTGCTCTACGAGCTCCACGTGGGTACCTTCACACCGGAGGGGACGTACGAGGCTGCCCGCGCGAAACTTCCCCACCTCCGGGACCTGGGCGTGCGGACCATCGAGCTCATGCCGGTGAACGCCTTCGCGGGGGCCCGCGGATGGGGATACGACGGCGTCGCGCTCTACGCGCCCTTCGCTCCGTACGGCACCCCCGACGAGCTCCGCGCCTTCGTGGACGACGCCCACGGCCACGGTCTCGCCGTCGTGCTCGACGTCGTCTACAACCACTTCGGTCCGTCGGGAAACTACCTCGAAGCGTTCAGCGCCGACTACTTCGCGGGGTCCGACGATCCGGCGCGCGCCAACATCTGGGGCGCGTCCCCGAACTTCGCGAGCGACGTGATGCGGCGTCTCGTCGTCGACAACGCGGCGTACTGGATCGAAGAGTTCGGGTTCGACGGCCTCCGGCTCGACGCCGTCCAGGCGATCGTCGATCGATCGGACGTCCACGTGCTCCGGGAACTCGCGACGAGGGCCCGTCTTCGGTTCCCCGCGCGCCTCCACGCCGAGGACGACAGGAACGACCCCGACACCGTGCTCCGTCTCGGATTCGACGCGTCGTGGACCGACGACTTCCACCACCAGGTCCACGCGAGCTTCACCCACGAGAGGGACGGCTACTACGGGTCCTACGAACCGACTGCTGCGGGCGTCCGCGACGTCGTGCTCGGCGGGTGGCTCTACGCCGGTCGCTTCTGTCCGCATACGGGCGACGTCCGCGGCAAGCCCGCCGGCGATCTCCCGGCCCACGCGTTCGTGAACTACGTCCAGAACCACGACCAGGTCGGCAACCGGGCGTTCGGCGATCGCCTCTCGCGATCGGCGACGCCAGAGGCCCTCAAAGCCGCGACGATGCTGCTCGCCTTCCTCCCCATGACGCCTCTCCTCTTCATGGGGCAGGAATGGGACGCCTCGACTCCCTTCCTCTTCTTCTCGGATCACGAGACGGCGCTCGGGGATTCCATCCGCGAAGGTCGGCGCCGGGAGTTCGGGAAGTTCGTCGCCTTCGCCGATCCCGCGGCGCGCGCACGCATCCCCGATCCGCAGGATGCGGCGACGTTCGCGGCCTCGCGACTCGATTGGTCCGAACTCTCCCGGGAACCCCACGCATCGACCCTTACCTGGACGCGCGAGCTCCTCGCACTCCGTCGGAACGACGACGTCCTTCGTCACGCTTCCCGCGGGTCCATGGAGGCTCGCACCGACGGCGACGTGCTCTTCGTCACGCGGAGGCACGCGGGACGATCGCGGGTGCTCCTCGTGAACTTCGGCGACGCGGTCTCACGTATTTCCGGACTCGCCGGCACCGTCGTGTTCGCGTCCACCGAAGAAGCCCGTACGCTCGCCCGGACGTCGTCGCTCCCGCGCCATGGCGCGGTCCTGGTGGCGTCGTCCTGAGGGGACATCCCGCGCGGGCGAACGATCGTGAGCGGTGTGGGTGAGAGGTACCCGGTGTCCGGTGACGGCACCTCCGCTCGGATCCCGCGGTGCGGGAGACAATTTGCCGCGAGTGCGACTCCGGGTCGCGCCCGGGGTGCTCACTCCGCGGCGTTGGAATCTCGGGAGAGGTCGGGGCCGTGGCGCGGCGCAGGATTCGCGTCGGGCGCGGTGGACTTCGTCCCCGGCGCTTCGGCGGAAGGCGCGCCTTCCGGGGCCGCCGTGAGGCCCAGGGCCACGAAGAGGATGGCCGCCGCCGCCGAGAAGATGTCGAACTGCAGAGCGCCCGATACCGCGGTGGCGAGCGCGGCGCCCGCCACGAATCCGACGAACTTCGCGAGGCGCAGCATCGCCCACTTGAATTCCACGGCGGGCCCCCGACCTCCGCCGAGCGCGGCGCGCACGAGATTGCCCGCGAGATCGGTGGCGGGGCCCGTCATGTGGGTCACGCGGATCTGGTTGTTCGTCACGTTCGCGACGGCCGCGTTCAGCATGCCCATGCTCGCGGCGAGGAGGCCCAACATGACGAACGCGCGGGTGTTCACCTCGTCCGAAATGCCGAAGGGCCCGAAAAATCCCCCACGACCGAGGACACCGACCGCCACGAGCGTGAGGCTCACCAGGCTGATCGACAGTGTGAACGCCACCCTCGCGCGCGCCTTCATGGTCTCGGCCACGAGCACCGCGATCATGGCGCCCACGATGAACGAGGTCACCACGAGGATGAACTTCCCGGCGAAATCGGAGTCGACCGCGATGTTCGTGATGTTTCCCGTGACGTGGGTGACGAAGTTCTTGCACGCCATGACGGCCGCGGCGTTGACGAAGCCGGCGGCGAGAGCGAACGCGACCCAACCGGTCGCGAAACGCGGCGCGAAAATCTTCGAATCGGTCGCGAGGAAGCTCATGGTCCGTGGGGTTCCGGGGGAGAAAAGGTGGGAGTTCGATTCCCTCGAAGGGGGCATTCGCTCGGACCGACCCCGAACCCGAAGCGTGCGAGGGCCGCCGAGCGCGCGCCGACGGTGATCCACGTCGCGTGCCACCCAGGAACCGGGCCGCGACGGGGGACCGGAAGCGTCGGCTCTGCACGACGTCCGCGACGTGGCGGTCCGTCCGGGCCGACAGGTCCGGCGGAGGCAAGGTTCTTGCGAGGAAACCCGCGCCCGTGAACTACCAACACCTCTTCTACTTCCGCACCGTCGCGATGAGCGGCGGCATCACGCGCGCGGCCAACGAGCTGAGGCTCACCCCGCCGACGTTGAGCGCCCAGATCCGGACGCTCGAGGAGGCGATCGGCGTCGCCTTGTTCGAACGCACGGCGCGGGGCATGTCGTTGACCGAAGCGGGGCGGACCGCGTTGCGCTTCGCGGATCGCATCTTCGCCCTGGGGGCCGAACTCGAACGCACGTTGAAGAGCGGCGGCGATCACGTCGTGCATGTCGGCGTCGAGGCGTCCATGGTGTCGGCGACGGCGCGCCCGATCCTCGCGCGCCTCGCGAAGTCCGACGTCGGTGGCGCCGGCGCCGGCCGCATCGTGTGCTCCTTCCGTTCCCACGACGAACTCCTCGCGGACCTGCGCGCGTTCTCCCTCGACGTCCTCCTGACGACGACTCCCGTGCTCGACGTGGGCAACGCCGACATCGAGTCGCGGCTCGTGATCGAGACGGAAGTCGGCTTCTTCGCCGACGCGACGACCGCGCGGAAACTCCGCGACGGATTCCCGCGAGCCCTCGCGGGAGCCTCGTTCATCGCTCCTTCGAACCGCGTCCTCCGGGACACCCTCGCGCGGTGGCTCGGGCGGTTCGAGGTCTCGATGACGACGACCATCGAACTCGGGGACGCGTCCATCGCCGCGGCGCTCGCGGCGGACGGCGTGGGAATCGTCGCGGCGCCCCTCTCCGCGGACGTCGAACTCGGCAAGCGTTACGGTCTCGAACTCGTGGGTGTCGCGGAAGGTGTGCTCGTTCCCGTCTACGCGGTCGGACTCGGCACCACCCTCGACTCGCTCCTGCCGTCCATGCTCGTCCCGGAGACCAAGGTCGACGGCATCGCGTCGTGAGGCACCCCTGGAGTAGGCTCGGAGGATGATCTCCGCCCCGAAAGGTCGCGTCGTCGACGATCGCGAAGGCCTCGACGCGATCCTCGCCGCCGCGCGCAGGATCGCCGTCCTCGGCATCAAGACGGAGGCCCAAGCGGGCCAGCCGGCGTTCGACGTGCCGTCCTATCTCCAGGCGCACGGGTTCGAGATCGTCCCCGTGCCGGTCTACTACCCGGAGATCACCACCATCCTCGGCCGACCCGTGTTCCGGACGGTCGCCGAAGTCCCGGGCGACGTCGACGTGGTGAACGTGTTCCGCAAGGGCGCGGACGTGCTCGCCCACGTCGACGACATCCTCGCGAAGAAACCGAAGGTCGTCTGGATGCAGCTCGGTATCCGGAACGACGCCGCTGCCGCGCGCTTCGTGGAGGCCGGGATCGACGTGGTGCAGGATCGCTGCATCCTCGTCGATCACAGCCAGTGGCGTTCGCGGAACCCGGAGCCGCGCTGAGCGGACGGACGATCAGCGCGGGCCCGAACACACCGCCTTCGTCGGCGGCGTGACGTCGTTGTCGGACCGGCACTGCCGGAACTTCGGTGCCGCGGGATCGACCAGGATCGCGCCCACGAGCGCCTCCGTGGGGGCGACCTGCGACGTGGTGAAGGGCACGAGTTCCGTCTGACTCGCGAGGAGCGGATGGGTCGTCGTCACGCGCGCGACCTCCGTCCCGTTCGCCGTCGTCACGACCACCACGACACCTGCCGGGAGCTGCGTGAGGCCCGCGTTCTTGACGGCGACCGAACCTTTCACGGGCGTCGAGCACTCGAGCTTCAGGGACACGACGGCGTCGGGCGCGTCGAACAGACCGGTCTCCTGGACGTTCTGGCGGAAGTTGTTCAGCCACGACAGCGCGGAGTTCGGACGCTGCACGCGCGGCACGAGGCCGTACGTGTTCGGAGCGTTGCACGCGTTGTCCCGATCGTCGCAGACGTTCGTGACGTGGTACGCGTGCTGGTTCCAGAGCGTGCGCGTGCCGACCCACGAGTTCGCGGAGTCGGAGAACACGGTGATGCCGCGGTACGCACTTCCGGCCGGAAGACCCGCGGGCGAGCGCCACATGGGCACACCGGGCGGCCTGCCCGCGTCGGCCGCCGGGTCGTTCCAGGGCGGGACGTTGCAGTTCCAACCGGGCGAACCGCCGCCCGGGTCCGCGCGGTTCGACACCATCACGATGTCGGAGTGCCCGTCCCCGTCCACGTCCGCGACGACGGGTGCTTCGGTGGCGGTGAACGAGGTCGTCGACGTCGCGAGCCTCACGACGGCCTTCTGCGCGACGCGATCGAAGCCCCACACCCAGAGGTAACACTCGTCCGCGTAGACGACCTCGGCCTTGCCGTCGCCTTCGAAGTCGAACACGGTCGATCCCGTCACGGACGAACTGAGGTCGTGGTTGTCGTGGGACCACACGAGCACCCAGCGCGACGTGTCCCGGTTCCAACGCATCACCGCGTACTTCGTGGCGAGAGCGACGCCCACGTCGGGGCGGCCGTCGCCGTCGAAGTCGGCGATGGTCGGCGGGCCACCCTCGCCGGTGCCCGGGATGTCGAACGGCAGGCCGATGGTCGCCCCGGTACGACCGTCGAGGAGGTAGAGCTTCGACGTCGTCACCCCCGCGTCGTTCGCGGTTCCCACCACGAGGGCGACCTCCGGGTGCTTCATGCCTTCGGTGTCGTAGAGTCCGTCGAAGTCCGCCACGGCCGCGAAGCCGTCGCCGAGATCGTTCCGACGCCAGAGGAACGAGCCGTTGCTCCGGTACGCCGTGTTGCCGGCCACGAGCTCGAGGTGGCTCGGACCCGCGTCCCCCGCGTCGCGGTTCCCTCCGTCGCCCGTGCCCGCGTCCGTGACGCCCGAACCGGGCACCCCGTCGAGATCGGCGAAGAACGAGAGCGCCGTCGTGAGCGACGCGCCGATGCCGCCGCGCCCTTCGAAGACGCGCGTCAGCGTCGTGCCCGCGCCCTTCGTCGTGAACACGGAGCGGCCGTAGACGATTTCCGGGAATCCGTCCGCGTCCATGTCCGCGACGGCGAGGCCCCCACCCCAACCGAACGTTCCGGTGTCCGCGACGGCGTTCACGCGTGTGCCCGCGTCGTCGAGGCGGGTCGCGACGGGATCGGTGCTCGTCTTCTTAACGTTGCCGTCCGCGTCGAGGACGACCACGAGGCCGTCGCCCGTGGCGGCGATGATCTCGAGCTTGCCGTCGCCGTCGACGTCCCCGAGCGCGGGAGAGAGTCCCGCGAACCCGAAGCCCGCGGCGGACGAAGGGACACGCGCGAGGGAGAGGACGACCGCACCGGTGCGACCGTCGAGGACACGGAGGACGCCCGTGTGGCACGCCTCCGGCGTCTTGCCGGTGCACTGGCAACAGGTGCCGACGCCGGCGGCCGTGCGCGCGTCACCGGACACGAACACGACGTTCGGGGGATCGAGCTCGTCGATGCGTCCGTCGCAGTTGCCGTCCCGGAGTCGTCCGACGACGGGCGTCGACCAGACGTCCACGTGATCGGGGAAGGGGAGGTTCGCCGTGTCGAATCCCCAGCGCCACTTGACGACGGGATCGAGGGTTCCTTCCGGAGGCCGGTACTCGCACTTCGTCACGCAATCGGGCCCGGTGCCACCGTCGGCGCAAACCGGCGGCTTGGGAATGCACCGCCCCGAGAGGGGCGCCGGGGCGGTGCACGCGGCGTCACGGGGCCCGGCGTCGGGCAACGGCGTACCGAGCGCGGTCTCGCACACCTCGTCGGAGGCGCAATCGCGGGACGAGCGGCACGTGGATCCCGGCACGACGCACCGATCGAAGAGGCACACCGAACCGGAACCGCAACACGTCGTCCCGCACGCCGACGCGACGTCGCGGCAACACGTGCCTTGGTTGCACACGCCGCCGTCGCATTGCGCGTTCGTCGAACAGCCCGACGCACTTCCGTCGTCGTCGAAGGAGGGGCCGCGACCGTCGACGGGGTCGTTCGCACCACCGTCCGACGCGCCGTCCGCGGTGGACGTCGCGCCGTCCCCGGGACCGCCGTCGCCGTCGCCGTTCCCGTTGCCGCCCGATTCGTTCCCACACGCCGCGAACGTCGCCGCCGCCACGAGGACCGCGGTCGGCAAAAGGACGAGGAAGCGACCACGCGCGTTCGGAGTCATGGCCGCGAGTGTAGACGGGGCGGGAGCGTCTCCGGAAATTCGGGCCTCGAAGAGGGAAGTCACGAGGACGTGTTGCCTCGACCCGCGCGAGACGTCCGGCGCGACGTTCGAGGACAGGTGCAACGGCGGGTACTGCAAGGACGTCCTCGGCAAGGCCAGGTGCTACGGCGGTGCGGCGGAAGCCACGCAGACCTGTTGGGAGAACGAGAAGGACAAGATCGACCTCGGGTGCTGCGGCGACGACGGCAAGCCTGCGGGCTTCGGCAAACCGGGCACGTACTGCACGACGAAGTGACCCCCGGGGGATGCCGGGCGGCCCACGGTCGGGCCGCCGTGGCACGCCGGGATTGGCACAGTTCGTCTCGCCCCGATCCGCCCCCCCGACACATTAATAAACTACCGAAATAACGATCAAAAGTACGTTTGGCACGCGGCACGGCGTGCGCGGCACATGCGGTGCAAAAGGGAAGGACACGGACGTTCGGCGCCGGGCCGACGCCAAGGAGTCTTCCCCATGTCCTTCCGCCGCTCGCTCCACGCCGTGCTCCTCTCCTCCTTCGCGACCGTCGTCGCTTTCTCGTCCGTCGGGTGTTCCGGCGGCGTCGTCGATTCGAAGGACCCGACCCCGGACCCGACGCCGAATCCGACGCCCACGACCCACGAGGTCCGTCAGAGCGCACTCCCCCAGATCTCGGAAGACGCGGCGGACCCGACATCGCTCGCCGCGGCGTCCCTCGGCACGCGTCGTCTCGGTCTCGATCTGCTGGCGAAGGTCGCCCACGGCGCGACGCCGTCGGACAATACGTTCCTCTCCCCCTTCAGCATCGCTTCGGCCCTCGCCCTCGCTCATTCCGGCGCCGTGGGGGACACGGAAGCGGCCATGAAGAAGGTGCTCGGTGTCGAAGGATCCCGGGAGAGCGTGGGCCTCGGCCTCGGCGCCATCGACGCGCGGATCAAGAAGGGCGCGGAACCGGGGCGCTACCCGACGTATTCGTTCTCGAACGCGAACTCGATCTGGGCCGATCCGTCCCTCCCCCTCGAGAAGGGGTACCTCGACTCCATCGCGACCCACTTCGGCGCGGGCGTCCACGTCGCCAACCTCGTCGCGGACCCCGAAGGTTCGCGTGGCCTCATCAACGCGTGGGTCGAGAAGAACACGCAAACGCGCATCAAGAACCTTCTCCCGAGCGGGACCATCACGCCCCAGACCCTCAACGTGCTCGTCAATGCCGTTCACTTCAAGGCGTCGTGGACGAACGCGTTCTCCGCGTCCGCCACGTCGCCCTCCGCCTTCCACGCGGCGTCCGGCGACGTCACCGTCCCGTTCATGCACCAATCGTTCTCGACCCGCGTGGCGAGGGTCGGCGGCAAGACGGCAATCGCCCTCCCGTACGACACCGGCCGGCTCGAGATGATCGCCATTGTCGGCGATGCGAAGGCAACCGTACCCCCCGTGCTCTCGGTCGAAGAGTTCGACACACTGGTCGAGGCGATGCACGACACCATGACGAATCTGTCGATGCCGAAGTGGAAGGCCGAAGGCGAGACCCTCGACATCACGCCGCAGCTCCAGGAGCGAGGACTCGGCCCTGCGCTCACGCCCGAGGCGGACTTCACGGGCATGTCCAGCAAACGCCCGCTCTTCATCGGCAAGGTCGTCCACAAGACGTTCGTCGCCGTCGACGAGGGGGGCACCGAAGCCGCGGCTTCGACCGCCGTGATCATGGCGACGGGCGCCGCTCCCGGCCCGTCCGATCCGATCGTCGTGAACCTCGATCGCCCGTTCGTCTACGCCATCGTCGACCACGACACTCGCGCGATGCTCTTCGTCGGCGAGGTCACGAAGCCGAACGGATGATCCCAGGGACGAGAGTTCGGCGTTCGGCCCCGGACTCCGCGAGGCGCGCCGGCGTGACTTCGGTCACCCGCGCGCCTCGCGGCGTTTCCATCGGAGACGCGCCTTCTCGATCTCTCCTTCGCGCGTGCGGACGGCGCCCCGTGACGAGAGGGTGCCGAGGAGCGTGGTCGTCGCACGTGCGACGGCGTCCACGGCCTCTTCGAAGGCGGCGACGTCCGCGACGGCAGGCTTCGTCGACCCGCTGACTTTCCGAACGTACTGGAGCGCCGCGGCGCGGATCTCTTCCTCGGTCGTGGGCGGCTCGAAGTGGTGGAGGACGCGGATGTTGCGGCACATGGCACGCTCCTCCTACCACCCGGGCGAACCCGTACGTGGTCGTTTACATGACCGACGAATCGGTTTTTGATCCCCGCGGTTCATCCACCTCCATGGCCACGCGAACGTCGTCCACCTTCCGCAGGTCCCGTCCCGAGTCCCGGGCGACGATCCGTCGCGCCTTCGCCGTCGCGTGCGCAGTCGCGGCGCTTCCGTGGGGGAGGTTCGCGGAGGCCGCCCCGACCTGGGCCAAGAGCTTCGGCACCTCCGCGGCCACGACCCGTATCCTCGGAACGGCCGTCGACGCCGCGGGAAACGTGTTCGTGGTGGGCTCGTTCACGGGCGCGAGCCTCGATCTCGGCGGGACGTCCCTCGTACGCGTGGGGACCCAGGACGCGTTCCTCGCGAAATTCGATCGGGACGGTGCCCTCGTCTTCGCGCGGGACGTGGGCGGTGCCGGTGCCACGATCCGAGCGACCTCCGTCGCGGTGGACGGATCGGGCCACGTGTTCGTGACGGGCGCCGTGCAAGGAGCGCTCACGGTGCCGAGGACCGCGGCGGCCATCGGCACGGTCGACGCGTTCGTGGCGCGATGGGCCGCAGGCGGTGACGACCTGTGGGTCACCCGATTCGGAGGAGCCGGCGCGAGTCTTTCGGGAACCGGCATCGCCCTCGACTCCACGGGCGTACCCTTGGTCGCCGCGACCCTCGAGTCTTCCGGCGCGACCACGCCGCCCCTCACGCGTCGCGGCGTCTCGGACGCCGTCCTCCTCAAGCTCGCAGGGTCGGGTGCCGTCACCTGGGCCCGCAACTACGGCGGCGCGCTCACCGGGGCCCGCTCGACCGCCGTCGCGACGGACGCGAGCGGAAACGCGGTGCTCGTCGGCACGTTCGACTTCTCGGACATGACGACGCCCGCCCTCGGGCGGCTCGGTTCTCCCACGTCCTTCGTGATCAAGGTCGACACGGGCGGCGTCACCGCGTGGGCCCGCGCGGTCGGTGGCGGTCTCGCCTCGTCCACGTTGACGTCCGTCACGTCGGGGGCCGCCGGCGAGGTGACGGCCGGAGGGACGACGTCGTTCGTCGCCATGACGTCGCCGCCGCTCGCCCGCGTCGGGCTCGAGGACGGGATCGTGATCCGGTACGACGCCTCCGGAACCCTCGCGTGGGCGAAGGCGCTCGGTGGGCCCACGGCACGGGCACGCGTCGACGGCGTGACCCTCGGTGCCTCCGGGGACGCCGTGGTCGGTGGGTCGTTCGCGTCCGGGGATCTGGCGACGCCGCCCCTCGATCGCCACGGGGCGACGGCCTCGTTCCGCACGCAGCTCACGGCGGACGCGGGAGCGGTCCGCGATCCCGTGACCTACTTCGGTTCCGGCGCCGCCGAATTCGAGACGACGGGGATCGCGCGCAACGGCAACGGCGCGCTCGCCATGGTCGGGACCCTCACGGGCGCAGGACCCACGCCGACGACACCGCCCCTCGCGCGCTTCGGGACGGTCGACGCGTTCCTGATTTGCGAAGGGTGCGGCGCCGTCGACGGAGGGGCGGACGCGGGCGATGCCGGTGCCGACGCTTCGGACGCGGGGGATGCGGGTGCCGACGCCTCCGACGGAAGCGACGCGGGCGCCGCGATCCCCGACGCCTCCGACGGACCGGACGGGAGCGCGGACGCCTCGGATGCCTCGGATGCCTCGGACGTCGGCGACGCCTCCGGAGATTCCGATCCCGGCGACGCCATGACGGACGCTCCGGATGCGGACGGAACGGTGGACGCGTCCCTGGACGCGACGATTCCCGCGGACGCGACGATTGCCGACGGTTCGCCCGGGGACACGGGGCTGCCCGATGCGACGATCGCGGACGCTTCCGTCCTCGACGGCTCGCCCGACCGCGACGCGATGGGCTCGCCCGACGCGACGGACGCTTCCGACGTGGACGCGGACCCACCGTTCGACACCGGGCTCGTGGGGGGCGGCGGATGCGCGAGCGGCGCGCCCACGTCCGGGGGGGCCGTTCCGTTCGCGTTCGATGCGATGGCGGTCGCCGGTCTGGTCCTCCTCCGCCGGACACGTCGTCGTCGGCCCTGAGTCGGCGTCCTCCGCCCCGTCGCTCCTTTGCGGAGACGCGACCGTTCACGCCTCGCACGTCACTGGATCACGGGCGAATCGCCCCTGAAATCGCGGTGATTCGTGCCGAACGCCCCGTGGAACGCACGTTGCTGATGTCCGTGTAGAGCGCAGGCATCCGGGCGGTTTCCGGAAGGTCCGAGGGCTCGTCTTGTCCTTTTTGACGCGAGCCGATGCGGCGCGTCGATGTCGGTCGGAGGTCTTGCCATGAAATCTCTTCTTCGTTGGATGTCGGGTTCGGCGTGTGTCGTGGCGTGCGCGGTCGTGGTCGCGTGCGGGAGTTCGGAAGTCCCCTCCGATCCCGTTCCTGCCCGCACGGACCCCGAACCCACCGAGACGCGGTCCCTCGAAGAGGCGCTCGTCGCCGACCTCCAGGATCCGTCGTCCGCGTTCTACGCCGACCCGTCGAAACACGCGGCGCTGCTCGACAAGGCGATGAAGGAGACGCCGGGCCTCCGCGAACGCCTCGAGACCATCTCGAAGACGTTGGCGTCGTCCCATGGCGTGTCGGGTGCGAACCCGCGACTCACGACGAGCGCGGAGGTCCCGTCCGTCCACGCCATGGATCTCGGCGCGGCGGCCCCGAAGGCCGCGGGGCCCCGTTGTGCGGCCGCCGTCGGATTCGCGGCCGCGTACGCCTACGCGTGGGCGTGCCGGCAGTGCGCGAGCGGCGAGACCGTCTGCGCCTACGCCTATGCCTACGCGTATGCCTACGCCTTCGCGTGGGTGTGTCTGCAGGAGAAGGAGTGCGGGGACGGGAAGGGCGGCACCGTCGACGGTGGGGCGAACGATGCCGCGCCCGCCGATGCCGCGACCGGCGACGCTACTCCCGCGGACGCTTCGTCGCCCGACGTCCTCACGGCCGACGTCCTCGTCCCCGACGCGACCCCCGCCGAGGATCGCGACGCCGACGCGGACGCGAAAATCGACATGTCGGACGCGATGCCGCCCGGCGACTCCGGCATGCGCTGACGGACGGGCGGGGGGCGTGGAGCTCCCTGCGGAGCGCACGCCTTGCAGCCACGGGGGGCGCCGAGGACCCCAGCAACGCGAGCTCGACCGGGAGATTGACAAGCGGCGACGCCGTTCCGTAACGGTATGCCATGAAATTTTCGCGCCCTGTCCTCGTCGCGCTTTCCGTCGCGTCCTTGGCGACGCTTGCCTTCGTGCCCGGTTGCGCCGATTCGTCCGTGCCGCAGACGGACGCACCCGCTCCCGTCGACACGGGCTTCCGGATGACGAACTTCTCGAACGGGGGCTTCGAGGAGGGCACGCTCAACAATTGGACGCCCGTCGTCCGGCGCCGCAACGGGGACGGCAACGGGAGCGGCATTCACACGTTCCCGCCGACCACCGTGGCCGACCTGGGCTTGCAGGTCGCCAACGGGTCGACGACGAACAGGTCTTCGGCCGTCGGCGCCGCGACCACCGGGTTTCCGATCCCGACCGGCCTCGTGAACGCGGACTCGCTCCGCTACCCGTTCCAGGGATCCTTCGCAGCCGTCGTGAACGAGAACGGCGACAACGCGAACGCGAACTACATCCGGCAGTCGCCCGTGATGACGGTCGCCGACGTCGATCCCACCGACAACAAGATCCACCTCCGCTTCGCCGTCGCGCCCGTCCTCGAGTCGCCGGCCCACGTCCCGAACCAGCAGCCCTACTTCTTCATCGAGCTCCGCAACACGACGAAGAACATCCAGCTCTTCAACAGCTTCAACTTCGCGAACCAGCCCGGCGTGAGCTGGAAGACGTCGGGCAACTCGTCCCAGACCGTCCTCTACACGGATTGGGAAGCCTTCGACGTCGCGCCCGGAGCGGCCGGGCTCGACGTCGGTGACACTGTCGAGGCGACCATCGTCGCGGCGGGTTGCGCCTTTTCCGCCCACTTCGGCGAGGTGTACGTCGATCAATTCAGCACCTCGTTCGCGCTGCCGAACGTCAACGTCTCGGCGCCCTCGTCCACCCAGGCGAGCACGGACCTCACGTACACGATCGTGGCCAAGAACGGCGGTACCGGGCCGGCGACGGGATCCGTGGTCACGTTCGCCACGCCGATCCTCGCGGACAATAGCAACCCCATCAAGCAGGCGAACGCCACGTTCCAGTCGATCTCCTCGCCCGGGATCACGTGCACGACGCCCACGGTCGGAACCGCGGGCACGATCTCCTGCCCCGTCGGGACGTTGTCGCCGGGCGGAAGCTACACGTTCACCGTCACCGTGCGCGTTCCCGCGCTCCCGTCCGGATCCACCGCTCCCGTCAACGTCAACGCGGGCACCTACTCCATCGACACGGATCAGACGACTCCGCTCGGTGGCGGCCTCGTGCAGACCCTCGTCACGACGGCGTCGCCCGTGGACCTCTTCGCATCCATGACCGACGGCAAGGCCGCGGGAATCTGGGGCACGACGAACCGCTACACGCTCACCGTCACGAACCGCGGACCGAACGCCGCCAACGGCGTCACCATCACCGACACGCGCCCGGGAACGCTCTCGAGCCCGACCTGGAGCTGCGTCGGTTCGGGCGGCGCGACGTGCGGTGCGGCGAGCGGCACCGGTGCGATCAACACCACCGCCAACCTGCCCGTCAACGGCACGGTCACCTACACGATCGACACGAGCTTCACCGGGGGCCCCGCCACGGCGACCGTCTCGTACACGGCGACCGCTTCGCCGCCTTCGGGCATGGTGCAGTCCGTCGTCTTCGACAACGTCGCGGTCGACACGACGTCCGTCGCGGCCGCGGTCGTCAGCGTGCCCATCACGAAGACGGGCAACGGTGAAGGCACCATCTCGATCTCGCCGGGACCCATCACGTGCACGGCGAGCTGTACCTCGACGAGCGGCAACTTCGTCAGCGGCAGCACCATCGCCCCCTCCGCCATCCCGGCTCCGGGCCACACGTTCGTCGGTTGGTCGGGCGCCTGCACCGGCACGGCGACCACGTGCACGGCCACCGTCGGCGCGGGGACGTCCATCGGCGCCCAATTCGACGCGCCCGTCCTCGCCAACGCGCTGACGACCACCTCGAACGGCGGCGGATCCTCCGTCCGCCCGGGCGACACGGCGACCTACACGACGACCGTGACCATCCCGAACGGGAACAACGCGTCCGTCGTCGTCACCGAAGCCTTGCCAACGGGCCTCACGTACTCCTCCCTCGGAACCGTGACGTCGACGGGGACGATCACGTGCGGCGGAGGCGGTTGCACGGCGCCCACGGTCACGCCGGGCAGCTCCACCACCCTCGACTTCGGCATCGTGACGTGCACGACGGTCGGTGGATGCACGCTCACGATCCCGGTCGTCGATCGGGTCGCCGCCACCACCAATCGCGGAGACAACCTCGTACCGACCTTCACGGTCGCGGGCCGCACGCCCACGACGGCCCCGGCCCTCACGGTGGTCGAACCGAACCTCACCATGTCCCGCTCGGCGACGCCGACCACCGGGCTCTCCACCGGCTCGACGTCCACCGTCACCGTCACCCTCGCGAACGACACGGGCGGCGCGAACGCCGATGCCCGCGACGGTGTCGTCACGCTGCCGATCCCCGCCGGCCTCTCCGCGGGTTCGTACGTGGCCGGCACGTGCCCCGCCGCCACCCCGACCTTCGGGGCGAACGCGGTCTTCACGTTCCCCTCCGGCGTCACCGTCGCGACCGGCGCGACGTGCACGTTCTCCTACGTCCTCACGGTCCTGAACTCCGCCACGCCGAACACGAACGTCACGGTTCCTTCGGGAACGGTCGCTTCCACCAGCACGGGAGGCGCCGCACCTCCGGCGAAGAGCTACTCCGTCAGCGACGCGACCTTCGCCCTCGGCATCGCCGGCCTCCCGAACGGTACGGCCTGCACCGGGGACGCGGTCTGCGTCAGCAACGTCTGCCACGGCGGTGACAATGCCTGCGGACGTCCGAACGGAGCCGGGCCCTGCGACGGATCGAACGCCGCCGTCGTGTGCCGTAGCGGCTCGTGTTCCGTGTCGGGAGTCTGTTCTCCCCCGGGCGGATGCGTCGTGGACGGCGACTGCACCTCGAGCCAGTTCTGCAACACGACCACCAGCCTCTGCACGCCGAAGCTCCCGAACGGCTCCGACATCCCGACCATCGGCGGTCACACGCCGCCGATCGCGGGCCTCTGCACCGTCGACGCCGCTCCCGTCGTCTGCACGAGTTCGGTCTGCGACGTGCGCGACGCCAAGTGCGGCTACGCCGACGGCGTCGGTCCGTGCAACAGCGTGAACGCGGGCGTCGTGTGCCGTTCCGGAGCCTGTTCGACCTCCAACGTGTGCATGCCGGCCGCCGGCTGCATCGTCGACGGGGACTGCACGTCCAGCCAGTTCTGCAACACGGAGACGTTCCTCTGCGTGCAGAAGCGCGCGAACGGGGACGCGATCCCGACCGTCGCGAACCACACGCCGGCGCTCACGGGGGACTGCGACACGAACGTCCAGTCGGTGGTGTGCGCGAGCCTCGTGTGCGACGTGGCGGACGACAAGTGCGGCTACGACGTCGGACACGGTCCGTGCACGAACGCCACGGCCTCCACGGTCTGCCGTTCGGGCGCGTGCTCCACCACCCTCGTCTGCATGCCCAACGCGGGATGCCTCGTCGACGCCGACTGCACCACGAGCCAGTACTGCGACACGCCGACCAAGGCCTGCGTGGCCAAGGTGCCGAACGGTGGACCCGTACCGACGGTCGCCGGTCACACGCCGCCCCTCGCAGGAACCTGCGACGCTCCCGCCGCCACGGCCTCGTGCGCGAGCGGCGTGTGCGACGTGGCCGACCAGAAGTGCGGCTACGCGGACGGTCACGGCACGTGCACCACGCAGAACGCCGCCACGGTTTGCCGTAGTGGCGGGTGCTCGACGACGGGGGTCTGTCTCCCGCCGTCCGGGTGCGTCGTCGACGCCGACTGCACGTCCACCCAATACTGCGACACGACCCAGCGCCTCTGCGTCGGCAAGGAGCCGAACGGCGATCCGATCCCGACCCTGCCCGGTCACGCCCCGCCCGTCGGCGGCACGTGCACGGTCGCGGCGGCCAACGTCGTCTGCCAGAGCGCCGTCTGCGACACGACGGACGACAAGTGCGGCTACGCGAACGGGACCGGCCCCTGCACGGCGACGAACGCCATGGTCGTCTGCCGCGGTGGCGCATGCTCCACGAGCGGCGTGTGCATCCCGATCAACGGGTGCCGTGTCGACTCGGAGTGCGGCGCGACCCAGTTCTGCGACACGTCGTCGTCGACCTGCTCCCCGAAGCTGCCGAACGGGACGTCCGTTCCCACGGTCGCCGGTCACGTGCCGCCCCTCACGGGCGAATGCAACGCCGCCACCGGTGCCGTCGTGTGCGTCAGCGCGGTCTGCGACGAAGGCGACGACAAGTGCGGCTATCCCGACGGTCGTGGAACGTGCACGCAAGCGAACGCGAAGGTCGTGTGCCGGAGCGGCTCGTGCGGCGCCAACGGAGTCTGCCGTGCTCCCACCGGATGCACGGTCGACGCCGAATGCGACGCGACGCAGTTCTGCAACACGCCCGCGAAGACCTGCGAGACGAAGCTGACGAACGGTTCCGCGATCCCGTCGATCGCCGGACATACGCCGGCCGTCGCCGGAACGTGCACCGCGGAAGCGGGAGCGGTCGTGTGCGCGAGCGCCGTCTGCGACACGGCCGACCAGAAGTGCGGCTTCGCGGACGGTCACGGCACGTGCACGTCGGCGAACGCCTCCACCGTCTGCCGCACCGGCAAATGCTCGCCCGCAGGCAACTGCGGATCGGCCACGGGCTGCGTCGCCGATTCCGAATGCACGTCGGACGCGACGTGCGTCCAAGGGACGTGCACCCCGAAGCCTTCGGGCGACGGTGGCGTGGCTCCGAACGGAGCGACTCTCCTCGGCGGGGGACTTCCCGGCTGCCACGCGGCTCCGGCGGCCTCGAGCCGCGGTGGATTCTCGGGCGTCGTCCTCCTCGGTGCCCTCGCGTTCCTCGGAGCGTTCCGGCGGCGTCGGACCGACTGAAACGTCGCGGAATCCCACCACGGACGGCCCGGAACGACCCCACGTTCCGGGGCGTTTGGGTTCCGGGCCCGGGCAGCCCCCGAAACGACCCCATGGTGCGGGCGCACTTGGGCTAGTGTCGCGCCATGGTCGGTTCCAAGAAGAAGGCGAAGAAGGCTGCTTCCACCAAGCGCGGGGCCACGAACCCGAAGGCCAAGGCGAAGCCGACCGGCGCCGTCGCGAAGTCCAAGGCCGCGAAGGGGACGAAGGCCGCCAAGCCGGCGAACAAGGGAACGAAGGTGGCGAAGCCGAAGTCGAAGTCCACCGCGCGCCCGAAGGTCGCCGCGAAGACGAAGGCGCCCGCGAAGACCAAGGCGAAGGCGCGTCCCGTCTCGAAGCCGGCCGTCGTCGTCCCGAAGCCCTCGCCCGCGAAGGCGCCCGCCGCGAAGACCCGCGCCGCGGATCCGAACTTCCTCGCCGAGGTGCGTGCCGACCTTCCCGAGACGCCCCACGCCGCGACCCTCGCCCCCGAAGACGTCGCCCTCCTCCGGGATCTCGGCGACGAGTTCGCGCGCGCCGTCGATCGTCCGGTGTCCGAAGTGCTCGAGGAGGCACGCGAGGTCGAAGCGGCCGTCGCGTCCCGGGCCGAACGTCTCGTGTCGGGCTCCCGTCTCGACCCCGAGGTCCTCCGTTCGCTCCGCGCCCGTACGTCCCGCCTCGTGGCGAGCAGAGCACCCTCGTCGCGGCGCGCCGCGCGTCGGTGCCCGAAGCCCTCCGTCCCATCGTGGACGAAGCGACCACGTTCGAGCGGGATGCGGTGGCCGCGCTCCGGTACTTCTGCGATCACGACACCTCGGTCCAGGCGTCGCTCGACGCCCTCGACGTCGACGCGACGGTCGTGTCGCTCGTGGAGTCCCTCCGCGCGCTCGCCACCCTCCTCGACACGCACGGGGCGTCCCTCAAGCACGCCGACTTGCCCGAGCGCCCGGGACGTCACGCCCGCGAGCTCGCCACCGCCCTCGTCGAACTCGCGTCGCCGGACGATCCGAAGGCCGTCGAGCTCCGGAACCGCGCGTTCTGGCACCTCCGTCACGCCCTGGAGAGCGTGCGCTCGGCCGCGCGCTACTTGCTCCGCGCCGAGCCCGCGTCCCTCACGTTCTTCCGTGCGGCGCCCGTGCGCGTCGCCGCGATCTGATCGCGTCGGTTCCCCGCGTGAGCACCACGTTCGGACCCGCGCACACCCCGTTCGATCGGCTCGGTCAGGCCGCCGCGCTCGCGCTCGCGACGCGCTTCTACGACTGGATGGACGCCCACGAGCCCGCGCTGGTCGCCGTGCATCGGCAAGGGGAACCCGGCAAGGTCTCCGCCGAAGTACGTGATCGGTTCGCGACGTTCCTCGTGGAGTGGCTCGGCGGTCCGCGGGAGTACTCTTCGACGCACGGCCATCCCCGTCTCCGCATGCGTCACGCCCGGGTCCGGATCGGCACCGATCTCCGGGACGCGTGGATGCGGTGCATGACCGCCGCCCTCGACCATCCCGAACTCGACGACGACGTCCGCGGTTACCTCGCGGGACGCTTCGCGGAGGTGGCCGACTTCCTCCGCAACGTCGAAGGAACCGGCTGACCTTTCAGCGTCGCCGCCCGCCCTCGAAGGGGACGGCGACGGAGAAGGAACCGGTCCACACGAATCCGCCGCTGCCGAAGCCCGGCCAACCCGGATCGTTGGTCTGCAGCCCTTCACGGCCCGGGACGGGTCTCCGCGTCGAAGCGAGCACGGCGTCGTCGGGCACCTCGTCGCGGAGGAGGGAGGGATCCTTCCGCACGTCACGCGGGACCACGCGCTGGACGCCGAGGACCACACCCGGACGGATGGGGAGGCCGAACACGGTGACGTCCACGTCCGCCCCGAAGGCGATCCCCGCGCGGTCCCCGTCGACGTAGTTCGAACGTCCCGTCTGGGGCGGAACGGGTGAGGGGACCCACGACAGATCAAAGAACGCGCGCGCGTGCCCCCACGCGTGGCGCACGCCGACGGACCCGCTCGTCGTGTCGGACCATGCGAACGCCTTCCCGTAGTCGGACGGGGACCCGCCGTGCCGATCGCGGTAGGTCGACCACGTCGCGTGGGTGATGGAGGCCGTCACGGACATCGCGTACGTGCCGCGTTTCACGACGTCGAACTCGGCGCCGACGGCGAGTCGCCATGGAAGGTCGTGGTAGGTCTCGCGGCGTTCGGTGCCGGATTCCGTGCCGGAAGGCAGCGTCGCGGTGATGGTCGTGTCGAGCGTGAACGACGACGGTGCCCGCGCGGCCGCACCGAATCGGAGCCGCTCGGTCGGACGCCACGCGACGCCGACGACCGGCGAGAAGCTCATGCCGGTCTCCACGGAGTTGTCGAGGAGGAGCTGATCGTAGTCCGTCGAGCTACGGACGTAGGTACGCGAGGTCGCCGTGTTCGCGAGGGAGAGTCCCACGGACGCGCCCACGGAGAGCGTCCGATGGAGCCTCAGCGCGGCACCGAGCGACAAGGACAGGGCCGTCATGCGGTCGCCGAAGAGCTCGGGGTGGAGGCTGTTCGAGAACAGGGCCTCCCGTTCGTCCGCGTAGAAGCCGCGGAGGCTCGTGAACGAGGAGAGCGGCAGGAGGGCGAACATGCCGAGGGTGAACCGGTCGCGGACGACCTGCTTCACGAAACCGAGCGCGAGGTACGCCCGCGTCTTGCCCCCCGAACCGTCCGCTTGCCGTGGGCGGGCCGTGAATCCGGGCGGAGGGCACTGGTTCGTCGCGGAGCCGGCCGGACATCCGCGTTCCAACCAGGCCGTCGGGACGGTGTCGTTCGGGACGGGACGTCCGTCGCTCCCCAGGACGCCCCGTTCGCCGACGACGAGGGGCACGTCGCCGGACGTCCGGCGGTCGAGGCGGATCCCGATGTCGTCCGAGAGGACGGAGACGCCGGCGAGGAACGCGTCGTCGGCGAAGGAGAGCAGCGCCGGATCGAAGTAGGTGGATGCCGCGGAGGGACCGCTCACGACGCCCTGCATCCCGCCGTTGCCCTCGGGGGCTCCCAAGGTCTCGAGGACGGGCGAAGCCCACGCGCCCGCCGGCAGGAGCGCCGCGAGGAGACCGAGGACCGCCACGCGGGACGCGCGGAGGCCGTGACGCGAGGGCACCCGGAGCCGGAGGGAGATCAGTTCGCGCCCTCGTGGGGCAGGAGAGCTCGGACCTTCTCGCAGGTCGCGAGGTCCACGTCGAGGTCGGCCCGCGGCGCGCCTCCGACGACCGCATCGACCTCGGCGGTCCCCCGTGCCGCTCCGACGTACGCGAACGCGATGCGACTCGGGATGTCCGTCGCGGCGACGGCCGTGCCCTTGAGGAGCGCGCAGGACGTCCCGCATTCGGTGACACGGAGGACGGACTCCTGCAGATCGAACGTGCCGGGTACGTCGAAGCGGAGCGCGCCCTTGGCGACGGGCTTGCCGGGGACCGTCGCGAACTCCTTCCAGTCCCGTTGCGCGGAGTTGCGGACGCCGGAGACGAACCCCGTGATCCGGAAACCGAGACCCACGATGCCGTCGCCGTCGGAGTCGACGGTACCGACGGGCGATTCGTCGCCGTTCACGGGATCGTTCACGGTCGGAACGGGAGGGAGGGAGCCGAGATCGGGCTTCGACGCGAAATCGGCGGGGAGGAACGACTCCGCGAGCCCGCGCACCTTGTACCAACGATCGAGTCGGATCGCGCATCCGTCCCCTTCGGCCACGGCCGTCCCGCGTCGTGCGGGTCGACCGACGCCGCCGTCCTCGCCGACGCCGTCCATGCGGTTCGCGTGGACGGAAGCGCGGAGGGCTCGTTCCGACAGATCGACCGTGACCGAGCCGGTGACGTGGATGCCGCAGTCGAGGGACTGGCGGTACACGAACGCGTCGCCTTCCTGCGCGATCTCGATCAGGAACCAATTGCTGGAACTCTGGACCGCACCCACCACCTGATCGCGTGCGAAGTTCGTCTCCCGCGCGGCCCAGAATCCTGCCATCGAACACGACGTGGCCCGACTGGTCGTACCGCACGGGCCGCCGTCGCACGCGATCTCCACGCACCGGGCCGTGTCGCACGACCACCCCGGCCGCACGAGACACGCGTCGCATCCGGGGCTCGTGAGGTCACACGATTCGCCCGACTCGACGATGCCGTTGCCACACCGTGGCGTGGACGACGTGACTCCGGGTGCGGAGTCCTTCGAGCAGGCCGGAGCGAACGCGACGAGGGCGACGACCGCGAACGAGCGGACCAGGCACGGAACGAAGGAGGGGAACGGAAGGACACGGCAAGGCATGGGCCCCGATCCTAGTGCACCGGAGTGGGATCGGGGCAACGGCTCCACGCGCTTCCGCCGCTTCGACGCTTCAATTGCCTCGGAGGCGGAGGAACGCGGCGCGCGCTTCCACGAACGGTTCGGTGCCCTTCGCTCCGGCACGGCACGCGGACACGAACGCGGCCGTGTCCCGGACGAGGGGAAGGGCGCTCGTCGCGACCACGCGATTCACCGCGGTGAGGGCGTCGTCGTTCCCGGCGAACCAGAAGTGGAGAAGCCACTACGCCGCGGCGGACGTCATCGTCGCCAGCGGCGACGCGGGATCGGCCAAGGTCCCTGCCGCGAGCACGCCCTCTTCCTTCGGCGCGTTCGGGTCCTCCATGATTTCCGCGAACGCGGTGGCGGCGGCGGGCACGTCCACCGGATCCTTGAGGAGGTAGTGGATCCAACGTCCGCGCCACGCGAACCAGTGGTACGGCGACACGGGTTTCCGGCACCGACGACGTCTTCGCGCGGCGACCGAGCGCCCGGAAACACGGGTTCTCGAAGTTCACGGCGAGCTGCGCCCCGGTGACCACCGGGAGGACCGTGGCGTCGTCCGTCGCCGCGGCGCTCTCCGCCATGGCGGCCGCGTGCACGAACGCACGCAGGCTCGTGGCGACGTGTTCCGGCTCGGCGTATCCGAACTCCTCGCGACCGAGGAGGAAGACGTCGGACTTCGTGGGATCGTCGAGGGTCAAGAGGACGAAAAAGAGGTTCCCTCCCGCGTCGGAACCGATGCAGAGCGCGTTGGTGAGCACCTCCCAGATGGGCACGCCGAGGGCGTCTTGCACCCGACCGTGTTCCACGCGACCGGCGAACAGGTTCCCGTCCAGGGCCGGCGGCAGGAGGAACGTGTCCTTCGGCATGGACCAGGGACCGAGGGACACGACGGGAGTATGCCCGGCATCCGCAGGACGGGCGCGGAGGAGCGCGTCGAAGGCCACGACGACTCGCTCGAGGTCCGCTCCGAGCCTCGGACCCCAGTAGGCGCGGAGGGCCTCGAGGCGCGCGCACGGCGACGTGATCGGCGGGAACCTCGCGTCGAAGTACGTGTCGGCGTCGACGGTCCAGGGGTCGGGTAGGGATGCTTCGGTGTGACCGTGGGTGGGCATGGCGTGGGGGCCGGGAGGCTACCACGCGAGGACCCGGGGACGACCGCGTCGCCGCGACCTCACCCGGCATCGGGTGCGGGAAACGGCGTCGGCGGAAGAACGGGGGGCACCTGCGTTCCCGGTGGCAGGGGCGTGACCGGCACGCTCGGCGGAATCGGAACCGGAACGCCCGGAGTCGCGGGAGGAACGATGGGGACGGGCGTCACCGGCGTCACGGCCGTCCCCCCGTCCTCCACGACGGGGAAGAACCAGATGCGCGCCCCTTGCCAACAGAAGTCCGGGTTCGTGAACGCCGCGCATTGGAACGTGAACTTCGTGAACGTGCTCTCGCTCGCGAGATCCGTGAAGACGTTCCACGAGGTCGACGTGCAGGGCCGCTGACCGTAGCTCTGGACGCCGAGGAGCGTCTTCTTGTCCGCGGCGAAGAACGGGCCGCCGCTGTCCCCTCCGCAGCCCGCGCCGTCGAGGCCCGTCGCGAGGAAGAGGCCCTTGTCGACGTCGTCCACGCGCATGGTGGCGCTCTTCTTGTCCGCCGAGACCTCGAACTCCTTCGTGCCGTCGTAGTCCTTCGTGACGACCCCGTAGCCGACGACGATGCCCTTGTCGTCCACCTTCGGGGTCGTACCGATCTCCGCCGCGACGACGTCCAGGGGTTCGGCGAGGATCAGCGCCGCCAGATCGTGCGCTCCCGGTTTCTCCGGCGTGCCGGCGTACCTCGGATGGATGAGCACCGAACGCACGGGCCGGAACGTGCCCTTCGGATCGACCTTCCCGAGGCCGAACACGATTTCGGATTCGCCCACCGGGATGCAGTGTGCGGCGGTCAGGACCACGCTCTTGGCGACGGCCGTTCCCGCGCAACGGGACTCCACCCGTTTTCCGTCGACGCCCGCCGTCGCGACGATCACGTAGCCAGCGGCGTCGGCGCCCGCCTCCTTGTCCCCACCGACGATGGCCGATGCGGAGGACGAAGCGGACTCTCCGGACGGCACGCCGCACGCGACGAGTGCGGTGAAACCTGAGACGAGGGCCAAGGACGAAGCGAATGTACGTGCGGTCGTGTTCATGACCGACGGGAAAGAGCAGCGAACGTGCCATGCGCGTCCGCAAGGCCGACGTGGGTTCCGCCCTTCCGTCCTGCCGGACGCGGACGCGGAACGTGGATCCTCGTCCCTTCGGGTCGGTGCGACGTCGACCCGGAGCCGCGAGGAATTCGGAGATGAATCACCTTCGTTTTCCGTGGGAAAATTCGGGGATCGGGCGCTCGCCCCATGTGGGTCGGGCTCGCCCTCTCGGCGCTCGTCCCGAGGTGCGCCGGAGAGACTCCGGTCCCCGTGCAACCGCTCCGTACCTTCGCGCGTAAGACCGGTGACGTGTGCCCCAACCTTCGACGTGCCCACGGAGGACGAGCACCGATGAACCGTCGCCGCCTTCCGTGCCGGACGAAGCTCGCGCGACCCCTCACGCGACCCATGGGGGCGCTCCCGTGAGCGGGCGTCGACCGCGTGCGTCCGGTGGTAGAGTGGCGCGATGGACACCTCTTCTCGGTTCCCTCGCGCCGCCCGGTGCGTGGCTCCCGTGGCGTTCGGTCTTCTCCTCGCCGCGTGCCAAGGTTCGACGTCGAATCAACCCGATCCCTTGGACGGCGGCGGCTCGGACGGTGGTGTCTCCGCGGACGCGTCCCAGGCCGTGCCCGACGGCGCCGCGCCGACGGGCGACGCGGCCGTGAACGACGACGCGTCAGGGCCGACCATGGATTGCGGGCTGGAAAGAAGCCCGCTTCCACCTCCGCCACCGCAGGTGGCGTCTTCCTCGGGGGCGGGTGGCACGAATCCAAGGTCCGCGGGACCGACGGCGTCGAACGCGATCCCACCGATCCGTGCGACGTCGAAATCGCGTTCACGATCCTGGCGCCCATCTCCGCTCCGGAGAACGGCTACGACGACGCGGCGAAGAATGCGGTGTCGTGCGCGATCGCGAACGACGCGTGGCTCAAGGTCACCATGGGTCGCACGACCGTGGTGCCCCAGAACTCGAGCTGCCGAGGGTCCAAGGATTGTTCCGGTTCGTCCGGCGATCTTCGACTCTTCTGGAATTCGTCCACCGACTCCGGCCCCGTCATCCCTTACGTGGACGACAAACCTTCCGGGCCGCCCGTCGGCACCTTCCTCCGGGACGGCGATCATCTCCTATGGCGTCCCGTGGCCGCGTCGCTCGTCCTCGAGCGCTCCGGGTTCGCGTCCTGCACCGGTCCTTGAGGTCCCGACGCGCGGACGGTCAGGTCCGCTTGCGCGGTCGTCGTGCCCGCGCGACGAGGGTCTCGTACGCCTTCATCAGCTCCATGAAGGCGGTGGCGTCGCCTCCCTGATCGGGATGCACCACCGTGGCGCGTTCGCGGAACGCCGCCTTGATCTCGGCGAGCGTCGCCTTCTCGCCCACGCCGACGATCTCCCTCGGCGATCGAGCGCGCATCGTCGCGTCGCGGGCATCCGCCGCCTTCGGCGCGCGCGTCACGAACGGCGGTTCCCCGCGTCGCACCCTCACCCAAGCTCCGGCCCATCGCCCTTCGACGATCTCGAGCTTCATCCCCGCGGCCGCCTCGGCGGTGGCGAGGGCCTCTTCTTCGGTCCGCTCCCCCGCCGCCCACGCATCGGGAGCCCGAAACGGCTTCGCCGTGGGCGCCCCCGTCCACCAAGCGCACCAAAGCACGCGACGCCGCTTGGTCCGCGTGAACGAAACGACCCCCCGAACGAGCCCGGAAGACGCAGACGAAGGAGAGGACGCCCCCTTCACCGATCCGCCCCCGTCCGAATCCCGCCCCCCGTGCCCGTGCCCGTGCCCGGCTTCTCCTCCCCCGCGCCGAATCCGTGCGCCGCTCTCAGCACGAACTGCCCCCCGATCGGAACCACGGGCACCCGATCCCCCCCCACCCCTCGCTCTTTCATCGCCTCCCCCAGCACCCGCAGGGCATCCCCCGGTTCGTCCGTGCTGTTGATGAACGTCCCGTGATGAATGGGCACCATGTGCTTCGCATGGAGCCGCTCGAACGCCAGGATCGCCTCGCGCCCGTCCACGTGGGTCGCCTTCATGAATCCCCGCGGCTCGATGGGTGCGATGGGGATCAACGCGAGGTCGATGGACGGAAATCGCTTCGCCGTCGCGTCGAACGCAGCGGGTTCGTAGGCGGTGTCCCCCCCGAAGTAGACGGTGATGCCGTGATACTCGAAGACCCACCCCGTGAATCCTTCGCGTGCCCACGCCGCATCGGCGCCGTACCGGAATCCGACGTGCTTCACGGGGACGGCGGTCACGTGGAGACCGTCGACGTCCATGCCTTTCCAACGTGCCAATTCGTCCACGGGGAACGCCATGTTCGGCACGTAGACGAGTCCGCCGCGGGGGACGACCATGCGTCCCACCCGCGACGCGATGGCGTCGAGCGAGCCGTAGGAAAGATGATCGAAGTGCACGTGCGAGATCGCGACGACGTCGATCCGCGGCAACTCCGACGGTGAGAGGCCGGGCTGCACGAGACGTTTCGAGACGCCCCCCACCGTGTCGGTGAACACGGGATCGGTGAGCACGAACTTGTCGTCGATCTGCACGAGCACGCTCGCGTGCCCGATCCACGTGACCGCCACGCGGGCGTCGTGCCGCACGGGATACGCGACGTGCACCGGTGCCGGCGCCGGCGTGCTCCACGACGCCGCCACCGATCGACCCAACATCGTGGAGGCGGCGCACCCGATCGTGATCGGTGCGAGGACCGACGCGAAGAAGAAGGGAAGGACGCGGAGTGAGGTCATGTCAGAAGTACCGGACCTGGAACGACGCGATGGCGCGCACCGGTGCGTCCGGTGCGGGCGTGGCGGTGACGACGAGGCCGAAGGTGCCGTAGAGGACGTGGAGACCCGCCTCGTAGCTCGCGCGTGGGATGCCACCGACCGTCTGCACGGAGACGCCGATCGACGCCGCGAGTCGCTCGCCGTGATCGAGGAGAGGAAACGTGGCGCGAAGGCCCGGCCGGATCGCGAGCTCGGTGTCCCGGAGGAAATACACTTCCGGAGCGACGTACAGTTCGACGGAACCGCTCGTACGTAGGTTCGGGGTGACCACGAAACTCCGCCACGGGAAGAGGCCACGGTGGATGCCCCAGGAGAAGAGGAGGGGAGTCACCTGCCACCGGAGTGTCAGGTCCGTTCCGCGAGGCCCGAAGGCGGCGCCCGGGCTCGGGACGGCCTGGGCCGCGAGCCAGACGAGCGTCGGGACGATGACGGGAATCGGAGGGGGCGCGTCGGGGACGTCGTCCTCGGTGGGTTCGGCGGTGCTGCCGCGGACGATGGACGTCGCCTCCTCCGCGTGCGCGATCGGCACGGAGGCTCCCGCGAGGACGAACGTCGCCACGGAGATGGGCACACGGAAGGACATCGTCCCGCGTTCCGTTACCGCTCCTTCGGGCGGGCCGCAAACGATGGCGGCCACGGAATGCGTGACATCCGCCCATCCATGGTCCCCGCGCGACCGCGCCGGAGATCGACCGCGTGCGTCGGCACGTTCGATTGCCACTTCCCCCGAGGATCACCCGCGATCGCCCGCGAGTGCGTCGTGCCTCCAGGTAGCTCTGGTGTTCGCGATCGGTAGGCCCGTATCCTTCCGCGCGATGAATTTCCGCTTCCCTGCCTGGTCGGTCCTCCTCTGTGGTCTCCTCGCGTGCAGCTCGTCCTCGAACGAGCCGACGAAGCCCTCCGCCTCCGGTGTGCCCGACAAGAAGGTCGGAAAGAGCACCCTCGCGATTTCCCAAGGTGTCGTCGCCGAACCGACGACCGGATCGAACGACACGGTCGGGACCGCGACTCCGATCGCCAGCACGGACACCGTCCTTCGCGGAAAGTTGTTCCCGAACGGAGACGTGGACTTCTATTCGTTCCAAGGGAACGCGGGCGACAAGGTCTTCGTCGCCACCATGACCGCCGCGTCGGCCGGCAGCTCCACCGATTCGCAAATCACGCTCCTCGGATCCGACGGCGTCACCGTCGTCGAGTTCGACGACGACAACGGCACCTTCGCCGCCCTCTCTTCGACGATCGCGGGAGCGACCCTTCCGAGTTCGGGCACGTACTACCTGAAGGTCAACGACTTCACGGCAGGGACCACTTCGATTCGTCCCTACGACCTGCACCTCAAGGTGCAGTCCGCCACGCCCACGCCCGAAGTCGAGAGCAACGACACTCCCGCCACCGCGACGCCCTTGCCCGCGAGCGGTTTCGTCTCGGGGACGCGCAATCCGGCCGCCGCCACCGAACAGGATTGGTATTCGTTGACGCTCGAGGCGGGCGATACCGTGTTCCTCTCCCTCGATCTCGACCCGGAGCGCGACGGCGTGGTCTGGAACGGGCGGCTCGGCGTGGCGCTCTTCGGCGACGCTTCGAACCAGATCCTGGTCGCCGACGATGCGGGCACGGGGGACGTGACGCCCGTCCCGAACCGGCCGAGCGAAGCCATGTTCATGACGGTGAAGAACGCCGGCACGTACTACGCGTTCGTCGACTCCGCGAGCGCGGCCGTCGGTGGTCCGACGGCGACCTACAACCTCAGCGTCGCCGTCCACAAGGCGACCCCGAAGGGCGTGAACTGCACGACGTACACGAGCACCGACGTTCCGAAAGCCCTCGGTCCCGGCGTCGGACTCTCGTCGTCCACCATCACCATTCCTGGCAATCCGCGCATCGCGGACATCAACGTGGGCCTCACGTTGACCCACTCCGTCATGCAGGACTTGGACGTGCACCTCCGTTCCCCGGCCGGCAACGACAACGGCATCTTCACGGACATCGGAGCGTCGGCCGTCGGAGGCCAGACGCAGATGGACGCGGTCTTCGACGACGAGGCCGCCGTCCCGCCGTCGTTCACCCCGATGAAGGGACTCGTGTACCGCCCCGAACTCGCCTACCGCCTCGACCACTTCACGGGTGAGAACGCGGGCGGCACGTGGACGCTCGACCTCCGGGACGACACGGCGGGTGCCAACGGTGGCACTCTCGCGTCCTGGTTCCTCGAGATTTGCGAGCCCGCCGCCCTCGCGACCTGTACCGGGGGAGCTCCTGCGACTTCGCTGCTCTCCGCGGACTTCGAGAGCGGGGCCGCGGGCTTCACCCACTCCGGGACCCAGGACGAGTGGCAATTGGGGCTCCCTGCGACCGTCGCGACTTCCTCCGCGACTCCCACCGCCGACTTCAGTACGTGCAACGGCGGCACCAACTGCTGGAAGACGGACCTCACCGGAACCTACAACGCTTCGAGCAGCCAGGACCTCTTCTCGCCGGACGTGGACCTGTCGGCGGCGGTCTCACCGGTCACGCTCTCGTGGGCCATGAAGTACCAGATGGAGTCCGCGAACACCGATCACCTCTGGGTCGATCTGGAGCAGGTCGGTGGCTCCGCTTCGCGCCGACTCTTCGAGTGGACGGGGGCGTCGATGATTGACGCGGTGGGAAACCCCACGGTCAACATCGGCGCGTCGGCGGGATGGTCGACCTTTCGGGTGAACGTGGACGACTTCGTGGGCCGCACGGTGCGCCTCCGGGTCCACCTCGATTCGGACGCCACGAATCACTACGGCGGTGTCGCCATCGACGACGTTTCCGTCTCCCACTGCGCCGCCGTCTGCGGCAACGGAATCGTGGAAGCGGGCGAGCAGTGCGACGCGAGCGCGCAGAACGGCGCCGCCGGTAGCTGCTGCAGCGCGACCTGCCAGTTCGAGACGGCCGCCAAGACCTGCCGCGATTCGGCCGGGCAGTGCGACGCCGCCGAGACGTGCACGGTCGTCGGCGATGTGCCCCGCGGATCAGAACCAGGCCGACGGATTCGTGTGCAACGACGGCGACGCGTGCACGCAGACCGACACCCGCCAACTCGGCGTGTGCACCGGTGCGAATCCAGTCTCCTGTTCGGCCCAGGATGATGCTACGTCGCCGGCAGTTGCAATCCGACGACGGGGGCGTGTTCGAACCCCGCGGCTCCGAACGGCACGGGCTGCAACGACGGTGATGCGTGCACGCAGACCGACACGTGCCAGGCCGGTACGTGCACGGGCGCGAATCCGGTGACGTGCTCCGCCCAGGACCAATGCCACGTCGCTGGCATCTGCAACCCGACGACGGGCGCGTGTTCGAATCCAGCCGCGCCGAACGACACGGCCTGCAACGACGGCAACGCGTGCACGCAGACGGACACGTGCCAGGTCGGCGTGTGCACGGGTGCGAATCCGGTGACGTGCGCGGCGCAGGATCAATGCCACGTCGCCGGAACGTGCGACACGCTCACGGGCGCCTGTTCGAATCCGGCGGCGCCGAACGACACGGCCTGCAACGACGGCGACGCGTGCACGCAGACCGACACGTGCCAGGTCGGCGTGTGCGCGGGTGCGAATCCGGTGACATGCGCGGCGCAGGATCAATGCCACGTCGCCGGCGTCTGCAATCCCGGGACGGGAGCGTGCTCGAATCCCGAGGCCCCGAACGGTACGGCGTGCAACGACGGCAATGCGTGCACCAACGGCGACACGTGCACGTCGGGTCTCTGCGGAGGCCCGACCCTGAACTGCGACGACGGGCTCGCGTGCACGGTGGACACCTGCGACACGTCCACCGGGTGCCAGCACTCCACCTGCTCCACGCCGGATGCCGGCGACGACGCCGGCGACGACGCCGGTGACGACGCCAGCGAGGACGCCGGTGACGACGCGGGGGACTCCGACGGCGGCGTGACCGAAGCGGGCTCCGCGGACGGCAGCGCGACGGACGGCGGACTCCCGGATGCCACCCGCCCGGATGGCGCCACGACCTCCGACGGCGGCTCGACGGCCGACGCAGGTGCCGCCGACGCCACGGTGACCACCGACTCGGGCACGCCGATGGATGCGGGCGCGATCTCGGACGCCACCGCGCGCGACGGGAGCACGACGGTTCCGGGCACCGACGGCGGATCGACGACCCTCGACTCCGGGATCGTGGTCGACGCTTCGTCGGCCGACGGAAGCCTGGACGGTGCCCCGAACGGGTCCGACGTTTCCGGCGCGGGATGCACGTGCCGCACGACCTCGTCGTCGCCCCGGGACCTCGCCGGCGGCGCGTTCGAAGCCGGCCTCCTCGCCTTCGGCGTGCTCTTCGGTGCGCGACGCCGAAAGACGTCCACGAAGACGGACACCCGCGCGGCAACCTGACGCCGGCGCCTCGATCCTTCGCGCGTCGCGACCGCCGCGGTCGCGCGAAGGACGGCGCCCGTTTGACGACGGCGTGATCGGAAGCTCGAACACGACGTCGGCGGCGCATCGGGCCGCCCCGGCTAGGTAAGCGACGATTCGGTAGCGCTCGTAAGTTATCGGATGGAAGGAATATTTCCCCGCTCGGCTCCGTGAGTGGTGTGTGGGCGTCTATCCCACAAAGTGGAAGGGTGGCCGGTGGACCGGCCGAAGACACCCCACTCGCCCGCCTGGAGCGTCCCGATGTCGACCCCCCGAATCGTCTCCTTCGTCACCGTCTTCGCCGCCGTCGCGACCCTCGTCGGCTGTTCCTCCTCCGCCGAGGAATCGGGATCCGTCTCCAGCTCCGAGACCACGTCGGCGGTGTGCGGCGACGGCGGTGCGGACGACGGACCCATGACCTTCGCCGAGTACTGCAAGGGCGATGGGTGGGCGAAGTACTGCAAGGCCGCCGCGCGCCAAGGTCTCTACGAAGACGTCCCGTCGTGTCAGGCGCAGCTCCGCGAACAGATCGGCGACCGCGATGGGTGTGGTCCGGGGACGACCGCGGATCGCGCGCTCGTGGCCGCGGGCCTCATCCGGTTCGACGGCGCGCTGGCCCGTAGGTGCAGGGCGCGCCCCGAGATCTTCGAGCCCATCACGACCGCGACCGAGCCTCCGTACGACCGGGACTGCGACACGAAGATCGTCGAGGGCACGGGGCGGACCGGGGCTTCGTGCGCGAACGACGCGGTCTGCGACTCCGCGCACTACTGCGCGGGCGACGCTTGCCCCGGCACGTGCCAACCTCGCAAGCGCGCGGGCGAGGCCGTCGCGGTAGGAGAGAAGTGCGCGACGGGAACGTGGCCGAGGGACGGCGTTTGCGAGCGTCTGCTCGATCCGGGCGAGAGCTGCGCTCCCGTCGCCCCGTCCACGAAGGACGGGATCTGCGGCCGTGGACGGTGCGGCGCCGACAAGATCTGCACGGGAATCCTCCGCTTGGGGGACGCCTGCGACGCGAAGGTCGCTTGTTACGCGGCGAACTGCGTCGCCGGTCGATGCACCCGCTACCTGTCCCGCGGAGACGCGTGCGACATCGGGGGAGACGTCCGCTGCAACCAGAACCTCGCGTGCGCTCCTCCCCCGGACGGAAATGGTCCCGCGACCTGCCGGCCCCGCGTGGCGCGCGCGCTCGGTGAAACGTGCACGTGGTACGGCATCGAATGCGGCGACGGACTCGTGTGCCGTGTCGCGGACGGGCGGTATCCCGACTCCACCGAGGCGGGTCGCTGCGTCCCGCGGGGCGGCTCCGGGAGCCCGTGCCGCTACACCCCCGATTGCACGAACGGCTTCACCTGTTCGTACGTGAGCGCCACCACCCGCACGCTCGCATGCATCCCCCGCGTCGCCGTCGGGGTCGCGTGCAGCGGAGACAGCGACGACTGCGTCGAGTCCGCGTTCTGCGACCGCGTCGATCCCTCGCGCCGTGAAACCTGGGTGTGCGCGCCGAAGAAGTCCTTCGGTGAAAGCTGCACGGACTCCGAGAGCTGCCCGTCGCGCATGTGCGTCAAGGGCCGCTGCGCCGACGAACGTGGTGAATCGTGCCGGGATCCTCGTTCCTTCCCGGATGCCGGCGTTACCTCGAGCACCGCCGAGACTCCCGAGGCGGCTCCCTGCGCGACGACGGACGCCACGCGTCAGGACGCCGCCGCGCCCCGCACGGACGACGGCGGAGCGTCGGCGTCGCCCACGAACGATCCCGCGTCGACTCCGACGGGCGGCTCCGAGAAGGAGCGCGCCGGGTCCGGAGATTCTCCGAACGACGAGGCCGCGACCGGACAGACGTCGGCGTCCTCGTCCTCCTCCGTCGGCGAAGGATCGAAGGGGGGATGTTCCACGACCTCCGGCCGAACGTCGGGCGACGTCGGAGGTGTCCTCGGACTCGCGCTCGCGTTCGCCGCGGTGCGACGACGCCGGAACGGGACGGTCGTCAGGCCGAGCGGAGCCCTCAGCCCGCTCGGAGCCATCAGCCCGCTCGGAGCCTTCAGCCCGCTCGGAGCCTTCAGCCCGCTCGGAGCCGCGCGACGTCCTTCGCGTTGAAGAGGAAGGTGTCCTCGAAGAACTCGACGGTACCGGTCTCGAGGGAGTGGACGCCGCCGACCACGCCGATCTTCTCCTCGATCACCATGTGTTCGAGGATGAAGCTCCGCTCGACGACCGCCTTCACGCAGCGGTGCACGTTGATGCGCGCCACGCTCTCGACGAAGTCCGTGTTCTTCGAGTTCCGCAGCGAAGGATCCGTGACCGTTCGCTCCTGGTAGACGGAGGGTTGGAGCTTGGCGAGGAGCTCGGTGAGGTTGCCCATCTCGACGTGGTCGCACGCACCCTTCACGGCACCGCAGCTCGTGTGCCCGAGGACGACGACGAGCTTCGAGCCGGCCACGCCACACGCGAACTCCATGCTTCCCAGGATGTCCGTGTTGACGATGTTGCCGGCGACCCGGATGGAGAAGATGTCCCCGAGGCCCTGATCGAAAATGAGCTCGGCCGACGTACGGCTGTCGATGCACGACAGGATCGTCGCGAACGGCCACTGACCGTCCCGCGTCTCGTTCGCTTGTTGCAGGAGCTCGCGGTTCATCTTGAGGTTGTTGACGAACCGGAGGTTGCCCTCGCGGAGCAGCTCCAAGGCGCGTCCGGGGCTCGTGTTGGCTTGGGTCTCTTTCGTGTGCGCTCGCATCGTTCTTCCCCGGTCCTACCAGACGTGGGACCGTTCCGTGTGAACCGTGCGCGCGTCCCCGTCATTCCACCGACTCGGGGCCATAGGCCGCGTACGGCGGGATGTCGGCGAGGGCAGACAGCCGGGATCGTTCAGGTTACGGGCGCCGTCCGCGAGGCCCGACCGTACCTCGGCGGGCGCCCCACGCATCGACTACGCTTCCCGGCCCGTTCCACGACACCGCCCCCGCCACCGACCCCATGAAGACCGTCATCCAGAACGCGCCCGTCGCCATGGCGACCCTCACGGGGCCGGAGCACGTCTTCGATCTCCTGAACGACAGGTTCCTCGAGATGTTCCAGCGAGGCCACGAGATCCGGGGGAGGGCGCTGCGGGAGGAGTTTCCGGAGTCGACGGAGGACGGTCGCATCGTCCCCATCTTCGACGAGGTGTACCGGACGGGCACTCCGTTCGCGGCTTCCGAGTTTCCCGTGACCGTGCGCATCGGAGATCGGGTCGAGCGGCGCATCTACTCGTTCACCATCGTGCCGACGCGCGATGCGGGCGGCACCGTGTACGGCCTGATGGCGGCGGCCGTCGACGTGACCGAAGTCGTCCGTGCGCGGGAGGTCGTCGAGGACGAACGGGATCGCGCCGAAAGCGCGCGTCGTGCCGCCGAAACCGCCCGCGACCGGAGCGAGTTTCTCCTCCGCTCGGCCATCGCCCTCGGCGAGGGACTCGACGTCGACGCGGCCCTCCAGCGTTTCGTCGAGACCATCGTCCCGTCGCGTGCGGACTTCGCGAGCGTGTGGACGCGCGACGCCCGCGGGGGGCTCCGTCGCCGCGCGAACGCACCCGCAGGCAGCGTCGCGACGCAGAAGGCCACCGATCCGGTGCTCGAGGTCGCGCCCACGATTCCCCTCGACTCCATCTTCGAAGGCGGACCGACCCAGGTCCTCGACGACGTTCTCGCGACGATGCGCGCGCTCGGGGCGCGACCGGACGAGATGCGGATCGTGGAAGACGCCGGCCTCCGACGCGCCGCCCTCGTCCCCGTGCGACGGGGCGACCGCACGACGTTGGCGGTGCTCACGGTCGCGAACGTCGCGGAAAGGCCCCTCGACCCGGTGGACGTCACGCTCTTCGAAGCGACGGCGGGCCAGGCCGCCCTCGCCCTCGAGAACGCACGCTTGTTCCACGAAGCGGAACAGCTCCGCCGATCGGCGGAGGAAGCGACGCTCGCGAAGGACGAGTTCCTCGCCCACGTGTCCCACGATCTCCGGAACCCGCTCGGGACGATCCTGGGTTGGGCGGCGCTCCTCAAAGGGGCTCCGAAGGACGCCGCGCAGGTCGCGAAGGGCGTCGAGATCATCGAACGGAATGCGAAGGTGCAGGTGCAGCTCATCGAGGACCTGCTCGACGTGTCGCGGATCGCGGCCGGGAAATTCCATGTCGAACCGTCCCCCGTCGACGTCGAGCGCGCGATCGACGACGCCCTCGAACCCGCGCGCATCGCCGCGCACGCTCGTGGCCTCGTGCTCGAGACCGACGTCGACGACGACGTGGGATCGATCGTCGTCGATCCCGATCGCTTCCGGCAGGTCGTGTGGAACCTCGCGTCGAACGCCGTGAAGTTCACGCGGAAGGGCACGATCCGTGTCCGGGTCCGCCGCGACGCGTCCCGACTCCGCGTCGTCGTGTCGGACACGGGCGTCGGCATCGCGGCGGAGTTCTTGCCCCACGTCTGGGGCAAGTTCGAGCAAGCCGACAAGGGCGTCACCCGCGGGGGCGGTCTCGGTCTGGGGCTCGCCATCGTCCGACACATCGTCGAACTCCACGGGGGTACCGTCGCCGTCGAGAGCGCCGGCGAAGGACTCGGCTCCACGTTCACCGTCCTCTTCCCCATCCGTGCGTCCCACCGTCCGTCCTCCGCCGAAGGGCTCGCCGAACCGGGGGGATGGCGGTACCGCCTCGAAGGCGTGTCGATCCTCGTCGTCGACGACGAAGACGACGCTCGCGACGTGCTATCCGCGATCCTCGAGGCATCGGGTGCGAACGTCGTCGCCGTCGGTTCGGTCGACCTCGCCCTCGAGTTCCTCTCTTCCGGTCGCGTCGACGCCATCGTGAGCGACGTGAGCATGCCCGAGAAGTCCGGGTACGACTTCGCTCGCGCCGTCCGCGATCGGGACGCCGGCGACGGGGGCCGCGTTCCCATGATCGCGCTCACCGCCCTCGCGCGGTCCGCGAACCGGATCGACGCACTCAACGCAGGATTCGACGCCCATGTCGCCAAGCCCGTGGAACCGGAGGAACTCGTGCTCGTCATCGAAGGATTGCTGCGCCCCCTCGGACTCGGTCGTCGATGAACCCGCTCCAAGCCGTCGCCCCCGACGTGTTCCGCGCCACCCGCCCGCAGTCCTACGGGTGGGAGAACGCGATGTACGTCCTCCGTCTCGCGGACGGGTCCCTCCTCGTCCACAGCGCCACGGACCTCGGGGAAGGGACGTTCGAGGCGATCCGGAAGCTCGGCGACGTCCGGTGGCTCTTCGCTCCGAACCACTTCCATCATCTGGGAATCCCCGCTTACCGACGCGTGTTCCCCGGAGCCCGGGCCATCGCGGCTCCGGGCGCCGTGAAACGACTCCGCGCGAAGGGCGTCGACGCCGTCGGTCTCGACACCGTGGACGTCCCGCTTCCGGCGGGCGCCGGGTTCCTCGTCGCGGAAGGAACGAAGAGCGGCGAGACGATCCTCGTGTGGCCCGGGGAAGGAGGGCCCACGTGGATCGTGTGCGACGCGTTCTTCAACGTCCCGTCGCTCTCGGGGTTCCCGGGCGCCGTACTCCGTGCCCTGAGGACGGGTCCCGGCCTCGCGCTGGGCAAGACGTTCGAATGGCTCGTGATCGGCGACCGGGAGCGCTACCGATCGTGGATCCACGGCGCACTCGACGCCGGACCACCCGCCCGCATGTTCTTCTCCCACGGAGAGCCTCTGACTCTCGCGGGAGCGGAACCCGTCCGCTCCCTCCTCACGTCGAAGTTCGGTCCCGTCCGCGGACGGTGATCAGATCCGGCACTCTCCGCCCACGAGATCGCACGACCCGGTCCCCGCGGCGCGACGGTAGCCGCTTTTCACCCCGGCACGGCGCCTGGGCCAGACCCCCGCGACCGACGGATGCCGCGTGCACGTGGAGGTGTTTCCGTCGAACGAGTAGCCGTTGCACGTCGTCGTCTGGAGGCACGAGGCCGCGCACGCGTCGACGTTCGCTTCGCGGCGGACCGTGGAACCGGGGACGTCGTAGACCAGGTCGCCGCCGAGCCGCACGTCGCCCATCGCACGGAGGATGCGCGACACGTGGAACGACACGCTCGTGTACTTCGCGCGTTTCGCCCACTCCCAACGCATGCCGTGGAGCACACCGTGGACGACGGGAGTCCTCCCCGCCAGCGTGTAGAACGGGCCACCCGAATCGCCGGGATTCACGTCGGAGGAGTCGGTGAGCATGTGCCCGTCGGCGTCGTTCGACGAGTAGACTTTCGAGGTCGTCCAACGGAGCTCCATCGTCGGGTTCGCGTTCCCGTCGTGGTTGCCTTGGCCGACCATCGATCCGACGGGCGCGTTCCCGAGGTAGGTCGACGCGAGGGTCGCGATTTCGGCGGGCCAAGGGATCGCGGCGTCGAGCTCGAGGACCACGAGGTCGGCGAACTTGCCCTCGGAATCGGTCATGCCCTGGTCCCAGTTCGCGAACTCGGAGAGGAAACCGCGCTGGGGAAGTCGACTCGGGTCGACGCCGTAGGGCATGTAGACCGTCTTCACGGTCCGCGAGAGGTTCGGGATGATCCGCGAACCTTCGTAGAATTGGACGACGTCGTTCGCGGCGTGGCGGCAGTGTGCCGCACCGAGCACGTGACGGGGACCGATGATGGTCCCCGTGCAGAACCCGAACGAGACCGTCGTGTGGTCGAAAAGACTGGAGGTCGGCACCGGGGACCCGCCGGTGATCGCTTCGGACACGGACCCGAACCGCGAGGCGTCGTCGCCGTCCTCGACGTTCGAGGTCGGTTCGTCCGCGTTCGCGTCGACGTCGGAGGCGTCGACGGTCGGGACGGCGCAACCGAGCACCGACGCGAAGGTTCCGAGAGCGAGGAGAGGAAGGAGGGAGGGGAGGAAGGGATGCGGGAACGTCGTGGACATGCGGGCACACTGCCGGATCCGGAGTTCCCGTGCATGTCACCCGAACGGGGACGTGGAGCACGCCGACCAGGAAATTCCGCCCGATTTCACGTCCGCCTCCCGCGTCACTTCGGCGTGCACGCGACGCTGCACACCGTCGATCCGCCCTTCGCTCGGGCCATGCCCTCGCACGCGATCTTCGCCGTTTGGGACGCCGTGAAGCGGTCCGTACCGTTCCCGATGCCCGACACCATCTGGTTCGAACACACGTTCGCGAAGCCGCACACGCGGACCCATCCCGTCGCGTTGCAGGACCACTTCGTGGTCGGGCCGGACTTCGGAGTCGTGGACGGGGCGACGGGGTTCGCCGGTGCCGAGCTCGGTCCCGCAGCCGTAGGTGCACCGAGGGTGGGATCGTCGTCGTCGGGCACGTCCGCACCGTGTTCGGTGAGTCCGTCGTCGCCCGAGCGGCCCGTCTTCGATGACGCCGGGAGCGGCGTGGGCGCGTAGACCGTGGGCGACGTCACGGGGTCCGGAACCGCCTCGGGATCCGGAAGGAGCGACGTGTCCTTCATCCGGAAAAAGACCAGGCCGGCGATGGCCGCGAGAGCGCCCACCCCACAGAGTGCGACGCTGAGGACCACGAAGACGAGGACGAGGGTCGTGGACGAGGACTTCTTCGGTGGAGGAGCACCGGGGGGGGGATAGCCGTGGGGAGGTGCACCGTGGGGAGGCTGACCCTGGGGAGGCGTTCCGGGCGGGCCGGGAGGAGGTCCGTACACGCCGCCGTTCCTAGCGCACGTCGGCGCCGCGCGCGATCATCGGAGTCCGGGAAGTTGCGACCGAGCTTCCCGTACGAGGAGCGCCCGTGCCGACGACGTTGGCGGCGATCCAGGCGGCGAGGGCGCGACGGGAAATCGTCGCCGTGAGATCGTAGGACGCCACCTCACGCACCGCGTGCGTCGGACCGTCGGTCAACGTCACGGGACGCACCGCGATCCAGTCGAGTGCGCTCGCGGCGAGGACGCGCTCCATGGCTTCGAGATCCGCGTACGCCACGGCGAGGGAACTGTTCGCGACGAGCGTACGCATCACGGCGTTCGTCGTCCCGCGGCTCGCGCCGGCACCCGCCGCGCTGATGCCCACGATCCTCCGGATCCCCGCCCGCGGCATGGCCTCCGCGAGGATGTGCGTGACGTCTTCCGTCAGCGTCACGGGACCCATCACGCGCGACCACGGGTTCCAAGGGGCGTGTCTGCGGACGCCCAGGGCGGAGACGACCGCGTCCCGACCTTCGAGGCATCGCGCGACGAACGTCCCGTCGAGGGGAGAGCCCACGGCAATCCGGAGCCGGGGATTCGTCCCGAAGTCGGCGGCGGTGCGGAGGACCGCGGTGACGGCGTGGCCGTCGGCGAGGAGCCGTTCGACGACGAGGGAGCCGACGCCGCCCGACGCTCCGAAGACGACGACGTCCGCCATGGCTCTCTCTTAGGGAGCGACATGCTTCCCGGCAAGACGTCCCGTGCGGACGGGACCCGCACCGTGCACGATCTCCCGCTCCAGTTCCGGACGGAGTCCGAGGAGGAAGGCGACTTCCGCCGTGACGAACAGGGGACCCACGAGGAGGCCCACGAGGTCGTCCGCGAAGGCGGGCTTGCGCCCCTCGAAAGCGTGACCGACGAACTGGATGACCCAGCCGACCGCGAACAATCCGACGCCGCCGACGAGCCAAGTGCCGAGGGATCCGGCGGCGAGGGCGGTTCCGAGGGCGAAGGCCGCTCCGAGCAGCGCGATCATCGCGAGACCGAACCGACGGTCGAGGGCGACGTAGAAGACGGCCGCGGCGATCGACGCGACGAGGGCGAGCGAGAACGGGAAGGCTCCGGCGACGGGGACGGCGACGCGCGCGAGCATCGCCTCGACTCCGACGACGATCATCGGAATCCCGACGAAGTGGGTCGCGATGTTCCGGCGGTCGCGGTGGTAGGTTGCGTAGTTCGAGAGGTGGGTCGTGATCGAGGTCATGGGAGAATGGTGATCGAATCCCCCCGGACACACTGTCGCCCGGCCGACAAAGCGGACGAATCGCCATGACGACCCGAAAATTCATGGAGTTTTTGAGCGCCGGACGATGGTTCGGGGGCCTGTGCGCCGAATTCCGGGAGGCCCTTTCGGCCGCCGCCGTCTCCCGGACCCTCGTCCCCGGCGAACGCCTCTTCTCCCGTGGCGACGCTCCGAGCGGCATCTACGCCGTCGTCGAAGGTGGCGTGCGCATCACCGCGACGGCCGAAAGCGGGAAGGAGCTGCTCTTCGCCGTCGTCGAGCCGCCCATGTGGTTCGGCGAGATCTCCGTGTTCGATCGGAAGCCGCGCACCCACGACGCGATCGCCGCCGAGAAGACGACGCTCGTCCACGTGTCCCAGGAGGATCTCGAGGCCATCCTCGCGCGGACGCCCACGTGGTGGCGCGAACTCGCGACTCTCGCGACGTGGAAGTTGCGACTGACCTTCCTCGCCGTCGAGGACGGTGCGTTGCCCCTCGCCGAGCGGCTCGCACGTCGTCTCGTCCTCGCCGCCGAGAGCTACGGCGAGTGGAAGGACCGATCGAACCGCGAAGTCGATCTCAAACAGGAGCAGCTCGCGGCGATGACGGGGACGTCCCGCCAGACGGTGAACCAGGCGCTGAAGGAGCTCGAGTCGAAGGGACTCGTGCGGCTCGCGTACGGGAAGATCGCGATCGTCGATCTCGACGGGCTCCGACGCCTCGCGTCCTGATTCGCGCGCGTTCGTTCGGAAGGACGCGCGGGCACAAAAGGGAGAGAGCCACGAAGACGCGGGCGATGCCCGATCCACGTGGCTCCTTGTTTTCATCCGGAGGCGACGGTCGCCTCGGGGATCGGGACGCAGCAGGGGACCCGTCTCGCGCGACCGAAGTCGGACGAGCGATCGGGGCGTTGCTCCGGCCCTAGTGATGCGCGGTCAGGGGATCCGCACGCGCGCGAGCACTCTGCACCATCGACACTCCTTGGAGAACCGTTGATGGGTGAATCGCGAAACGGGCGGCGCGCTCCGAGGAGCGAGCACCGTCACGCGACACCCTTCTTCTGACACGACGATTTCGACCGCGCCAATGGAGTCATGGAGGCTCGCAAAGATTTGTGGGACAAGCGCGTCCAGCCGAGCCGTCGGGATGCGATTCGCCGCCTCCCGACGACACGACCGACGGCGATCAGCCGAGGGGGATCTTCGACTTGTTCTTCGCGAGCCAGCCCGCGAAGTTCAGCATCTCGGGGTTGAGCGCGCGGGAGTCGGCGACGTTGCGGGCGCCGCAGAAGGCGGACTCGAACTCGGCCTTGTACTGGAACATGTTGCCGAGATCGTCCGCGCCGGGGAACCCGAAGCTCCGGTAGACCGCCGGCGGAACCGCCTTGTACGTGACGGGCTTCTCGAGGGCGCGCGCGAGTCCCGCGGCCATCTCGGCACCCGTGAGGTGTTCGCCCGAGATGCCCACGTACTTGCCGAGCGTCGCGTCGCCCCTCTTGAAGACGCCGTAGGCGCACTTGCCGATGTCCTCGGCGGCGATGCCGGGGAGCTTCTTGTCACCCATGGGGAGCACGAACGCGAGGGCGCCCGTCTCGTCGGCCTTCGGGCCCATGCCGAACGCCACGAGGTTGTCCCAGTAGAAGGACGTGAGGAGGAACGTCGTGTGCGCGGCGTCGAAGAACGCGTCGGACTCGCCCTTCGTGTCGAAGTGCGGGACCTTGAAGCGGCCGTGAAGCGTCGGCATGCGATCGTCCGCGAGGGGAACGCGCTTGCGGGTGTCCTCGAGGGTCGACCAGACCGCGTGCTTCACGGAGGCGGCCTTGCACGCCGTCGCCAGGTTCTTCGCCTGGGCGATCTCCTTGTCGGGGGACATGTGCTCCCAGAAGTTCGTGAGGCAGAAGACGCCGTGGGCGCCGTCGAACGCGCGCTTCAGGCTCTCGACGTCGTCGAGATCGGCGGAGACGACCTGCGCGCCGCGGGACGCGAGTTTCTTCGCCGCGTCGCCGTCGACCTTCCGCGTGACCGCACGGAGCGTGAATTCGCCGTTCGCGTCCGAAAGGATGGCGTTCGCGAGACCGCCACCCTGCGCGCCGGTGGAACCGATGACCGTGATGATCTTCTTGCTCATGACGACTCCTCGTTCTCTGGTTCTGGGGAAGTTCCTGGGGGGCCCCTTGGTACGGGTTCGGAGCCCGGCGTGCAACGGAGAGCGGGTCCGACCTCGTCCCACTCCCACCTTCCGAACGTCGTCGGTCATGGAAGGTGCGGTCCGTTTCGCGTGGACGGCCCCGCGAAGTCCCTCGATCCTCGTCGGATGCGAACCTTCCGAATCCGTGCTGTCACTCTCTCGTTGGCGACCGTTCTCGTGGCATGCGGCGGGACGGACGCAGGTATCGGTCAGATCGCGGACGGCGGCGAAGACGGCGCCTCGGACGCCCGCGCGACCGGAGATGGTGGGAGTGTCGACGCCGCGGCCACGGACGGCCGCGCCACCACCGACGGCGGCTCCAACGACGCCGCGACGGGAACCGACTCCGGCGCACGCGATGGCGGCACTGACGCGACGACGGCGACCGATGCCGGCACCGACTCCGGCGCGATGGATTCCGGAAGCGTCGACTCGGGGGGCGACGCGACGGTCGGCACCGACTCGGGGACGGACTCGGGCACCGACTCGGGCGGCAGCGTCACGGACGCGGGCACGGACTCGGGGAGCGGCGACACCGACTCGGGGACCGACTCGGGCGGCGGCGCCAAGGACGCGGGCACGGATTCGGGGAGCGGCGACGCAGCGAGCTGCACGACCTCGGACCCGTGCAAGGTCGCACGTGTGGGCGACGCAGGCTGCGAGATCGTGAACGCGGCGGAAGGCCTCGCGTGCGACGACGAGAACGATTGCAACGGCGCCGACGCGTGCCACTCGGGCGTGTGCACGCCGGGACACGGGTGGGCCCTCCGCGACGACTTCTCCGGCACGGCCCTCGACGCCACGAAGTGGACGGTGAACACGGCCATCCCGCAGGGGATGGCCAGCGCCACGGTCACGAGTGGTGAACTCCGCCTGTCGAACCGCGCGCACCTCGTGTCGGCGAAGCGCTACGACCCGGCCCAAGGGGGCGTCCGCGTCACGGCCCAGTGGTCGTTCCAGGACTCCGGCTTCGATATGTTCGCGATCCTCACGCGTTCGGACGGTGTTCCCGGCGGCGAATACGGAGAGACGGACAACGGCGTCCAGTGCTCGCTGACCAGTTCGGGCTCCCTTTCGGTCGGGCTCCGGAACGGCGGCGCCGGTTTCGGAAACGAGAACGCCATCGGGTCGCTCCGCTTCAACACGGGCGACAAGGTGCTCCTCGAGATGTACGACGACGGCGAGGAAGTGACGTGCTCTGCCCGACTCGCGGACTCGTTGCAACGCATCACCGTCACGGGACAGTTCACCACGACGTTCGTCCAGAACTTCGTGGCGATCCACAACCGGGAGAACAGCGAAGGACAGCACAGCGGGCACCTGGACAACGTGACCATCGAGGGTGGCGTCGGTCGCAGACCCTTCGCGCACTGGGGCTTCGACAACGGGACGACGATCGTGCCGGACCTCGCCGGGACGAGGGATGCCACGCGCGGCCAGGATTCGTCCTCGACCGTATCGATGAGCGGATTCGGGTCGTCGGGGACGACGAACGCGACGTTCGACTCCTACTTCGACTTCGGCACGGTGCTCAACGACGTCGGTGCGAGCAACTTCGCGATCTCGTTCTGGGCGAACGTTCCGACGCTCGCGGAGTTCCGGGATCTCATCGGCAACCGCGACAACGCGAGTGGCGGACAATACCTCGGCGTCCGCATGTCGACGAACGGGAACCTCGGCGCCGAGATGTACGGCAACAACGCGCCCGGCGGAGCCCTCGATTCGGCGTTCTCCATCGCCGACGCGTGGCACCACGTGATCCTCACGCGCGAAGGGACGACGCTCACCTGGTTCGTGGACGGCATCCAACGCGCGCAGACGACGGTCGACGGCGTCCCCGACATCGGGAGCCAGGCGAACATGTACTTCGGTCGGAGCCCCTTCACGGGCCTCTACTCGAACAGCGTCGCGGGAGCGATCGACGACGTCCGCATCTACGACACCTCGCTCGACATGTGCCAGGTGCAGAACGTGTACGGTTCGGCGCCCTGAAGGGATTCGCGGAGGATCAGCGGGCGACGTTCCACCAGACGTCGCCCGCACGACCCTCGCGGAGGACGAAGTCCCAGAGCTTCGCGTCGTGGAAGGCGTTGGACGGAACCGGTGCTCGGGTCGTCGCGCGCTCGTTCGAGCGCAGTTCCGTCCGGTGGAACACGACCCGCGGATCGGACTTCGCGCGGATCACGCGAGGATCGGAATCGTCCAGGACGCGGACGTTCACGGCGTGGAAGGTGACGTCTTCGGGGAGGACGGCGCGGAAGACACCGAGGAGCGTCCCGCTCCCGAACGGCAGCCAGACGTGCTTCGGAGCGCCACACTCGATCTCGACTTCCCGCCACGCGCGCTCCAGGGCGCGACCCATGGCGTGACGGAACCCGTCGGCGTCGAACCCGAGCGGGAGCCTCTTCGCCCCGGCGCGGGTTCGCTCGTACCTCGCCGCGTCGGCCTCGGCCTCCCGTAGCGAGGCATGCAACGACACCTGCGCGCCGAGGAGGTTCGCGCGCTCGGTGACGTCGTGGGGCGCGAGCGTGGTCCCCGAGGACGGATCGGCTTCGCAGAAGAGTCGGCACGAAACGCGGAGTCGCCGGCACGCCGCCGCGAGAGCCACTTGCTCCCACCCACAGAAGGGACTCGCGTACACGAATTCCCGTGCCCCCCGACCGATCTCCTCCTCGAGGAACGGTCCGAGTCCACGTTCCTTCGCGCCGCCGGGAAGGAGATCGTCCCGAACCACGTGCACCACGGACGACCCCCACGGCACCGGGTCGATCACGACCGGTCGCAGGACCACGGTCGGCCGTCGTTCGTGCGTCGTCGGCGTGGTCGGCGTCGTCGCGTTCGCCATCGGTCGGAGATAGGGGCGCCTTCCCGAGTCTTCAACGATTCCCGCGTTTCCTCCCGGGACACGGTCGTGCAGAGACGACGGCTCCTTCGGGGAGGGCCCCATTCCGCCCTCGGAAGCGGGAACCGAGGCCGATTTTCCGGACGCGTCCGGGAGACCGGGACGCGAGTCGCCCAGGACTCGACACGGTCCGCGAGTGGGTCGCGGCCGACTCGTCGGCGCCTGGAACATGCTCACTTTCGGCCCTTCGGGACGGCCGAGGACCTGGCGCGGGTCTTGAAGAAGGGGCGCGACCATGCGCTCCCGACCCGCCGTCCGTTCCCTCGCCGCCGTCGCCGTCCTCGTCCCCGTCGTGGTGTTCGCGGGGGCCTCCGCGGGATGCAAGAAGAAGGAAGCGTCGGCGTGGAAGCTGCCCGTGGACGCGAAGGAGCTGCCGCCGACGACCACGCGTCTCGACGCGGAGCTGATCGAAGGGACTCGCGAGACGGATCCCACCGTGAAAAACGCCTACACTGCCGCCGAACTCGGCTCGGCCATGTGCCGCAAGGGAGCGCCCGATCCCGCGCGCACCCTCGAACTCATGAACCTCTTCGGAGCGCGCGCCGCGAAGAAGTTCTTCACCGCCGAGACGCTCGACCAGGTCCAAGCCCTCCTCCAGTGTGGCGACGTCCTCGCCAAGAACCTGCAGGACGGTCATCGCACCGCGATCTCGTTCGCCGACGACAAGGGGGCGAAGACGTCCGTCGACACGCTCCACCTCGGAGTCCAGGACCTCCCACCGAAGTTCGGTCTGACGAAGCACTCGTTCGGAACGAGCAGCGGATTCTGCCGGACGAGCGATCCGCAGAAGCCCGCCGTGATCCTCGACTGCACGCCGCAGTCCGAAGCCGCCCTCGTCCACGAATCCACGTGGTTCCTCGGCAAGCGCGGGGACCTGGACTCCGTCGCGAGGACCATCGCCGCACCGCGGGCCGATCTGTCCACGAGTGTCGCCGCTCTGAACGACGCCGCGAACCAGATGGAGGGGCTCGGCGCCATGCGCATCGAAGCCGACCTGAAGTCGGCGAAGTCGTTCCTGTCGGCGCCCTGTTCGTGGGGCGGGATGCAGAGCGGCGGGAACCTCGTGGACTTCATGCAGTCCTGCTTTCCGTCGACGGCCGACAAGATCGTCCAGGAGATCGACTCGAAGCTCCGCGCGGCCGGATTCGAACTGGAACCCGACACGACCAAGGCGGGAGCCGTCCGTGGCGGCATCGTGCTCGTCGCGCGCGACGACGACGCGGCGAAGGTCGTGGAGAAGGACGCCATCTCCCTGGTCGCCGAATGGAAGTCCCAGCTCGAGAACAACGAAGCGAAGTTGATCCGTCAGGCCAAGGAGAACCCCCAGACCCTCCGTCAGAAGAGCTGGGCCATCGTCGTCGACGACTTCGTCCACGCGCTCCAGAAGACGAAGGTCGGGCGCGACGGGCGTACCGTGAAGCTCACGTTCGACGACCCCCTCGACGCCGACGACAAGCGCGACCTCGACGAGGCGAAGAAGCAGAGCCTCGAACAGCAGCGGGCGATCGCGGAGGTCCTCGTCGCCGTCCAAGCGAAGGAGACGCTCCCCTTGAAGCCCATGATCCGTCTCTTCGGCGTTCCCTGGGCGTCCTACCTCGTGCACGCGGCCGTGTACGATCCGAAGGCGATCCCGCCGGAGTGCGCCGCGGCGAAGGCTGGCGCCGCGAAGGTCGCACCCACGAAGGGCGCGGCCGCGCCCGCCGCCCAGGCCACCCCGAATCCGCGGTGCGTCGCGCCCGTGGAGCCCGCCGAGAACCTCTTCGGAGACAAGAAGCCCGCCGTCGCCACGAAGTGAGGGAATGACGACGCGATCGACGACCCGAACCCGTCGTCGCGGTCCGTCCCACCGGTGTAAGCTCGCCGCCATGGACGGAACCGGCGAGGGATGGCCCATCTTCGACCTCCGTCGCGCGGGGGCGCGCTTCTTCGTGTCGATGCTCCTCGGAGTCGTCGCGACGTTCGCCACGCCAGGAACGTTGCCCTTGCACATCCGCGCCGTCGTCGGATGGGACACGAGTGCGCTCACGTTCGTCGTCCTCGCGTGGATGATCATCGCGCGCGCCACGCCGTCGGAGACCCGCGCGCGGGCGGCGATGGCGGATCCGGGGCGACGCATCGTGTCCTTCGTCGCCGTCGCGTCGGCGCTCGTGAGCTTGTTCGCGTCGCTCACGGTCCTCCACGCGATCAAGTCCCTGCCCGCGGAGCAGGTTCCCGTGTGGACCGGGCTCGCGTTGGCGGCCGTCATCCTTTCGTGGACGGTGACCCACACGACCTTCACGCTCCGCTACGCGCACCTCTACTACCGCCAGCACGGCGACACCCACTGCCTCGAGTTTCCCGACACCCGCGAGCCGAGCGATTCGGACTTCGCCTACTTCGCGTTCACGATCGGCATGTGCTTCCAGGTGTCCGACGTCACCGTCCGTTCGAGGGCGGCCCGGCGCGTCGTCCTCCTGCATTCGCTCCTCGCGTTCGTCCACAACACGACGATCCTCGCCGTGTCCCTCAACCTCCTGACCTCGGTGGTCCAATGACCCGGCGAGACGACGCGTCCTACGTCGGCGTCACCGCCTCCGGAGGAGGGCACCTTCCGGAATCGGGAAGTGCAGTTGGGTCACGCCGCCGCCGTCGAGTTCCACGGAGAAGAAGAGGGTGGGGACGTCGTTCGTGCCCGCGTCGCATTCGTACCGCCCGGTGAGCCAGCCTCCGGAGGTGCACAGTTCGAGAAGTTCGCCACCGTGCACGACCTTGTCGAGAAGGACGTACCGGCCGGAACCCTGAACCTCGGCGAATTTCAGGGAAGACGAGGGAGGGACCGCGGCCATCGCACCGGGAATCTACCACGCGCGAACGACCCCTGGCGCGGCGTCCCTTTCGTGAGCATGTTGTGCGGAATGAGCCGCACCGAACTCGACGCCCTCCACGCCCGCCTCCTCGATCACCACAAGGTCCTCCTCGATGCCACGCGCGCCGATTACGAGCGCGCGAACGGACCCGTGGCAACCGCGGGAGCGTTCCTCCAGCTCCTCATCCAGGACGAGGCCTTCGCGTGGCTCCGTCCGATGACGACGCTCCTCGTGGAACTGGACGACGCCGACACGACGCCCGACGTGGCCTCCGCGCGCGCGAAGGCCCTGCGACTCTTCAGCGCGGAGACTCCCGGTTTCCATCCGAACCACGAACGACTCGTCGCCGAGAGCCCCGAAGCCGCGCGGTCCTACGCGCGCACCCGCGAACTCCTGGCGGACGCGTGAGCCGGAGCGCCACGCGTCCATCCGTCGAAGGGGAAGGTGGCGCGGAGGGACGATGACCCTCCGCTCCACCGACCGGACCGCGGGCGAGCGTGCCCGTCAAAGGTCACGCCCGGGGGCGTCCGGAGGATCTCTCACGGGGAATCGCTTCGAGCGTCGATCGAGGACCACGCGCGCCGAATTCCACCAGACGCGCTGGAGCGATCGCCTGCGGATCGCCTCGAGGCGGTCCGCGTCGCTTCGGAAAGTGGTCGTGCCGGGTTCGTTCGTTTCCTCGGACTTCAACGTTTCCTCCTTTCGCGCCAAGGCGTGGGCCGACCCCATCGGACGGCCCCGCCGGTAAGGAACACGCGGCCTTCCGGATCATTCCTTCGACGTCTTCGGATTCGATCCGTCCTGGTCGCCGTCGGAATGGACGTCGACCGCGGGGACGAAGGGCCGTGGATTCGTTCGCGGGGCGCCGCGCTCAGGCGGCGTCGTTCCAGCGGACGTGGCGTCCGCTGCGAGAAAGCGCGACCCGACGCGTGTTCGCCCGTCGGCGACGACGATCGCGTTCCGCCATGCGCCACGCGCGGCGTTGGACGTCGGGACGTTTCATCCACGTCCGGAAACCCACGCCACCGTCCTCGGGGTCGTCGAAGTCGTCGGACAGGGCCGAGCGAGGGACGAGGCCGTCGACGGAAGGATCGAAGACGTCGGAGTCGTCTTCGAGGTCAGCGAGTTCCGGAAGCGTCGGAAGTTGAGGTCGTAGCATCATCGTGAAGTCCTCCTTTCCTTCGGGTGGGTTCGCCTCGGTGGGAGCTCGCCCGACACGGATTCGACCCGCGGAGGGCAGCCCGGGAGGCATGTTTCTTTGCCGATAAACATCGGTGTTCGGACCGTCAAGGGGGGCTCGAGGCGCCCGATTCGCTCTCAGGAGAATCGGATGGGGCGACTCCTTCGATCGAGCCGAGCTCCCTCCGCGCGTTCCCGCCCTCGGATGCCCGGGCCGCTCACGTGCGCCGGCAGACGATGCTCGCCCCGTCACGCTCCAGGGTCGCGTTCGCCGGGCATGTCACCAGGGTCGTGGCGAGCAGCTCCGCGGTCGGGGCAGGTTCGGTCGGCAGGGCAGGCGGAGCCGAGATGAACGTCTGGGACATCACCATGTTCTGGCCCTTGGGCGATCCCGGTCTCTGGATCGTGAGCACCGAGATGACCTTCTCGCAGGTATCGGGACCGGGCCTGACAACCTTCCCGAAGCCGCCACCCGTGGAGTTCTGACCGCAGATGGGGGCGAAGTAGGACGCCGCCGCGTCCGTAGGCGCGTCCGCTTTCAGGCATTGATCGGCGTCCGCCGTTTTCGAACGGACCAACGGCGGGATGGCCGTATCGACGACCAGACTCGGACCGGACCCGGCGCAGACGAGGGGCACGGTCATCGTGGTGGAGGCGAATCTCTTGCAGTACGCGTGTCGTCCTTCCACGACGACGAGGGAGAAGTTCTCGACGCAGGTGACCGAAGCGGCGGTCCTGTCGTTCGGGTAGGTCGTCGTGTCCGAGCCGACGGGGCTCGGCTTGTAGTAGATGACGGCGTTCTGGCGCGAGGGCGGTGTCGGCGCGCTCCCGGGGGAAGGCGCCGGAGGAGCGGTGACGGGTCTCGCGTAGCCCGAGGACAGCGGCGTCATCACGAGGAGGATGGCGGCGGCGAGGACGATTCGTTTCATCGGGGGCTCCTTGGGATCGAACGGTTCGTTGCGCACGCGATCGAGGGCTCGGACGAGAACGGGTCCGGTCGTGCGTGGCGTGCTCGGAGAGACTCCGAGTGCACCACGGACATTCGACGAACGAGCGACGTTGGACGGCGATTCGACACCGGTTCGACATCGAATCGCCTGGACCATGCGCGAGGGGGTCCCGTTCAATCGACCGACGTCCCGCCGATTGTCCGGCGACGTTCCCGAGTCCCGCCCGCACGACGTCGCGACGCCGCGATTTCGGGACCGCACGAATGGAGATCCCCATGCGTCCTGCCCTCGTCGTATCCCTCGTCGCCTTGGCCGGTGCCGTCGCCACTCTCGCTCCTGCATGCCTTCCCGCGTCGGACTCCGACGGAAAAGACGGCGGTGCCGGGGGAACCGACGCCAGCGTCGACCCGAGCGGAGACGCAGGAGTTGATGGCGGAGGTGGTGACGGAGCTCCGGGCGACGCGACGTCGTCCGCCGACGGCGCCGATGGGCGCGATGCCCACGACGCCGCGAAGCGACCTCCCGCGGCTCTGAAGTTCCTGGGGGAAGGCGCAGCCGTGATCGATCCGACCGCGCCCTATTCGCCCACCGCCATCGGTGGCGTTCCGCCTTTCTCGACCGCGGCGCTCCGCGTCACCGTCACGAACGACGAAATGGCACCCGTCACGATCCGTACCCTCCTCGTCGAGCCCATGGCGGTTACCGGAGGTGGCGGTGTGACGTTGCCCGACGAGTTCGCCGTGTCGGTGCCCGGGAGCACCACGCGGAAGCCCTTCTCCCTCGACGGGAAGGTCCTCGCCGCGGGGGAGGGCGCGGAGTTCGGTCTCCACTTCCTCGCGTACGCTTCGGGCCCGCGAAAGGCGAGGGTCGTCGTCGTGACCAGCGACGACCGCGAAGCGAGCTTCGTGGTCGAAGGTCGTGGGCGCGACAATCTGGCGTTCAGCCCCAACGTCGCGGCTCCCATGGAGCGCGTGCTCGGGCGCACGAAGGCCGACTTCAAGGTGACGGGGCTCGCAAGCGACGGCGCCGGTGGAGTCGTGTACGCGACGAATGCGAACGAAGTGCTCGACATGTTCTCGCGGGACGTCGTCGTGGCCGGTGTCGCGGGCGACGGCTCGCAGCGGTGGGCGAAAATCTGGAACGAGAGCTACCAGCAAGAGTCGCCCGACCCGGGGCAGAACAGCGAATCCGGTGGGTGTGCGGACGCCATCGACTACGGCGGAGACGGTCACGTCTACGTGTCGGCCAGGCGCTCTCTCGCGAGCACGAACAACGCGTTCCAGGCCCTCGTCATGAAGGTCAAGGCGTCGGACGGTTCGCTCGCGTGGGCAAAGGGCTTCACCAACGGCACCAAGGTCGACCCCGACCCGGGCCAGTCCGAGCAGCCTTACGGCATCGACGCGAGCCTCTCCGACCGCGTTCTCGTCACGGGCGAATCGGGTGGCAACGATCAAGAACTCCTCCTGCTCGCGGTCAGCAAGACGGACGGGAGCACGATCTTCGCGACGAGCATCAAGGTGGCGAGCGGCTACACCGACCGCGGATACACGATCCGCACCGACGCCGCGGGGAACGGCTACATCGGAGGCATCAGCGCAGGGCGCGCGGTGCTCGTCCGACTCTCCGGCCTGAACGGAACGACGCCGGCGGTCACCTGGGTCCGTGATCTCGGCATGGGAATCGGGTCGAACGTGAACTCCCTCGTACTCGCCGACAACGGCGATGCCATCGTTTCCCTCGATCACCGCGGAGCGATCACCAAGTTCGCCGCGGCCCGGATCAAGTCCGACGGCTCCCTCGGCTGGGCCAAGACGTGGGACAGCGGCGTCGACGGCGATCGGAACAACACGTACTTCGTCCGCCGGAACGCGGGCACCGTGTACGTCGGTGGTCGCATCGCCGTCCAGGCCGCCGACACGACCCACGGAGACGGATTCCTGCTCGGGCTCGACGCCACGTCGGGTGCATACAAGTTCGGGGCGCTCTACTACTCGGGCAAGGGGACGGAACGAATCGCCCAACACCGCGTGAAGGGGCTCGTGTTCTCTGGGTCGGACGTCTTCGGACTCACGCACGGCACCACCGTCCAGAACAACTCGAACCAGTACTGGGGCTTCTGGTACCAGGCGCCGAACGACCGCCTCGAACTGCCGGCGGGAAACGGCGGACAGGCTCGTGGACTATCCGCTCACCCTCGCGGGTCCGACCTCCCCGATCAAGGGCTCACCACGCTCACCAATGGCCGCGTGCACCCCATCGACACCTCGGCGATCTGGAAGGACCTCCCGACGGGCACGTTCTGGGGCGAGCCACGCGGGTACGAAGGCGAAACGCCGCAAGATCACCCGCTGGTCTCGAAGCTGACATTGACGCCCTGAAGGGCGGAACGAGCGCCACGGGTCGCCGGCGCAATCCGCGACTCCGCGACACGGGATCGCCCTATATTCGGGCGCGCCCGCGCGAGGCGCGTTCCACCCGAGACGCGTGGGCGAACGACCCATGGCGACCTCCTTCCTCGAGCAGCATGAACGGGCGCTCGCGGCCAGCGAGTACGACACCCTGCCTCGTTCGCCTCAAGAGCACTCTCCGTCTGGGAATCCTGCTCTGGCTCGGCATCCTCGCCCTGGACGCGTTCGCGTGCCGCATGAGCACGAAGGCGACGTTCGTCGACTTCCTCCTCGTGCGGATCTTCGGTGCCGCGTTCACGCTCGCGGGGCTCGTCATCGTCGATCGCCTCCGGCGTCCGCCGGTCGTGCTGGCGCGCGCCATCGACTTCGCCGTGTTCCTCCTCCCGGGCATCGTGCTCGCGTTCCTCTGTTCGTGGCTCGACGGCTTCAAGAGCCCCTATCTCGCCGGACTGTCGCTCGTCATCTCGTGTCGCGGCGTCCTCATGCGCGAGCGTTGGTCCACGAACCTTCTCAGCATCGTCCCGACCGTCGTCGGGTTCGTGGTCGCGTTGATGGTCGTCGAACACGTCGCGGGAACGCTCTCGACCCAGCTCCACGATCGCGTCGCCGTGGCCATCTCGTCAGCAACCTCGGGATCGGCAACATTGTCGCCACTGTTCTCGGCCTTCGCCGGCGATTCGCTGGAAGCTGGAGCGCGCCGCCTTCGAGGGTCGCAGTCTCGGACGCTTCAAACTCGAGACGCGCATCGGTGCAGGAGCGATGGGCGAGATATGGCGCGCGTTCGATCGCGTGCTCCAGACGAACGTCGCCCTCAAGGTGATCCGCCGCGACGCCGCGACGACGGAGCGCTCCCACGAGCGCTTCGAACGCGAGATCGAGGTGATGGCGGCCATGGCCACCCGAAGAAGGTGGTGGCGCTGGATCCTCGACTACGGCGTGACCGACGACGAGGTCGACTACTTCGCGATGGAACTTCTCGAAGGGCGGGATCTCGCCGCCCTGGTGCTGTGGACCCTCGAACCCCTGCGCGCGGTTTCCCTCGTCGAGCAGGCGGCCCGCGCACTCGCCCACGCGCACGCGCGTGGCATCGTCCATCGCGACGTGGAAACCCAGCAACCTCTTCGTGTGCGACGACGGCGACGGCAACGAACACGCGAAGCTCCTCGATTTCGGAATCGCCAAACACGACGCCGCGAGCCGCTCGATCACCATGACGGCTGCGTTCGTCGGCACTCCCCACTACGCAGCTCCGGAGATGATTTCGGGCGTCGAGGCGGGCTTCTCCTCCGATCTTTATTCGCTCGGTGCGTTGGCGTTCTTCGCGCTCACCGGCTCTCCACCCTTCGACGCGCTCTCGCGCTCCGGGGTGCTCCACGCGCACGTCAATCGGTCGGCGCCGCGTGTCGACTCCGTGAGACCGGCCGTGCCCTCCGAGGTCGCGGACATCGTCGCCCGTGCCCTCGAGAAGGACCCCGCCGCGCGATTTCCATCGGCCCAGGCCATGTCCCAGGCGCTCCAACGCGTACTTTGGCGCATGCATCGCGACGCCCTCGAGCATGCGCCCGACAAGGAGCCCTCTGACGCGCTTCGGCACCGCCCGTCGGTGGAAGCGACGGGCAGCACCATCGAGCCGCTGCGTGCGCGGCGGGGAGTGCCGACGTGAAGCTCGTTGTCGTGGGCCCGACCTCCGTGGTCACGACGTCGCTCCTCCCGGGAGTGCGTGTGAGGATCGGCCGCTCCGCCGGAAGTTCGGTCCGGGTGGACGATCGCCAGGTCTCCCGCGAGCACCTGGCGGTGATGCAGGGCGAGGGAGGTCACGTCACCGTCGAGGATCTCGGTAGTCGCAACGGGACCGAGGTCGGAGGATTCCGAGTCGAGTCGGGGACGATGGTGCCCCTCGTCGCGGGCGTATCCTTCGGATTCGGTGCCCACCTCGGATGGCTCGAGGACGTCGAAGATGGACCCCACTGGATGGACTCACGGTCCTTCGACGATTCGGTCGAAAATGGGTCACGCCATCCACGGGTCGTCTACACGGTGAGTCCGAAGGCGGAGGCGACCGTCGAGACCCTCGAAGTCGACGACATGCACCTCGAGATGGCGCAGGAACGCCGGTGCATCGACGGTCTTCGAGGGCGAATCGTCTCCGCCTTCCAGGACAAAGTCGTCCGAGCACGAACTCTCGTCACGCGACGTCCGACCGGTGCGTTCGTGATCGCGATTCCCGAAGGCGTCGAAATGCCCCCGCTCTCCCGCGACGACGGCACGCCCTCGTTCGACGTCGCGCGACAAACTCCCCGTCCTTCACGACCGGAGCGAACGTCCGGCGGCGGACCGCGGGTCGTCGGGCCGATCGCGGTGTCGATGCGTCCCGGCGGACCCACCATGGATCTCGATCGGATCGCCTGCAGTGAGGTCACGGTGCTCGTCCTCGGCGAGACCGGGACCGGCAAGGAGGTGATGGCGCGAAGCATCCACGACCGATCGGCGCGTGCGACGGGGCGCTTCGTCGTCGTCAATTGCGCCGCGATCGCCGAATCCCTCTTCGAGGCGGAGCTCTTCGGGCACGAACGCGGCGCGTTCACGGGGGCGATCGCCTCGCGCCCCGGGTATCTGGAAAGCGCCGACGGAGGCACCATCTTCCTCGACGAGATCGCGGAGCTTCCGCGACCGCTCCAAGCGAAGCTCCTCCGCGTCTTCGAGGACAGAACCATCCAAAGGGTCGGGGCCGTGGCTCCGCGACCCATCGACGTCCGGTTCGTCGCGGCCACGCACCGCGATCTCGCGGCCGACGTCGCCGCGGGTCGCTTCCGGGAGGATCTCTATTACCGCCTGTGCGGTGTCGTACTCCGCGTGCCGCCGCTCCGCGAACGAGGCGACGAGCTGCGCACCCTCGTCGCCGACCTCGTCTCGCGTGTCAGCGCGGACCCGGTCGTCGTCTCGGAGGCTGCCATGGATGTCCTCGCGCGTCACACCTGGCCGGGCAACGTGCGCGAGTTGCGCGCGGTGCTCGAACGTGCGCTGCTCCTTTGCACGGGCAACACTCTCGAGGCCGACCACGTGGTGTTCGAGCTACCCGAGGCGCACCGCAGGACGTTGCCGGACGAGGACGAAGCGAAGTCCGTCCCGGCGGCGACCGCGAACCCCGACGATCGTCGCGCTCGGATCTCCGCCGCGCTCGAGGCCGCCCACGGCAACCAGACGGAGGCCGCCGCGGCGCTCGGAGTGTCGCGACGCACTCTCACCAATTGGCTCAACGAACTCGGACTTCCGCGTCCCCGCAAGCGAACGTGAGTCGGCACGGGCCTCGCTAGGTGTCCGTTCGTCGTCGCTCTCCCGAGCGACCTACGACGGGGGCCAAGGGCTTGGAAATTCGGTCGTCAGGCAAGGATTCGAGGCGTCCCCCCGGAACGGGTCGTTCCGGGAAAGACACGCGCGGGAGCTCCGGTGGGTTCCCTTCGCGGGAACCCGCGCCGGGGCGTTTCCCTTCGAGGGAATCGGCGGGTACCACGGGAGGCACGTGGGGCGAGCGCGCACGGGGGCGAGTCGTCGGTCGTTTCGTCGGGCGCGACCGCGAGCTCGCGCGACTCTCCGAGCTCCACGCGGTCGCCGCGGAGTCGCCGACGCTCGTGTGGATCGTGGGTCCGAATGGCGTCGGAAAGACGACCCTCGTGCGGCGGTTCGGCACGGGCATCGCCCGCCGCGGGGTGCGCGTGGTCGAGTGCCGCGGCGCGGAAGTGTCCGCGTCCGAGTCCATCGCGAAATACGTCGCGGAGGCGATCGCGTCCGCGACGCGACCCGACGACGTGCCGTTCGGGCGAGCCGTTGAGGCGGACGTCCTCGTGATCGACGGCTCCGCCGACCTCCACGCGTTCGTTCCGGCCATCGTCGTCGGAGCCCTCTCCTACCTCGGCCCGAGGGTGCTGTTGGTCGTCACCTCGCGAACCCGCCCGATGCCTTGCGTCCGCGCATCGCTCGCGACCGTCGCCGACGTCGCCGAGGTACACGTCGGACCGTTCACGCCCGCGGAGTCGGGGACGTTCCTCCTGCAGCATCGCGTTTCCGAACGCGATCACGAAGGCATCCATCGGATCACGTGCGGTCACCCGCTGGCCTTGGCTCTCGTCGCCGAACGCAGGGCGGCGGAGGACGTCGCGGACGGCGGCGCCTTCGTGCCGGACTCCGTCGCCCGGGAGTTGGCGCGTGAGCTCCTGCCCGAAATGGGGTGCCCCGGGACGTCCGACGCGGCCCACGTGCTGGCCCTCGCACGGACGACCGACGAGGACTTGTTGTCGATCGTCTTGCCGAGGGACCACGCCTTCCGCGCGTACGAGTCGTTCGCGTCGTCGCCGTTCGTCCGTTCGGGCGACCAAGGTCTCGAACCGGACGCCCTCGTACGTTCGGCGATTCGTTCGGCACTCGACGCGAAGAACCCGGAGCGTGCGTCGACGCTGCGTGAGGCACTCGCCCATCGCCATGTTTCCCGATTGGCGCAGGCCGACGACGTCCAAGGCCTGCGTCGTCACCTGCTCGATGCGTGGTTCGTGGCGGAGGCTCGGGGACCTTCGGGGGGCGTGGAGCTCGGTACGTCCGCGCGGCCGACTCGCGTCCTACGGCCGACGGCCCGGGAGCACGCACGGCTCACGGAGAGGATCGCGGACGTCGAAGGAAGTTCGAGCGCCGCCGCGTTCGCGCACTTCGTGGCGCGTGACCCGGACGCACTCCACGTCGTCGTCGGTGGCGACGGCGAACGGGTCGGTGTCGTCCTCGCCGTATCCATGGCGGGACTCGACGCCGCCGAGCTCGCGAGGGACGACCGCATCCGCACCTTCCACGGTGTCCACGTACGTGAGGGCGCCAGGGCGGACGCGGACACGCTCTTCTTCCGCTGGCTCGTGCCGTTGCGGTCCGCTGGTGAGAGCGTCGACGGATCCATCGACGTCGTGTCGATCGTCCCGTTCGTCGCCTCGGAACACGCGGCGACCGTGCGTCGGGTCGTCGTGAATCGCCCCACCGGGGGACATGCGCGGCGATTTCTCGACAGGTTGGGCTTCGAGCCCTTCACGTCGCCAGGCTCCGAGGACTCCCTTCTCGGGACGACGCTCCTCCAGGATCTGCGCGCGTGCGTGTCGGGAGAGACCCATCCCCGTGCCGCACTCGAACGCATGCTCGCGCGTCTCGTGGCCGGAATGGGCGGCACGCGCGACGCCGCCGACATGTGTACCCAGACGGCCGGTGAGTTCGAGGAGCTGGTCCGGGACGTGCTCGCCCACCTCCATGCACCTCGCGAGCTCGCCCGATCCCCGTTCCACGAGACCGCCATGGGTCGGGAGGCCCGATCGAAGGGCGGTGTGGTCGCGATGCTCGAGGACGTGCTCGCGGAAGTCGAAGCGTCGCGGGACTACGCGAGTCATGCCGCCATCCTGCGCGCCACGTTCTTCGAACCCGCCGTGAAACAGGAGGCAGTGGCCGCGTCCCTCGGGATGCCCTTCGGTACCTACCGCTACCGCCTCCGCAAGGCTCTCACGTGTTTCGCCGCGACACTGTGGGAGAGGGAGCGTCGCGCGCGTGACGCGTGCGAGACACGGTTTCGGCTCGCACGTGCGTCCGTTCGACAGCGATTCGACGTCACGTGAACGCGGATCGCGTGCGGCCGGAACGTAGCATCGAAGCGACTCACGCCTTCGCGTGAGCGCATCCAACCGCCGAGGAGAACCATGACCACGAACACGCTCGCACCGCGGTCCCGTTCGCGTCGTACGTCCCATTCCGTCGCCTTGGCGATCCTCGCGCTCGTCCTGGTGGCCGGGTGCAAGAAGGCGGAGCCCGTGCACGAGGCTCCGCCGCCGGCGCCGCAGCCCGTGGCGACCGTCCACGAAGCTCCGACGATGACGTTCGCGTCGGGCGATGCCGTCGACGTGAAGTGGAACGCGAGCTGGTGGAAGGCCGAGGTGCTCGCGGTGAACGCCGGGACCTACCGCATCCACTACGCGGGTTGGTCGTCTTCGTGGGACGAAGACGTGACACCCGATCGGGTGCGGGCCCAGACCGCGGATTCGTCCGTGGGCTCCGAATCGACCGCAGCCGCTCCGTCGGCGGCCCTGGCCGCGAAGGCGGCACCCGTGCCCGCGGCGAAGGCCGCCGTGTCGGCCGCGCCCACGGCGAAGTCCCTGACCGCCGCGGCGTTCAAGCCCGGAGACAAGGTCGACGTGAACTGGAACGGTCAGTGGTGGCAGGGGCAGGTGCTCGGCGTGAGTGGCACGCAATACAAGGTCCACTACGTGGGCTGGGCATCGTCGTGGGACGAACTCGTGCCGGTGGGGCGTCTCCGCGCGCCGACCTCCGCGGCGAAGCGGGGTTCGGGAGCCTGACGACGGTCGACGACGGTCTCGTCGCGAGGTGCACCGGGTGCGGAGCGCCGCAGCCGGTGATGCTCCTGCCGAAGGTGGAACGGTGCCGTCATTGCGGCGCCGCCGACCCCCTTCCGTCGGATGTCCGCGCCCGCGTCCGCGAAGTCGCGCGCACCATCGCCCGCCAGCGAGCACGCACCCTCGCTCCCGAAGTGGCCGCGCGCGCGGGTGACCTCGGTTGGATGGCCGTCGCCCTCGTCGGGGGAAGCCTGCTCGTGGGTGGCGGGCTCACGCTCGTGTGGATCGTGGGAGACCTTCCGAGTGAGGCGAGCCTCGCCGGTCTCTTCTTCCACGGTACGGCGCCCGGACTCGACCCGGCCGACACCACGGCGTTCTGGTGGATGCTGTTCGCGTTCACGTGCATCGTCGCGTCCGCCGCCGTCTGGGTGTGGGGAGGTCAACTCGCCGTGTGGCTCCTGATCCGCGATCTTCGCGCGCATCCGTCTCTCGAAGTCGGTGGTCCCGCGCGGTGCCATCTCTGCGGCGATGCGTTGCCTCCCGAGGGGCTCGTGCGATCGTGCCGAAGCTGCAAGGCCCACAACCTCGTGGACGGCGTCCACTTCCGGCGCGCCGCCGCGAACTTGCAGGCGGCCATCTCCGATGCGGAGCGTGCGGCCGACGATCGCGTCGCCGCGCGCGTCGAGACGATTCGCGACGGTGTCCTCTGGGCCGCAGGAATGCCGTTCGTACTCCTGATCGTGATGCCGCTCTCCCTCGTCCTCGACGGGCCGCACCCCGGGCTCCTCGGGGTTCCGCTGGCACTCGCGGCGATCGCCGTGCTCCTTCGTGGCGTGGGCGCGTGGGTGCGCCCGGTCGCACGCCGCGTGCGGGGCCCCCTCACGTCGACGCCGCATTCCCCACGAAGCGCCGGGCCACCTTCCCGAGCGTGAGCCCCTGCACGAGCACGGAGAACACGACGACCGAATAGGTCATGACGACGACGACATTGCGTTCGGGGCTCGGCGCGAGCGCGAGGGCCAAGGCCACGGAGATGCCACCCCGCAGACCTCCCCACGTCAGTACGGCGACGGCCCCGGGGACGAACGCGATCCACCGTCGGAGGAGGGCGATGGGGAGGGCGACGCTGCCCAGGCGGCACACGAGGGAGATGGGAACGGCGAGGACCCCCGCGAGGATCGCCGACGAGGAGAGCGAGAGCCGAATAAGCTCGAAGCCCACGAGCACGAAGAGGATCGTGTTGAGGATCTCGTCGACGAGCATCCAGAACTTGTCGAGGTGATCGCGGGTGACGTCGGACATGGCACGCGCACGTCCTTGGTTGCCGATGAGGAGGCCGGACGCGACCGAGGCCAAGGGGGCCGAGATCCCGAGGTGCTCCGCCGCGGCGTAGCCACCGACGACGAGGGCGAGCGTGATGAGCAGCTCGGTCTGGTAATGGTCGATGCTCTTCAGCAGACGGTAGGCCACGTAGCCCGTCACGAGGCCAAAGGCGATCCCGCCCAGGGCCTCGTGCACGAAGGCCGTGGCGATGGCGGAGACGGAAAGGGTCTCGTGGTGCGTGACGATGCCCGAGATGGCGACGAACACGACCACCCCGACGCCGTCGTTGAAGAGGGACTCGCCCGCGATCTGGATCTCGAGGCTCTTGGGAATGCGCGCGGCCTTGAGGATCCCGAGGACGCCCACGGGATCGGTGGGCGCGATGATCGCTCCGAAGAGGAGGCAATGCCCGAGCGGCAACGGAATCGCGACGGCACCCAAGACGACGTAGAGGAGCGCGCCGATGGCGAACGTGGACAGGAGCGTGCTCACGATGGCCAGGACCACGATGGCGCCGAGCTCCTTCCGCATCTGGGCCAGGTCGATGTGCAAGGAGCCGGCGAAGAGCAGGGCCCCGAGCAATCCGTGGAGGAGCGTCTCACCGAAGGAGATGCGATCGAGGACGACCGTAACCGGGCCCTTCAGGTGGAGCCACCCGACGCCGTCCACCACGATGAGCGCCACGGAGGCGGACAGCGCCATCGCCATGAGCCCGATGGCCGTGGGCAGACGGATCCAGCGGAAGTTCACGTAGGCGAACGCCGCGCTCAGCGTGAGCAGGAGGCCGAGAATCTGGAAGGCCGTCACGGGGGTGAAGCGCTCCTCGCCTAGGCGCTCCGGTGTACCCGGAGAACGCTCTCTTCGGCGGGGACGCCGAGACGCAACGGGAAGCCGTAGTGCCCGGTGCCGCGATGGACCCACATGCGATCGCGGCCGCGGGCCCAGAAGCCGTGATCCGGCATGCGGATCCCGAAGAGCCGTAGGAACGTCCACGACAGACCGAGACTCACGAGTCCGACCTGGCCTCCGTGCGTATGGCCGGCGAGCACCAGATCCCCTTCGCCCTCGGGCAGGTGCTTGAACGCCCCCGGATCGTGGAGGAGCACGATGCGCGTCGCACCCGCGATGCGCGGGTGTGCGGCGGCGACCTTCGCGAGATGGGCCGCGCGGTCCCGCCACACGAAGTTCATGCCGACGATCTGCACCTCTCCGGCTTCGGTGGAGACGACCTCGGAGTCGTCCACGAGGAGGCGGATGCCGTTCTCGCGCATCGCCCGCGCGACGACCTCGGGCGCCTCGTGATCGTGGTTGCCGTGGCACGCGAACACCCGACCGGGCATGGCCGCGAACGGCTCCATGGCACGGAGGAGGAGATCCGGGTCGCTATGGGACTCCATGGTGAGAAAATCGCCCGTGAGGAACACGAGGTCCGGGTTCGCGGCGACGGCGCGCTCGGAGATGGCGCGGAGGCGGGCGACGGACATGAACGGCCCGAGGTGCGGATCGGAGATCTGCACGATGCGGAGCGGGCGCTCTTCGCGGGACGTGCCACGCGCCACCGGACGCACCTCGCTCGCGGGAGCCGGGTGCGCCTCGCCGAGGGCCAGATCGATCCCTTCGGCTCGCGTCCACGACGACTGCACCACGCCGATGGCCGCGAGGACGTAGGGCAGTTCCGGCACCCAAGGGTGGAAGCCGAGTCCCATGGCGATGGCCCAGGGAAGCCCCAGCAACGTGCCGGCCGCGAAGAAGGCGGCGGGCCAGCTCACGAGGAGTCGGTAGGGGAGGGGCCTCATGCGCGGGCGCGCGAGGAAGAGGAAGTTCACGTACACGCTCGCGTGCAGCGCGACGAAGACCGGCATCACGCGCGCGAAGGCCGGAGCGAGCGCGACCGCCGTGAGCGAATACACGCCCACGAGCACGCCCACGAACGTGGCGAACGCGCGGTTGCGGACGAAGGCCGCGATTCCGACGACGACGAGCCAGGCGACGAAGGAACCGATCGCGAAAGGGCTCACGAGGCTCCGTGCGTCACGCGGGTTGGACGCGGAGGCAGTAGGCGTCGAAGGTGCGCTTCCACGCCGGACGATCCGTGCACCGCGCGAGGTACGCACGCACGTGGGCGTGGGGTTCGAGGAGCGCCTTGTCCGTACTTCCCGCGGAGAGGACGTGGGTCATGAGGATGTCGGCGACGGTGAACGTGTCCGTCGCCACGAAGGTGCGATCGGCGAGCCAGCCGTCGAGCTGCCGGAGACGCAGGTCCGACCAGCCGACCAGGGCGTCGTGCGGCTTCGTTCCCTTGCCGCCGCTGATCCCCACGAACCACGACGCGAGGATGGGCACTTCGACGGAACTCAGGGCCGCGAAGCTCCATCGGAGCACCTGCGCTTCGCCCGCCAGATCGCGCGGCATCAACGAACCGCTCTTCCGCGCGAGATAGAGGAGGATGGCACCCGATTCGGTGACGACCACGCCGTCGTCGTCGACGACGGGGATCTGTCCGAAGGGATTTTTCGCGCGGAAGGACTCGCTATCGAGATCGTGGGCGGGATGATCCAATCCGACGATCTCGTAGGGGACTCCCATCTCTTCCAGGGCCCAGAGCACGCGCAAGTCCCGCGTGTTGCCGCGGGCGAACTTGTTCACTCGGGAAAAGCCGAAGACCTTGAGCATCGTCGAACCTCAATCCTTTTTCCGTCGTCGGTCAACGCTGCGCTTCGGTGCCGATCACCCAATACGCCGGGTCTCCGGCATGGGTCTTCCGCGCGGGGATGTCGCCGAGCTCCTCGGGCCATTCGAAATCGGGTGGAAAGATCGCGAAAATCGGACGACGCTCGCCTTCCCACCGATCGACGAGTTTCCGTAGATTTCCCCAGCCCTCGGCGTCGACGAGATCCGTGTACTCCACGTCCCGATCGATCCGGACGCCCATGACGGTCTCCAGATGCACGCCATAGCCCACCAGCGCGAAGCGTGACGGCATGGTCGTCCTCGTTCGCTGCACGTCCCGCTCACGTCGTGCGAGGCCGCCCATGACCGCCGCCGTCTGATCGCCGACGCTGGTGCCGACACTCAGGGCGATCGAGGCGATCACGAGGAGCGACGCGGCCTCGCGGTATCCCCCTCGGACCTTGGTGAGCAGCGCGACGACGAGACCCGCCGCCGCGACGAAAAGCGGCACGCGCAATTCGAGGATACGGAGCGCCGCCGAGGCCCATTGGTCCTCCGCCAGGTTGAACGCCGCGACGGCCACGGCGACCACGACACCGAACGCGATCGGACCGCGACGAAGGGGCACGAAACGCGTCACGGCCGCCGCGGCCAGACACGCCAGAATCGGAGCTCCGTAGAGGACGTAGCGCATGAGGCTGTAGGACCAGCCGAACGCATTGAGCCCGTGGTACCGGGCCATGCCGCCGAGGGTGACCATCAGGGCCAGGACGGGCAAGAGCAGCAAACGTTGCTCCGGCCGTGTCCGCGTGGGCGCGAGCCCGAAGACGCCGATGGCGAAGGCCACGGTCGGAGAGTGTTGGAAGAGGGACAGAATGACGCGATCGACGAAGTAGCGGCCCGGTCCCGACGGAGGCCTTATCGCGGGGTCGACGTCGAAGGGCGTCACGTCCACGAAGAAGCCGTAGAGCACCGACAGGACCTCGTACCCGTCCCGGGTGAGGCGCGACCAGGCGAGGAAGACCGTGAGGGATACGACGACGACGGCCGCCCGCGTGACGGTCCGGCGCGCGAAGATCCCTCCGAGGATCGTCGCGCCCGCCCACAGGAGCGTGGGCGCCACGAACCCGAGGAAGCCGTGGGCGTCGATGGCCTTGCCCTCCCAGTGGTTCCGGCACTGCATCGCCCACACGCACGGTCCGTAGGTCAACGGATCGTAGGACCCGTAGCGGAGATGGTTCAGGAGGGAGAGGGGGACCAGCATCACGCCCATGCATCCGAGGGCGACCCCCGCACGCGCGAGCCCGGTCGCGTCGATGCGGACACGGTGCGCTTCGATGGCGCGTCCCAACGCGAGGCCACACGAGAGCGCGACTCCCATGGCGAACATGTGCATGTGTCCGAGTGCGCCGAGTCCCGCGAACACGCCCGTGAGCGCCGCGTAGCGGAGGGAATGGGGCTCCTTCGCGTCGATGGCGCGCACGGCGGTGAGGCAGGCGGCGAGGTTGGCCAGGAGTGCGACGGGCTGCGCGAGCGTGTAGACCGACGATGCCCAGAGGGGCACGCCGAGCGCGACGATCGTCGCCGAGACGCCGCCCGCGAGAGGGTGGCGGGAGAGTCGGGACGTGAGCTTCGCCGCCACGAGCGCGAGCACTCCCACGAGGAGCGCGTTCATCCGGTACATGCCCCGGACCCCGTCGAGCTTGGCGGGAAGGGCCGCGACGTACGCGAAGAGCGGCGGGTACGCGCTCCACGCGTGCCCGTTCCGGGGAACGTTCCACGCGGTGCGTTGCTCGGCGAAGAGTTCGGGGGTCCCGTTGTCGAGGTAGGGCAACCCGTTCTTGAGGACGCCGGCGGCGGCTTCCACGTACGTCCGATTGTCGACGCCCCAGATGCCGCCCCAGGGGATGAGGATGGCGGCGACCACGGAGGTCGCGACCACGCCGCCGAGAAGCACGCGGTTCGCCGTCGTCAGTCGCCTTCGGATGTCGCGGATCGCGCCGACCTTCATCGCGCGCCATCCTAGCGCGATCGTCGGACCTTGCGGACGACTCGCCGTCAGGGCGTGCCGTCGTTCGTGCCAACGCATGCACCGACGGGCAGGCATGCGCGCGTCCTCGTCCTCGGAAGTACCTCGATGCTCCAGCGCCATGCGGCGACATCCACGCTCGAACGACCGGCGGTCCGGACGCGGGAGGCCTGCGTGCGATGGACATCGAGGAAGCTTCCGCTCGGTCGACGTCGGGAACCTGGGCTCGGAGGACGTCGCGGATTCGGCGTTGCACGGGCCCATGTCCGGGGGTGAGCGCTCGGAGCGCGAAATTCGGTTGGCGGCCTCGAACGGAGGACCTTGCGGACGAAGGGAAGGGCACGTCGGTGCTCGCTCCGTCGGCTGACCGTCGGCGCCCTCCGCGCGGCTTCACGGAATCGGCGGCCCGAGCGCCGAGTCGTGATTCGTCCCAGCCGCCGCCCGATCGTGCCCGCTGCGCCTCAGGATTGCCGACTCCGCTCCGCGCCGACGCACCCTTCCCTTCGTCGAGGGGGGCGAGGTTGGGAGGGAGGGTGAAGGCGGGACTTGGGGACGCGGAACGGGGCTGTCGTCACGAAGTCGCCGCGGTTCTCGGCGCGGGAGGCGAACGAGGATGCGACTTCCACGAGTTGAGTGGCCACGGGGAGCCAGGCAGGTCACATCGGCTTCCGCGCGGCATCGTTGGCGTAGAGGTCTGCGGGCGTGAGTTCAGCCAATCGCATGCAACGTCGAAGCTGGCGGGAAAGCATTCGGTCCGTGGCCGCCCACGAAAACGGTCGTCCTTCGCCGCCTTGCCCTTCTTTCATCACTTCGAGAAGGGGCACGAGGGACTCTTCCAGCGGGACGCGGTGAACGCCCGTGGCCGTCTTCGTCGTGGTGGCTTCGCCGGTGTTTCGGTCGACGCTCTCGTGGATGTGGACGACCCGAGGGGTCGAGGTGAATTCAAGGGCGCGCCCCATCTTCGAGCGTGATGCGGACCTTGTAATGCCCCTGGGGCTCGCCGGCCTTGGGGGGCAGGTAGACCACGGTTCCGGTCGCCTTCCGCGCCATGGCTACCGGTCCTCGCGCGCGGCCCGGCCGATCAACTTCCGGCGCTCGCGATGAACGAGAAAGCGGAACACGTCACTCGCGCTGGCTTTGCAAAGTTGCTTCGCGAGGTCGTCCAGCACGGCGCGCTCGGCGTCACTCAGCCGAATCACGAGGTTCCTCGTCCGCGTCCGATTCTCTGGACGGGCCGCCCTTCCTCGCTTCGGTGCCGATCTTCGTAATCCCACGCCTTCAATGGATCATGGAAGTACGAAAAAGCAAGGTGTGCGCGAACGAATCGCAGGCGAGCGCCACGGGGCGCTCGCGACACGCACTCCAAGCCCTCCTGCGAGCCGGCCCTGCCGCCCAAGCGAAGCCGATGGCAGACGAACTTGTCGTTCGCGCGCGAGACCAACGTCTTCGCACCGACACCTGACAGAGGAGCGGTACGAGCCCCGCATCCAATCTCAGGTGGTTTCGCTCTTCGCGGCCTTGCTCCGGGCGCCGCGAAGAAAAATCTCATTCTTTTCGCTTCGAAGGTTCGCGGTTGCAAGCAGCGGCGCCAAGCTAAAGAACGAGCCAGCACGTATGAACATGTGCGGGATGCCAGGGTGTCCCGCCTGTGCGTCGCCAGGATTTCCGAGAGCCTTCCACGCCTCCTGGAACTCCTTCCTACGCCGCAGATTGATTGCGCCCTCGCTTCGTACGGCGCGCACAACAACTCCGCAGTGTGCAGCCGAGACGAGGGGGCGTTCCTTTGCTTGTTCGGTGCGCCCCGCTCCAAACATTCGTGCGAGCAGCGATGGACGCTTGGGCGCCTCCTGCGCGACATCCACGAGTTGGTGCGGAGGGGGCGGCGTCCAGCGCCGTCTACGCCATTCGAATGGCGCGACGCGAATGCGCTCCGTTAGCGAACCGTTCCAGCTGCACGCGATGCCGTTTGTCTGCAGAACGAGAAGAACCTCGCTCGCCAGGGCGGCGCTTGCCGCGTCATCCTCCGACGGCTGCACATTGAGCGCGCCAAAGGCGAGAAGGAGGCCGCGCCCGCCCACCGCGTCGATGACGTCTTCGCGGTGGAAGAACACGGCTCCACGGTGGCTGGACTCGGCGGCGGCCCCCATGTACCCCCAGCCATCCTGAATCGTCAGCCCGACGTCCTCTCGCGCGAGAACGCCTCGGCGATTCAGCTCCTCGAACGCTGACGTAATTCGGTCATTGATTGTCGCTTCGGACCACGTCGCCTCACGGCTCTGTTCCTTTTCAAGAAACTTCTCCGTGTGACTCCGAAGTCGCGCACGCAAGCTCGGCCCAAAATCAGAGAATGTCTCGAACCAATCGGAGGCACGCTCGTCGAGCGTCGTAAGAGTCTCGTTCGGGGACGTGTAGCCGGCGCGCATTTCCAGCTCCCAGCCATCGAGAAAGTCCTGGACGTCGGACTCCTTCGTCACCGTCGGGCGACGCTGCCAACGAAACCTCGGCATCTCGATGAATGCCTCGGGCGCTCCGGTCCACTCGACGTCCAAGCCCGCGTCGCGGCAGGCCGCCAACACCGCGGCGCCGACCTTTTGACCCAGGGTGGGCGGCGCTTCTTGTGCCTTTGTCGGAAAGACAGGTGCGGAGCGGCACGAGCAAGTCGTTGGGAAGGCGGTCGAGTCGCTTGGCGCAATCCAGCCGCGGCCTTTGCACAGAGGGCATGGCGGGGGTGCGAGCTCAGCGGGCCTTTCGGGCTCCTCCTTGAAAGTCCCGTACGCAAGCGAAAGACCATCTCCGTCGATTGCACGCGCCATGTCGTTCCACGTGAAGAAGCAGTAGCCGCGCGCTTCCACGCCTCCCAGCTCATCACGGGCGGAGGCAACATCCGCGGCATACGGAATGCTGTCGTCTTGCGTGAGTCCTGGACTCTCCAGGGCGACGATGCCTTGCTTGTCGAGTGCGTCGAACGCTCGGCGGAGTCGGTCGCAGTCGGTCAACTCCGGCCACGACTCCGTCTCCTTTGTCTTGTCGTCGAACGCCGTTTCGATTGTATCGCGCAGCGTCCCGTTCGTTTCGGCGTCGAGATCTTCAACGCCGTACTCTTCCTTCGTGATTCCGAGTTGCTGAGGGTAGTTCGCAAGAATCCATTCGAAGACAGCTTCGCGATTGTCAAACCCCTGAACGACTCGGTAGCGAATGTCTTCTAGGACGTCCTCCGTCAGTTCTCTCATTGCGTCATGTCCTCCACTGTCCGCGCTAAGGTGACCTGGGTGCCGGTGGTGACGGAGGACTCGTCAAGAAGAGCGTCTCGGGACGGTGCATCGGGGCCACATCTACACGAGCCTCATCCGTCGAGGAAGTCGCGAGCAAATGCGTAGGCGTTTGGGGACGCCCACTCAACGACTCACGTCCCCCATCAAGTGGGCGAGGGAAGCTAGTCCCCGTCCGTTCGCACGGTCGCGTCTGTTGAGAAGGCGGTCGCGATGGTTCCCGAATTTCTCCATCGGGGCACGGTGAGCGGGCGACCTTCAGGAAGCGTGCGCTCCGCGCGACGGTCGTTCGGAAGCCCTTGTCGTAATGCGCGCCGATGACCTTCGCGCCCTCGTAAGTGAGGAACTGCGCGCAGCAGGTCTCCGCGTCGACGCTCACTGATTGGCGACAAGCCGGCGTGCCTCGCGCCACATGGCGCGCCGCCGTGGAAAGCGGCGCGCTCGCCGCAAAGCGGGTCGGCCGTCAACATCTCGCGCGGCGATGCGATGTTGACGCATGGCTGGAAGGGCGAGTCGTCAAGCAGAGCACCACACGCCTCACGACGAAGGACCAAAACGACGAGTACGACCGGGCACCCTTTCGAAGGCGACGCCCATGAGCGCGACCGAGGCGAAGGTACCCCTGAGGCTGGTGGCTCAAAAATGGGGAAAAGCTAGCAGCACCATCGAGGCGATGGGCATCAACGGCATCGAAGCCGCAGAGCAAGAAAGTGGGCCTTCGCGATGCGAACAGCAAGGTCGAGTCGGTCCGTCGCTCCCCATGAAACCGGGGCGCCGAGCGCTGCGCGGTAAACGTCCTGAAGTCGGCGCGCTGCGCTCGGCGTTCCCGCTCCTCGCCCATTCGAGGAAGCGTTCAAGCTCGGCCAACATGAGCCCAGTCGACTCGTGGCCGGCGCCTGGCTTCACCGGTCCCCCTCGCGACCTCGGCCTATCGGCACGACGTCCGCGTCGCGCGGACACGCCGCGTTCGCCTCATCGACGAGACGAACGGCCAGCGGGAGCGCTTCGTCGGAGAGCCCGCCACGAAGGAGAGAGACGACGGCTTCGGCGAGCCCACGCATGCGTCGGAGGTCCCCATCATCGAGCACCTTACCGCCGCTGTCTCCCGCCTCTTTGCCGTCGCCATTCGTCCCGAGCAATCGTCCCCGTGGTTCTAGGTCATTCAAATAGTTGTGGAGGCGCCAAGTCGTCCGTCGTCCCCATCACGGAATCGACGCTCGACTGGACGGAGTCCAGCCTCACGCTGGACGTATTCCACGCGACGCGATGACCGGCGCTGAGGGAACGAAAGACCCTCCGAACTCGAAGGGTGCGGAGGCCTTCTTCGTGAACAGTGTGGAGGCGCCACGTCTCTCCGTGTCCCCAACGCGGAATCGACGCTCGACTGTACGAGCGCCCGAAGGCGCGAAGTCCAGGCGACGCGATGACCGGCGCCCTGGGAGTAGAAAAGCCTCCGAACCCGAAGGGTGCGGAGGCCTTTTTTTGCGAACAGTGTGGAGGCGCCATGTCTCTTCGCGTCCCCAACGCGGCATCGACGCTCGACTGGACGAAGTCCAGCTTCACGCTGGACGGAGTCCAGGCGACGCGATGACCGGCGCGGAGGGAGCAAAAAAGCCACCGACCCCGAAGGGGACGGTGGCCTTTTTTGCGAACAGGGTGGAGGCGCCGGGAATCGAACCCGGGTCCGAAAACATCGCGCGACCTGCGTCTACGTGCGTATCCCGTGATTTGTATCGCTCCGCTTTGCGACCACGAGCAGCCTCGCCGCGGAGCTAGTGCCCTGTTTGGGTTTCGCGTTGCGCCCGGTCACCCGACGCTCGGCTAGCCAACTTGATCACGCCCTTCCGGTGGCGTTGGCGGGCCACTCGGTCGGACGGCTTTCAGACTACCTGTTCAGGCAGCGAGAGCGATTGCGTTATCGTTCGCAATTAGGGGTTCCACAGATTTTTACGTTGGTCGGTGGACAACGGCACGCAGCAATGAAGTCGAGGTCTCCGTCGAAGCCGATCGCCCCCGTGACTCGTTGCCGAGGCAGACGAGGGTGCCGAGCTGGGTGAGGTACGGCGTTGAAACGAACGCGTCGGGAACCGCCCCGACAGCGTTCACCCTAAGACCTGCACCACGAAGGTCAAGCGCCGCCGGACGGAACGGAGGGCCCGACGACCGCGGAAATCCCCGATACCTTGCACTTCGCTCCAACGCGAGCTAGAAACTGAACTGTATGGTTCAGTATTCGCGCGCCCGCCTGGATGCCTCGTTTTCCGCGCTCTCCGACGCCACCCGTCGCGGTGTGCTCGAGCAGCTCGGGCGCTCCGACGCGTCGATTACCGAGCTCGCCGAGAAGTTCCACATGACCCTCACCGGCATGAAGAAGCACGTCGGTGTGCTCGAGGACGCCGGACTCGTCGTGACCGAGAAAGTGGGGCGCGTCCGCACCTGCAAACTCGGTCCGCGCACCCTCGCCGACGAGACCGCCTGGCTCGAGAAGTACCGCCAAGTCTGGGAAGCCCGCTTCGACGCCCTGGACGACGTCGTCGAGACCTTGAAAGAACGCGACAAGCACCCCGAACGCTCCACGAAAGAGTGAGACCCGTCATGAAGAACTCGACGAAAATCGAACGCACCTCCGACCGCGAACTGGTCGTCACCCGCACCGTGAACGCGCCCGCCCGCATCGTCTTCGAGGCGTGGTCGAAGGCCGAACTGTTCCAGAAATGGTGGGTGCCGAAGTCCGCCGGCCTGAACCTCCTCTCCTGCGCGATGGACGTGCGCACGGGCGGCTCCTACCGCCTCGTCTTCAAGGTCGGCGACCAGGAGATGGCCTTCTTCGGAACCTACGTCGAGGTCACGAAGGACCTGCGCATCGTCTGGACGAACGACGAGAACGGCGTCGAGAACCGCACGATCTCCACGGTCACCTTCGAGGAGAAAGACGGCAAGACCCTCGTCGTCATGACGGACCTCCACCCCTCGAAGGAAGCGCTCGACGAAGCCATCGCGAACGGATCCACGTCCGGAAACGAGGAGACCTTCGACCAACTCGACGCCTTCGTGTCGTCACGATGACTTCCTCCTCCCGCGGAATCTTCCTGATCCTCGCCTGTCTCGTCTTGGCGGGAGCGCTCGGATGCTCCGCCTTCGACAGGTCACGACCGCAGACGCCCGAGGAATGCAAAGTCACGACCAATCCCGAGGCGTGCCGACGCGCCTTCGGACGCTGAAGGATCGGAGCGCGGAAGGGTGGGGAAGCGTGCCAAACGTCGACGTTCACCCGCGTCCCGTTCGGCGCGCGCCACCCGCCCCGGGCCTTTCCCCGTGCGCGGAGAGACGACCCTCCTCCGCGCTCGCCTCTGGGCACGCGTCTCTCCCTGGATTGCCGGCGTCTTCGTCCTCGTCGCGTCGATCGCTGCGGCTCTCGCTCTCGTCACGACCGTCGCGCACATGCCACCGCCGAGCCGGGGAGGAGCCGAAATTCCCGTCGCCACGCTTTTCGTCACGACGGCGACGTTCTTCTCCACGCTCGCGGTCCTCGCATGGGCAGTGCGCTTGCGCTCGCTCGACGTCCGACGCGTCCTCACGTGCGACGCGGACCACCTCGTCGTGGCCTCCGAAGAGGAGCCCACGCGTCCCGTCGAACGAATCCCTTGGGACGAAGTTGCCTCCATCGTTCACCACGAACTCCGCCCGAGGATGCGTCGCGGCACGCTGCCGACGGCCCGCGCCGCTCTGGAGATCGTCGGAACGAAGGGACGATCGCGAACGTTCGTCCTCGTCGATCGCGATCCTGGACTTCCCAAGGCCCTGCTCGCGGAGCGGGATCGCGCCCGGAAGACACTGCGCGGAGGATCCTCGCCGCCGAAGGTCCCTCGGACGGTCGAACCCCGCCGGAACGTACGCCCTCTGGAAACGCCTTCCTGGCGGGTCCTCGCGGACACGCTCGCGCCGGACGTCCGCGATGCGCGCGCTTGGCTCGGATCGCTGCGCGCCTACTTCGAGACCCACGGCGACGGGTATCGCGTGCCGAAGTTGCCGGTATCCACCCTCGAAGCCATCGCGACCGATCCCGCGGCACCGCTCCGCGTCCGGGTGGGCGCCGTCGCGACGCTCGCACGCGTCGAGCGACGCGTACCGCTCGCCCCCGACGATCCCCACGCCGAACGGCTACGGAAAGTCGCCGAGTGTCGGTCCGAGGACGAGATCGTCGAGGTCCTCTCGGACGCGCTGGAACGTCGCACCGGCCGGCGACGCTCGTGACCGGGACGTTCCAGCCGGACGACCCGTCCGCGGTCCCGCCGGCTCGCCGACGCCTCGCTCAGGCTCCCGGAGCGCCGCCGGGAACGTCCGGCAGCTCGGGCGTGTCGTACTCCGGCGGCGGAATCCGGAGCACGAAGCCCGGAACCAGCGTGTTCGCCAGGGTGAAAACGACGAGCGCCCCGAAGAGCTCGCTCGAGAGGCCGAAACGTTCCTGCAGGATGTCGGCGATCACGATCGTGAAGACGAGCGTCGGGACGACGGCCGTGCCGATCCGTATCCCCATGCGCCACGACTCGCCCACCACGAAGCGCCGATGGAAAGCGACGCGGAGGATGCGGGCCGGGACGATGGCCGCGAAGAGCGCGATCGCCAGGCCGATGGAGACGAGGGAGAAGTACGACGCGTCGAGGTGGAGACCCGCCTTGACGAAATAGAACGGGATGAAGAACGAGGCGAAGAGCTCCACGGCCCCGAGGAGCTTCTCCGAGCTCAGGGCCGGCACGTCCTTCCGGAGACGGACCGCGGTGACGCCGACGAGGAACGCGCCGACGAGGTAGTACACGCCGAGCGCGCGCGTGACGTAGGCGCACATCAAGGCGACGAGGACGAGGAACGTGAACTCCGTCTTCGGTGCGTGGGGGACGATGAAGCGCACGAACGCCCGGAAGAGGAACGGGAGGACGAGGACCATCCCCACGAGAACGACGGCGGAGACGGTGAGCGCTTTCGTGTCCGTGCTCTGCACCGTCACGAACAGGACGGCGAGCGCCACGAGCTCGGAGGCGATCGCCTTCGACTTCACCCAGAACCGTTCGGAGGTCGAGAGACCGAACGAATCGAGCGAGTCGAGGATGAAGCCCGTCGACGGCGTGAGGACGGCGAGTGCGAAGAGGAGTGCGGCCCTGGCCTCGAGACCGAACGCCAAGGTCACGATCCACGCTCCGAAGAAGAGCATGACGAGTTGTGCGCCGACGTGCTGGAGAAGGATCCGCTTCTCGCGGCGGAGTTCCTCGAAATCGACTTCGAGCCCGGCGAAGAGGAACATCGACACGATGCCCAGGGTCGCGAGCACCTTCACGGTCGAATCGTCGTGGAAGGCGTGGAAGCCCACGTTGAGGACGATGCCGATGCCGACGCACGTGACCGCGCTCGGCAGCCGGAAGCGTTGCAAGAACCGCGGAACCACGAAGAGCGCGAAAACGAGCGCCATGTAGCGGACTTCGGGAGAGGCGAGTGCGTTCGCGAACATGCGTCCCGGGTCGACTACCATCGTTTCGGTCCCGTCTCGTGTCCCGTGTGTACGGGCATCGCGCGAGGGGCGGCGCACTGGCGCGCAACGCCTGCGGCCCGCGTTCGTCCCGCGTGGACGCAGGAGCGGGGTCGTGTCCGCACCGTGGCGGAACGGATGCCGCACGTGCCGACGGGCGCACCCGGGATGGGCGCGCCGTTTTCGCGGAGGCGGGACCGCCTCGGCGACGAACCGCTCGGCTCCGTGCGCCGGTTCGCGTCGGCACGCGACCTGCTCTACCTCGGGCCATGAAGACCTCCTCCGCCGACATCGAGCGCTCCGAAAACCGTACCCCCACGTGGATCAAGAACCTCGCGGGCCACCGCGAAGGCGGCGCCATCGTCGGCGCCTTGAGCGGCATCGCCGCGGGCGCCATGGTCGGGCCCGTCGGCATGTTCGTGGGGGGCGCGGTCGGCTCGCTCATGGGCTACGCCGTCGGCGAGGCGATGCGCGCGGAGGAGGCCATCCACGCGGCGCACGACCGCAACCTCGATCGCCAACTCGGTGTCACCGCCTCGAGTGGCGTCGGACTCAACGAGAAGGGCCGCGAAGGCATCGTGCGCCACTTGAGCATCGCGCCCGAAGAGAGCGCCGCGGAAAGCCGTCGCCGCGTCGAAGCCCTCGCAGCCGAGTTCGACGACGCCGCGGAATGATCGTGGCAAGCCGCTCTGGACGCCGAACGTCCTACGGGTCGACGCCCGTCCGCACCGGGTACCCGCGATCGCTCCACACGAAGAATCCTTCGTCGAGGATGGTCACCTTCGTGAACCCGTGCTCGTACAAGGTGTCGGCGAGCTTTCCCGACTCGGCATGGGGGCAGCCGCAATAGCTCACGAGCCAACGGTCCTTCGGCAGGAGCGTCACGTACTTCGTGGCGTCGTAGAACGGGACGTCGTTGGCGCCGGCGATGTGTCCTTCGACGTAGTCGGAAGGTGCGCGAGCGTCGAGAAACCCCATCGCCGCTCCGCGATCGAGTTCGGCCTTGATGGTGTCGGCCGGAGTGAACCTCTGGCCGATGACGAAGTTGGGTTCGGGGCCCCCTTCGTGCAGGATGACGGGGCCGAGACTTCCCGGCAGCGGAACTGCACCCGTCAGGACGGGCTTCGCCCAGCTCCGTATCAGGGCGACGACGTCGGCAATCTGCTGCTCGGTGAGCTCGCCTTCGTAAGCACGCATCGGCGTCGGCGCGCGCCCCTTCGCGATGGCGTACGCGAGGAAAGCATCGCTCGCGATGGCCAAGAACTCCGGGTTCGCCAGGCGCACGTTGGGCCCACCCTTGCCCGCCGCACCGTGGCACGATTCGCACTTCGCGGCGTACAGCGATTCTCCCGACGCGATGTCACCCACGAGGGTCGAGGGCGTCAGCGTCACCGAAGGGGACGTCTGCCAGGTCCGCATGAAGGCCACGATGGACGCGATGTCGGCGTCCCCGTAGGGGCCACCCAACGTGGAACTCCACGCCGACATCGTGGTGGAAGGCCGACCCCTCGCGATGCTGCGACGGAGGAAGTCGTCGGAGGCGGACGCGAGGAACGTCGCGCCGTTCAACGCCGTCGCGTTGTCGGCCACGTATCCTTCGCCTCGTTCTCCGTGGCAGAGGGCGCACGTCCGGGCGTAATGACGTGCGCCCACCTCCACGGAGGGAACCATCTCCGGAGCTTCGGAAACCTTCGTCGACGAACACGCCCCGAGCCACGTGCAGGTTCCGACCACGATGGGCGCCCACCGGCGCGAAGCCTTCTTCGGGGAGGAGGGCGGGCGTGGGCCCGGACCAGGCACATCGTGACCCTTCGCCGATTCCGACTCGGGGAGCTCGCGCGGACGAATCATGGCGCTGCCCATGGAGGTAACTCGGTTCGGACCACGGCGCCACCTGCCGCTTTCGTCGCGGTGTTCGTCCAGTACAGGTGCCTTCCGTCGGTCGCCATCCCATACACGCTCCGCACGTCGGTCGTCGCGAGCACGCACACGAGCCCGTCGTCCCTCCGGATGCGGACGTCCTCCGCGCCGAGTCCGTCGCGCGCACCCCACGCGATCCACCCGTTCCTCGCCAGCACCGTCCGGTACGCGTTCGCGAACACGGGCAGCCGGCTCGTCGTCCCGCCGTCCGACGGCATCGACCGGAGATCCCCCTCTTGCGCGTAGATCAGGTCCGTCTCGCTCAGGTCCCACGCGTCGAGTCCGTCGACCTCGTCGAGCAGCAACCTGGCCGTAGCGTCCCGTTCGCGCGCCGACGTCCCCAGGAGGAACCCGGCGGAGAATCCGACGAACGCCGTCTCGCCGCGGAGCGACATGCTCCGGGACCACGAACGATGATCGAGGGACTGCCGCGCGACCCGTTCCGGCTTCGCGCCGTCCAGGGGAACCGCCCAGACCGTGTACTCCGAGCGAAGGCCCGGCCCGACGTCGGCTCGGAACACGACGTAGGCGTGCCGTTCGTCGGCCACGAGGGCGAACGGATCGAGGAGGCCGTACGACGGGTCGAACGCGAGCACCGTGCGGACGCTCCCGCTCGCGCGATCCCACGCCCGGAACGTCCCTCCGCCGCCGCCTTCGTCCGATTCCGTCCAGTACACGTCGCCATTCGCGGCGACGACGGCCGCGAGTTCCCGTCGCGTTTCGTGGAGATTCACGACGCCATTTCCGTCGGATCGCGCCCGGCGGACGGAGCGGTGGTACGAGCCGTCGGTCTGCATCGCGGACGCCACCCACACGAGGTGGTCGCCGTCCACGACCAGGGAAAGGGGCGCTTCTTCCGTGGCGAGCACGACGGACGTCGGCGGGGGACATGGGGCGGATCCGGAGTCCCCTCGGGATCCTCCGTCGACGGTCATGGTCGCATCCCCGGACGGAGGGGATGCGTCCGCGCCGATCGGAGCCGTCGCGACACCTTCCTGCGCGCCCGAGTCCGATGGAGAGGTCGCGCGAGTATCGCCGCTGGAATTCCCGCACGCGACGAACGTCAGGGCCACGACCCAGGCTGCCGGTTTCATGCCCGAGATTCGTCGCACGAAACGGCTCCGGGCCGGCGCGGCAAGTCGTCGCGGTACGTCGTCCCACGCTCGTGCCGCCGCCGACCGGGGCTGCGACGATTCGCCGCATGGCGCCGCGGGGCTCCCGTCCCCAGGATTCGTCCATGCGCCGACCGAACTTCGCCGTCGCGACGGGACTTTGGCTCCTCGTCGCCATCGTCCCGGCCGCCTCCGCGCGAGCGTCGCCTCCCGCGAACGCGACGGCCCTCGAAGCGCGCCTCTACGCTCCGTGCTGTTACGGCGGGACCCTGGACGCCCACGATTCGGAACTCGCCCGGAATCTGCGGGGCGAAATCGAGGCTCGCATCGCGCGCGGGGAAGCCCCCGAAGCGATCCAGGCGGACTTCGTGGCCCGCTTCGGCGAGAAGGTCGTCGCATCGAAGACCGACTTCCCCATGAAAGCGATGGGACTCGGCGTCCTCGGTCTGATGTCGATGGTCGGAGCGGGAGCCGCGTGGCGCATGGGGCGGACGCGTCGCTCCGCGACGCAGGCTTCTCCGCCGGAGCTCGCGGTCGGCAACGGGGACGACTCCCTCGCGAGCCTGGAGTCGCGTCTCGACGCCGAGCTCGAGGATCTCGACGGCTGACGCGCCGAGCGCATGACGGGCATGGACCCACGGACCGCGCCTGCGGAAAAAGAAGCGGCCGAGGGCTCCGTGAGGAACCCCCGGCCGCAAGCGATCCGGAAGAGAACGGGATCGAAGTCAGGTGCCCAGGATCAGAAGAGCGGGCAGGACGTCGCGTCCTTCGTCACGCAGTGGATGCTCGGGAGCTGGCACTCCTTGCCGTCCGACGACGCGGTGAAGTTCAGCGCGCCGGTGGTGATCGTGCCGTCCTTGCAGAAGTCCGGGTGCATGGGCGAGAGCATGGGGCACGCGAACGCGTCCTTCGTCACGCAGTGGACGCTCGGCATCTCGCACTCGAGACCGTCGGACGCGGTGATGAAGCGCGACGGGCCGCGGACGATGGTGCCGTCCTGGCAGAACGTCGGCGGGAGCGGCGAGAGCATGGGGCACGCGCGCATGGACTTCGTCACGCAGTGAAGGGCGGGGACGGAGCACTGCATGCCGTCCGCGGAGTCGATGAAGTTCGGCTCGGTGACCACGCGGCCGTTCGCGCAGAAGGTGGGCGCCGGCGGCGTCGGGGCGGGCTTGGCGACGGCGTACTTGGTCGTCGTGATGGCGCTGAAGCCCGGCAATCGTCTCTTCGACCGTGAGGAGTTGACCGGACGGGGAGGTTCATGCAGACGCGTTCGCGGTGATCGACGATGCGGATCGCGCTCTTCTTGGAACCACGGCCGCGCGTGCCGACGTACACCTTCGATCCGCGCTCGTGGTGCCGAGGCGACGTTGAACGTCCGGGTGTTCGGGTCGACGTGGAGTTGCAGAATCCGCCCACGACCTCGTGAGCTTCGCTGCGCGCCGGGCGCGTTGGACAGCTCGAGGATCGTGTGGACGTTGCAGAACTCGTTCACTTCCTCGTCGAGGGAGTCCTTCAGCGAGAACGTGCCCGGCGTGATGCGGGTCTTGAGGGCCGTCGCGGCGCTCTCGGCGCTGTCGTCGGACACGTCGTCCGAAAAGGTCGAGGTCGGCGGGCTGGGCGGTACAGCCGACGAGGGTGAAGAGGCCAAGCGTACAGGAGGAGAAGGCTTTTCATTGAATTCCTGAGGCCCGACGTTCTCGGGGCGGCGCCTCAGGTCCCCCCGGGCGCTCGCGGCACACATGTGTGTGCGACGGCGCAGGTGACCCAATGTAAGTGCTCGGTCAAGGCGACAACGGCGGATTTTTCGATATCTGCGGAATTCGCCGTCGCCTCGTTCACTCGCCGCGGGCGGCCTTCCGGTCGGCCACGGCCCGGTGGAAATCGAGGAGCGCATCCACTTCCCGCAGCTCCGCTTCCGCCGTCTGCTGTTCGCGGAGGTTCACGATCAAGAGTGCGGCTGCTCCCCCCCCCCCCCCCCCCCGGGGGGGGGGGGGGGGGGGGGGGGGGGGGGGGGGGGGGGGGGGGGGGGGGGGGGGGGGCGAACCGGGTGCGTTCGGCCTCCTCGAGCTCCCGCGCGAGCACCACTCCTTCCGCGTCGCGACGATACGGTTCGGCCCGCGGAGGGCTTCTCGAATGGGCGTCCTGCACGTCGGCACGGACGCGATCGTTCGCGAAGTCCACCTGGCGCTCGATGCGGCGCAGGGTGAACGCGGCCGCGTCCCGTCGCCCGCGCATCGCACGCGTCTGGATCGGAATGTCGAGCATCAGCGTGGCCTCGAAGACGGGCTTCGAGAGGTCGGGACGCGACGGCATCGCTCGGCCGAGATCCTGGGAGCGCTGGCGAGCTGGACGTCGATGCCGGGCATGAGTTGGTTCTTCGCCCAGTCCATCTCGACCACGTTCTGCGCCATCTGGAGGCGGAAGCGCCGGAGCTCGGGGCGAGCTCCCAACGCGAAGGCGGTGTCGGAGTTCGGCGTCGCCCCGTCGTCCGTGTGAGTGGGCTCCGCCAACGCCGACGGAAGGCGGTCTCTCCGGAGGCAGCGTCGCCCGTCCCTCCGCGTCACGCAGGTAGAGACCGAGTTCGATCGAGGCCTGCTCCAGGCTGCGTCGCGCCAGGGCGATGCTGGGCGCGCCGTTGCTCGATGGCCCGGGCATTGTCGGTGCGCTCGATCTTCGGCAAGTCGCCTCGTTCCACCCGCGTGGCGAGGCCCGCGTCCCGGTCCTCGACGATGGCGAGGAGATCCTTCGCGATGGCGACCTTCGCTCCCGCCGCGACCCACGCCCAATACCGATGGGTCGCCGCACGACGGACCTGGATCCGCTGATCTTTGACCGAGAGCGCCGCGATGTCTTGCCCCAATTCGGCGCGCGCCAAGTTCGCCCGTCGTCGGTCGATGGGGCCGTTGCGCCAGATGGGAACGTTCACGCCTGCTCGGACCTCGCCGTACTCGAGGGTCTGTTGACTGCCGTTGTACGTCGCGAAGTCGCCTCGTCCGTACTTCCATCCCGCGAACCCGGACACGCCCCAGAGGGACGTGGGTTTCTCGACGATGGACTCGGCCTGGAGGATCAGGCGCGCACCACGGGCGTCAACGTCCCGCGGGTCTTCCACGAGATCGAAGCCGCCCTCCGCGGAGAGGAGGTCGGCTTCGGCGACGTCGCGCTCGAGGGCTGCTGAGCAGGGGGAACGACTTTCCCGCGGCGCTCAGCACTTGTCGAGCGCCGCGGCGAGGGAGGTCGTGGCTGCGGACTCCGCCCGTGCCGTGCCGCGGACGAAGGCAGCGCAATGCGAGGGAGGTGAGGGCGGCGAGGCGCCGAGGGCCTGAGCGTCCTTCGATGCTTCTTCGACGCTCCCTTGCCGTCGCCGTCGCCCGCCTTCTTCACGACCGTCGGCTCCTTCGGAGGGAGCCGGGGAATCCGCTGAACAGCCGCCAGAGCTCGTACCCGAGCTTGACGCGCCCGAGTTGGACCCAACCTTCGGCCCGCACGCCCTGCCGCAGGTACACGGGAGCGGGCCACACGGCACCTTCCTCGGGCGTCAGGATGACGCGGAATTGGCCCGCTCCGTTGTCCGTCGCATCCACGAACGCGACCTTCGCCGCGAACGCTCCGGATACACCGAGGGCCATCCATCGAACTGGGAGCGCCGGCCACCTTCGAACGGATGCGCGCCGCCCTTCGTGCACGAGGGCAAGCATGTCGTTGCCCGAAACCCAGACCTCCACCGCACGATCGCTCGTGTCTGGGACGAGCACGGCGAGGACGTCACCCGCCTTCACGATCTCGCCCGTGTGGCCGTTGGCGACGATACGGAAGACCGTGCCGGCCTCGCGGGTGCCACCACGGACTATGCCGACCGGCGCGCGAGACGGACCTCGATGCGCGCGAGCTCCGCGCTGGCGTTGGCCACTTCGGCTTCCGCCGAGGACTGCGTGCCCTTCGCGCTGTTGATGGAGGCGTTGGCGTCGTTCCCCACCTTTTCGCGGTCGGCCTTCAACGCGATCTCTTCGCCTTCGCCGCGGCGAGGGTCACCTTGGCGCGCTCCACTTCCACCGGCGCGTGTCTCTCAGCCTGGTGAGCCCAGCCGTCGCTTGAGGAGCCCTGCTCGGTGAGGAGCGTTGGCGTTCGATGTTCACGCCGCCGTCGTGAGCGTCGCCTTCGCGAGTTCGAGCGCCTGCTCTCGAGGCGATGACCTGCTGGGTCGCCATCCGATCCGGGACTCCGCCGCCGCCACGGCACTCACACGAGAATCGGCCAACGAGTCGATGCGCGACTCCATGGAACGAGCGCGCGCCTTCGCGGCGTCGAGGCGCGCCGCCACCGCGTCCTGCTCCTGGCGGAGTCGTGCGAGGATGTCCGGATCGTTGTCGCTCAGCTCGACGATGGGATCGCCCTTCTTCACGGTCGAACCTCGTACACGTACCAACGGAGGGACGCGTCCCTCGATGGGCGCCTCCAGGTTCTGGACGTCGTTCTTTCGGGGCGTACGCGACGACCTGCCGCTTCACCCGGCGCCGCCTGCTGCCAGGGCGTGAGGCCGAGCACGAGCGCCGCGAGCGCGAACAGTCCGACGAGGAGGCGCGTGCCACCACCCCGTACAGGCGGCCCTGGCGCACCAAGGCCCACGCCGTGGAAGGAGCGTCCGGGACGAGTCGATCCGCGGTGTCCATCATTCGACCTCCTCGTTCTTCCGGGAGACGCTCACGGTGCCTCCGTCGAGCTCGACGACCCTCGCCACGGAACCGGCGACGTCGCGGCGGCTCGTGAAATACAGGGTCGTCATCGGTGCGGGGAATGTCCGGATTCCCTCGAGCACGCGCGCCGCGGTCTCCTCGCCGAGTCCGTCCAGGACCTCGTCGACGACGAGCAGTCCGGGACGGGAGAGGAGTGCGCGCGCGATGCACAACCGCACCGTCTGACTCGACGTCAGCCGACACCCGTGTTCGCCGAGGACGGTCTCCGCTCCCCTCGGCAAGGCTTCGACCTCGCGCGCGAGGGCGACGCGCTCGAGGACGTCGGCGACTTCCCGCGCGTCCACGTCCTTCCGGCCGAGCACCAAGTTGTCGAGCACCGTGCCCCGCACGGTCTCGTTCCTGCCCACGATCGCGACGCGATCCCGGAGGTCCGGCAGGCGGAGGCTCCTCGCGTCCACCCCGTCGACGCGGTACACGCCGTCCGTGGGTTCACGGAGGCCGTAGAGGATGTCGACGAGGGTGCTCTTGCCGCTCGCGTCGCTCCCGAGGACGGCCACCTCTTCGCCGGCGGCCACGGCGATCGTCACGTCGCGCAGGGCGCGCGCGGCGCCGTCGTACGAATAGCCGACTCCGTCGAGCTCCACGGAGCACGCCGCGCGGTGCCACTCACGCCCCATTCCCGAACTCCGCTCGGACCGGAGATCCACCACGGCGCCGACCTTGTCGATGGACGCCGCGAGGTCGTAGTAGCTCTCGAGATACTTGCCGAACTTCGCGACGCTCGTGAGCACGCCCGTGACGATGAGTTCCGCCGCGACCAATTGTCCGAGCGTCAGCTGTCCCTGGATGACGAGGTAGCCTCCGAGGCCGAGGAGCGCCGCCGTCGCGACCGCCTGCAACGTGTACGACGCCACGATCTGGCGGAACACGATCCCGAAGTGTTTCTTCCGGGCGAGGACGTAGTCGCGCGCGAGCGTGTCGGCCTTCGCGACGGCGAAGTGCGCTCCGTCCGGACCCTTGAACGTGCGGATCGACGCCGCCATGCTCTCGAGCCACGCCGCCGTCGCGTACTTCGACTTGCTCTCCTTCACCGCGGTGACCACGCCGTCGCGGCCGAGGCCGAAGAGGATGAACGCGATGAGCCCGAGCAGGACCACGTCGAACGCGAGGAGGGCGGGGTGGTAGAACGCGAGGAGGACCAGCGATACTCCGCCCTGGAGGACGACCGACAGCCCGTCGATGAGCAGCGTCGCGGCCGCCTTCTGTACGAGTGGGAAGTCGAAGAAACGGTTGACGAGGTCCCGGCCCCCACGAGCCTCGAAGTCCGTGACGTCGGCGTGGGCCAGCCGGAGAACGGCCTCGCGCGTGAACCGGACCATGAAGCGCTGCTGCAGCGTCTCCACGACGCGGTACTGGAGAGCGCGGAGGATGCCGGCCGCCACCAACCCCACGAGCACCAACGCCGAGAGGACGACGAGGGGCTGGAGCAGCGCGGTGAAGGCGACGTTGCTCACGAGTGCCTGCGCTGCGACGGGCACGGCGAGGGACACGAGCCCGATGGCCACCGCGTACACGACGACGATTCCCAGATCCTCCCGCTCGAGGTGGGCGAAGCGGCGGAGACGCTCCACCGGGCCGTACGGATGACCCTCGGGGGACCTCAGCGCCGCGAGCGCGGTTACGTCGTCCTTCGGTTGGTTCACGCGTGCAGTCCTCGGTGGCGATTTCGTCGTGCGCGACGATTTTGTCGAATGCAGACTTTGGAAGAATGAATCATGATACGCAATACACGAATCATAGTTCGTATATTCCTGGGATCAAGTGATGCCGACGACGACCGTGGGAAATCCTCGAAATGGGCCGAAGAAATCCGGAAGAAGGGCGACGGCGACCGGAGCGCATCCGTGGACGTTCCTCACGAACCATGCGCACGTGCTCGTGTGCATCGCGGAGGACCCGACCGCACGAATCCGGGATCTCGCCGCGCGGGTCGGCGTGACGGAGCGGGCCATCCAGAAGATCGTCCTCGAACTGGAGGAGGGTGGGTTCCTGTCCCACGAACGGGAAGGTCGACGGAACGTCTACCGGGTCCGCGCGAGTCAGCCCCTCCGGCACCCGGTCGAACGTCACCGTTCGGTCGCCTCCCTCCTCGAACTGCTCGTTCGCCCGGCGCGCGGACGGGCCGAACGCTAAGCTCACGGGATGCCTCCCCGCACGGTGCTCCTCACGGGCGGTTCCAGTGGAATCGGCCAGGCCTTGGCCCACGAGTTCGCGCGCCGCGGGACGCACGTGGCCCTGGCCGCGCGGAGACTCGGGACCCTCGAGACGATCCGCGACCGCATCGTGAAGGACGGCGGCAAGTGCACGGTCTACGCGCTCGACGTCTCCGACGTGGAGGCCGCCTCCGAATGCGTGAGGAAAGCCGATCGCGACTTGGGACGCCTCGACATGGTGATCGCCAACGCCGGCATCGGGGGTTCGGGCAAGGGCACGCCCGTGGCCTGGGAGTCCGTGGACGAAGTGTTCCGCACGAACGTCGCGGGCTGCCTCGCGACCCTCGTCGCGGCCACGCACGTGTTCATGCACCACCAAGGGGGACACCTCGTGGCCGTGACGAGCCTCGCCGGGCGACGAGGACTCCCCGGCGTGGCCGCCTACTCCGCGAGCAAGGCCGCCGTGTCCACGTTCCTCGAATCGACCCGCATCGATCTCGCGTCCACCGGCATCCACGTGACCGACGTCCAACCCGGCTTCGTGGACACGCCCATCAACCAGGAGATGGGATCGGCCCGCCCGTTCCTCTGGCAACCGCCGAAGGCCGCGCGCGTGATTGTCGATCGCCTCGAACGGAAGCCCGCCGTGATCGCGTTCCCGTGGCAGCTCGACGTCGCCACACGATTCGCGCGCATCTTGCCCGCGTGGATGTGGGCGCGCGTGGCGCCGGGTCGGACGCCGCGACCGTGATCGCGGCGTCCGCTCACCGGGAACATCGGAAGAGCGCGTAGTTGGCCCGACTCGTCGCGATGCAGGGCACGCCCGACCCGCAGTCGTTGGTCCCGGCCCGGCAGAGAATCTCCATATTCCCCGGACATTGGCCGGCGCTCACGCACGTCGCCCGCGGCACGTTCGGGTCGAGACAGCACTCCTCCCCCAGGTTGCAGTCGGTGGGATCGTCGCACCAGAGCGACTCCGTGCACGTCGTCGTGCTTCCTTCGCACTGACCCGTGGGCTCGCAGCATTTCTGGTCCGGCACACTGCATGTCGCCCCGAAACACCCGAGTGTCTTGCCGCCCGTGCACCAACGCGCGGAGGGACCCACGTTCGTCGGGGTCGCCGTGCAGAGTTCGCCGGGGTCGCACTCGTTCGAGAGGCCGCACGACCGGCGCACCTCGGGCCCCTGGCATTGGGCCGCGGGTCGGCACGCGCTCTGCGGAACGCCCATGCCGTCGCGGTACTCGCAACACACGTCCGCGCCGCTGCAATCCGTCCGATCGTCGCAGTCGAACCTCGACGCGCACTGCATTCCGTCCGTCAGACACAGGGGCGTGAAGTCGAGGCAGCAAGAGGAGAAGTTGCCGTCGCATCCGGTGGCCCCGCACACGATGGGGCCGCTGTGTGGACCACGTGGCGTGCTTCCGCCGTCACCTCCGGAATCACCGCCCCCGGAATCGCCGCCGCCCGATGCGTCCCCGTCGGACACGTCGAACGGAGCGTCGCCCGAGGCGTCCCGCGTGCCCGTGTCCCCGTCGGCGGCGGTGCCATCGGCGGTGACGTCGGACGTGTCGCCATCGTGCGCCGAACGGTCTGCAGTGGCGTCGTTGGTCCCGGCGTCGTTCGCCCCGGCGTCGTTGGTCGGTCCGGTGACGATGACGTCGATGGGCGAAGGCGTGGCCGTCCCGATCGCGCAGATGCGGGAACCGGGTTCGGGAGCCGTGCACTCGTACCCGAAGTAGACGCCCGTCAACGTTCCGCGAGTGGCGAGTTCGCACATGCGACCCGCGAGCGTGACGGTCCCCGGCGACGGGGACGTGAACTCTCCCGGCGAGAGCACGGCGGCTCCCTCGAGTGGGTCGTCGCCACCTTCGAAGCGGAAGGTCACGGCCACGTACCCGCGCGAGGTCGCCTTGGGGAGCGTGTACGAACAGGCGTCCGTCGATCGCGTGGCCCGCTCGAGGGACGGGCAACTGCGCACGTCGAAGCACTCCGGCGACGCGACGGACCCGGTGGCCTCCGCGGACGTGGCGGAGACGCACGCTCCGTTCGAACACGTCGACGTCGTCTCGTCGCAATCGAGCTTGTCGAGGCAACTGGCCTCGAAGAGGGCATGCACGGAGAGGACGCGCGACTTCGCGTACGGCACCACGGCCACCTTGCGGATGCGCGGCTTCGACTTCCCGCCGCCTTCGCACGCCCCTTCGGCGATGCCTGAGTATCCCTCCGCGACGATGCGCACGGGATCGGACGTGCCCGGATCGACGGGCGAGAGCGACAGCGTCGACACGTGGTTGACGAGGGAGATGGAGTCGCCCGGCGGTCGGCCTTCGTCCACGAGGTACTCGCCGCAGAACGAGGGCGCCGACGAGCCCCGCGCGTACACGCGAACGACGACGGAACCGAGCGCCGTGCCGTCGAAGAGCGATGCTACCGAGTAGTCGATGCCCGTCGGGTCCGAGGCACACCCCGCCGACGCGGCGGTGGTCGCCATGGAAACGGTCGCCACCCCACCGAGGAGCGCCCTTCGCGTTCGGCGTCGTCCTTCCGAGACGTTCGATTTCAACGTCCCCCCAGGATCGCCGAAATCGGGGGCCGCGCGCCGGGTGAAATTCCGATCCAGGGGGCGACAGAGAATGACCGGTACCGTTGGGCCCCTGGTGCGCCAAAGAATACGATGTTGTCGCACACGTTCACACCTCTGTGACGTTTCGAACCGTGGGAGCGGACGGATCCGTCCTGGGGGGAACGAGTCGTCGCGGCCTGCGCCTTGCTCAAGGGACGGGGCATGAGAGCTCGCAACTTCCTCCTCGCGTCGTCGGTGGCCTTGGCCCTCGTCGCGGCGTTCGCGACGAAAACGAAGCACGCCGGCGCCGACGCGGTCGACCCCGACAAGAACGCGCGCTGCGCGAACCGCCTCTCCATTTCGCTCCTCGGCGAGGGCGCATCCGCCGACGTCGCGGCCATGGCGGAACCCCGTTCGGCCATGGCGTCCATGCTCTCGAACCCCAAGTTCATCGAACGCTTCTCGGGCTTCGTGAACTCCCAGTTCAACGCGCAGCCGGGCGCGACGCCCGATCAGGACGCGCCCTACTACCTCGCCAAGTACGTCCTCCAGAACGCGAAGCCGTGGAGCGACATGTTCCTCGGCGAGTACGACCTCGTGAAGACGAACCCGCAGCAGGCGAACTCCGAGGTCACCGTGCAGCCGAGCCCGAACGGGCTGGGTTACTTCCGCACGCGCGGATGGATGGTGCGTTACGCCGGAAACGAGCCCGCGGGCCTCCGTCTGCCGGCGGCCTTCCGCATCCTGCAGAACACGACGGGCCTCGAACTCATCCCGACGACGAACGCCATCGGCGCCGACCTCAGCGCGACGGGACGGAAAGCTCCCGCCTGCGCGGGCTGCCACTACGAATCCTGGTACGCGCTCGACAAGGTCGCCGCCGTCCTCTCCACGCGTACTGGTCAGATGAACAACATCCAGTTCAGGCCGCCGGCCGCCGGCGCGAAGGAAGTGCTCGGCGGAATCATGGTGAACGACGACAAGGAACTCGTCACGGCGCTCGTCGGCAACGACGCCTTCGCGGTGAACGCGTGCCGTCTCGCGACCCGGTTCCTCTACGGCCGTCGTGAATCGACCTGCGAAGGTCCGCTCTTCGACAAGTGCGTCGCGCGCTTCAAGGAGACGAAGACCATCCAGTCCGCACTCACCACCTTCGTCGAAGACCCTTCGTTCTGCGAATGAGGACACGTGCCATGAAGATCTCGAACGCCATCCTCCTCGCGGTTTCCTCCCTCGTCTTCGTCGGAACGACGGGGTGCGACGTCTTCTCGTACTCGGGCGGTCTCGAACGGGACAAGGCCGAGGACGACGACGCCAACGGCGAGGAGAGCAACGACGACGGGGATTACGGCACCGAGTCGAAGCGAAAGGCTTCGGACGCCGCCAAGTCGTGCAAGCAGGGCGTCGCGCACACGGGGTTCGGCGGTTCGGATCTCAACGCCGGTCGCGCGGTCGCGGAGGTCGGAGTCGATCGTCGCCGGGTGAAGCCCTACGGGGCCCTCGCCACGGAGTTCTCGCGCGCGCTGGGCACGGCTCCGGCGGCCCTCGCCGCGAACGCCGCCGCCTTCGGCGACGCGCCGGCGCGTTGGTACTCCGAACCGCGTGCGAACGCGGTGAGCCTCTACACGAACTACAGCGTCGCGTTCACCGGTTGCTACGACAGCATGTCGGGCGCGCAGTACGCCGCCGCGCCTACCGCGGAATCCGCGAAGGCGGAATGCACCACGCGCACGAAGACCGCGTGGCAACGCAACGCGTCCCGCGAGGAGCTCCAGTCGTGCATCGATTTTGCAACGACGGGAAGTGCGTCGACGACCGACGCCCGCCGCCGGTGGGCCCACGTCTGCGCGACCATCCTCACGTCCGCCGCTTTCACGACCTATTGATCCGGAGATCACGACGATGCGTTCCTCGATTTCTCGCCGCAGCCTGCTCAAGGGATTCGCCGCCGCCACGGGAGCCGCTCTCGGCACCACGATGACGAAGGGTGGTCTCCTCGTTCCGAGCGCGTATGCCGCCCCGTCGGAACCCACGTCGGTCGTCGTCATCTACCTCGACGGCGGCATCAACGCGATCTTCACCGGCGCGGACGCCTTCATGAACCAGTCGTTCGGCGTCACGGCGAACAACATGACCATGATGGGCGACGTCGGCGTCGACAACGTCCTCGCGAACGCCATCCCGCAGGGCATGCGTTCGAAGGTCGCGAGCATCGGCGTGCGCCACGGCATCAGCGCGCACAACACCGCCCAGCGCGCGTTCTTCGCCAACGGCACCACGAGCGCGCCCCTCGCCCTCGCGGGCGCCATCGGCGGCTCGGCGGCGATCAAGGCCGCGGTCGTCGGCGGCAACTCCCTCGCGGGCGGTGTGAACCCGGCGCCCGTCGGCGGCGTCTCGCTCCAGGGCGTGACCGACATGCGCGCCACCATCGACGCGCTCGCCGGCGCGCAGCCCGCGGCCAACGCCGTCGATCGCGACGGCGCCTCGAAGGGACTCCTCGCCGCGGAAACGTTGTCGAAGGGCACGATGACGGGCAACGAGATCGCGCTCTCGTCGGTGTCCGAAGGCATCCGCGCCTCGGTCGAGACGCTCCAGAAGCCCGTCGTGCCGTTCAGCACGCAGGAGTTCAACACGGCCTACAACCTCCAGGGGACCGCCGTGAACAACTTCAACGCGAAGATGGCCGCCGCCGAACTCATGGTGCGCGCGGGCACGGGTGTCGTCGTCGCCATCGACGGCGGTTGGGACACCCACGGCGACACGCAGGGCACGACGGCCCGCAACCAGTTCCGTCAGCGCATCGCGCCCGGCCTCACGACGTTCATGTCGCGCATGGTGAACGGCACGACGTCGAACGACCGCAACGTCATCGTCGTCATCGGCGGCGACTTCTCGCGCAGCCTCCCCGGTTCGGACCACCAGGCGAACCTCTCCGTCCTCGTCGTGGGCAAGTACGTGAAGCAGGGGACCACCGGCAAGACCGACGCGAACGTCGGTCTCCCGGCGAACACCGCGAGCGGCCCCGGCATGTGGGCGTACCTCGCGGCCGCGGCGAAAATCGATGGCGGTCCCTTCGGCGCGAACCCGCACGGGCTCGTCTGATGTCCTCCCGCACGAACGCCCACGTCCGAATCGCGATCGCCGCGGCCCTCGCCACCTTCACGGCGTCGACGGCGATGCCGCGCACCGCCCACGCGAACGCGGGCGGCGTCTCGGGGTACACGGGCAAGCCCAACACGGCGAATCCGAACGGGCAGTCGTGCAACCAGTGCCACAACGGCGGCGCGGCGCCGACGGTCACGTTGAACGGACCCCGCACGCTCAAGGGCGGGCAGACGGGGGACTACACGCTCGTCGTCGCTTCCGGGCAGACCGCCTCCGGCGCCGGTGTCGCCGCCACCGACGGCGCGAAGCTCACCGCGGGCACGAACCTCCGCGACTCGTTCGGCGAACTCGTGCAAGCGGGCGCGAAGGGCGGCAACACCACCTACGCGTTCAAGCTCACGGCGCCTTCGTCCCCCCAGGAACTCAAGATCTGGGCGGTCGGACTCGCGGCGAACGGTGCGGGGACGGGAGGCGATCGCGCGGCGCAGACCACGTTGAGTGTCACCGTCGAAGCCGCGGGAGCGACGACGGGAGATGCCGGAACCGGCACGGGGACGGGAACCGGCACGGGGACGGGAACCGGCACCGGCACGACTTCGCGCGGTGACGCGGGGGCCGACGACTCGGACTCCGAGGAAGAGGACGACGATTCCGAGGAGGAAGTCGACACCGACGCCGGAACCAAGAAGAAGAAGAAGTCCACCACGCGATCGAGCGAAGAAGACGACGGCACTCCTCCCGTCCGCGGCGTGACGTACCAGTGTTCGTCGAGCGCCGTCGGTGCGCCCGACGCGTTCGGCGCGTTCACGCTCCTCGCGTTCGCGGCGCCGTTCGTCCTCCGGTTCCGTCGTCGCGATCGCCGCGGATGACGCGAAGGTCGCGGTCTCGGACATGACGGAGGGGACGACGGTGCGGCTCTCCGTGCTCGCAAAGCCGCGCGCCAAGCGGAGTGCCGTCCTGCGCGCGGAGGGCCTGACCGTCGACGTCGCCGTGGCCGCACCTCCCGTGGACGGCGCGGCGAACGAGGAACTCGTGCGCGTGATCGCCGAGGCGCTCGAGGTCCCGAAGCGTCGGGTCCGCGTGGTCGTGGGGGCCTCCGGAAAGCGGAAGATGCTCGACGTCGACGGGCTCCCGGCCGAGATCGTGACCGAACGGCTCGCGGCGTCCGTGCGTCGGTGAGCGTCTCAGTCGTCCCCGGGGACGGCCCACCACGACTCGAGGTCCGGAGGGATCGCTTCCCCTTCGTCGACGAAGCGCCGACGTACGAGCGCGAGGATCTCCCTCCGGACGCGTGCGAGCGTCGGCGCGTCGAGCTCCAGGACTTCCCGATTGTCCACGAGCCACGCGAACGCGCAGCGATCGCAGTGGAGCTCGGTCCACGCGCGACGCTCGAAGGGGCCGTGGTTGTGGAAGTGGGCCCAGTCGTGGAGTCCCCAATAGAGGGCGTTGAGGTTGTCGGCGGCGAGCCACATCCAGTCGCCGGGGGGCGTGCGTCGCTCCCAGAATCCGTCGGTCGCGTCGTCGATGGCGTAGGGCGCCAGGGCCCACTCGTCCGTGAGTCCGAGATCGAAGGCGTGGAGGCTCGCCCGTTCGACCGGGAGGAAGTCGCACGGGCGTCGGAAGACGAACACCATCCGCGCAGGATCCGAACCATCGAGCCCCGTGGTCGCGTCGAAGGCCCGAGCCGATCCGGGAGACGGCGCGCGCCATTCGAGGGTGTCGCTCGTGCACCAGCCGAAATCGTCGAACACGCCGGCGGGGGCGACGTTGGGCAATGCCCGCGTTTTGAGTCGGAAAGCCCGCACGGCCGTACGTTTTGCCATCAAGACGGCCGGAATTGGGTCTAAAACCGAGGTCTCTCATGGCCTCTCCGCCCGCACTGCCTCCGAAGAAGGAGGTCGCCCTGGCGCTCCTCGAGCGCTCGAGCATCTTCGTGCACCTCGATCCGCGACGCGACGGTGTGGCGGTGCCGGCGTGGTTCAAGAAGCAGCCGCAGCTCGTGCTCCAGATCGGCCTCAACATGCCGGTCCCCATCCCCGATCTGCACCTCGACGACGACGGGATGACCTGCACGCTCAGCTTCAACCGCGCTCCGTTCTACTGCGTGATGCCGTGGACCAGCATCTTCGCCCTGGTCGGGGAAGACGGCCGCGCCATGGTCTGGCCGGACGACATCCCGAAGGAGATCGCCGCCCAGGCGGAGTCCCAGGGACAGCCCAAGCCCAAGGACGGGGCCCGTCCCCAGGCGGCGGACGTCAAGGCCGTCCCCGATCCGAAGCCCGCGAAGCGTGGCCACCTCGAGCTGGCGCCGTCGCCCAAGGCCCTCAAGACCAAGAAGCCCCGCAAGAAGGCCCAGAAGGGGGACGCCGAGAGGAACCGCCTCGCCGCCGTTCCTCCTCCCAGTCCCTCGAGCACGGCGGGCACGGAAGGGGCCGAAGCCGAGCGACCCGTCGCGCGCATCGAACGCGCGAAGGCACCGCCCGCCGCCGGCGAGACCGTGCGTCGTCCGCCGGAACCGAAAGCGAAGAAGCCGAAGCGCGAGCTGCCGCCGTACCTCCGCGTCGTGAAGTAGATGCGCAGCGCCGGGTACGCGGTGATCGCCGCGGTCGTGTTCGTCCTCCTCGACTTCGCCCTCGACACCGTGGTGCCGGACAGCTCCCTCCGGCAACTCGTCATGCTCGCGGCGGTGAACGTCGTCGTCGCCATGTCGCTCAACATCATCAACGGCATGGCGGGTCAGTTCTCCATCGGCCACGCGGGCTTCGTCGGAATCGGGGCGTACACGAGCGCGATCGTGGCGTCCCAGCTCCACGTGTCGTTCGGCGGCGGGGAACCCACGTTCGCGCGATCGTTCGTCGTGGTGCCCCTGTGTCTCCTGGCCGCGGGGACGGTCGCGGGCGCGTTCGGTCTCGTCGTCGGTCTCCCCAGCCTGCGACTCAAGGGCGACTACCTCGCCATCGTCACCCTCGGATTCGCGGAGATTTTCCGGCTCCTCGTGGCGACCGCGTCGATCACGGAAGAGGAGAGCCTGGCGACGGCATGGTCGAAGGTGGGCGGCGAGGGAGGCGTGGTGGGACCGCTCTTCCACGTCGTCTCCGTGGCGATCACGAAGCTCGGCGGACAGAACGGCTTCATGGGGCCCGACCAGGACGGCGTGCCGCTCTACGCGGGCCCGTTCTGGGTCTTCGGCGTCGCGCTCCTCACGGGCGTCCTCGCGTGGCGCCTCAAGTTCTCGGGATGGGGAAGGGCGCTCCGCGCGCTACGCGAGGACGAGATCGCGGCCGCGGCCGTCGGCGTCGACCCCACGCGGTACAAGGTCACCTCGTTCGTGATCTCCGCGGTGGGCGGTGGCATCGCCGGAGGTCTGCTCGCCATCGTGCGCGACGGCACGCCCATCGTGCAGCCCGACAGCTTCACCTTCCAGTTCTCGTTCGACGCGATCACCATGGTCATCCTCGGGGGCTCCGGGAGCGTCACGGGCGCCGCGCTCGGCGGCCTCTTCGTGACCTTCAGCGTGAAGGCCATCGAACTCGCCCAGGGATCCGACGTCGTCCAGTCGGTCCTCTTCTCGGCACCCTGGCTCGATCTCAACGCCCTGCGCATGATCGCCTACGCGGTCGTGCTGATCGCGCTCATGATCCTCCGTCCGGAGGGCCTCCTCGGCGAGCGTGAACTCTTCGCCTCGCGCCCGAAGAAGGGACCTCCGGGAGCGAAGCCTTCGTCTTCCGGAACAGGAGCTTCCGGATCGACGGTCCCCGTGGGCGCCGCGTCCGAGGGGGCCTCGTGACGGCCGCGACCTCCGGGAGCGCGCCGCGCACGGCGACGGCCGATCTCGTCCTCGACGGCGTGTCGAAGAGCTTCGGAGGACTCCGGGCCGTCTCCGACGTCGGGTTCCGGGTGCCGGCCGGTTCCATCTTCGGTCTCATCGGTCCGAACGGCGCCGGCAAGACCACGGTCTTCAACCTCGTCACCGGCGTCTACGCGTTCGACGCCGGAACCATCCGCTTCGGGTCCACGGATCTCGCGAAGCTCGGTCCTGCGAGGATCGCGGCCACCGGCATCGCGCGTACCTTCCAGAACATCCGCCTCTTCGGGCAGCTCACGGTGCTCGAGAACCTCCTCGTGGCTTGCGAGATCGACAAGAGGGCGCACCTCGGCGCCGCCCTTCTGCGCCTTCCGGTGCATTTCGAGGACGAGGCTCGGATGGAAGCGCGCGCCCGCGAACTCCTCCGTGTGTTCGACCTGGAGTCCTCCGCGGACGACGCACCGTCGTCGCTCCCCTACGGCAACCAGAGGCGCCTCGAGATCGCCCGCGCGATGATGCTCTCGCCGAAGCTCCTCCTGCTCGACGAGCCGGCCGCCGGCATGAACTACGGAGAGGCAGAGGGCCTGAAGACCCAGATCCGGTGGCTCCGCGACACGTTCGATCTGACCGTGGTCCTCGTCGAGCACAACATGCAGGTGGTCATGGGCGTGTGCGAGGAGATCCACGTGCTCGATCACGGCGAGACGATCGCGCACGGCACTCCTGCCGAGATCAAGGTCGACCCGAAGGTCCTCGCGGCCTACCTCGGCGCCGAAGACGGAGCGACCTGAGATGCGGACGGACCACCCGACGAGGCCCCGGGCCTCCCTCGCCGACGGGGAACCTCTCCTCGAGATCCGCGGCCTGGCCGTCCGCTACGGCGGCATCAAGGCGTTGAAGGGCATCGATCTGCGCGTGATGCCCGGCGAGATCGTCGCCATGATCGGCGCGAACGGCGCCGGCAAGACGACGACGTTGAAGACCATCGCGCGCCTCCTCCCCATCGAATCCGGGACCATCCGGTTCGCGGGCCGCGACGTCGGCGGTCTCACGACCGACGAGCTCGTCGCCCTCGGCGTCTCTCTCGTGCCCGAGGGTCGTGCGATCTTTCCCGAGCTCACGGTGCGGGAGAACCTGGAGCTCGGCGCGTACCTCCACCGCGACGCGAAGACCATGGCCGAGACCATGGCCGACGTCACGACCCTCTTCCCGCGCCTCGCCGAACGGATGAAACAGGAAGGGGGCACCCTTTCCGGAGGCGAACAGCAGATGCTGGCCATCGGTCGGGCCATGATGTCCCGACCCTCTCTCCTCCTCCTCGACGAGCCGTCCCTCGGCATCGCGCCCAAGCTCGTCCAGCAGATCTTCGAGGCCATCCGTGTCGTCGCGAAGGCGGGGGTCACGGTGCTCGTCGTCGAGCAGAACACGCGGATCGCCTTGGGATCGAGCCAGCGCGCCTACGTCCTCCGCACGGGCGAGATCGCGCTCGAAGGCCCTTCGGCCGAGCTCCTCACGAAGCCCGAAATCCAGGCGGCCTACCTCGGTGGCTGATTCCGCGACCCCGCCGGGACGTGGGGCATCGAAGGTCCGATGAAGGTCGTCGTCTCGGGAGGTTCGGGGTTCATCGGCAAACAGATCGTCTCCGAGCTCCTCCGGGCCGGACATCGGGTCACCGTGCTCTCGCGCGATCCTTCGCGTGCGCGCGCAGCGGGCGATCCTCGGGCGACGTTCGCGCTCTTCTCGCCGTCGCAGACGTTCGAGGTCGGCACCTTCGACGGGTGCGACGCGGTGATCAACCTCGCGGGGGAGGGCGTTGCCGACGCGCGCTGGACCGACGCACGGAAGGCGATCCTCCGGTCGAGCCGTATCGCCACGACCACGGCACTCGCGCGCGCCGTCGCCGCGCTCGCCGAGAAGCCGAAGGTGTTCGTCAGCGCGTCCGCCATCGGCATCTACGGATTCCGCGAGGACGGGTCGACCTCCGACGAATCCGATCACCACGGGAGCGACTTCCTCGCGACGCTCTGCGAGGAATGGGAAGCGGCCGCGGAACCGGCGCGTGCGGCAGGGATCCGCGTCGCCCATCCCCGGATCGGGATCGTGCTCGGGACCGGAGGAGGGGCCCTGAAGGAGATGCTCCCGCCGTTCCGTGCGTTCGCCGGCGGTCCGCTCGGCTCGGGCGAGCAGTTCATGAGCTTCGTCCACGAGCACGACGCGGTGCGCGCGATCCTGTTCCCGTTGGAGACGGAGGCGCTCGCTGGTCCCTACAACGTCACGGCTCCGTCGCCGGTGACCATGGACACGTTCGCGCGGACCCTCGGCAAGGTCCTCGGGCGTCCGTCCGTCGCGCGGGTCCCGGCATTCGTCCTCCGGACGATCCTCGGCGAGGAGCGCGCGAACATCGTCCTCGCCGGACACCGGGTGGTGCCGGCGAGGCTCGAGTCCCTCGGGTTCCGGTTCGAGCACCCCGCGCTCGAGGGAGCGCTACGCGATCTGCTCCGCGCGGGGTGAACCGAAGTTCCGATCAGTACGTTTCGTAGCCGAGGCCGAGCATCGGGGTGATGGTCGGCGAACCGGCGGTGAAGATCGTGCGCATGTCGAAGGCGATCAAGAATCCCCTGCGACGCTCGGGCTTCTGGCTTCCGAGGATCACACCCGCACGGGCCGCGAGGGAGAAGTTCACGCCGGAGGACGCTGCCGCACCCGCCGTGCCCGCGCTCGCGCTCGCGCCGCCGAGAACTTCGGGACCCACGCCGACGAACACCATGTCCGCGAACGTGAAGTCGGCGATGACGGCGTTGCCGCCCATGACCGTGGCGCTTCCGCCCGCCGCTCCCGAACTGCCACCGATGATCGCCACCGGCTGCGCGTAGACACCGAACATGCGGGTGATCTGGGCGCCGAAGCGAAGGTCGATACCGCCGCCGCCGGCCGTCGCGCCGCCCGACATGAGCGCGCCGCCGATCGGCGAGATACCCCAACGGAAGCGCGCGCCCTTGAAGTCCGGATCCTCCGAGCCGCCTTCGGCAGGGGCCGTGGCGCCGGCCACGGGCGTCGCGCCCGGCGCGGGCGGAGGCGCGAGCGTCGTCGGAGCCGCGGGATCGGCCGGAGCCGCGGCCGGGGCGGCCGGAGCTGCGGGAGCGCCAGGCGCGGCAGCAGGAGCGGCGGGCGCGGCGGGAGGCGGAGTTTGCGCGAAGGCGTCGCGCGCCAAGAGGGAAACGAATCCGGTGACGGCGACCACGGCGAGCTTGCGGAGGGAGATCATGGACGAAGCGTAGAAAGGCCGCGCTCCGGACCGCAAACTTCCGACCAAGCGTACCCCGTTCATGGGAGGGAACGCGACGCGAAGGCCCTCGCCGGACGGCGCGGCGGGCCGTGGATCAGAACGTCTCGTAACCAATCCCCAACATCGGTGCCACGAACGGTGTTCCGCCCGCGAAGAGAAAGCGTACATCCGCGCCGATCATGAAGCCGTGACGCTTGTCCGCCCGCTTCGGACCGAGGACGACCGCAGCGCGGGTGGCGACCGAGAACACGGGAACGGCGGTCGCGCCCGCGGGACCCGCCGCGACGCCCGCCGCGAGGATTTCCGGACCCGCGCCGAGGAGCAACGTGTCGGCGAGAGTGACGTCGGCCACGACGGCGGTTCCGGCGAGGAGCGCGCCGACCGTGGTTCCCCCGCTCGACGCGGTCGCGAAGAGGAGGGTGGGCTGCGCGTACAAGCCGAACTTCTCGGTGATCTGCGCACCGAACCGCAGATCGAGTCCGCCACCCGCGTAGGCCAATCCGTTCGCCAGAAGCACACCTCCCGCGGGTGCGATGCCCCACCGGAATCGTGTCTTCGCGAAGCCCGCACCCGACGGCGCGTCCTCGGAGGGTTCCTCGGTCGGTTCGGTCGCCGTGCGCTTCGGTCGCGACGCGGGCGTGTTCGAGTCCTCCGGCGGGATCGTTCCCACGACGTCGTCCCCGTTCCGAACGCGCGCGTCGGTCCGTCCGTTGGCGGTTGCTCCCGCATTCGCGGGCGTTCCTTGGTTTCCCGTCGCCGGTGCCTTCGGCCTCGGGCGCGCCGTCGGTTCCGCCCCGATCGGCGGGATGACGTCGATGGGTTCCTCCGGCTCCTCCCCCGAACGTGTACGCGGTGCGCGGGTCACGGAGCCGCCGTTCGTCGGAGCGCCTTTCGTCTGGGCGTCGGCCTCCGCGACGAAGGACCACGTCATGGCGAGGACGGACAGGGCCGGGACGACGCGAGGGAACCAATCGGGAAAAAACGTCATGGTCCCGTCATGGTACAGGACGGGAGTCCTCGGGGGACGAGAGGCGGGGAAACTCAGGCTTCCGAATCGAAGCGGAGGCCACGAGCTTCGAAGATGGACTGCAGTCGCGCCCGCGTGGCGTCGTTCGTCGTCGCGAGGTGGGCCTTCGCGTGTTCGACGAAGCGCATGCCCCGTGACTCGCGAAGCGCGTTCTCGGCCGCGCCCCGCTCGTTTTCGCTTCCGTGTTCGAGGACGGCCAGTAGGAACTCCGCGGCTTCCTGCGTGTCGATGCGGGCGATGGCCGCGATGGCTCCCGCGCGGATCGCGTCGTCGTCGAACTCGCGGACGATTCGCGCCAACGGGTCGAACGCGTGTTGGAAGTAGAGGGACGAGAGGGAAGCGGTCGCCGCCCGGACGACCTCCGGCGACGGGTCGCGGAGCGCGCGTCGGACCGTCGTGAGGGTGCGCTTGAAGAAGAGGAGTTGGGCCCCTTTCGCGACCGCCGCGCGCACCGCCACGGACTTCGACTCGTACAAGCGCTCGAGGGGAGACAACGCCGCGAACAGTTGGAGATCGGAGAGCGCGGCCGCGAGCTTGACGCCGAGACCCACGTCGTCCGGGACCGGTTCGTACGCGATGGCCACGAACCGCGCGAGGAGCGCTTTCCGTCGGATCAACTCCGGCCAACGCGTGTCGACGACGACGTCGGCCGTGGCTTCGGCAGCACTCCCCGCCTGTTCCCACTCGAGGACGTCGACGTGCCACACGTCGGGAAATTCGTCGGCACGGCGGGTGTGCGACGGAAGGGGAGACGCGTCGAGCCGTTCGTCGGCGACGCCTTCGTAACGTTTCGTCGCGCGGAGGTAGTGACGACTCCGCGCTTCGTCGAGTCCGATGCGCGAGATCTCCTCGTACAGATCGCCCACTCGGCGGTAGCGGCCCGCCTCCCCGAAGGCGAGGATCGACGCGAGGTACGCGTTCTCCGCGATTTCCGGGGGCGCTCCTCGCCCGACGTGGGAACGGGCGAGCGCCAACCAGAGCTCCGCGGCTCGGAGCGTGTAGCTCCGGCTCGCCGGTTCGAGGCCGATGGATCGGGCGAAGGCGGAGGCTTCGCGTGCCAACGTCGCGGCGGCGGCGGTTTCCCCGGCCGTCTCGGCGGCCGCGATGGCCTCGTCGTAGTGCTGGAGGGCGAAGTACTTGAGGTGGTCCTCGCGGAGGATCCGGATGCAGTTCACGTACCCCTCGAGGACGTCCTCGAACATCCCGCTCTCGCGACCGATCTGCACGAGCACCTGGAAGCAATCGAACGCCCGTTCCCGCTGCCCGATGGTCTCGAAGTGATCGGCACCCTCCTCGAGGAGGCTCACGGATCGGACGAACGCGTCGTGGGAGGGACGGACGTCCCCGAGCTTCTTCGCGGTCCGCGCGAGATTGAACGCGACGAGCGCGCCCACGTAAGAGTCTCCCCGGGTCGCGCCACTCTCGACGAGGCGGGCCCAGAGCATGCGCGCGCCCGCCCAGTCCTCTGCGTTCTCGCGGACGATGGCGGCGGCGGCGATCCGTCCCGCCTCTTCGAGCACCGCGGCCGCCCGCGCACCTTCGCCGAGCATGGTCAGGCTCCGCGCGTGATCGGTCGGAGGAAGCTTGCCGAGGAGGTTCTTCTTCCGCGCGAGCTCCCTCGGATCCTTCGCGGCGAGGTACCACGCGACGGACGCCGCCTCGCGGAACCGTCCCGCCGCCTCGAACGCTTCCGCGAGCGGCCCGAGGACGAGCCGGTACTCCGCTTCGGGGACGTGCGTCAGCGCCGCGGCGTCGAGGAGGACCGACACGGCCCGCTCCGTCCGTCCCGCGCGGAGGTGGCCCCTACCTTCGTCCGTGAGCCGTTGCGCTTCGTCGAGCACGGGCCCCTCCGGACCGGGAGTGTGGGTGGATCGGGATCGCGGAAGCGCGACGGGTCAGTGGATCAGGAGATCACGAGAGCGGAGGAATGCTCGTGCGCTTCTCGCGCTCGCGACGCCGCTTCGGAATCGCGACGATCGCCTCGACGAGCGCGATGATCACGTAGAACCCGAGGAGCCAGACGAGCACGAACGCCGGCCGCAGCTTCATGGAGATGAAGGCGGACGACGCGATGACGAAGAGGACGAGCGCGATCGTGCCCGCGTTGAGCTTCAGGTCCTTGAACGACCGGAACTTGATGGTCGAGACCATCAGGAAACTCAGGAACACGGTGAGCACGGAGAGCGGGACGATGTACTTCGCCGCCATGAGATCGCCGCCGATGGCGTGGTTCGCGAGCACGAGGGAGACGAGGATTCCCGCCGCCCCCGGAACGGGAAGTCCCACGATGTACTTACCGGGCTTCGTGGGGGCGCCCTTCTCCCCCATGGAGAGGACGTTGAAGCGCGCGAGGCGCACGACGCCGGCGGCCGCGAACGTGAACGACACCACGAGGCCCGTCACGCCCAACTGGTGCAGGGACCACTGGTAGACGAGGAGGGCGGGGGCGACGCCGAACGAGATGGCGTCCGCGAGGGAGTCGATCTGGAGGCCGAAGGCGCTCTGGGTCTTCGTCAGCCGTGCGACGCGACCGTCGAGCATGTCGAAGATGAGGGCGAACACGAGGAGCAACGACGCACGGTAGTAGTCGTCGTCGCTCGTGGCGCCGGCGGTGAGGCGGATCGAGTCGAAGCTGCAGAAGATGCTCGAGAGCGTGATGATGTTCGGAAGAAGGAACAGCGTCTTCCTGAGGTCGAGCTTCTTGCGGGGCGGCGGCACGGGACCTCCGGTCGAGTCCGGTCGAGGGGGGGCCCCGAGGACAAAAGGTTCCGCGAGGATAGCCCGATTCGATCGCGCCGGGCCCCGGAAACCGCCCCGAAACCACTCCTCGGTCGCCCCGATAGCTGCTCCGTCACAAATTGGCGCTCGGGGCGGGCGAGGCCCTACGCTCCGAGGTCGACATGTGGCCTCCGTTCCTCCACCGATCGCGTTCGCTCGCGCTCGCATCGATCGTCGTCGTGGCCCCCGCCCTCGGATGCGCACGGAGCGCCGAAGAACGCCACATGGCGAAACTGCAGGAGGATCTCGCCCGCGTGAAGTCGGACCACGACCGCTTCGACCAGCGTGTGAGCGCCCTCGAAGTGCAGGAAGCCGAGACCCGCGGACCCATCGGCCGTCCGACGAACATCGAAAAGTCGAAGGTGGCCGACACGCCGCGCCTCAAGGTGGTGCGCATCGGGCCGGACGGCACGGAAGAGCAGCGTGGATCCTCCGAAACGGCCGCGGTCATCTCGTCGCCGGAGGATCACGACGACCATGGACCGCTCAAGACGAGCGCGAAGGATCCGGACGCGAAGCGATCCTACGACGCCGCCTTGTCCCTGGTGAACGCGAAGGACTACGACCAGGCGCTCGACGCCTTCAACGGGTTCCTCTTCCGGTACCCCGATCATCCGCGTGCGGAGAACGCGCTCTATTGGCGCGGCGAGTGTTTCTTCGCGAAGGGCGAAGCCGCACGCGCCGCCGAGCAGTTCGAAGGGCTCCTCGCCCGGTTCCCCAAGGGGAAAAAACTGCCCGATGCGCTCCTCCGCCTCGGCATGGCGTACGAGAAGTTGGGGCAGTCCGAACGATCCGAATCGAATTTCGAACGACTCCGTCGGGACTTCCCGCGGAGCGAGGCCGCGCGACGAATGAAGAGCTCGACCCAGAAGCGTGAGGTATCTCCATGATTGGCGCGAACCGTTCGCGTGGCATCGTCTTCTCGGGCGCGTTGATCGCCGTGTTCGCCACGTTCGGCGATTCGGTCGCGTCGGCCCAAGTGACCGTCGATCCCGGCGCCGCCGGAGCGTCCGCGGGAGCTTCCGTGGGGGCCGGGGCGTCCGTCGCGCCCGCCGCGAACGGCGCGTCGACGGGGGCCGCCGCGCAGCCCACCGTGACGTCCACGTTCTTTCCCGGCGGGGTCGCTCCTCCCCCTCCCGGTCAAGCGCTCGGCGGCGGCAACGTCGGCGGTTCGTCGTCGTCCCGACCCAAGTCGGGCGACGAGACGGACGGATTCGATCTCGGTCCGAATCGCGCCGGAGCCCGTGGAAACGGCGGCGCGGCCATGCGCGGCGACGCGAGTGGCCCCGTGTTCACGAGCGGCCCCCGTTCCTCCACGCTCAAGGGCCTCGCCGTCCCGTCGACCCACACCGTCAAGAAGCGCGACACGCTGTGGCGCATCTGCGAGCAGTACTTCAAGAACCCGTACCAGTGGCCCCGCATCTGGGCCATGAACCCGCAGATCAAGAACCCGCACTACATCGAGGTCGGGGAAGTCGTCCGTCTCAAGCTCGGGACCAGTGAACCCGATTCCATCCGATCGACGGCCGGAGGGAACCTCGTCGACAGGCGCCGTCAGGTCGGTCCGGGCACCATCTTCCTCCGTGAGCAGGCGTTCTTCGACGAGGACAAGCAGGAGGTCTTCGGCGAGGTGTACGCGTCGCCGGAGGACAAGATGTTCCTCACCGACACGGACCAAGTCTACGTGAAGGTGAAGAAGGACGACGTGGTCATCGGTCAGGAGCTGACCGTCTTCCGACCCATCGAGCCGGACATCCGCGGCGGCGCCACGAAGAACATCGTGCGCATCCAAGGCACCCTCAAGGTGAACCAGTGGAACGAGAAGACGAAGGTCGCACGGGCCTCCGTCATCGAGACGCTGGACACCATCGAACGCGGTGCGCTCGTCGCGCTCATCCCGCGCCACTTCGAGGTCGTGCCGCCGAAGAAGGCGGACGTGAACCTCAAGGCGAAGGTGGTCTCGAGCATCAACCACAACGTCTTCTACGGTCAGAACCAGCTCGTGTTCGTCGACAAGGGGTCGGAAGACGGACTCGTCCCGGGCAACCGCCTCTTCATCGGACGGCGGGCGGACGTGTGGCGCGACAGCTTCGTCTCCGACAACGCGGGAACCCGCGTCGCCATCGAGAGTCAGCAGCCCGCGAAGGTCGAACGCCTCGCGCCCGCTCCCTCGCGCGACGAATTCCCCGAGGAAGTCATCGGAGAGCTCCGCGTCATCGGCACGAAGAAGCACTCGTCGATCTGTCTCGTCACGCGCTCGGAGCGCGAGATCGAGATCGGCGACGTCGGAATCGCGCGCCAGGACTTCTGACGGCGATCGAGCGGAGTCAGTCGTACCGTTCGGTGTGGATCTCCTGACGGGGGAGGCCGAGATCCTTCTTCAGGAGTTCGCGGACGGCGTTCACCATCCGGACGAGGCCGCACACGTACACGTGGGGACGTACCGAGCCGTTCGCCGCGAGTTCGGTCCAGAGTTCCGGGACGTGGGACTGCACCCAACCGGTCCGACCCGTCCACGAAGGGCCGGGGCGCGAGAGCGTCCGGAACGCGCGCACGTTCGCGTGGCTCGCCTCGAGCGCGCGCCACTCGTCGTCGTAGAGGACGTCGTCTTCGGTGCGGTTGCCGAAGAGGAGCCAGAGGGGAGACGTCGCGCCGTGGGCGAGCGCGTCCCGGATCATGCTGCGCATCGGCGTCACGCCCGTGCCCGTGGCGACGAACAGGGCCGGTGCGCCGGCGTTCGTACCCTGCGTGAAGAAACCCTGGGGACCTTCGGCGCGCACGACCGATCCGGGGGACATCGCGTGCAACAGTCCGGAACCCGGCCCGTCCGCGACGCGCGTGACCGCCAGTTCGAAGCGCGGCGAACCGTCGGGTGCGGAGGCGATCGAATAGGCCCGGCGGTAGGGCGACGGATCGCCGGGAAGCACCAGATTGACCCACTGTCCCGCCTCGAACCCGAACGCCGCGCCGTCGACGCGCTCGAACGTGAGCTCACGCACGTTCGGCGAGAGCATGCGCGCCGAGACCATGCGCGCTTCGAACGAGGGAGGGAGGGGCATCGGAGATCCTTCTATCCGGCCTTCCTTCCGCCGCGTCAACCGCGCGTCGGGGCGCGGACGCGTCGGAGGGTTTGCAGGAAACCCGGGTCCCCTGCGAGGATGGACCCATGGCGAGTCCGAACCGCGTGTTCTTCCCTCAAGCCTCGCTCGACGAGTGGATCGTGGCCGGCGTCGTCCAATTCGAGGCGAACGAGATCCGGCTCGTCCGCGAAAACCGGACCTATTCCGTGGTCGAAGGCGTCCACGTCACGTCGGAGGTATCGGGTTCGCCGGAGGCGACGAAACTCGTGGGCCTCGTGAAGTCCAAGGCACAGCTCGAGGAATCCGGCGCCGAGATCCTCGGTGACTCCATGGTTCTCGGGGACAACGCTTACGAGGTGCGGCCCGGATGGATCGGCACTCCGGCCCCTTCGTTCGCCACGTTCGCGGCGTCCGCCGAAGGGGGCGCGACCATCGCCCGTCTCGGGATCGGAAGCGCTTCGCCCGCCACGGACGAGTCGATCCTGGCCCTCTTCGTGGCCGCGAACGCAGGGTGATCCCGCGGGTTCTTGCGTGAATTCCCGGAAACCTCCACGCTAGACCGAGGGATCCCTCCGAGGACCCCCTCCCGAGAGTTCCCCGTGCACGCAGAGCCCATCTTCCTCGTCAATCTCCTCTTCGTCACGACGGCGCTCCTCTACGGCGCCGCGAGCGTCCTCTTCATCGCGTACCTCGGCGGGTCCGAGAAGGTGGTGTCCGCAGGGCGGATCGCACCGAGGCTCGTCGGCGTGGCGGCGGTCCTCCACACGGTGCACCTCGTCGTGGCGTCGGTCGTCTACCGGGTGTGTCCGGTGGAGGGCGTGCACTTCGCGATGAGCGTCGTGTCGGTCGTCACGTGCGGGGCCTACCTCGCCATGCGCGTTCGCTACCGTATCGACGTCGTCGGAGCGTTCGTCGCGCCGTTCGCGCTCACGTTCTTCCTGGCGTCCCGGTTCGTGGGCATGGGAGGTGCGGGCGACGAGCCGACGTCGCGCATGACGCGCGCCATCCTTCCCATCCACGTCACCGTGAACGTGGTCGGGGAAGCGCTCTTCATGCTCTCGTTCGCGGCGGCCGTCGCGTACCTCGTCCAAGAGAAGCAGCTCAAGGCGAAACGCAAGGGAGGCCTCCTCCAGAAGCTCCCTCCGCTCGACGCGCTCGATCGCGCGGAGCACCGTTTCCTCCTCGCCGGCTTCCCGTTCCTGACCATCGGCATCCTCACCGGAACGACGTGGGCACGGAAGGTGGAGGCGGGCAGCTCCGCCGAGATCGCGCGCGCCGTGTTCGGTTACGCGTCCTGGTTCCTGTTCGCGGCGGTGCTCCTGCTCCGGGCGGCGGCGGGTTGGCGCGGACGTCGGGCGGCCTACGGCACCATCGCCGGCTTCGGGTTCGCCGTGCTCCTCCTCGTGTTCTACCTGTTCCGGACGACCCAAAGCGGCGGCCCGATCGCGGCGGCTCTCCCGTGATCGTCGTCTGCGGCCTCTCCCACCGCACGGCTCCCGTCGACGTCCGGGAGAAACTCGCGGGGAGCGACACGCCCCCCGAGATGGTGCTCGTGCGTCTCGCGAGCCGGGAGGAGATCAAGGAAGTCGTGTTCGTCTCCACGTGCAACCGGGTCGAGATCTACGCCTCCGGTCGCGGGAACGAACACGCCACGCTGGCCGCGGTGCGCGAGGAGCTCGCGAATCTCGCGAACCTTCCGAACGTGGATTCCCTCCAGAACCACCTCTACGAGCGCTCCGGCAGCGACGCCGTGCGCCACATCTTCCGCGTCGCCTCGAGCCTCGACTCCATGGTCGTCGGCGAGCCGCAGATCCTCGGCCAGGTGAAGGACGCCTTCGAGGCCGCGACGTCGGCCGGAACCGTGGGCGCGTTCCTCGGACGGTGCGTGACGCGCGCGTTCTCCGTGGCCAAGCGGGTGCGGTCCGAGACCGCCATCGGATCGGGGCAGGTGAGCATCAGCAGCGTCGCCGTCGATCTCGCGAAGCGCATCTTCGGCGAACTCGACGACAGCACGGTGCTCCTCGTCGGCGCCGGGGACATGGCGGAAGCCGCGGCGCGGAGCCTCGGCAACGCTGCGCGCTCCCTCCGCGTCGTCAACCGCAGTTTCGAACGCGGCGCGGCGCTCGCGCAGACGTTCGGTGCGGACGTCGCCCGGTGGGAATCCCTCGAATCCGAGCTCGTCCACGCGGACATCGTCGTCGCCAGCACGGGCGCGAAGAACTTCGTCGTGACGCGCGACATGGCCAAGCGCGTGATGAAAGCGCGACGAGGGCGCAGCCTCTTCTTCGTCGACATCGCCGTGCCCCGCAACGTGGACCCGTCGATCCACTCCATCGACAACGTGTACGTCTTCAACATCGACGACCTCGAGGAACAGGTCGCCGAGGGCATGAAGATGCGGCACGGCGAAGTGGATTCGGCCGAACGCATCGTGCAGGACGAACTCCGCGAGTTCGAGGCTTGGAGTCGCGGACTCTCCGTGCAACCCACCATCGTCGCGCTCCGTGCGAAGGCCCGCGCGGTGATGCTCGGCGAGCTCGAGCGGACGCTCGGCGGCAAACTGAAGCACCTCGGCGAAGTGGAGCGGGCCGCGCTCCAGCAGATGATGGACACGGCCGTGAACAAACTCCTGCACGGCCCGACGACGCGTCTGAAGACCGGAGCCGACGCACCCGGTGCCGAGCTCGTGCGCGCCGTGACCGAACTGTTCGACCTTCCCGAGGTGTCGACGCCCAGCCTGGACGAACGCGCGCGGGACGGCCGGAACGATTCGCGACCGAGCGCCTCGCCCTCCGATCCGGAGGAGGCCGACGCTTCGTCCGACGGATCGCGAAAACCCTTGCCGATGTGAGCGACCGCCTGGAAGATCGCCGGATGCGTTACGCCACCCGACGATCGATGCTCGCGCTCGCGCAGTCGCGGGCGTTCGTCCGCGCGCTGTCGGAGAAGAACCCGGGGCTCGCGTTCGACGAGGTGCAGATCGTGACCACGGGCGATCGCATCCAGGATCGTCCGCTCTCCGAGGTCGGTGGCAAGGGACTCTTCGTGAAGGAGATCGAGGAGGCGTTGCTCGACGGACGCGCCGATCTCGCCGTCCACTCCATCAAGGACGTTCCCGGCACCTTGCCCGACGGGCTCGTGATCGAGTGCGTCCCGAAGCGGGAGGATCCGAGGGACGTCCTCGTCTCCCCGCGGTACGGATCGCTCGCCGCGCTTCCCGAGGGCGCGAAGGTGGGGACGTCCAGCCTCCGTCGCTCCGTGCTCCTCCACGCGGCCCGTCCGGACCTCGCCATCGTGCCGCTCCGCGGGAACGTCGACACCCGCCTCAAGAAGGTGGACGCCGGCGACTGCGACGCCATCGTCCTCGCGCGCGCCGGTCTCGTCCGCCTCGGTCTCGAAGCGCGTGCGACGGAGATCCTGTCGATCGACGTGTCCCTTCCCGCCGTGGGGCAGGGGGCGCTCGGCATCGAGTGCCGGGAAGGGGACGCGACGACCCTCGACGTCCTCGCGAAGGTCCACGATCCCGAGACGATGATGGCGGTGGCCGCGGAGCGCGGCGTCATGATCGCGCTCGGAGGCGACTGCAAGACGCCCCTCGGCGCGCACGCCGAACGGGATCCCGACGGCATCCGCATGCGCCTCCGTGCGTTCATCGCCGACGTCGACGGGACGCGGTTCCGATCGCGTGAGGTGACCTCCGATTGGCCCTCGTCGAAGGACGAGGCCGTCCGTCTCGGCCTCGATCTCGGTCACAGCCTGCGCTGACCGGTCCGCGCGCCCCACGCGCCGAGGCTTGCCGCGGGCGACGTGCCGATTCGACCGAACGTCGATGGAACGAATCGACGCTCGACGAGGCTCCCACCTCGGGTGAGAGCCCCGTCGAGCTTCTCGTTGCCCACGAATCCGACGTTGGTCCGGACGTTCTCGATACGAGCAACCCACGGTTGCTCTATGCTCGCCGCCCGTGCGGCTCGGGACCTGCATTTTCGTGGGCGTTTTCACGGTCTTGGCCGTGTTCTTCGCCGCGCCCCCTGCCTTCGCCAAGCCCGCCGCCGGCGTGGGCGATCCCTCGCGTCTCGAGGTTCCCGGCGCCCCGGCCGCCTTCTTCTACCGACCGAAGGGAAAGGGCCAGAAGCCGGTCGTCATGTACCTCCACGGCCGCGGCGCGAACCCCGCCGAGGACTGCCGCAAGTGGGCGAAGGTCGCGACGGCGTTCGGGTGGGTCGTGTGTCCGCAGGGAGCCGAGGATCGCGGGAACGGTGTCCGTTCGTGGAACAACGACGCGACCTCGGGCGAGCGCATCATGAACGCGACCGTGGGCGCGCTCCGCGCCAAGTTCAAGGGGAGGGTGCAGTCGAAGAACAACATCCTCGTCGGGTTCAGCGAGGGCGCGTTCGTCGCCATGCAGGTGGGCCTCAAGGAACCGTCCCGCTGGAGCCGTTGGTTGATCCTCGCCGCGAACGATCAGTACTGGTTCGGGCGGACGAAGGACGATCTCAAGGCCGCCCGCGGCAAGTTGAAGCGTGTCTTCCTCCTCACCGGCGAGAGCGACGAGGTCGCTCCCGCGACGCAACGGGTCGCCGATTCGCTGAAGAGCGCCAAGATCCCCGTGCGCACCCGCATCCAGCCGGGCATGGGCCACGAGGTCCCGGCCGATCGCATGGTCACGAACTACCGGAGGCCGCTCCTCTGGTTGGCGTCGGCGAAATGACCGCGCACTACGTGTCCGCGACCGGGAGCGCACCCGCACCCGTGGATCTCCTTCCCGACGACGCGCTGCTCGACGCCGTGCGCGATCTTCCCGCGCGGTTCCCCGGAGCCGGCCTCCGCCGCGTCGCGCTGACGCGGGCCGCCTTCCTCGACGTGCCCCGCGCTTCGGGGACCGTGCGCGTGTGGATCGCCGACGAGACCGCGCAGGTCACCGGGAGCTTCAAGGTCCGCGGGGCGCTCGTCGCGCTGGCGGCGCTCGATGGGTCCGTGCACGAAGTCGTCACGGCCTCCGCCGGGAACCACGGCGCCGGCATCGCCCACGCCGCGAAGGTGCTGGGCAAGGACGCGACCGTCGTCGTGCCCCGGACCGCCCCGCTCGCGAAGCGCTCCAAGATCGAGGCCGCCGGAGCCCGCATCGTCCTCGCGCCGTCCGATCACTTCGACGACGCCGAAGCGTTCGCGATCCGGACGGCCGCCGAACGCGGCGCGCGCTTCGTGTCCGCCTACGACGATCCGTGGGTCGTCGCGGGCAACGGCGCGTCCATGGGTTTCGAGATCGTCCGCGCCCTGGGCCACGTGCCGGCGACCGTGGTCGCTCCGTTCGGAGGTGGTGGGCTCGCCACGGGCATCGCTCTCGCCCTCGCACGCGCCTCCGGCCGCGACGTGTCGGAACTCCGCCCCGTCCTCGGGGTCCAGACCGAACTCTCCCCCACCATGGCCCTTTCCCTCGAACGGGGAGAGGCCATCGAGAGGTTCCTGCCGCCTTCGCCCTCCTGGGCCGAAGGCCTCGAGGGTGGCATCGCCAGGAACGCGTTCGCGAGGGCGCGGGGGGCCATCCGGGGCGTCGCCGTCGTGTCCGAGTCGTCGGTGCGCGAGGCGATGACGAGGGCCCGGGACGAGCTCGGTCTCGTCGTCGAAGGAAGTGCGGCCGTCACGCTCGCCCTTCTGCTAGAGGGCTTGCCGGACGCGACGGGTCCGGGCGACGTCGTCTTCGTGCTCACCGGCAGGAACGTCGATCCCGGACGCATCCCCGGCCGCCCCACGATCGATCCCCCATGACGCACAAGAAACCCCTCGTCCTCGGAATCGCCGGCGGCTCCGGATCCGGCAAGAGCACCATCGCCCGCTCGATCCTCGAAGCGCTCCCTCCCGGCAAGGGCGTGCTGCTCGAGCAGGATCACTACTACCGACCGCAGGGTCACCTCCCGCCCGAACAGCGGGAGCTCGTGAATTACGACCATCCGGCGGCGCTCGAACTGGATCTGCTCGCCCGTCACGTCGACGAGTTGCACGAGGGCCGCACCATCGAGAGGCCCACGTACGACTTCGCGATCCACGATCGCGCCCCGGTCGGCGTCCGGATCGAAGCCGCGCCGGTGGTCGTCGTCGAGGGCATCCTCGTCCTCGCGGACGAAAACCTCCGCAGCCGGTTCGACGCGAAGATCTTCGTGGACACCGACGCCGACATCCGCCTGATGCGTCGCATACGTCGCGACCTCGAGCACCGGGGTCGCACCTTTCTGCAGGTGCGCAAGCAGTACTACGAGACGGTCCGCCCGATGCACATGGCGTTCGTGGAGCCGTCCAAGCGTTTCGCGGACGTCATCGTCCCCGAAGGCGGCCAGAACAAGGTGGCGCTCGATCTCATCTTGAGCCACGTGCGTGCTCGTCTCACCGCGTGACGCACGGGCTTCTCGGTCGCCCGCCCCGAGCCTCCCCGCGGTGACGCTTTCTCCGTTTTCGGGGGGAGGGTTGCGCGTACACTTTCGGAGTGAGCGCAAGCGGCGGGGGGCCCCAAAGCCGTAAGGTCTGCGACCTTCTGTTGCAGGGGGGCCACCTTCGCCCGGAGCAGTACGAGGCGGTGGTGCAACACATGCACCGCGCCGCCGAACGCGCCGAGGAGGCGATCATCCACCTCGGAGTCCTCTCCGAGGCCGACCTCCTCAAGTTCCTCTCCGCGCACCACAAGACCCGGTTCGTCACGACCGAGAAGCTCGCCAAGAGCGACATCGATCGCGCGACGTTGCAGCTCCTGCCGCGCAAATTCGCGGAGTCGGCGGGGCTCTTCCCCGTGCTCTTCGACGCGGCCACGAGCACGTTGAGCGTCGTCACGGCCGATCCCGACAATCTCCAGGCCTTGAGCGAGGCGCAGACCGTCTCCAGCGCCCGCGCCGTGAAGGCCTTCGTCGGCCGACCCGCCGCGGTCAAGGCGGCGATCCAGAAGCACTACGGAGGCGACATCCACGCGTTCGCCCTCCTCGACCGCCAGGCGCACGCGCAATTCCAGGCCATGCTCGACGTTTACGACCGGAACCTCGTCTCCGAGTCCTCCATGGCGGCGGCGTTGACGAAGGAGGGGTACGCGAGCTCGTCCCGGGAGCGGGTCCTCTCGAAGGAAGAACTCTCGAACCCGAACATGAAGCGCCTCGCGGAGTCGAGCGTCGACGACGTCGTCGAACTCGTGAACGTCTTCGTGAGCCTCCTCGAGAACGAGCGCCCGGATCTCCGCGGTCACTCCGCGCACGTGAGCCGCTTCGTCAAACAGATCTGCGATCGCATCAACCTCGAAGGTCAGGTCGCCTCCGCGGCGGTCCTCGCCGCCCAGCTCCACGACGTGGGCAAGACCGGCACGTACCACCTCACGCCGCTCAATTGCAGTGAGTACGAGGGCCATCGTGTCGCCGCGCAGAAGTCGTACACGGCGCCTCTCCGCCTCCTCGAACGCGTGCCCCTGCCCGAGGAGACGACCCTCGCGCTCAAGCACATGTACGAGCGGTTCGACGGCAACGGCTTCCCCGACGGGATCGTCGGCAAGGACATTCCCCTCGTCGCCCGGATCCTCGCCGTCTGCGACACCTACGCGGACGTCACGCAGAACCCACGGAACCCGTTCCGGAAGGTGCTCACGCCGGCCGAAGCGTGCGACGCGCTCGTGAAGTACCGAGAGACCGTGTTCGATCCGAACATCGTCGATCTCCTCCGACACGTGGTGCTCGGTCAGGACCTCCGCGCGAAGCTCCTCTCGAACCGCTACACGGCCCTCATCGTCGACGCCGATCCCGAAGAGACCACGGTCCTCGAGCTCCGTATGATCGAGCAGGGCTTCGACGTGTCCGTCGCGCGATCGGCGGACCAGGCCATGCGGCTCCTCCAAGAGAAGGAGATCGACATCGTCATCAGCGAGATCGATCTTCCGGGCATCGACGGACTCACGTTGCTCTCGGAGGCCCGCAAGTACGACTTCGGCAAGGACATTCCGTGGGTCGTCCACACGCGCCGTCAAGGGCGCGGAGAGCCCGAGAAGGCGTTCGAACTCGGCGTCCTCGACTACGTGCCGAAGCCGTCGACCACCTCGATCCTCGTCGCGAAGCTGAAAGCGCTCCTCGATCAGCGCATGGTGACCCGTGGGGCACGGGGCATCGCGGGCTCGCTCAAGGAGCTCGGACTTCCGGACATGGTCCAGGCCCTCGCCCAGGGACGCAAGAGCGGCAACCTGAAGATCCGGAGCCGTGGGGACGCCGGCGAGATCCATCTCGTGGAGGGCGCCGTCGTGAACGCGCTCTGGGGGCAGGTGCGCGGCGAGGATGCCTTCTACCAGATGCTCCGTCTCACCGAAGGCGAGTTCCACCTCGATCCTTCCTTCAAGGCGACGGCGCGCGTGATCCACCAGACCAGCGAATCCCTCCTCCTCGAGGCCATGCGGCGTATCGACGAGGGAATCTCCGCGTAGCACCTGTGCCAGATTGGGTCGCGGCGTCCTGGACGATCGCACCGACACGCCGGCACGGAGTCGTGTCGTCGCCGGGATCCCGGGAAACCACGAGGGACTCCGCGATGGCCTGGGCCTTGCTGATGGACGCTTCCATGAAGAAGAGCGCCATCGCCATCGGTTCGCCGTGCACGGTCGACTGGAAATCCATGACCGTCGTCGACGGCGGTCGCTTCTGCGGCGATTGCCGCAAGGTCGTGCGGAACCTCTCCGCCATGACCGAAGAAGAGGCGAAGGCGCTCCTCGCGGGGCCCCGGCAGGCCGAACTTTGCGTGCGGTACATGCACGATCGTGACGGCGAGGTCGTCTTCGCGAAGGGGACGGGGGCGCCGGATTTGGTGCCGGCCTCGTTCCTCCACCGCGCCCGTCGGAACGCGGCCACGCTGGTCGCCGCCGTGGCCCCGTTCGCGCTCGCGGCGTGCAGCGACGCGCCGCCCGAGGCCTCCCACGACGAGAGTTCGGAGAGGACGACGGAGGAGTCCGACGATTCGCAGCTCTCCTACGTGATGGGGACCGCGCCGAACTACCCGGTCACCTCCGACGAGGACGCCGGGGCCGACGCCGAATCGCCCGAGGACGCGTCCGACGCCGCGACGGACGGCGGAACGGCGGACGGCGGCGATGCCGGCACCGACGGCGGGCCGTCGCACCTCTGAAATTCCCCGCCCGACGTCGACCAAGGAGCGCGCGGGCCGCGCTCCCACGGGAAGTTCAGGCGAGCACGCGCGCGTGGTGGGCGACGTGGTCGCCGAGGAAGGTCGCGACGAAGTAGTAGCTGTGGTCGTAGTCGTCGTGCATGCGGAGCTCGAGGGAGCTACCCGACGCCTTGGCCGCTTGCACGAGGAATTCGGGCTGCAGTTCCGTGAAGAGGAACTTGTCGGCCTTGCCCTGGTCGATCAGGATCGGGTGAGCGTGCTTCGTCTTGGCGAGGAGCAGCGACGCGTCGTAGTCCTTCCACGACCCGCGATCGGGACCGAGGTAGCCACCGAGAGCCTTCTCGCCCCACGGGCACCGCGTCGCCGAGGCGATGGGCGCGAGCGCGGACACGGTGCGGTAGACGTCGGGGCGCCGGAGCGCGGCGACGAGCGCGCCGTGTCCTCCCATCGAATGACCCGTGATGCCTCGGCGCGCGGGGTCGACGGGGAAATGCTCCGCCACGAGGCGCGGCAGTTCGTCGGTCACGTACGAGAACATGCGGTAGTGGCCCGACCACGGAGCCTCCGTCGCGTCGACGTAGAACCCCGCGCTGACCCCGAAGTCCCACGACGCGCGGTCTCCGGGGAGCTCGATGCCTCGCGGGCTGGTGTCCGGGCACACGACGACGAGACCGTGTTCCGCGGCGTACCGTTGGCCTCCACCTTTGGTGGTGACGTTCTCCCACGTGCACGTGAGACCGGAGAGGTAGGTGAGCGAGGGCGCCTTCGTGCCGACGACGGCATCGGGTACGAACACGGAGAACTCCATGGTCGTCCCCGTGCACTTCGACGCGTGCCGGTAGACGCCCTGCTTTCCTCCGAACACCCGGGTCTGCGAGACGACTTCGAGGGACATCGGGTCTTTCAGTTCCCCATCGTGACGACGGTGCGGATCGATTTGCCCTCGTGCATCAGATCGAACGCCTCGTTGATGCGATCGAGGGGCAACGTGTGCGTGATGAGCGAGTCGATGTCGATCTTCTTGTCCATGTACCAGTCGACGATCTTCGGGACGTCGGTGCGGCCTCGCGCACCACCGAACGCGGAGCCCTTCCACACGCGACCGGTGACCAGTTGGAACGGGCGGGTCGCGATCTCCTGGCCCGCACCGGCGACGCCGATGATGACGGACACGCCCCATCCCTTGTGGCAACACTCGAGCGCCTGGCGCATCACCTTCGTGTTGCCGATGCACTCGAAGGAATAGTCGGCGCCGCCGCCCGTGAGTTCCACGAGGTGGGCCACGAGATCGTCGCCGTGATCCTTGGGATTCACGAAGTGGGTCATACCGAACTTCGCCGCGAGCTCTTTCCGGGACGGGTTGATGTCGACGCCGATGATCTTGTTCGCGCCGACCATGCGCGCGCCCTGGACGACGTTGAGACCGATGCCGCCGAGACCGAAGACGACGACGTTCGAGCCGGGCTCCACCTTCGCCGTGTAGAGGACGGCGCCGATGCCCGTCGTGACTCCGCAACCGATGTAACAAATCTTCTCGAAGGGCGCGTCCTTCCGCACTTTCGCGAGCGCGATCTCGGGGAGCACCGTGTACTCCGCGAAGGTGGACGTGCCCATGTAGTGGAAGACCTTCTCCTTGCCGACGGAGAAGCGGCTCGAGCCGTCGGGCATGAGTCCCTTGCCCTGGGTGGCGCGGATGGCTTGGCAGAGATTCGTCTTCGGGTTCAGGCAATACTCGCAGTGCCGGCACTCGGGCGTGTACAGCGGGATGACGTGATCGCCCTTCTGGAGGCTCGTCACGCCGGGTCCCACGTCGACGACGATGCCCGCGCCCTCGTGGCCGAGGATCGCCGGGAAGAGTCCTTCCGGATCGTCGCCCGAGAGCGTGAATGCGTCGGTGTGGCAGACGCCCGTGGCCTTGATCTGGACGAGCACTTCGCCCGCCTTCGGACCTTCGAGGTCCACGGTCTCGATCGTGAGGGGCTTTCCGGACTGGTGGGCGACGGCGGCACGGACCTTCATGGCGTTCTTTCTCTCGTTTCGGGTGTGCGGGACTTCAGGTCGACGGCTTCGCGGGGGGCGCTTCGCTCCCGCGCTTCAGGACGGAGTTGGACGTGGGGGCCACCGCGAAACCCGCGAGGGCGTCGTAGGCGGCGTACTTGAAGACTTCGGACAGCGTCGGGTAGTTGAAAACCATCTCGATGAAGGTCTCGACCCCGCCGCCGAGCACCATCACGGCCTGGCCGATGTGCACGAGCTCGGAGGCGCGATCGCCGATGCAATGGCAGCCGAGGAGCTTCTTGGTGGCGCGCTCGAAGACGAGTTTGATGACGCCGTCCTTGTCGCCGATGATCTTGCCGCGCGCGTTGTCCCGATAGAACGCCCGACCGACGACGACGTCGATGGATTTCGCCGCGGCGTCCTCCTCGGAGAGGCCGACGCAGCTCACCTCCGGGATCGTGTAGATGCCGTAGGGAAGGAGCGTGGAGACCTGCTTCTTGTAGCCGAAGCCGAACGCATGGCAGACGGCGACCCGCGCCTGTTCCATGGACGTCGACGCGAGGGCGGGGAAGCCGATGACGTCCCCCGCGGCGTACACGTTCGGTGCGCTCGTCCGGTAGTCGGCGTCGACCTTCACGTAGCCGCGCTTGTCGACCTCGACGCCGACCTTCGCGAGCTCGAGTTCCTCGCTCCGACCCGATCGACCCGAAGCGACGAGGAGCTTCTCCGCCACGACCGACTTGCCGCTCGCGAGGTTCACGCGGATTCCCTGACCGGGAACGCGCTCGGCGCTCGTGTAGTTCTCGTCGAGTCGGATGGTGACACCGAGCCCGGAGAGCGCTCCCCGGAGGCGTTCGCCCATCTCGTGATCGAGGAAGGGGAGGAGGCGCGATCGTCCTTCGAGCAACGTCACCTTCACGCCCAGCGCCGCGAACATCGACGCGTACTCGCACCCGATGACACCGGCACCGATGACGATCATCGTCTTCGGGAGGCGGTCGAGTTGGAGGATGGTGTCGGAGTCGTCGACGTCCGCGTCGTCGAACGGGACGTTGGACGGTTGGTGCGGCTTCGAACCCGTCGCGATCAGGAAGATCTCGCTGGTCATGCGCCGGGGTGCGGTGCCGGAGCCGCTCACCTCGATCGTGTGGGCGTCGACGAAGCGGGCGATGCCCTTCACTTCCTTCACGCCGTGACGTTCGAGGTTCCAGCGGAAGCGCGCGACTTCGAGCTCCCGCACCGCGTTCTTCCGGGAGAGGAGCTTCGGGACGGCGAGGTCCTTGTTCATCTCGACGGTGAGTCCGTAGATCTCGCGCTGCCGGTATCCCGAGAGGTAGATGGACGTCTCGCGGAGCGTCTTCGACGGCAACGTCCCCGTGTGCACCGCGGCGCCGCCAGGCGCTTCTGCACGCTCGACGACGGCGACCTTCTTGCCGAAGTACGCGGCCTGGACCGCGCCTTTCTCTCCGGCCGGCCCACACCCGAGGACGATGAGATCATGGTCGTACGCCACGTCGCGTACGGTACCAGAATCGGCCCCTACTTCGTGGCGTTCGTGGCCCGTTTCGCGAGAGTCTCGATGGCCGCGAATTCCACGCCGGCGGCCCGCACGTGATCGACTGCGTCGCGCATGAACGCGTCGCGGATGCGCTCGAAGTCGGAGGCGCCGTCCGCGAGGAACCAGCCCAACATCTCGACGACGAGGGCACCGCCGGCCACGCCCCGGAGCGTCACGAGGGGTTTGTCGGGTCCCAGGTTGGGATGCTGCGCGAAGGCCTGCACGAGCGTGCCCGTGAGCGCGTCGATGGACGCGCGCGGCGTGTCCACGTCGAGCGCGAACGATTCGCGGAGGCGGAACCGGTCGCGGTGCGCGAAATTCTCGATGCGCATCTCGGCGACTTTCGCGTTGGGCATCGTGATGAGCGTGCGATCGGGCGTGCGGATGCGCGTCGAGCGGAGCCCGAGCGACTCGACGGTGCCGCTCACGCCGTCCACGGTGATGTAGTCCCCGATGCGGAACGGCTCGTCCAGCGCGAGGGTCACCGCGCCGAACAGGTTCTCGACCGTCTTCTGCGCCGCGAGGGCCACGGCGAGACCGCCGATGCCGAGACCTGCGACGATGCTCGTCACCTCCACGCCGACGATGGAGAGGCACTCGAACGCGCCGACCACGAAGAGCGCGAGCTTGAGGATCTTGCCGAGCAACGGCAGGAGCGCCGCGGTCGCAGGGTTCAAGAAGGCCCACGGCGCTTTCTGGGTGCCGGCGACGACCACGTCCACCGAGCGCACGAGACCCCAGAAGAACGAGCCGACGACGCCCGCCTTCAGGAAGGCCTGGATGCGCTCCTCGGGGCCGGCGTCGAACGCGACGAACTGCAGGGCCACGCTCGTCAGGACGAACGCCCACGCGTAGGCGACGGGCTTGGCGAAGGTCGCGAGGACGACCTTGTCGGAGAGCGCGGGATGCGATCGGAACACGAAGCGCACCACGCGTCGCGTGACGCCGCTCGCCGCCTGCCCCACGAGCCAGGCCGCGGCGAACAGCAGCGGCAGCGCGATCCACTGCCACATCATGATGCCCCGCGGGCCGACCCGGAGCAGCGCCCGCGGGAGGCGACCGCGGAGCCAGCGATCGGGGAGCTCGTCGTACCAGCGGGGGACACGTTCGACCGTGCTGCGCGCGAAGAGCCAACGACCCTTCCCGGTCTCGTCGTTCACGCGCACGATGCGCACGGATTCGGGCGCCCGGCCGCGGATCTCCGAGGGGATCTTCCCGAACTCGTCCACGCCGTTCGGCAAGCCGTCGGACGGGTTGCCGGAAGCACTCGGCGAGAGCGCGTCGATGTCGATCTTGATGTGACGTCGGAGGACCGCGTCGAGCTCCTCGGTGAGGCGCAGCTCCACGTCGGGTGCATTCTGCATCGACCCCGGGATCTGCAGGAATTTCCCAGCCTCCCCGAAGCGACCCTGCCGCGTGAGTCCGAAGAATTCGTCCATGGCCGCGCGCGGCGAGTCGGGGGCGACGGTCTCCTTGTCCTCGCCGGACTCGGTCTTCGCGTCGCCCTCTTTCTGGGCGCTGAGGCCCAGGGCCTTGGCGATGTCGGACGGCGCGCTGCCCGCGGCGTGGGCCTCGCGGGAGACCGAGACCATGGAGAAGACGAGGACGACGAGGAACACGAGGGTCCCCGTCCACGGGGAGGAACGACGGGCCATCACAGATCCTGGATGTTGTAGTCCTTGATCTTGTAGAGCAGCGCCCGGTGGCTGATCTCGAGGATCTCGGCGGCCCGCGTGCGGTTGCCCTTGGTCTTCAGGAGGGCTCGGCGGATGAGGATCTCCTCGATCGCCGCGGTCGTCTTCTTGATCGAGAGTTCACCACTCGCGAGCTGCGTCTGCACGGGATCCAGGGCCTCGCGCACGCGCTCGGGCAGATCGCTCGCCTGGAGCATGTCTCCCTCCGCGAGCACCATGGCGCGCTCGATGGTGTTCTCGAGTTCGCGCACGTTGCCCGGCCATCCGTAAGTGAGGAGAAGCTTCCGCGCCTCGTTGCTCACACCTCCGATGGACGTGCCGAGTCGGGAGTTGTTCCGTGCCACGAAGTGGTCGATGAGGATTCCGATGTCCTCCCGGCGATCGCGCAGCGGGGGAATCGTGATCGGAAGCACGTTGATGCGGTAGTAGAGGTCTTCGCGGAAGCGGCCGGCCTTCGCCTCCGCGCCGAGGTCCCTGTGGGTCGCGGTGATGATACGCGTGTCGACCTTCACGTCCTTCGAGTCGCCGACACGACGGACGGACTCGTCCTGCAGGACGCGGAGGAGCTTCACTTGCAGGTTGAGTGGGAGCTCGCCGATTTCGTCGAGGAACAACGTTCCCCCGGACGCTTCCTCGAAGAGACCGCGTCGATCGGCCGTGGCGTCCGTGAAGGCGCCCTTCTTGTGGCCGAAGAGCTCGCTCTCCAGGAGGTTCTCCGGGATCGCGCCGCAATTGATGGCGACGAAGGCGCCCGCCTTGCGGCTCGAACGCGCGTGGATCGCCCGCGCGATGAGCTCCTTGCCCACGCCGCTCTCGCCCGTGATGAGCACGGTCGTCTTGAAGTCGGCGATCTTGGAGATCGTGCGGAAGATGGACTCCATCGCCGCGCTCTTCGCGAGGATGGATTCGAACTGGTTGTCCTTCTGGATCTGTTCCTTGAGCGCGCGGTTCTCGCGGCGCAGGAGCTCGCGCTCTTCCGCCTTCTTCAGCGCGAGGACGACCTCGTCCGGTTTGAAGGGCTTCGAGACGTAATCGTAGGCACCGGCTTTCATGGCTTCGAGCGCGATGTCGACGTTGCCGTAGGCGCTCATCACGATGACCGTGGCGGGGTACTGCTTCGACTTCACGAGGGCGAGGAGATCGAGGCCGCCCATCTTCGGCATGCGGACGTCCGTGAGGATGACGTCCGGACCGAACGAGTCGAGCAAGGCGGCCGCGGCCTCGCCGCTGTCGGCGACTTCCACCTCGTACCCGTTCTTCCGGAGCAACGTCCGGAGGACGAGACGGATGTTCTCTTCGTCGTCGACGATCAACACACGGCGCATGGTGGAATCCACGAGGGTAACGGCGGCGGGGGCCGGACGCGATCTTTACCGCACATTCCGGCGGTTTTTGCGCGACACTTCCGCCGGATGATCGTCGGTCTCGACAGGCTCGCCTCGGACGACTCGATTTCGTCCCACGTGCGCGCACTCGCGGGTGCGAAGGTCGCGCTGCTCGCCCACCCGGCGTCGGTCGACCGGAACCTCCGTCACGTCCGCTCCGTGCTCGGGGAGCTCGGCATCCGCCCGCGCATCATCTTCGGCCCCGAGCACGGGTACGGCGGCGAAGCCCAGGACATGATCGGCGTCGACGACGCCCGGGATCGCGACGGCACCGTCGTCCGGTCGCTCTACGGCGAGTCGTACGCGGATCTCGTCCCGCGGGACGCGGATTGGCGCGACGTGGACACGGTCCTCGTCGATCTGCAGGACGTCGGCGCGCGCTACTACACCTTCGTGTGGACGGCCGTGCTCGTCCTCCGGGAGGCCGCGAAACGTGGCGTGCGCATGGTGGTCCTCGATCGCCCCAACCCGCTGGGCGAGGGCGTCGCGGAAGGTCGACCGCAGGACCCCGCCTTCCGTTCGTTCGTGGGGCTCGAATGCCTCCCCGTGCGTCATGCGCTCACGCTGGGCGGTGTCGTCGCGTGGCGCGCCGTCGCGGAGGGCTTGGACCGGAAGCTCCTCACCGTCGTCCGCACGAAAGGGCTCGCGGCCGACGCGCACGCCGACGCGTGGGGCCGGGCGTGGGTCGCGCCCTCCCCGAACATGCCGACCTTCGACACGGCGATCGTCTATCCCGGCGGCTGTCTCCTCGAGGGGACGAACCTCTCCGAGGGACGGGGCACCACCCGCCCGTTCGAGATCTTCGGGGCGCCGTGGCTCGACGGTGAGCGCCTCGCGACGGAACTCGCCGCGCTCGGATTGCCGGGCTTCGTCGTGCGGCCCGTCACGTTCCTGCCCATGTTCCAGAAGCACGCCCGCACCCTCTGCGGCGGCGTGCAGATCCATCCGACCGATCGTCGTACGTTCCGGTCCTACGGCGTCTACCTCGCCGCCATCGCCCTCGCGGCGCGTCAGAGGCCCGCGGACTTCCGTTTCCGCACGGAGAAGTACGAGTTCGTGGACCACATCCCCGCGTTCGACTTGCTCACGGGCTCGGCCCGCGCCCGCGAGGCGATCCTCGGCGGCGAGGACGTCCGTGACCTCGTGGCCGCCTTCGACCCCGCAGGTGCCGACGGCGAACGCACACTCGCGGAAGCCCGGGACGCCCTGGCCGCCCACGCCGTCTGAGGGACGTTCCCGGCGACGCGACCCGGCGGCGCTACTTGCGCTTCGGGCGGTCGAAGTCGTCGCGCAGGTAGTCGAGGATCACGTCGTCGAGGGACTTGTCGGACACCTCGGCCGCGAGACCCGTCTGGGAGGGACGCGGACCTTCGAAGGCCGGACGGGCCGCGGGAATCCGACCGCTCGATCGGACCGTGAGGCCCTCCTTCGGCGGCGGAATCGAGCGTCCACGCTTGGTGGGCGTCGTCCGCGATTCCTCGGGCGGAGGCGAGAATGCCTTGTACTCGCCCGTCGTCGACTTCTCGCGGAACATGTTCGGCGGCGGCGGAGGAAGATCGCTCGCCCTCCGGAGGAGCGGAGCCCGTGCGCCTTCTTCGTCCGCCGCTTTCTCGAGGGCGCGCATGTCGATTCCCTCGACGGCCTTCGCTTCGGCATCCGCCGGCTCCGTGACGGCGACCGTGACGATGCTCGCACGACGCGTGTCCGGAGCGGACTCGTCGGAAGGGGCGACACGGCCCGCGGGCGGCACGGGAACGACGTCGGGCAGGGGAGGCGTGAACGCGATGCCTTCGGGAGCGAGCGGGTTCGGCATCGCGCGCGTCGGCGAACGTTTCTCCGCGAACGGCACGCGCATCACGAGGGCGTCCTTGTGCGCGAGCACACCGAACGTGGCCGCCGACGAACCCTCCGCGGGCGGGACCGAAGGATGCTGCGGCCGCGCGGGCGGCACCATGGAGGGAGACGCGAGCGGGGTCGGTTTCTCGGGTTCCGTCTTCTTCTCGGCCGCCGGCGACTTCGGGAGGTCGAGCATCTCGTCGTACTCGCCCGAATAGAGCGCGACGATCATCGCCTTGTGCTGCGACTTCATCATCTCGCGGACGATGTCGACCATGTTCTCGGACTCGAGGTGCTCGGCGTAACCCGTCTTCACCGACTTCACGATGCGTCCGCCGTCCGCGAAGAGGTGCGTGATGACGTGCGGATGCTTCACGCCGGAGTCTTCCGTCTGGACGTGGAAGAGGCGCTTCTTGTGTCGGCAGTTGTTGTTGAAGCCGAGCAGCGGCGAGACGACTTTGGCCATGAATCCGTGGGCACGCCCCGGGTTCCCTGCGGGAAACGGGGTGCTCGTCGACGGTACCACACGCGGGTCCTCCGGGGAGACGTTCGCTCCCGGCCCGCGGCCCCCGATGCGCGCCGATTTCGCGGAGGGGGTTCCGCGAACCGGTCGCCGTTGATAGCGTCCCAAGGATGACCTCGCTGCCGTCCGGGGTGCGCCGCGCGACACCGGCGTCCCTGGCATGTGTCCTGTCGTGTGCGGTCCTCGTGGGGGCTCCCGACGACGCGATGGCGTGCGCCCCGGTCGGGCCCCGGGGCGTGCCCATCGAGATGGTGGAAGAGGAGGCGCTCCTCGTCTGGGACGCCGCGACCCAAACGGAACACTTCATCCGTCGGGCGGCGTTCGCCACGTCCGCACGTCATTTCGGATTCCTCGTCCCGACCCCGTCCGCGCCCGAGCTCGCCGAAGTCGACGGCGCCGTGTTCCGCGGCCTCGAGGCGCTCCTCGAGCCGAAGGTGGTGGAACGGGACGGACCGCTCCGTCCCGAATTCGGATGCATGGCCCTTCGCGTCGTCGGATCGAAGGCCGTGCAGTCGGCGGTCCCTTCGGCCGCGGCACCCGAGGTCTCCGTGCTCGCGACCACGAAAGTGGCCGGCTACGAAGCGACGGTCGTCGAGGCGAACGACGCGGGCCTCCTCGCGAAGTGGCTCGTGGATCGTGGCTACGACACCCGACCCTCGCTCCGTACGTGGCTCGAACCGTACGTCGCGTCGCAGTGGAAGCTCACCGCGTTCAAGTACATCGGCGAAGAAGGTGCGCCGTCGCCCCTCCGCGGGACGCCTTCCGTGCGCATGTCGTTCCGGACGTCCGCGCCGTTCTTCCCCTACCGCGAACCGAAGGAGCCCTCGAAAGAGACGGCGCCTCCCACGCGCTCGCTGCGGGTCTTCGTCCTCACCACGGAAGGACGCATGGATGCGGCCATCGGACGGGGGAGTTCGCCGCTCCCCTTCGCCGGCAAACTCGACATGAGCACCCCCGTCACGCCCGCGGCCAGCGTCGCCGCGGCGCTCCCCGGCGCGGTTCCCGGGTCGATGTGGCTCTCCGTCTTCACCGACAAGTCGATCCAGCGGTCCGCGTCGGACGAACTCTACTTCGCGAAATCCGCGAACACGGAGCCGGTGCCCGTGCCGCCCATCGTCGTCGAACGACCGCGCACGTTCCTCGTGCCCATGGATCTCCTCGGGGGCGCGCTCGCGATGGGGCTCGGGATCCTCGCCCTCGTCATGCGCCGCGGGACGTCGAAGTCTCGCTGACGATCGGGTCGAGGCACGCTTCGCGCCGGGCGCGGAGCGTCGCGAGGTCGAGGTTCACGGGGGTACCAGGCTTCCCGCCCACGTTCGCGCCCGTGAGCACGAGGGCCTTCCCACCGACGGTCCCGAGCTTCGTGCACGTCACTCCTGCCGCCTTCGCGCGCGCCACGAGGTCGTCCGCCTTCGACGGGGCGACGCTCACGATCACGCGACTCGGAGCCTCCCCGAAGTAGAGATCCACCTTCGCGAGCGCCGAGGGGACGTCCGGGAGAGCGAGCGTCGCACCACGATCCTGGGTCGCGTCGGGCGCGGTGACGCACGACTCCACGAGCGCGACGGCGAGACCGCCGTCGGACGCGTCGTGGGCGCTCGCCAGTACGTGCGCGCGCGCGAGGTCGAGGACGAGCGTCTGGAGCTTCTTCTCGGCGTCGAGGTCGATGGTCACGGCATCGCCGACCACGCGGCCGAAGACGCCGCAGGTGTATTCGCTCCCACCGAGGCTCATGGTGCCCGCGTCACGCGAGGAAGGGCGAACGTCGCCGAGGACGAACACCACGTCCCCGTCCTTCTTGAACCACGACGTGACGACGTCGTCCTTGGACGCGAACAGACCGACCGCGGCGACACCCGGCGTCGGCAGGATCGCCCGCCCGTCGGTGTCGTTGTAGAGGCTCACGTTGCCGCTGACGATGGGGACGCCGAGCGTGGCGCACCCGTCGGCGAGGCCGTCGATGGCGCTCGCGAACTGCTCCATGATCTCGGGCGTCTCGGGGTTGCCGAAATTGAGGCAGTCGGTGATGCCGATGGGCTCGGCGCCGGAACACACGAGGTTCCGGCACACCTCCGCGATGGCCATGCGGCCCCCTTCGCGCGGCGAGAGCTCGGCGTGGCGGCCGTTGCAGTCCACGGCGAACGCGAGGAACTTGTCGATCACCTTTCCGTCCTTCTCGCACGGCACGCGGACGACACCCGCGTCCGAGCCGGGGCGTACGGCGGTACCGCCGCGGACGATGTGATCGTACTGGCGCCAGATCCACGCGCGCGACCCCGTGTTGGGCGTGCCGCACATGCGGACGAGCTCCGCGCCGAAGTCGGCGGGGACGGGCACGTCCGAAGGTGCGATCGCGCGATCGTGTTTGGTCTCGGTCGCCCGGGGACGATCGTAGACCGGTGCGTCGTCGGTGAGGGCGCCGATGGGAAGATCGCAGACGACGACGGACTCGGCCGCGGGAGGCGTCCCGTCGAGCGGATCGAACCCGGGCGTCGCCTTGATGACCCAGCGCTTCGTGTCGGTCACGCGGCCGATGACGGCGGAGTCGAGGTCCCACTTCGCGCAGATGGCGAGCACCGCCGCCTCGCGGCCGGGCTTCGCCACGAGGAGCATGCGTTCTTGGGACTCGCTGAGGAGGATCTCGTAGGGCGTCATCTTCTTCGCGCGGCGCGGCACCTTGTCGAGATCGAGCTCGATGCCGTTCTCCGCACGCCCGGCCATCTCGACGCTCGACGAGGTGAGTCCGGCGGCACCCATGTCCTGGATGCCCTCGAGCACGTCGCTCGAGAAGAGCTCGAGGCACGCCTCGATGAGGAGCTTGCCCATGAAGGGATCGCCCACCTGCATCGTGGGGCGTTGGCTCGGGCCGTCCGCCGAGAACTGATCGGAGGCCATCGTCGCCCCGTGGATGCCGTCGCGGCCGGTCTTCGCGCCGATGTAGAGGATCGAGTTGCCGATGCCGGAGGCGCGTCCGTAGAAGATGCGATCGGTGCGGGCCACGCCGCACGTGAAGGCGTTGACGAGGATGTTGCCGTCGTAGCGTCCGTCGAACTGGACCTCGCCGCCCACCGTCGGCACGCCGATGCAGTTGCCGTAGCCGCCGATGCCGGCGACGACGCCGCGGAGGAGCTCGGGGGTACGCGGATGATCGGGGCGGCCGAAGCGGAGCGAGTTCAGGCTGGCGATGGGACGTGCGCCCATCGTGAAGACGTCGCGCAGGATGCCGCCGACGCCCGTGGCCGAGCCCTGGTACGGCTCGATGAAACTCGGATGGTTGTGGGACTCCATCTTGAAGACGGCCGCGAAGCCGTCGCCGATGTCGACGACACCGGCGTTCTCTCCCGGACCCTGGATGACGCGCGGACCCTTCGTCGGAAGTCGACGGAGGTGCATCCGCGACGACTTGTACGAACAGTGTTCGCTCCACATGACGGAGAACACGCCGAGCTCGGTGTACGTCGGCTCGCGGCCCAGCGCCTTCCGGATGCGTTCGATCTCGGCGGGCGAGATCTTGTGTTCCTTGACGAGGGCGGGGGTGATCGCGCGATCACCGGGAAAGGCCTTGGGCGACGAAGCCACGGAGCTCATGGGCCTCCGATTAGCACAGCGCGGAAAGGGCGTCGCGGCGGCCGGGAAGCGCGTGAATCGGCCGGAATTCCCGCTCAGAACATGCGGGAGCAGCGCCCTCCGTTTTCCGTGCGGCGATCGTCGACGCTGCCTTCGTACGCGGAGGCACGGAGCTGCGCAGGACCTTCCGACGCCGAACCTCCGACGCGGATCGCGCGCGTCCCGCCCGTGACCTTGCAGTTGATGCAAGGGAAGGGCAGGGCGACGTCCCGGTCCTGCGTCACCTGCCACAGGTTGCCCGAGAGGTCTTGCTGCCGGTACACGCCTCCGCCGAGCGGACGCGAACCCACCGCGTGCACGCCCGGCGACGTGCCTCCCGTCTCCGTGTACACGGCGTAGGTCGGACCGATCGTCGTGTCCGAGCTCGGGTCCGACCACGGGTAGTACCGGAGGTTCGACCCCGAGAGCCGCGCCGACTGCATCTCCGCGAACGTGGCGCCACGGCCACCGTCCCAGAAGCAGAAGTCCTCGATGTCCGCGCGGTTCAGGCAATTCTGCGGGAGGGTCTCGTTCGCGAGGGCGGTGTCCGTCCACGTCTCCGGGAAGCCGGGCGTCGTCGTGCACGCGGGGGTCTTCAGGTTCGCGACGAGCGCGGGGCGCTCCGCCGGCGGACGGGACTCGACGTATTTCCTGTAGCGGCCGACGGTGATCATGAACTCGTCGAGGCGGAAGCTGCTCACCGTCGCGATCGTCTCGGGCGTGGCGTTGTCGGCCGTGCGCGAGAAGACGGACGTCAGCACCCAGAACGAATTGCAGCACGCGTGGTCGCACAGGCCACAACGTGTCGTGAGCCCCGTACAGCTCTTGCCCGGCGTACCCGGGCCGCCCGCCGGGATGTCGCACAGACGTCCCCCGTCGAACGGCGCGTCCGCCGCACCCGCCGCGTCCGTGCTCCCGTCGTCGGTTCCCGCGTCCGTGCTCCCGTCGTCGGTTCCCGCGTCCGTGCTCCCGTCGTCCGATTCTGCGTCGTCCGCTCCCGCGTCGTCGGTGTCCGCGTCACCCGTCGTCGCGTCGGTCGTGCCTCCGTCCGCCGCGTCCGCACCGACGTCCGGTGTCGCGTCGCCGATCGTCGCGTCCGTCGTGGCGCCGTCGTTCCCCGATTCGCTTCCGTCCTCCGGGCGTGCGTCGCGCGACGTGTCCGCGTCCGACCTCGTCGCGTCGCCCACCGCGTCCGTCGTCGCTCCGTCACGCGAAGCGTCCGCGTCGGCGATGACCACGCCGCTCTCTCCTCCGCAGCCCGCGATCGCGAACGACGATCCGAGGACGACGAGGGAGACGAGACGCCGCGCGACGCGGTCCCGTCGACGGTGAGCGCATCGTGCGGGCGAAGAATTTTTGCCCATCACGGGATCGTAGCGCGCGCCCGGAGGAATCCACGCGTGTCACGGGAGGTGTCCGAAGTTCGAACACTCGAGTCGCAAGCGCGTGATCCGATTGGCGATCGATCGCGCGCGTCGACGACGTACCCACGTGCGCGGCGATCCGCGGTGCATGTGCGCCTTACGTATGTGGGGCGATCGCGTCCGTGTGTGGCGATCTGGTCTCTCGCACGTCTCGTGCGTTCGTTGTGGGGGAGACACGCGCATGACGAGTTGATGAAGTTCGTGCGTCGCGACGATCCCGAGTCCGTTCGCGATGCAAGGAGCTTCGTATGGCGCGTTCGATTTCTCGCTTGGGTTCGACGTTCGCCGCGATCGGCGTGTCGGCCGTCGTGTCCGTGTCGTTCGGTGTCGCAGGGTGCGCTTACGGAAGCGGCTCGGAGGGAGACGAAGCGCCGTCCATCGGCACGCGCGGCGACCTCGGAATCACCTTCGAGCAATTCGAGGCGCGCGCCTTCCGCGAGCCCGAGACCGGCATCTACATCGTCGACGGCGACACGCCCGTCCTCGACGTGAAGCTGCTCCACGAGTTCTACGATCGTCTCGAGCGTCCCGGTGCGCTCATCGTCGATCGTCAGGGCGGCGTCGATTCGAAATGGACGGACACGCAGAAGACCAACATCTCCTACTGCGTCAGTTCGCGCTTCAACGCGAACAAGGCCCGCGTCGTCCAGGCGATGGCGGACGCGACCGGGGCATGGGAAGCGGCGGCGAACGTGAAGTTCGTCTACGCCTCCGCGCAGGATTCGAACTGCACGTCGACGAACTCGAACGTCGTGTTCGACGTGAATCCCGTCAACGTGAACGGCCAGTACCTCGCGCGCGCGTTCTTCCCCAACCAGGGTCGCGCGACGCGCAACGTGCTCATCGACAACACGGCCTTCGACACGACCGGCGAGATCTCCCTCGTCGGTGTCCTCCGCCACGAGCTCGGTCACACGATCGGCTTCCGCCACGAGCACACGCGCCCCGAGGCGGGCACGTGCTTCGAGGACAACGCCTGGCGCGCGCTGACGACCTACGACTCGGCGTCCGTCATGCACTACCCGCAGTGCAACGGCACGAACACGTGGGAGCTCCTCCTCACGGCGAAGGACAAGACCGGCGCCGCATCGCTCTACGGAGCCCCCGCGGGTGCGACGGACGGCGGAACCACGCCTCCGGTCGACGGCGGCACCACCGACCCCGTCGACGCCGGCACTCCGCCGACGGACGGCGGCACCACGAACCCCGGCACGCGCACGACGGAGACCGGGTCCGGAAGTCTCGCGAAGAACGCGACGCGCACCTTCGGACCTTTCGCGGCCGTGCCCGGTTCCGTCTTCGACGCGGTCATGAGCGGCACGAACGACGCCGATCTCTACGTCCGCTTCGGGGCCGCGCCGACGACCACGTCCTTCGACTGCCGCCCCTACACGTCGGGCTCGGCAGAGGAATGCCACCTCGACGTCCCCTCCACGAAACCGAACGTCTACGTGATGGTCCGCGGGTACACGGCGTCGACCTTCTCGCTCTCCATGGAATATTCGAAACCCTGAATCAGCCTGGTGCCCCCGCTCGGGGCACCCCGTTTCCGGGCGACGCCCGGCGACTTCTCGGCGGCGGCGGCGCGTGGTAGTCCCACGGGCATGCGCGCCGCCGTCGTCGTTTTTCCGGGCTCGAATGCCGATGCCGAGATGGTCCACACACTGCAGGGTGTGTGCAACGTGCCGACGACGAAGGTCTGGCACACGGACACGGAGCTCCCCGCCGGCGTCGACCTCGTCGCGATTCCCGGAGGGTTCAGCTACGGAGATTACCTCCGGTGCGGCGCCATCGCGAAGGTGAGCCCGATCATGGCGGCCATCCGTGCCCACGCCGAGCGTGGCGGCTACGTCCTCGGCGTGTGCAACGGCTTCCAGATCCTCACCGAAGCGGGTCTCCTCCCCGGCGCGCTCACGCGGAACACGCACATGCGTTTCGAGTGCGGAGACCGCTTCGTCAAGGTGACGGCGACCGGCCCGTTCACGCGGACCGAGGGCGACGTCTGGCGCTTGCCCATCGCCCACGGCGAAGGGCGCTACCAGGCGAAGCCGGACGTGGTCGCCAAGCTCGAAGCCGAAGGGCGCGTCGCGCTCCGGTATTCGACACCCGGAGGCGTCGTGAACGATGCCGCGAATCCGAACGGATCCATCGGCAACATCGCCGGCATCTACGGAGGTCCGAAGAAGAACGTCCTCGGTCTCATGCCCCATCCCGAACGGATGAGCGAGGAACTCCACGGTTCCGCCGACGGTCGGAAGCTCTTCGACGGACTCCTCGCTTCGGCGACGTGACCCTCCCGCCGGAAGGCGCGCCGTGCAGCTCCTCTATTTCGTCGTCCTGATCAGCGTCCTCATCTTCATCCACGAGTTCGGCCACTTCGCCGTCGCGAAGGTGTTCGGTGTGAAGGTCCTCGAGTTCGCCATCGGCTTCGGCCCGAAGGTCCTCCGGGTCCGGGGCAGGCAGACGACGTACTCGCTCGGCGTCTTCCCCCTGGGCGGCTTCGTGCGCATGCTCGAGGAGTCGAAGAGCACCGAACCCATCGCCGCGGAGGACCAGAGCCGCACGTTCGAGTCCCTCGCCCTGTGGAAGCGTGTCCTCGTGGTGCTGGCGGGACCGGTGATGAACCTCGCGTTCCCCGTTCTCCTGTTCACGGTCGTCTTCTTCGAGGACAAGGTCGTCACGCCGGCGATCGTCGGTGCCGTGGTTCCGGGCAAACCGGCGGACGGAAAGCTCGCGCCCGGCGACGTACTCGTCGCCGTCGGGGGGACGCCGGTCTCGACGTTCCACGAAGTGCAACGCATCGTCGCCAAGAGCGCCGGCGTGCCCCTTTCCGTGTCCCTCCTCCGGGGTTCCAAGCCGGTCATGGTGACGGTCGTCCCCGAGGAAGTCGTGGAGCGTCGCGAGTTCGATCTCGAGGAGCGCGTCGCGCGCCTCGGAATCTCGCCGAACGCGCCCGCTCCCGTCATCGGTGTACCGATCCCGGAATCGCCGGCGTCGCGCGCGGGTCTGCGAACGTTCGATCGTGTCGTCGCCGTGAACGGCAGGCCGATCTCGCGGTACGCCGAACTCGATTCCATCCTCCACGAAAACCGCGGCGAGACCCTCCAGCTCGCGTTCCTCCGCCCCGTTCCCGTCCCGGCCGGTTTGGGCGCCTCCGTCCGGTTCGCGGTGTACGAAGCGGGCATCGCGAACCTCACGCCCCTCCCACCTCCCGCGTTCGAGAAGGCCGCCGACGGGGATCCGAAGGCCGTCGCGGGCGACGTCGCCGCGCGATCCGGGATCGAGCCTTCGGACATGTACGTCGCCTTCGTGCCGGAGGGTTCCAGCGAATGGCAGGCCGGCTTGCGTCCCGGCGATCGCATCACCCGTCTCGACGGGTCGGAGGCCCGCGCCTGGGGGACGATGGAGGCGCTCCTACGATCCGGCGCCGCCCGCTCCCACACGCTGGAGTGGACCCGCCGCGGTGTGCCCCACGCCGGCACGTTCCAGATACGGAAGGAAGAATGGGACGACGAGTTCGGACAACACTACGAGCTCTACGTGTTCCGCACGACGCACTGGTCGCCGAGCGCGGAGGAGCGCGGCATCCCGAACCCGAACCGCTTCACGTACGCCGTGCGACGAGGGGTCGAGGAGACGCGCAGCGTCCTCCGGCTCACCGCCCTCGGTCTCGTCCGACTCGTGCAGGGCCGCGTGAGTTTCGCGTCCGTGAGCGGTCCCATCACGATCTTCGACATCGCGGGGCAAGCGGGCGAACGGGGAGCGACCTACTTCCTCTGGGCGATGGCGCTCATCTCCGTGAACTTGGGGCTCTTCAACCTGCTCCCCATTCCCGTCCTGGACGGTGGGCACCTCGCGTTCCTCGTGATCGAGGCCGTCTCCCGTCGACCGCTCTCGCTGCGCGTGCGGGAGTTGGCGAGCCTCGTCGGTATGGGCGTCCTCATCCTCCTCATGCTCGTCGCGTTCAAGAACGACGTGACGAGGCACTGGGACGTCCTCCGTGACGAGTGGCGCGAGCTCGTCAGGGCGTCGTGACGGCGCGATCGTCCTCGAGCAATTCGCGGATCTTCGCGAGGAGTGCGCTCGGCAGGTAAGGCTTCTCGATGAACGCGACGTCACGGCCGAGGACGCCCGTGTCGTCGAGGACGTCGAGCGAGTATCCGGAGGTGCACAGCACGCGAAGTTCGGGACGGAGCTCCCGGGCCTTCGAGAGCAGCTCCGGACCACGCATCCCGGGAAGCATCACGTCGGTCACGAGGAGGGCGATGGGATCCGGGCCCTTGCAGTGCGCGAGAGCTTCCTCGCCCGACGCCGCGAGGACCGGACGGAAGCCCCCCGACGTGAGCGTGATCCCGATCACCTTCCGGAGAGTGGCATTGTCCTCGGCGACGAGGATGCGATCGTCCCGTTTGGAGGGGGCGGGGCGAGGCTCGGGCTTCGGGGCCGGGGGAGCGAGGGTGTCCGGGCTCACCGGGACGTGGACGGCGAACGTCGATCCCGCACCCTTCGCGCTCGTGACGACGATGTCCCCTCCGTGCTGCCGGACGATGCCGTAGACGGACGCGAGGCCCAAGCCCGTCCCGTGCGCGTGATCCTTCGTCGTGAAGAACGGCTCGAACGCGCGTCGGCGCGTCTCTTCGTCCATGCCGACGCCGGTGTCGGTCACGGCGAGGACCACGGTGCGTCCCGGGAGTCCGGCCGGGCCCTCGGCTTCCGAGAGATCGATCGTCACGGTGCCGCCTTCGGGCATGGCGTCACGTGCGTTGAGGACCAGGTTCAGGAGGACGCGTTCGAACTGGGACGGGTCGACACGGATCGCGCCCACGGGACGGGTGGTCACGACGAGCGTGACGGAACCGCCGAGCACGCGCCGCATCATCTCCTCGAACCCCTTCACGAGCGCCACGGGATCGACGAGCTCGGGTGTCATCCACTGACGCCGGCCGAACGCGAGCAATTGGCGCGTGAGATCCGCCGAATGGCGGGCCGCTCCCAGGATCGCCTGGATGTCGGCGGCGGTAGGTCCGCCGCTCCGGGCCAGCGCGAGCTCTCCGTAGCCCATGACGATCGCGAGGTACGTGTTGAAGTCGTGCGCGATGCCGGCGGAAAGACGGCCGATGGCTTCCATGCGTTCGGAGAGGGCCAGGCGCCGATCCGCGTCGGCGGCCTTGGCTTCCGCGCGGCGCCGACCCGAGACGTCGATCGACATGACGCACACGCCTTCGGGCACGGGTTCGATGCGAAGTTCGAAGTCGCCCGTGGTGCCGTCGGGGTAGGTGAACCGATTCTCGAAGACGTGGGGAGTACGCGCCGACATGCACGAGCGCAGGAGGCCGAAGAGCTCCGTGCCCTCGATGCCCGGGTAACACTCCTCCATCCGCATGCCCACGAGCGCCGAGACCGTCGTGCGCCCGTGACGCGCGGCCGCGTCGTTCACGTACACGTAGCGGAAATCGCGATCGAGGATCTGGATGCCCTCGAGGAGCGAGTCCAAGGTCGATCGCGCCGGCGTCCGATCCGAGAATTCTTCCTTCGTCCCCACGAGGGAAACGTACCTGGCGCACGACGCTTGTCGCGGGTCGAAACCGACCGGGGTCGGGGCCGGGACGCCCTCTCAACCGTGGGGCGCGGTCTCCACCAGATCGGCGGGGCTCCCGACGCGGACCACCGTGCCTTTTTCGAGGAAGACCACGCGGGAAGCCATCGCGATGGCCTCGTGCCGGTGATGGGTGACATGAAGGACCGGCACGCGCAGCTCATCGGCGAGGACCCGGACATGCTCCGCGAATTCGGTCCGGAGTCCGCGATCCATGGCCGAGAAGGGTTCGTCGAGGAGGACACACCGCGGCTCCATGGCGAGAGCGCGCGCGAGCGCCACCCGTTGGGATTCGCCGCCCGAGAACGTCCCGGGTTTCCGTCCTTCCAGGTGGCCCGCACGGAAGGTGGCGAGCGCCTTCTTCGCGCGATCGAGCCGGTCGGGGCGCGACTTCGCGATGCCGTAGGCCACGTTGTCGAGGGCGCTCATGTGTGGGAAGAGCGCGAGGGACTGGAACACGTAACCGACGCGGCGCGACTCGATGGATGCCGCGATGCCCCGTCCGGTGTCGACCCAGGTCTCGTTCCCGAGCCGCACGTGACCGGAATCGGGGCGGAGGATGCCCGCGATCACCTTCAGCACCGTGCTCTTGCCCGAGCCGGAGGGACCGAACAGCACGGTCACCCCGGGCGGCGCGACGAGCGTGGCGTCGATCCGTACCGGTGGATCGCCTCCGAACGCGACCTTCACGGAGACGTCGAGTGCGGGACCGGACATGACCGCGCCGTCGTTCATCCGAAAAACCGGTCCTGGTGGCCGAGCCGTGCGGCGACGTAGAGGACCACGAACGCCACGGCCGTCAGGACGCCGATCATGAGGAGGGCGTCGTGGTCCCTGTGGGCCTGGATCGCGTCGTAGATGGCGAGCGATGCGGTCTGGGTCTCGCCCGGGATGTCCCCGGCGACCATGAGCGTCACGCCGAAATCGCCCAGGGAGCGGGCGAACGCGAGGGCGATGCTCGCGGAGATTCCCCGCATCGCGAGCGGCACGTGCACGGTGAAGAAGGCGCGCGTCGGGGAAGCGCCGAGCGTCCGTGCGGCCAGGACGAACGTGCCGTCCACGGATTCGAGGGCGGCGCGGGAACCCTTCGCCACGATGGGGACGACTCCGAGGACGGCCGCGACGATTGCCCCGACGACGGAGAAGACGATCGTGGACCCCGTCAGGGCTTCGTACGCCATTCCGATCGGACTCCGACGACCGAGGACCACGAGCACGTAGTAGCCGAGCACCGTCGGCGGGAGCACCATGGGCGACGTCACGAGCACGTCGAGGACGTTGCGTCCCCGGAAGGCGGGGCGGCCGAGGAAGGCCCCCAGCGCCACACCGATCGCGGTGCCGATCACGGTCGCGATCGCGGCGACTTCGAACGTGAGGACGAGGGGAGCGACGATCACTTCGGCCCGGCGCTCCCGAGGACGGATTCGCCCGGCAGTACGAACCCGTATTTCTTCATGATCGCGCGACCCTCGTCGGAGTTCACGAATGCCGTGAATTCGCCGGCCTTCGCCACGTGGGGAGCTTTCGCGCAGACGACCAATGCCTGATCGATGTCGACGTGTTTCTGGGGGTCGACGGGCACCCACGATCCCCCTCCGGGAGCGTCGGCGATGGAGAGGGCGACGATCGCCACGTCGGCGTTGCCGGTCGAGGCGAACTGGAGGGCTTGCTGCACGTTCTCGCCGAAGACGAGGCGGCCTTTGAGCGCGTCGTAGACGCCATCCGTCTTCATCGCCTCGATTGCCGCCCGTCCGTAGGGAGCGTGCTCGGGGTTCGCGATCGAGATCCTCGAGAACCGTGGCGCCGAGAGTTCGGCGAGGGACTTCGGGGGATCGGAGAGGCCGGGCCGGGACCAGAGGACGATGCGACCGCGCGCGTAGAGAGCGCGCGTCGATCCGTCGCAGCGTCCCGCTCTCGTCACGTCGTCGACGAACGAGACGTTCGCGGCCGCGAACACGTCGAAGGGCGCTCCCTCCTCGATCTGTTTCGCGAGGAGGCCCGTCGACCCGAAGGAGAAGACGGGCTTCGGGTGTCCCTTCGCGGCGAACGCGTCCCCGATGTCGGTGAATGCTCGCTGCAGGTCCGCCGCGGCGGCGACGCGGAGGGGACGATCCTCACCGAGCGCGTCACCCGTTCCGGATCGTTTGCATCCCGTTCCGGAACAGGCCGTCGCGGCGAGGAGGGCCGCGGCCACGGCAACTCGACGCACCCATCCCGTCGCCCGGAGGGCGGACGTTCCGCGTGCGGAGGCCGTGGCGTCGATCATCGTCGCGTCACTCCGCCGTGATGACCGTGCCGACGTCCTCGCCCGCGAGGGCGCGGGTGATGTTGCCGGGCACGAGGCCGTTCACGATCTGGAGTTCCTTGCACCAACGCGCGCGCGGCAGGTACTCGAACACCACGCGTTCGAGCACGAGGTCGGGGAAGTCCGCGTCGAGCAGCTCCTTCGCCGTGATGCGCGGGATGTGCTTCGCGTTCTTGTTCTTCTTCGGATCGTCCTCGTAGAGGCCGTCCTCGTCCTTGATGAAGAGGGCGCGCTTCACGCCCAGCACTTCCGCGGAGAGGAACACCCCGGCGTCGGTCCTGTGTTGAGGGATGCGACCACCCGGGGCGGGCTTCTCCCAATACGCGAAGGGCGGCATGCCCGTGAGCACCGGGATGCACCCCAGGCGGAAGTAGAGGGGGAGCTTCTCGAAGTCGTCGTGCATCATGTAGAGACCGCCGTGCTTCGCGAGGAGCATCTGGAGCATCCGCGCGTTCTGCCGGGGCACGTAGCCGCCGAGGGCGGCGAGCACTCCCGTCGGCAACTCGAGCTCCGTCGCCATGGCGTAGATGTGACGCGCGCGCGTCCCACCGCCGCAGCAGAGGAGGAGCTTGTAGGTGTCCTTCGCGAGGACGAGCTCGTCGAGGATGGGGAAGAGGGCCGCGCGTCCGCGATCCATGATCGACTGTCCGCCGATCTTGATGACCTTCACGTCCGGCATCATGGCGACCGGTTCGTAGTCGAACTTCGGGATGGAGCCGGTGAGGGGGGAGTTGGAGAGGGCGCTGTCGATGGTGCGTCGTGAGCTCATGGTCGTCCCTCCGTCACTTCTCGATCACGGTGCCGACGGGCTCGCCGGCGAGGGCGCGCGTGAGGTTGCCCTTCACGAGGCCGTTGATGATCTGCACGCGTTCCACGTTGCGCGCGGATTGCCAGGCGGTGAAGAGGGCCTTGTCGATCGCGAGTTCTTCCGGGAGGTCCTTCATCAGGTCCGCGAGCTTCGCGTGGGGAATGAGCTTCGCGTCGGCGTGCTTCTTCGGGTCCTTCGTGTAGAGGCCGTCCTCGTCCTTCACGAAGATGATGCGCTTCATGCCGAGGACCTCGGCGTGGATGAAGAGGCCGAAGTCCGATCCGTGGGTCGGCACGGGGCTCCTGTCCTCCGCGGGCGGCTCCCAGAAGTGGTAGGGCGGCACCGAGATCACGATCGGGATCATGTGCGACTCGATGTAGAGAGGCAGCTCCCAGAAGTGCTCGCGCTGCATGACGATGGATCCGTTCTTCGCGAGGAGCGCGTTGAGGAAGACCGCGTTCGCTTCCTCCATCGCGCCCACGAGCTGTGCGACGCCGCCCATGGGCAGCCCCAGATCGAGCGCCACGGCCATGGTGTGGCGCACCCGCGTCCCGCCGCCGACGCCGACCAACATCTTGTGTTTGCCGCGGAGGCTCCCCAGCTCCTCGGCGATCGGCAGGATGCCCTCGCGACCGCGATCGAAGATGGAGTGTCCGCCGAGGGCGACGAGGGTCACGTCCGGCAGGATCTGGAATTCCCGTTCGGAGTTCGTCCGGGCGACCACGCGCTTGTCCACGAGGGACTCGCGCATGAGGTTCGAGTCGATGTGCGTGCGGCCGTCCGAAGACACGAGCTTGCTCATGCGGATTCCTTGGATACGTCGTGATCGTGGGTGGAGACGGAAGGATCGGGGACCACGACGGCCCCCTGTCTCCGGTGCGCCAGACCTCGGACCAGATGGTAGCTGACCCAGCCCGAGAGCGCGCCGAAGACCGTGTGAACGGTGATGCCGGGCACGAGGAACGCGTACGCGACCTTCGGTGCCTGCACGAGGAACGTGACCACGAAGATCGTCGCGAACCGGCACGCGCCGATGAGTGCGCCCACGGCCGACCAGACGGCGCCACCCGGTTCGCGTCCGTTCGCGGTGAGGACCGGGACGAGGAGATCGCAGACGATGCCCGGCGTGACGTGTTTGACGATCTCGAAGACGCCGTACTTTCCGTCGCCCAGGAGGAACGCGACGGTCCCCATCGTGAGCCCCGTGAGGGTCGCGCCCATGCGGTTGTTCGTGAGGAGGCGCGCGGCGACGTAGAGCGGCGTCAGGACCACCAGCTTGTGGCCCGGCGCGAAAGGCACGCTCGGGAGCACCTTCAACGCCTTGATGCCCAGCATCGTGAGCGAGATCCCCGCGATGACGCCGACGTCCCTCGCGACCGCCCGAGCCTTCGCCCCGTCCCGGAACGCGCCAGCCGCGCCGTCGTCCACGTGGGATTCGGCTTGTCTTTCGGCGCGCGCGATCTGCCGCTCGATGCGCTTCACGACGGGACCCACGTCGCCCCTGCCGAGACGTTTCACGGCGGCGAAGAATCCTTCGCCTTCGCCATCTTCGGCGCCGCGTCCGCCACCCTTTCCCTTGCCGTCGCCTCGGCCTCTTCCGCCGCCCGTGCCCATGCCGGAGCCGCCGCGTTCGCCGTCCCCGAGGAGCGCGAGCACGGTGTCGATGGAGGCGGCGACGATCGTCGGCACCCGGAGCTTCGAGAGTCCCTGGGCGATGCTCCTCGGATCGCCGGCGCGGGCGACCTGGGACGCGAGCACGACCGCGAGGATGCGGAGCACCATCGTGAGGCCCACGACGAGTCCTCCGAGGTTCACCGAGAGCTTCGATCCGAAGAGGGGCACCCATCGGTCGATCGCCGGATCCTCCGCCGTGAGCGCGTAGGACACGGCGACGAACGTCGAGAAGCCCCACAACTTCGTCACCTGCCGCGCGAGACGGCGTCCGCCGAGCCCGACGGCCATCCATGCCGCCGCCTGGGAGAGGGCGAGGGTGCCGAGCACGCGCGGGTCCCGGAGGACGAAGACGCCGCACGCGAAGACCAGCAGGTAGACGACGCGGAGTCGGGGATCGACGCGGGATTCCCCGGGGTTCATGGACGAAAGGGTAGCGCGTCCCGTCCTTCCCCGTCGGAAAGGACGACCACGTGTTGCATCCGTGTCACGAATGGGGGCCCTTTGTCGCGTGCGGATCGTCCGGGATCCTTCCTCACTTTCGCGTTCGGACCCCGTCGCGCCCGGGACGCTCCCCGCTACACTCGAGGAGTGCACGTCGTGAGGCTCGTCCCGAACCCGCTCGCCATGGCGCTCGCCGCGCTCGCCGCCGTCGTCGCGATCTCCGCGTGCTCCACCGACGGCACCCCCTGTTATCCCGGCGACTACATCGCCTGCGACTGCGGCGCCGGCAAGTCGGGACTCTCCCAGTGTGTCGCGTCGGGCGAGGGCTATGGCGCCTGCGACTGCAGCGGACGTGTCCCTGGGGTGACCGTCGTCGCGCCGGCCGCCACGTCCGACGCCGGACCGACGGACGACGCCGGTTCCGACGCCGGAGGTCTCCTCCCGTTCATGTCTCCCTGCGAGACGAACGAACAGTGCGACACGGGCCTCTGCTTTCTCTTCAACGCGAAGGGGCCCCATTGCTCGAAGGCGTGCACGAACGCCGCGGAGTGTCCGGCGCCGTCCACCGGCTGCAACAACATGGGAACCTGCAAGGCCCCGTGACGTTCGCGGATCGCATCCGGATTCCGTTCGCCGTCGCCGTCCTCGCGGCGACCACGTTCGCACCCGGCACCGCCCGGGCGGAGTCGGTCCGCGTGATCGTGCCCGACGGCGACAACCTCCAATACCTGACGTTCTGGGTCGCGAAGGGAGCGGGCTATTTCCGGGACGAGGGCGTGACGCTCGAGATGGTCGTGCCGGAGATCCCGAAGGCCACACGTACCCGGATCGAGAAGGGGGACTGCGACGCGTTCGTCCTCCCGCCGCCGACGGCCCTCGAATTGGCGGCCGCGGACGATCCCGTCGTCCTCGTCGCCACCCTCCTCGCCAACGACCCGATCAACCTCGTCGTCCGCGACGAGATCGTGAGGCAGCGAGGCATCGACCCCCGGGCGCCCCTCGCGGACCGCCTCCGGAAGTTGTCCGGTCTCCGCATCGGCGTCGCGCCGGGTCCACCTCCCCGTCTCCGCGCGCTCTTCGACTCCGTGGGCATGGACGTCGACAAGGAGGCGACCGTCGTCGTCGTCTCGGGTCACGACCAGAACGCGGCCTTCGCGGGTCGCCAGGTCGACGCGCTCTACGCACACACGCCCTACATGGAGAAGGCGCTCCTCGACCAGGGCGCGACCTTGATCGTGAACCAGTCCGGCGGCGAGTTTCCGTCTCTCGCCACCCGTCAGATCCACACACTCGGCGTTTCCCGCAAGCTCCGGGACGAACGGCCCGACACCGTGGCGAAGCTCGTTCGCGCCGTCACCCGCGCGGCGTCGACCATCCACCGTTCGAAGGAAGACGCGCGACGCGCCGTGCTCGCCGAGTTCCCGTCCATGGATCCGCGGCACGTCGCCCTCCTCGTCGACACGTACGAGCCCGCGATCCCGACCACGCTCCACGTGTCGGCCGAGAGGCTCCGCGCGGCGATCCCGCTCTTCCCGCCGTCGCGGGCTTCCCTCGATCCGGACGGCATCGCGTTCGCGCGCTACGTGGACGACTCGTTCGTCACCCGGGACGAAAGGGGTCCGCGGACGGATCCCTTCCGGAGCGCGCGACCGGCGCCCGTCGACGAAGGTCCCGCGGGCCTCGTCGGGCGTGCGTTCACCGCCCTCGCCGCCCTCGGCGCGCTCGTGGGAGCGGTCACCCTAGGGGGATCACGGCGCCGCTAGGGAAGCCCGTCGCGCCTTCGACCGGTCAGAGCCGACAGAATCCCTGGTTGTTGCAGACGTTCGCGTAGGGCGGGCTCGGGCAGTCCGTCGGGCCCGAACAGGTCTTCGTGCAGAAGGATCGCGATCCCCCCACGAAACACGTGCCCGACGCGCACTCGCCGTTCGCGCCGCACGGATCGCCGATGCACTTGTTCGAGGCGCCCCCTTCGGAGCACCCCGCGTCCGCGCTGCCTGCTTCGAAGGGGGCCGCGCCTTCGGCGGCCGCGTCCGCGATCGAACCCGAATCGATGATGGTCGGCGCGGGGGCGGACTCGCTCGAACACGCCGCCATGCAGGAACCGGTGACGATCGTGACGAGGACGAAGAGTCGGGACGTGTGCATCGAACTCTCGGAGGGGGATCGAGTCAGGGCACGTCCGACGTGGGCGGCGCCTTCTCGTACACCCAGCGTACACCAAGGACGATCTGCCGGTAACCGGACGGGAAGATGCCCTCCGGGCGCCGCGCGATGACGTAGACGTCGTCGAAGGCGTTCTTCACGACGAGGCGGAAGGACAGGCCGGTCTTCCGGTGGTTCCAGTGCGCGCCGAGGTCCACGATGTTGCGCGCGCCGAGGATGCCGGTACGCCCCGTCGTGTCCCAGGCGATGGTGTTGGCCACGTCGGCGAACTGTTCGCTCACGAACGTGTAGGCCACCTGGCCACCGATGCCCGACGACTCGTGCTCGACGTCGAGGTTCGCCGACGCCGAATGCAGCGGCGCGTAGGGGAGGAGCCTCCCGTCGTTCGCGCCCCCGACGAAGGTCGCGCGCGAAAAGGTGTAACGTGCACCCACGTCGAGGATCACGGGGAGCTTCAGCTTCTTGCCGATCGCGAAGATGGCGGACGTTTCCGCGCCGAAAATCCGCGTCGGGCCCCCGTTCACGAGTTCGCCGCCGGAGCTGGCGTTGGTCGCCTGGGTATTGACGACCACCTGGTTCCGGAAGTTCGACAGGAATCCCGCCCCCTCGAAGTGGATCCACTTCGCGAGGTTCAATCGCGTCCCGAGCTCGTAGTTGATGCTCTCTTCCGGGCTCGTCTGGCTCGGCGTGCCGCGTGGAGACACCGCCGACGTGATGCGCGGCGGTCCCCAGCCGAGGTGCATGCCGCCGAACACGTGGGCGTCCCGGGATCCGTACGTCATGCCGATGCCCGGAATGACGCCCGTCGTCAGCGTGCTCGCGGACGCGTTCACGTCCTTCGGGCCGGTCCCGGAAATCTGGCGCAGGATCGTGCGGTCGAAATCGGCGCGTTCGAGACGGATGCCGGGCGTCACGAGGAGGTTCTCGCGGAAGGCGATGCGGTCCTGGAGGTAGGTCGCGAGGGCGAACGTGCCGTGCACCTCCTCGTAGTCGAGCGAGCCCGAATACGACGTCGGGGTGTCCCCGGATCGCTGCTGGTAGTGCGCACGCTCGACGAGGAGCCGCGCGCCCGTGTCGATGGTGTGCATCACGCCCATGGTCGAAAAGCGGTGCTCCAAGCGCGGCTCCACCCCGACCACGTCGTAGCTCCGGTCCAGGATGGAGTTCGTGTCCTCGAAGTAGATGGCGCCGTTGGGGAACGCCGTGTCGCCCACGATGCGCTCGTAGCTCTCGCCCGGCGTGGGCGAGCGCGTGTAGTCCTGGCGTCGCCAGATGCGGTCCGTCCGGTAGGCGTAGAGGAGCGTCTTCAGCTTCGTGCGATCCGTGAAGCGCTGCTCGTGGATCGCGGACACCTGGTAGTTGTCGACGCGCATCCGGTCGTTCACCGCGAGGACACCGCGTCGTGGATCGGCCAGGAACATGGCGCGCGTGAGCCCGACGGCGTCGGAGTCCGTGATTTCGTCGTGGAACCCGAGCTTGAGCACGAGCTCGCCCTTCCGGGACGTGTCGAACGCGATTTTGCCGAACACGTCGGTCACGTTGAAGCCGACGTCCCGGAAGCCGTCACCCCGCTTGTGGAACGCCTGGACGACGTAGCGGATCTCGTCCCGCGATTCGCCGAACCCGACGAGCCCCCGGGCGTAGCCCCGTTGCCCACCCTCCGCGTCGACGGTGAGCTTCGTCCCCGGTGGCGGGTTGAGGGTGACGAAGTTCACGACTCCCGCGACCGTCTGCGGACCGAAGAGGATGCTGCCGCTCCCCTTCACGACCTCGATGCTCCGGTACCGTTCGACCGGTGGCGCGAAGTTCATGTCCGACTCCGCGTACGGGTTGAGGGACATGGGGATGCCGTCTTCGAGCATCAGGACCTTGCGCCCACGGCCCGACTCGATGCCACGGATGCTGAGATCCAAGCGGTTGCCGCCACCGTAGTCCTGCCGCACCTGCACGCCCGGGACCCGACGCATCAACTCCGCCGTGTCGAACGGGACGGCGCGGGCGATCTCCTTCTCGCCCACGACGGTTCCCGAACCGGGGATGCGTTGCAGGCTGTCGGCCTTGTTGCCGATGACGCGGATCTCGGCCGGCTCGTCCCGGCGTGGCGGAGGCGGAGCGGACTCTTCGGCCTTCCCGGCAGGAACGGGGGCGCCCCCGTCCGCGGACTCCCCGGTGGCCACGGGCGCGGCAGGTGCGTCCGTCGTCGTCGGTGTCCCCTGGGCCGAGGCCATGCCCGACCACGCGACGACGAGGCACGTCGACGCGGCCGACGCGATCGCGGCCGACGTTCGTCGTGCGCGCGTCATGGTCGCCTCGAAGTCGTCCCGCGCGGCATCGCCGCATCGTAGAGGGATGCCGCGGTTTTGCGAAGATCAGCCACCGAGGACGAGGACCACGGCGGGATCGGAAGCGAGCTTCGACGCGCGCCCTCCGCGGTCAGGGCTTCCGGCAATAGCCCTGGTTGTTGCATTGGCCGGTGGTCGGCGGGTTCGGGCAGTCCGTCGCGGCGGTGGCCGCCTTGCACCTGAGCGAACAGAACTTCTGGTTGCCGCCGATGAAACAGGCGTCGCTCTGGCACTCCGCGTTGGAGCTGCAGTCCGCGCCGAACGCCTTCTTGCCTCCGTCGCCCGACGCGCCCGAGTCCGTCGTCGTCGCCGCGTCCGAGTGGATGCCGGTGTCGACGCTCGACCCCGCGTCCGTGGACGAACCGGAATCGGAGGTCGACGCGGATCCGTCGGCTTTGGTCGCGCCCGCGTCCTCGGTCTCGTCGTCGTCCGTTCCCCCGTCCGAACTCGAACTCGTGGACGAACAGGCGACTCCCGCCATGGCAGCGAGAACGAGGGACGCGAGCACGAAGGAGCGGTTCATCGAGACCTCCGAAGGAATGGCGCCGTGGTCACACGACCGGAACGTCTTCCACGGTGAACTCCGGGAAGCGCTCACGCACGCGACACCTCGGGTCGCTTCCGTGTCGCTCGCGTGTTGCAACTCGCGGCTCTCGTACGACGAAATTCGTCGAGAAATTCGCCGCGCCCGACGGTGCGTGCACGATCCACGCGTTTCCCCGAGGTGCGTGCGATCCAGCCGTGATTCGGGCCAAACGGTGAAAGTGTCGTAAGCTCGAAATGTCCCCCGAGCCCGGTTCTCCCACGATGAATCCTCCGCCGCGCGATCGCGTCCTCCTCGTCGACGACGAACCCGACATCCAGGGGTTGCTCGTCTTCAACCTCAAGGAGGCGGGCTTCGAAGTGCACTCCGCGGCGAACGGAAACGACGGGTTCGCGCGCGCACAGGAACTCCGGCCCGAAGTGATCGTGCTCGACCTCATGTTGCCCGACACCCCGGGCACCGAAGTGTGTCGCCGCATCCGCGCGCAGCGAGAGCTCGTGGACTCCGGCATCATGATGCTCACCGCGCGGGGCGACGAATACGACCGCGTCCTCGGCTTCGAGGTCGGCGCCGACGACTACGTCGTCAAGCCGTTCAGCGTCCGCGAGCTCGTCCTCCGCGTGAAGGGACTCGCCGCCCGATCCCACGAACGTCGCATCGCCCGAGGCGCGGCCGACACGGGACAACGCCTCGCGTGGCGTGGCATCGAGATCGACGTCGTGAGGCACGTCGTCACGCTGGACAAGAACGAGCTCTCGCTGCGGCCCCTCGAGTTCAAGCTCCTCGCGCTCTTCCTCGAACATCCCGGGCAGGTGTTCTCGCGCGCCGAACTGCTCGCGGACGTGTGGGGCATCACGGCCGAGGTCAGCACGCGGACCGTGGACACGCACGTCAAGCGCCTGCGCGAACGTCTCGGTCCTTACGGCGACGCCGTCGAGACCGTGCACGGGTTCGGTTACCGCCTACGCGTCGACTCGATCCCCGGCACCTGACGAACCGGCATGACGGGCTCGAGCTTCCGCACGAAGTTGCTCGCGAGCCACGTGGCGCTCGTCGCGTTCGTGGTGTTGGCGCTCGTCGTCGATCTCGGACGGTTCCTCGCCCGGGATCTCGAGGCGCAGCTCGATCGGCGCCTCGAGGCCCAGGCGCGCGGCGCCGAACCCTGGCTCCGGGGCGCACGTCACCCCGCGAAGGTCGCCGAACGCATGGCGGCCATGGTCGGCGCGGACGTGACGATCTTCGAACGCGACGGCGCCGTGTACGCCGACACGCGGGACGAAGGCGCGCCGCCGGTCGGCGCCGCGAAGCCTCCGGAAGTGGACGCGGCGCTCCAGGGAAAGGTCGGCACGGCCACGAGGCCCGCCGGCCACGACGCCGTCGAGACACGTTTCGTCGCGGTCCAGGTCGAGGACGGGCACGTGGTGCGCCTCGCCGTGCCCCTCGCCTCGATCCGCGCGACCGTCGACGCCACCCATTCGCGCCTGCTCACGGCCTTCTGCGTGGCCATCGTCGTCGCGCTCGCGCTCGCCTACTTCGCCGCGCAGGTCGCCGCGCGTCCCCTGCGGACGATGACGGAGACCGCCGAACGCATCGGTCGCGGCGACTACGACGTCGAATCGAAGGTCGCGTCGCCGGACGAGTTCGGCATCCTCTCCCAGTCCCTCGCCAAGCTCGCCTCCGAACTGAAGGCACGTATCGGGGATCTCACGGACGAGCGCGATCGCCTCTCCACCATCCTCTCGAGCATGGCCGAAGGCGTGCTGGTGCTGGACGACAAGGGGCGGATCGTCCTCGCGAATCCCGCGTCGTCGACGGTGCTCAACGTCCGAGGTCCCCTCGAGGGCCGATCCTACGACGACGTCTTCGCGGACGGCGCGCTGAAGGACGCCGTCGCGCGCGCCGTCGACGGGAGTCGCGAGCGGGACGACGAGGTCGAAGGGTCCGACACCGCCGGTCGCGTCCTCGCGGTCGTCGTGCGTCGTCTCGGCGACAAGTCGGAGAACGGGCACGTGGTCGTCATCCGCGACATGACCCGCGTGAGGCGTCTGCTCGCCATGCGGCACGATCTGGTCGCGAACGTGTCCCACGAACTGCGGACGCCCGTGACCTCCATCCAGGGCTACGCGGAGACCCTCCTCCGCGGGAACCCCGACGAAGCGACCGCGCGCGAGTTCCTCGGCATCATCCACCGTCACTCCGAGCGCATCGGGAAGCTGGTCTCGGGTCTCCTCCAGCTCTCGGAGCTCGAAGCGATGGCACCCGAGAAGGTGGTCCGCGAGAACGTCGACGTGTCGGCGGTGGTGAGGCAAGTCGTGGTCGCTGCAGGACCACGGGCGGACGCGAAGGGCGTCCACGTCTCCATGGGTCCCGCGGGGCCGGCCGCCATCTCCGGGGATCCCCTCGGTCTCGAACAGATCGCGGACAACCTGCTCGACAACGCCATCAAATACTGCGACGCGGGCGCCCACGTCGTCGTTCGCGTCGACGAGGGCGACGGTCGCGTCCGTTTGGTCGTGGAGGACGACGGGCCGGGCATCGACGCCCACCACCTTCCGAAACTCTTCGACAGGTTCTACCGTGTCGAGAGCGCCGAATCGAAGCGGCGGGGTGGATCGGGACTGGGACTCGCGATCGTCAAGCACCTCGTCGAGTCGACGGGAGGAACGATCGACGTGACGAGCACGAAAGGCAAAGGAACCGTCTTCACCGTCTCGTGGCCGAAGGCGACCCCGTGAGCGCTCCCGCCGTCGTACCGAACGCGCGGAACGTCGCGAGCGCCGTCCTCGTCCGCGTCTTCAAGGACGACGCGTTCGCCTCCGCCGCCCTCGAATCCGAGCTCGAACGCGCCGTCCAGCTCGATCCGAGGGACCGCGCCCTGGCGACGGAACTCGTGTACGGGACGTTGCGGGCCGAACGGTACCTCGACCAACGGATCGGCGTGCACGTACCCAAGGGCGTCGGGACCCTGGACGTCCCCGTGCGCGTGGCGCTCCTCGTCGCGGCGTACCAGCTCCTCTTCCTCCAGAGGATCCCCGGGTTCGCGGCGGTGGACGAGGCGGTCGGTGCGATCCGTCGCGTGCGAGGCGCACAGGTCGGTGGCTTCGTGAACGCGGTCCTCCGAAAGATCGCGACGGAAGCGCGCACCGGTCCCGAGATCACGCTCGCGGACGCCATCGCGTCCACGCCCGTGCGATGGCTTTCCCGGTCCCTCACGGCCACACTCGGGGACGAAGGCGCGGCGGCCTTCCTCCGCAGCATGGCGGACACGCCACCCGTGGGCCTCCGCGCCGCCTCGCCTGCCGATCGGGAACGGGCCGTCACCGAACTCACCCGGAGCTTGCCCGACGCACGCATCGAAGCGGGAGAGGTTTCTCGTCTCGCGATCCGTGTGGCGGGCGCAGGACGTGTCGCGGATCTCCCTGGAGTCGCGGAAGGCCGGCTCGTCGTCCAGGAAGAGGGCTCCCAGGTCGTCGGTCTGGCCCTCGGCGCACGCGAGGGCGAACGTGTCCTCGACGCGTGCGCGGGGCGCGGCAACAAGACGTCGCTCCTCGCCGCGGCCGTCGGTCCCTCGGGTGCGGTGGATGCATGCGATCTACACCCTTCGAAGCTCGAGCGCCTCCGGCAGGAGCTCGAGCACCTGGGTCTCGCTCCCCGGTCGACGTTCGCCGTCGATTGGTCCCGCGGATGCGGCGACGTCCCCGACGACTTCGACGCGGTCCTCGTCGACGCTCCTTGCTCGGGAACCGGCACGCTCCGGCGAAGGCCGGAGATCGTGCGACGTCGCTCGGCCGAAGTCCTCCGCGAACTCGCCGCCCTCCAGACCGCGATCCTCGGTCACGCCTCGTCGCGCGTGCGTCCGGGGGGACGCCTCGTCTACGCCGTGTGCAGCGTGCTCGCCGAAGAAGGGGACGCCGTCGTCGACGCGTTCCTCGCCGCGCACCCGGAGTTCGAGGAGACCGCGTTCGCGGATGCGGACGTCGCCCGCGTGGCGTCGGGTGGTTCCCGGTTCCGACTCCTTCCGCACGTGCACGGCACCGACGGATACTTCGCCGCGCACCTCACCCGTCGCCGCTGACGCGTCAGCGTCCTTCGGGTTTGCGCCGTTGGGACGTCGGAACGCCGGCCGTCCGCGAGGCTCCCTCGAGCAGCCCCGCGCGGACGATGGACGCGCCCCCGAACTTGTCGCCCACGTCCACCACGAGCCTCTCGATCTTCCGTCGTTTGTCGGCCAGGGGATTCCGGAAGAGGGAACCTTGCGCGCCCTCGCCCGAAGACAGGTGCGTGAGTGCGATCCCCGTCAGGCGCACGCGGGCGCCTTTCAGGGGGAATTTGGAGAGGAGGGACTTCGCTTCCTCGTGGATCGTGACGGCGTCCGAAACCGGATCGGCGAGCGCCTTCTGACGGGAGAGGAGCGTGAAGTCCGCGTACTTCAACTTCACGACGACGACGCCTCCCCGTTGGCCCGCACGGACGGCACGCTCCGCCACGCGCGACGCGTTCTCGAGGAGCGCGTTCTCGATGGCCTCCCGGGTCGTGAGGTCGGATTCGTAGGTCGACTCCGCGCCGATGGACTTGGCTTCCGTGTCCGGTTGGACGGCACGCGTGTCCTCGCCGCGTGCCAAGGCGCCGACGGTGACGCCCCACGAACCGAGGACCCGTTCGAGCTCGGCCACGTCCGCGCGCGCGAGATCGCCGAGGGTGCGGAAGCCCAGGTCCCGGAGACGCGGCGCGGTCTTCTCGCCGACGCCCCACATCCGTTCGATGGGCAAGGGGGCGAGGAACGCCCCGACCTCGTCCTCGCCGACGACCACGAGACCGTCGGGCTTCCGGAGATCGCTCGCCACCTTCGCGACGTACTTCGCCGGCGCGACACCTGCCGACGCCGTGAGCGAGAGCTCGTCGCGGATGGCGGCCTTGATCGCGCGGGCGATGGTCTCCCCGTCGCCGAAGAGGGATCGGCTCTTGGTGACGTCGAGGAACGCCTCGTCGAGGGAGAGGCCTTCCACTTCCGGCGTGTAGCGGTGGAAGATCGCGAACACCTGGTCGCTCACGGCGGCGTACCGTGCCATGTCGGGCGGGACGACCACGGCCGTCGGGCACCGGCGGAGCGCTTCGGCCATGGGCATCGCGGAGAAGACGCCGAACTTCCGTGCTTCGTACGAAGCCGCCGCGACCACGCCCCGCCGCGCCGTGCCGCCGACGAGGAGCGGCTTGCCCCGGAGGGACGGATCGTCGCGCTGTTCGACCGACGCGTAGAACGCATCCATGTCGACGTGCACGATCTGACGTTTCGGCGCGGGCGACGTCACGCCCCGAGCTTAGCCCGAAACCCGAGGGGACATCGGCGGGCGCTCCGACGTGGAAGGGAAGAGAGACGCGAAAGGACGAAGACGCGACGTCCTTGATCTACGAACGGCAGGTCTGGGAAGTTCGAAGGAGACGGATTCGCAACGGCGCGCCGGGGGATCCGGAACGTCGAACCACCGACGAGGACGAAACCATGGGGCGATCGACGGGTGCGACGGTGTGGGCGACTTGGGGGACGGGCCTCGTGGTGGCCTCTTGCGTCCTCGGCTGTCCGAAGGAAGGGGCCTCGTCGAAACCGGCGGTCGCCCCCGACGCGGCCACCGCGACGCGCGGTCCCGATCGCGCGGAGCCGGCGACGGGTGCGGCGAACGGATCGGCGGAATCGCCCCCTGCACCGACCGCGTCGACGGGCGTTCCCGTCTCGAGCCCCGACGGCGCGGTGCGTGCGTCCATGGACGCCGCGTCGGAAGGGACGCGCCCGAACCCGAGGGTGCGGCCCGACTTCGTGTCCGCGTGCAAGGACGTCGTCCTCGAGTTGAGCGTGCCGAACGGCAAACCCGACGACGCGAAGGTGACGCTCGTCAACAAGGGGCGCGCGCCGGTGGAACTTATGACGGCCGGCGACGGATCGTCGGACGGTCGTCGGAACCCGACGGTCCTCTTCGAGCTCACGCCGAACGAGCGCGAACCCGTCGGCCTCTGCGGCATGATGAATTCGCTCGCGGCCGAGGACTTCGTCACGCTCGCGCCGGGAGCCCGTCACGCCATGGGCTGGACCCACGCGCCGCGTCCCGCGAAGCCGGGCAAGTACACGCTCCGCGTGACCTACCGGAACGATCCGAAGATCGACCCGGTGCCGAGCGGCGCCAAGAAGGATCCCGCGCTCCAGGCCCGCGCGCAGCGCACCGTGGCATGTGAGCTCGTCAGCAACGCGGTTTCCTTCGAGTGGAAGGGGACCCCCGGGAAACCCTAGTTGCGGTATAACCGTCGGCCGGGCACCCGGGTGCCCGGATTTCCACGACGGGAGACGATTCGTCCATGTCCATCGACGTCACGATGCCGCAGCTCGGAGAGAGCGTCAGCGAAGGTACGGTCACGAAGTGGCTCGTCCGCGAGGGCGACATGGTCAAGAAGGACCAGCCGCTCCTCGAGGTCGCCACCGACAAGGCGGACACGGAAGTGCCCGCGCCGGCTTCGGGTCGCGTGACCAAGCTCGTGGCCAAGGCCGGAGACGTCGTCCCCGTGAAGGGCGTCCTCTGCGTCGTCGACGAGACGGCCACGGGAGGTGCCACCGCGTCCGCACCGTCGAAGTCGGCCCCTCCTCCTGCCGCGCAAGCCGCTCCGGCCGCCGCGCCGGGCTCCTCGAAGAGCGTCACGGGCGGTGCCCTCGCGCCGCCGAGCTCGCGGAAGGCCGCCCTCGAGCAGGACGTGGATCTCGATCGCGTCCGTGGATCCGGCGAACACGGCCGCATCACCCGCGACGACGTCATGCGCGCGGCGAACGACAGGTTCGGTCCCTCCACGGGATCCACGCCGCCCGGCGCCCTCGCGACTCCGCCTCCCATGCCGCCCATCCCGCAGGCTTCGGGCGCCACGCCGAATGCCGCCCGCGTCGCCCAGATGGTGAACGACGGCGGCGGGTTCGTCCCGCCGATCCCTGGCGTGGGTTTCGGAGCGTTCAAGGTCCCGCCCTACAAGCAGAAGGAGGGCGACAAAGTCATCCCGTTCACGCGTCGGCGCCGCATCACCGCCGACCACATGACCTACTCCAAGTTCGCGTCGCCCCACGTCGTCACGGTGGCGGAGGTGGACCTCCACAAGGCGCAGAAGCTCCGTGAGGCGAACAAGGATCGCTACAAGGCCGAGGGCATGTCGCTGACGATGCTCGCGTTCATCGTCGTGGCCACGGCCCGTGCGCTCCGCGAGAACCCGGGCGTGAACGCGCGCGTCCTCGACGACTCCTACGTCCTCTTCAAGGACGTGAACGTGGGCGTCGCCGTCGACTCTCCGGACGGTCTCGTGGTTCCCGTCGTGCGTCGTGCCGACGAACTCGGTGTCCGCGGCATCGTCCGCTCCATCGACGACGTGGCCAAGCGCGCCAAGTCCGGCAAGATCACCATCGACGACCTCAGCGGGGCCACCTTCTCGGTCACGAACCCCGGCATCAAAGGCAACCTGTTCGGCGGCGCGATCATCAACCAGCCGAACGTGGGCATCCTGCGCATGGGCGAGATCCAGAAGCGCGTCGTCGTCGTCGAAGGACCGGACGGCGAGGATCACATGGCGATCCACCCGGTGATGTACATGGCCCTCTCCTACGATCACCGCATCGTGGACGGCGTCGCCGCGAACTCGTTCCTCTGGCGCGTCACCGAGCTCGTCGAGAAGGCCGACTTCGAAGTCTGAGCGCACGCACCGTCGCCACGAGACCCACGACCAACGCGCCGATCCCGAAGGGGACGGCGCGTTTTTCGTTCCAGGAGTCTCCGCCGACGGTCCGGCACCCGCACGAGTGACCGGGCGGGATGGTCGACACGGGAACGTCCGCCCCGACGACGGTGGGGGACCCGGCCGTGCCCGAGTCTCGCGCGCCCGCGTCCCCGGGGACGGGCGTGGTCCCGATGGCGAGATCGGACTTCAACTTCGGCCAATCCTGTTCGCACACCTTCGTGCTCGTGCCCGCGGGGCAGGCGAGGGGACCACGGAGGCCGGAGAGGTGGAGGACGGGCGCGAACGTCCGCCCCTCGTCCTCGGATGCGCCGAGAATGAAACCGCTGAATTCGCTGGAACAGGCGAAGAGCGTGCTGCCCGAAGTCTTCAGGCACTGCACCTGGATGTCGGAGACCTTGGAGAACACGAAGTCCTTGGTCTTCGCGACGTAGAGGCCGTCCTCCACGCTGCCGACCCACACCTTGGTCTCCTCCGGCGAGAGCGCGAATCCCTTCGGCGGTCCTCCGCGCCAGATTTCGCGGTACGTGCGGCCGCCGTCGTCGGTGACGAGCACGCGTCCCTTGCCGTCGCCGAGGGTGCGCACGTAGACGCGGTTCGCGTCCTCGCCGTCGAGGGCCGCGACGTACGCCGAGGTCTCCTTCGTGCCGCCGTCGATCCCGTCCGAAAGCGGGACGGGACGCTCCGTCCACGTGGCTCCGGCGTCGTCCGAGACGAGGAGGAACGCGGTGGTCACGTCGTCGACCGTGCGGATCGCGCTGACGTAGATGCGCGAGGGGTCGCTCTTGCCCACCTCGATGCTCCCCACGATCATCGTCGGATCGAGACGCGTACCGAGGTGTTGCCAGGTCGCGCCGTCGTCGTCGGTCTGCAGGAGGAAGGTGTCGTAGGTCGGCACGCTCGCGTCCATCGGTCCCGTTCCCGGCCCGAGGTGGAACGTCATGAGCGCGATCGCGGAGTTCGGTCGATCCTTCCGTTGCACGAGATCGATGGCCGGCCGCTCGCTCCCGTCGCCCGGCACGAGGGCCCAGGAACATCCGCTGTCGTTCGAGACGGAAAGACCGAGAAGATGGCGGACGCCACGTTCCCGTTCGGGAAGTAGACGAGCATCGGGTCGACCTGACCGCCGAATCCGACGGATCGTTCGCAGACCCAATCCCACGTCGCCCCGCGATCCGCGGAGAAGAGGAAGCCGAACGTGGTGCGGAGGAGGAGCCGATTCGGGGCCCCCGTCCGCACGACGAGGAGGTTCGTCGCGGGGAACCTTCCGTTGGCCCGCGCGTCGTCCTCCGACCCGGCGAGCGAGGACGTCACGAGAGCTGCGACGAGGGACCAACGGACGAGGTGTTCATCCTGCCCGAGGCTACTCCCTCTCGCGCTTCGTCGCCGTGAACATCATCTCGAACGGATCGCCGTGTCGACCTCGACGTCGCTCCAGGCATCGCGGTCGAACCGCCCGCGCCACGTCGCTTCGTCCTCGACGACCGCGGCGATCCGCGCGCCCGAAGGACGATCGACGTAGGTCACGCCGTCCCGCGAGATCGACGCCACGACCTCGCGGTCCGCGACCCCGGGAACGTTCACGCCGAGTTCCTCGACCCACCGTGGCGACGGGAGTTCGAAGACGAATCGCCCACCCGGCCTCAGGAGCCGTCCCACGGACCGGACGAGGTTCGCGGCGTCGGCGGCGGAGCGGGGATGCGCGAGTGTCCCGTGGAGTGCGAGGACCGCGTCGAAGGTTCCGGCCTCGAACGGGAGAGGTTCCGAAGTCCGCGTGCACGAGGGGGATCGGGCGTGCGCGTCGCGCGCAGATCGCCAGCATCTCCTCCGAGAAGTCGACGCCGGTCGGGACGTGCCCCGCGTCGAGCAAGGCGGGGAGCTCGCGGCCCGTGCCGACCCCGAGATCGAGGATCGTCGCCCTCGGCGGCAGCTTCGCGAGGACCCGCTCCATCTTGCGACGCGACTCGTCCCGTGACGGCGCGTACGTCCGGTCGTAGCGGGGGGCGATCGCGTCGAAGAATCGTCGCGCGGCGCCGGGATCGGGCGCCGGTGGGGCAGGACGCGTCATGCGGCGATTGTGGACGGCGCGCCGCGCACGGTAAAGACGCACCGTGGATTCGATCCGGCGAGCCGTGGCGCGGGAACTCGAGCGGGGGCCCGACGGCCGCGCCGCACGACTTCCCTTCGGCGCGTTCGCGGCGGCGCTCTGGGCGGAGTTCGTCCGCGTTCCCCGGCCCCTCGTGGTCCCGGAGGGGACGTCGATCGTCACCGTCGGCGGCGCCACGTTGGGAGGTTCCGGAAAGACGCCCGTGGCCATCGCATGCGCCCGGATCTTCGCGGAGCGCGGCGTCCGCACCGTGTTCGTCGGTCACGGAACGGGCGCGCGCCCCTCCGAGGCCCGTCGCTTCGGGGGGCCGACGCCTGCGCCACGTCCGGCGACAGACCCTCGAGGCCGCCCGTGCGCTCGCGGGTCTCGACGTCCCCGTGGTCGTGGGGCCGAACCGTCAGGACGCCGTGGACGCCGCGGCCCGTCTGGGCGACGTCCTCGTCGTCGACGGCCCTCTCCAACTCGCGCCGCGACCCGCGGACCTGGCCCTCCTCGTCGTGGACGCGGAAGCGCCTTGGGGATCGGGCGCCTGTCCGCCACGGGGCGACCTGCGAGCGCCTTCCGATCGTCTCCTCGCGGAGGCCGACGTCGTCGTCCGTGTCGTCGACCCGGCGGCTCCTGCGGGCGCGGGGACCCGATTCCCGAATTCCTTCAAAAGCGCTCGTGTCCGTACGGACTCCGTGGACCAAATCCCCGTGTTCGACGCCGAAACGACGAGCCGCGGCGTCCACGTCCAAGGTCGTCTCGTGCCGTTCTCCGAGCTCGGCGGTCGTCCCGTGGGCCTCGTCACCGGCCTCGCGCGACCGGGTCGCGTCCGCCGATTCCTCGAACGTCGAGGTGTCCACGTCGCGTCACCTATCGAAGTGCACGACCACGGATTCGTGCGCATGGGCGAACGTGCGGCGGCACGTCTGGCGAAGCGGTTGCGTGCGGAAACCTGCGACCTCTGGCTGACGACGGCGAAATGCGCGGCGGGCCTCGGTCCGTGGCTCGACCGCATGGGCGTGCCCTTCGGGATCCTGGACCACGAGGTGCGTCCCTCGGATCCACTCCGCATACATCTTGAGTCGAGGGTGACGCCGAGGTGTCGTGCTTCCCGTGGCTGCTCTTGACCCCCTCCGGGGGGACTTCTAATCTCATTTGGCTGCCGTGGACGGAATGTCCGGGCGTTCCGGGACAACGGAATCGTCGCAGCTGCGCCGTCCGGTGCCGTGCCGTTCGAGGGGAGCGCTCAAGCAGGTGAATGGGTCGACGGGGTTCCGAGGTGACGACGTGATGTCTTCCGGGAGGGCTCCATCGTGAGCGAATCCGACGAGAAAACACGCGTCACGACCATCGTCCAGAAGCCCCTCGCCCGGGACGACGGACACCGCGGCACGGACTGCATCGTCGTCATCTACACCAAGGAGCCCACCCTCCTCGGCAAGCGCTTCGTCCTCGAGACGAGCCCCATGCGGATCGGTCGCGGGGGCGAAAACCACATCGTCCTCGAGGGCGATTCCGTTTCCCGTCGCCACGCCCACTTCGAGCAGCGGGCGGACAAGTGGTTCTGCGTGGACGACGGTTCCACGAACGGCACCTACGTCAACGACGACCAGATCGCCCGCGAGGTGATGTGCCAGAACGGGGATCGCATCAAGGTCGGCCCCACCATCTTCAAGTACCTGGCCGGACAGGACGTCGAGGCCCAGTACCACGAAGAAATTTACCGGATGACGATCATCGACGGTCTCACGCAGGCGCACGTGAAGCGTTACCTGCTCGAGTCCCTCGAGAAGGAGATCATCCGTGCGCGCCGTCACGCGCGCGCGCTCTCGTTCCTCATGTTCGACATCGACCACTTCAAGAAGATCAACGACGTCCACGGCCACCTCGCCGGCGACTTCGTCCTCAAGGAAGTGGCGAAGATCGTCCAAGGCCGTATTCGTCGCGACGAAGTGTTCGCCCGCTACGGCGGCGAAGAGTTCGCCATCGTCCTCCCGGAAACGAGCCTCGACGGCGCGAAGGCCCTCGCCGAAGGTCTCCGCGAGAAGATCGAGAGTTCGCGCTTCGTCTTCCAGAACGAGTTGATCCGCGTGACGATCTCCATCGGCGTCTCGGAGCTCGCCGACCAGGACAAGACGAGCCTCGATCTCATCAAGGCCGCCGACGAGAAGCTCTACGCCGCCAAGCGGGGCGGACGTAACCGCGTCGTCGCCTGAAGGTCCGGAGCCCGTCGTGAGCCGGTCGGAGTCCCGGGGATCCCGATCGCCCTCCATGGTCGTCGCGCCGCCCGGTCCACGTTCACGGGCGCTCGCGAACGACCTCGCCGAACTCGAGAGCCCCGCGTTCGAGGACCGACGCCAGGAGCGCGCGAAGGCTTCGGGCGAAGATCAATCGCCCGTCGTCTACGCACGCGCGTGGGGATCGAACGTCGAGGACGTCGACGGCAACGTCTACGTCGACCTCGTCGCGGGCTTCGGCGCGCTCCTCCTCGGGCACGGTGACGCCCGCGTGGAGGCCGCCGTCCGGAAGCAGTCCCAGGCCATCACGCTCGCCCTCGGGGACGTCTACGCGACGGAACCGAAGATCGAACTCCTGCGACGCCTCGCGACGCTCTTCCCGGAAGCGGGAGCCCGCGTCATGCTCGGTTCGAGCGGAGCGGACGCGATCACGGCCGCCCTCAAGACCGCGGTCCTCGCGACGGGGAAGTCGGGCGTCGTCGCGTTCGAGGGCGCCTACCACGGTCTCACGCACGGACCCTTGGCGGTGTGCGGTCTGAATCCGAAGTTCCGCGAACCGTTCGTCGGTCAGACGGGGGACTTCGCGCGGTTCGCTCCCTATCCGGCCACGGAGGCGGATCTTCCGCGAACGCTCGCCGCGGTCGACGCCGCGTTCGCGACGGGGACCATCGGCGCGGTCGTCGTCGAACCCATCCTCGGTCGGGGAGGGTGCGTCGTACCTCCCGCGTCCTTCCTTCCCGAGCTGCGTCGCATCACCCGCGCGGCGGGAGCGCTGCTCGTCGTCGACGAGATCTGGACGGGGTTCGGCCGCTCGGGTGCCACGTTCGCCACCCCCGACGGCGTGATCCCCGACGTGATCTGCGTCGCCAAGGGACTCGGCGGCGGCTACCCCATCTCCGCGTGCATCGGCAGCGCCCGCGCGATGGAGGCGTGGGGAGCCCACGGCGGCGGAGCGATCCACACGGCCACCCATTTCGGATGGCCCGTCGCGTGCGCTGCCGCTCTCGCGACGCTCGACGCGATCGTGGACGACCGCATCGCCGAACGGGCCCGGGAGGTGGGCGATCGCTTCCGCGCGCACCTCGTCGCCGCGACCCGCGGCACGTCGAATCGGGACGTGCGCCGTCGCGGACTCAAGATCGGCCTCGAGGTGGACGGAGGCGCCGGCGCGGCCCTCGCCCTCGGGCGTCGTCTCCTCGCCGAGGGATGGCTCGTGCTCACCGGGGGGACGGCCGGCGACGTCCTCACGCTCACGCCCGCGCTCACCATCGACGAGGGCTTGCTCGACGCGTTCGTCCCCGTCGTGGCACGTCTCGCGCGAGGGTGAAGGCTCCCGCCTCCGTCGTGCTAGAACCGCCGCGTGTCCCCGGACGAACGCCTCTCCCAGAGTGACGCCCTCCACGTCCGTGCGCGCGCGTTCGTGTCCGCTTACGAGGCCGGTCGCGACATGCCGGAGTCCTTCGACGCGCTCGCCGTCGACATCGCGCGCTTCCAGGCGCGATTCGTGGAACCCGTGGGGCGGCTCGCGAAGGCACGTGGCGTCGATCTCGGGAAGGTGACGCGTGCCGCGGACGTCCCCGCCGTCCCGACCGACGTCTTCAAACTCACGCGCATGTCGGCCTTCCCGGCCGCGGAGACACCCGTCACCTTCCGCACGAGCGGCACGACGATCGGCACGCGCGGCGAACACCCGTTCCGCACGTTGGCCACCTACGACGCCGGTGCCCTCGCGTTCGGGACGCGCGCCCTCGTCCGCGATCTCCTCGATCGGGACGGCCGCGTGCCCGTGATCGTGATGGGTCCTCCTCCCTCCGAACTTCCGGACTCGTCCCTCACGCACATGATGCGTTCGTTCGTCGAGTCTTTCGGGGAGACGGCGGAAGGCGACGTCGTGTGGGGGATGGATGACGGCGTGTTCGATCTCGCCCGGCTCGACGAACGGATCGCCCGCCTCCTCCACCAGGGCAAGGACGAACTCCTCGTGCTCGGGACCTCCTTCGCGTTCGTGCACCTGCTCGACGCCCTCGACGGCGCACCGTTCCGACTTCCGCCCCGCGCGCGGGTCATGCAGACGGGGGGCTACAAGGGAAGGTCCCGCGAGGTCGCCCCCGAGACGCTTCGTCGGGATCTCGCCGCGGCCTTCGGGATCCCGACCTCCTCCATCGGCGCCGAGTACGGCATGACGGAGCTCTCCAGCCAGTTCTACGAGTCCGTGTTCTTCGACCCCGCGGCGAAACACGGCGTGTTCTTCGAGCCGCCGTGGGCGCGCGTGGTGCCGGTGCATCCGGAGACCCTCGAACCCGTCCCGGAGGGCGAGGTCGGCATCGCGCGCATCCACGATCTCGCCAACGTCGACAGCGCATCCGCTCTCCTCGTGCCCGACCGCGTGCGGAGGACGCCCGGAGGCTTCGAACTCCTCGGGCGCACTCCCGGTGCCGCACCCCGAGGCTGTTCGATCGCCGTCGACGAAATCATGGCCGGAGTTCCCCGGAGCGCACCGTCGTGAGCGAGTCCGTCGACCTCCGGGAAGGCGCCGTCCGCCGCCTCGTCGACGCGGGCAGGCGCCTCCACGATCGGGGCGCGACCCTCGCCGCCGCCCTTTCCGAGTCCACCGGTCTCTCGCCCGAAGGCGTCCTCTTCGCTCTCGGTCGATCCCTCGAATGGGACGCCACGCGGGACGACGTCACGTCCTTCGTCGAAGCGGCCCCGCCGACCTCGGAGGTCACCGTCGTCCTTTCGGCGAACGTCTTCACGGCCTCCCTTCGCGCCATCGCCTGGGCCCGTGCGAAGGCGCCGCGTGTCACCGTGCGCGCGTCACGGCGCGAGCCTTTGTTCACGGAACTGCTCCTCGCGGAATGCGCCGACCCCGCGATCACGCTCGTCCAAGACGTCGTCTTCGAGACGCTCCGCGCAGGTGAGGTCCACGTCTACGGACGGGACGCGACGCTCGCCGCCATCCGGGCGCAGCTGTCGTCCGACGTCACGTTCGTCGGTCACGGATCGGGAATGGGCGTCGCGCTCGTGACGAAACCCGAAGCGATGCTCGTCGATGCCGCGAAGGCCCTCGCCGACGACGTCGTGCTCTTCGATCAACGGGGATGCCTGAGTCCGCGTGTCGTGTTCGTCCGTCGGGGCTTCGAAGGTCCCTTCGCGGAGGCGTTCCACCGCGCGCTCGACGTGCGTTCGACCGATGTCCCCCGAGGACGTATCGAAGAATCCGAGTTCGCGTCGGCCATCGTCTGGCGCCAGACGATGGCGGCCGTGGGGAGCGTGTACGAAGGAACGAGCCACGCGATCGGGGTCGTCGACACGGTCCGCCCGGCCATCGTCCCTCCGCCCGGGAGGAACGTGCTCGTCGTCCCCTACGACACCCTCGCCGACGTACCCGGACACCTCGGACCGCTCCGCGATCTCGTCGTCGCCGTCGGTGGCGATCACGTCCAGGCCGTGCGGGACGTCTTCGGGACCTCGGTGCGCGCTTCGTCCCTCGGCCAAATGCAACGACCGCGGCTCGACGGTCCCGTCGACGTCCGCGGTCGTGTGCTGCGTTGAGCGCGCGGAAGGTCCGCGCGACGTCCGTCAGGACGGCTTGACGGGGATGATCTGCACCCGGCGATCCGGGTCCTGACCCGAGCTCTCCGTGCGGACGCCTTCGACGCCGCGCAAGGCCATGTGCACGATGCGACGATCGCGGGCGCTCATCGGATCGAACGTGATGATCTTGCCTTCCTTCGCCACGCGCTGACCGAGGCGCTTCGCCATGTCCGCGAGCTGGTCTTCGTGGCGCGCACGGTAGCCTTCGGCGTCGACCGAGATGTGGCGACGGGGCGAACCCGGCCGGTGCACGGCGCGGGTCGTGAGGTACTGGATCGCTTCCAGCACGGCGCCCTTCTTGCCGATGACGCGACCCGCGTCCGGTCCCTCGATCTCGAGGCGAATCTCGTCGTCCTCTTCCTCGCCCTCGCCATCGTCCGGAGCGGCGTAGACGTCCGCGTCCATCTGCATCTTCTCGAGGAGGGTGCGGACGAACGAGAGCGCGCGCTCGGTCTGCGGATCGGACGGTGCGTCACCGGGCGACGAAGTGCGGCCGGCGGGGGTGTTGGTTTCGGTGGTCGTGGACACGCGGTGGACTCCCTTGATCACGAACTGACTGCTTTGACCACGATCTCGCCTTTGCCTTCGGATCGCGGTGCGACGTATTCGACGATGAGCTGCTGCAGGATGCCGAGCACGCTGTTCGTCAAGCTATACACTCCGAGCGCGGCCGGCAGAAAGAGCATCATGAACGTGAAGATGGCCGGCATCATGTACATCATCATCTTCTGCTGCATCGGATCCATGCCCTGCTGGGGCACGAGCTTCTGCTGCACGATCATGAGCAGACCGAGGACGATCGGCAGGACGTAGAAGCGGTCCGGTGCCGAGAGGTCGGTGAACCACAAGAACTTCGTGTGGTACATCTCGACCGCAGTCTGCAGCGTGGTCCACATGGCGAACCAGATGGGCATCTGCACGAGCTGCGGCAGACAGCCACCGAGCGGGTTCACCCCGTGCTTGCGATAGAGCTCCATCATCGCGACGTTCTTGCGCTGCATGTCGTCGGCGAACGTGGCGTTGATCTGGTCGATCTCGGGCTTGAGCTTCCGCATCCCGATGGTGACCTTGATGCTCTTCCACGCGAGCGGGAACACGAGCAGGCGCACGCAGACCGTGAGCAGGATGATCGACAGGCCCCAACTCGAGGTCGTGACGTGGGTGTGCAGGAGCACGAGGAAGCCCACGAGGTACTTCGCGACGAAGGAGAAGAAACCGAGGTTGATGAGATCGCCGAGGCCTTTCTTGTCGGCCGCCTGCGCGAGGACCTCGCGCTCCTTCGGGCCGATGAAGGCGATCTGCTCGTAGTGGGCGGTCTCGTTCGGGGCGAGAGCGCGCTCCGGGTACGCGAGTTTGGCGTGGTAGACGTGGGCGGCGTTGTCGTCGTCCTTGGCCTGGCCAGGCGACAGCCATTCCTCCGCGAGGAGCGAACAGGACGGCGCCGGCGACGAACCCATGGGGACGAGGGCTTCGGCGAAGTAATAGTTGGTGACGGCCGCGTAGCGGGTGACGTCGTTCGCGGAGAACCAACCGGTCTTGAAGTCGTCCTTGCCCTTGCGGGTGACTTCCTTGCCGTGGGTGCACGAGAGCTCGGTGAGGAACGGGGACACCCGACCGAGCTTGCCTGTGACTTCGTGGTTTCGACGGAACGCGTACGCACCGATGCCGAGCACGTGCTTCTTCGTGCCGTCCGAGAGGTTGGTGACGTCGGTGGTCACGTCGAGCTCGAAGGGCCGATCGTTCGCGGCGATCGTCTTGACGACACGGACCTTGGCGTCCTCGTAGGTGAATTTGCACCCGCGATCGCCGAGGCGCTCGAGTTTCCAAGGGAAACGATCGAAGGCGAACTGTTCGTCGGCGCTCGCGGCGTTCGGCGCGCGGAATGTCGTGCGGAGCGATCGCCAACGCTCGTGGTCGGGCGTCGTCGAGAGATCGGCGGCCTCCGACTCACGGTACTTCGCGTCCGTGAGTCGGTAGTGCGTGACGGCGGCGCCTCGGGACGAGAGATCGGTCTCGAACCGGTTGCCCTTGATGGTGCACGTCTCGCCCTCGACGGGCGGTTCGTTGGCCTTGCCGTCCGTCGGCGCGTCGACGCGGTCGGGCGCGAACCCGGGCGCGTTGACGTACGTCTCGGCGGGCAACGCCTGGACGTCCCCGCCCTTGGCACCGAACAGCGAAGGGCCCCATTTCCACGCCGCGAGGACGATGAGGGCGATCAGGCTCCAGCGGAGGACAGCGTTACGATCCATCGAGTGCGGTTGGCCGCGCAGGTAGCCGCGGAGGCGGAAGGGGAGGCGGGTCGAAACCGCCCGGGTGGAAGGGGTGGCACTTACAAAGGCGAATCCCCGAAAGCAAGCTGCCCTTGAGGGCGCCGTGTCCTTCGAGGCAAGCGACGGCGTACCGCGAACACGACGGCTCGAACCGGCAGACCGGCCCGAGGAGGGGGGAAAGCGTTCGCTGGTAGAGGCGCAGGAGCGCCACGAGGAATCGGACCATCATGGGCGTCGGCGACCGGGAACGTGGGTCGCAGGAGCGGACTTGGCAACCGCCGAAGCGTCCGCCGGGCGGGGCGCCGCCCTCGGGGAACGGGGCGCACGGGGTTCCCGGGAGGCCTTCACCAAGCGGGACCGCACCGATTCCCATTCGCGCCGCACGTCCGAGAGGACGAGCTCGGGGGAGCCCTCCTTGGCGATGACGACCAGTTCGGTGCCCGGGGGCAGGAAATCCGGCCACAGGCGGAAGCATTCGCGGCAGAGGCGCTTGACGCGGTTGCGCTGCACGGCGCCGCCGATTTTCTTGCTCGTCACCACACCGAGGCGGGCCGGAGATGCCCCGCGCGCGGGATCCTCCGTAAGGGTGGCGAGCAGGACGAAGTGGGCGGTCACGACCCGCCGTGCCGAGCCCTGGACCCGGAGAAACTCCGGACGTTTCCGGAGGCGGCGGTCCTTGCCGAAGGGAAGCGTGGACGTCACGGCAGGAAGCCCAAACGCACGAAGCCGTGCGGATCAGAAACCCCGAAGGCTTTCGGACCGGGCACGGCTTCGGCTCGGTGACACGTCAGCGGGAAATCGGACGATCCCGCCAGGACGAGGTCACTTCTTGTAGGTGTCGACGGTGAGACGCCAGCGGCCCTTGGCGCGGCGGTTCTGGAGGACTTTGCGGCCACCCTTGGTCGCCATGCGCGCGCGGAAACCGTGGGTGCGGACGCGGCGAAGATTGTGGGGCTGGTAGGTGCGTTTCATCGTGGTTTCCGGAAAGGTCGGTACGTCAGGTGGTCTTGGACCCGGGATTCGGGAGGCGCGTCCCTGGCGTCCCTGCCAAGGGGGCCCGGTCCGAGCGGGGTCCGCAAAGAAGCACCGAACCCCCGGGGGGTCAAGCGCTAGATGGCCTGGGCCGCGGAGGAAGGCCCCTCATCGGTGCAGCACGACGATGGTGGCCGGGTCCTTGGCGTCCGCCCGACGCACCGCGTACCAGCCCGGAGGGACCTTCGGAGACGTCCATCCGAAGAGCCATTCGGAGTCCCGAGGCGAGAGATTCACGCAACCGCCGCTCCGACCTTCGCCCCAGAGATCGTGCCAATAGGCCGCGTGGAGAAGGTAGATCGTCACGAAGCGCTGCGAGTACTGGACCTCGGCGTGGATGTCCTCCTTGCCGTCGTCCCCGGGGGTGACGAGGTTCGTCGTCACGTACTTCGACTCGATGGGGAACGTGCCGAGGGGCGTCGTCGCGGGAGGTTGGCCGGCGTCGGGGCGCTTCTCGCTCGCGCCCAGCTTCCCCGCCGAAATCAGCGTGGCGAACACGGGCTTGTCGCCTTCGTAGGCGAGGAGCCACCCCTTGAGCGTCGCGACCTCGATCCACGAGGCCCGATCGTCGACCGGGAGCGTGAACGCCGGGCGCGGGGAGGGACCTTCGAGGACCGTCGCGTCGTTCGACGAGAGCCACGTTCCGGACTCCTTCGTGGCCCAGAACGTCCTCCGACCCACGGTCACCTTTTCGCCCGTCAGGTCGACGGCGACGTGGCGATCCCACGTGTCCTTGGTCTCCTCGAACTTGCCGGCGTCCGACCTCCGGAACTTCGGACGCGGCGTCCCGCGCACGAACGCGAGGGGAAGCGCGTGATCCGCTCCGAGCACGACCCCGTGGAACTCGGTCTTCGGGAAGGGCGTCACGTCCCGCTTGTCGACCCAGGCCATGGCGCTCGTCCGGAGCCACGATTTCCCCTTCGACGTGACCTCCTCGGACCACGCCACCGTGTTTCCCTTCGCGACGCCGTCGTGCCAGTCCTGGAGCGACGGAGGCCACTTCGGATCGTCGACACCGTCGAGCGATCGCCGGAAGGTCAGGTCCTTCGAGACGCCGTAGTCGAACGGGTACGCACCCGGCTTCGGACCGAGGCGGCGGAGCGCGAGGACGACGGGGTCCGTGCCGTCGAGGGTCGCGTCGACGCCGTCGACGCACACGAAGCCCTTGGGCTCGACGGCGTAAAAGCGTGGCGTCGAACCGTCCTTGCGCTTCTCACCGCAGGGGCCCACCGGATCAGGGGACGCGAGCGCGAGCGATCCGCCGTACGCGAAGAACCCCAACGCTTCGGCCTTCATGTCCGGTTTCGGACGAATGGGCGTGAGCCTCGTGCGGGCGTGCACGCGACCGGAGTTCGCCGAAGGGGACGATCCGTCGGCGGCGTCGAGGACGGAGGCGTCGCCGGCGGAGGCGTCACCGGCAACGGGTGGCGGAGCCGCGTCGACGGCAGGCATGGACGCGGTGCCCGGGGCGAAGGCCGTGGTCGACGGCATCGGGGCGTCGCCGTTGCCGATGGCCGACGCGGGTCTTCCGGCTTCCGTGCCACCGCGTTCGCAGGCGGCGACGACCGCGAAGACCGCGACGGTCGCCAGGGGGCCCACGATCCCGCGATGCTTCGCAGGATCGGACGACGGACGTGGTCGGGGAGTGCAGGGCGACGGCGCGTGTGGCAAAGAAGGGCCCCGTGGAAGCGAACGACGCGAACGGAAACGTCCTAGCAAGCGCCGCGGACGACGGGAAGAAACCGTTCCGCCGTGGTTCCGCGTTCGCGTTCGCCTGCGTCGTCGCCGCGTCCGGGATCGGTGTCGTCTCCTTCCCCAATTCGAGCGATGCCGCCGGCGTGCCCGGGCCGTTCGTGAACGCCAAGGACGGCGGCGTGGAGCCGCCGTGGATCGACGGGTGCCACGAGCAGGTCGCCCAGCCGTTCCTCGTGCGCGGCAATTGGTTCCCGGAGAACGCGTCCGCGGAGGAACTCAAGGCGGCGAAGGAAATGCAGGAGCGGGCCATCCGCTACCGGACGGAGAAGTACGGCTTCTTTCCCGGCTTCGGGAAGAAGGAATGGAACCCGAAGGCGCCTTCGGCGTCGGCCGTCGGCACGACGTTCATGGGGCTCCCCATCGACGTGCATCGGCGCATCGTGCCCGCGCTCCGTTGCGTCGAACGTGCACTCAAGGCTCGTCCCGAGCTCCTCGACTACCACCCGGTGGGCCTCTCCGGCATCCGCGCGAAGAACACGTACCGGGGCGGGGAGGTCTCGAACCACGTCTACGGAATCGCCATCGACATCGACCCCCACCTCAACACGTGCTGCGGCTGCGTCGGCAAGTGGGCCCGACATCCCCTCTGCAAGGTCAAGAACCGCACGCCCTACGAACGCATGGCGATGCCGCGGGGCTGGGTGGAGGTCTTCGAGCAGTACGGGTTCTACTGGCTCGGACACGACGCGCTGCAGGACACGATGCATTTCGAATTCCTCGGCGATCCGGATCGCATCGAACGCTGAAACGTTCGCCGCGCAGAGGACCTGCGGCAGGGCTCCGGAGGATGCCTCGGAGCGGCGGAATTCCGCGGCCGACGGGAAGTGGATGGGGGTCGCGGACTCGGTGTACGCTCCCGTGTCCAGGAAGGCCCGAAAACCATGGCATCTCGCGCGCATCGACCCCGTTCCGTCGCCACGTCCACCGTCCCGCGATCGGCGAGCTTGAGCGTCGTCGTCCCGCTCCTCGCGGCGCTCGCCGGGACCTCGCTTTCGGAACGAACCGCGCTCGCCCAGCAGAAGACCTTCCACCTCGATCGCCTCGAGATGCCGGGTGCACCGGACGACGGCCTCGTGCTCTTCCGGCCCATCGCCCAACCGAAGCCCATCTTCTTCGCCCAGCTCGGGCTCGGCCTCTCCATCGCGCCCCTCAAGGTGCGGAACGTCACCTCGGATCGCGCGACCATCGCCGGCTCGCAGCGGTCGGTGATCACCGATCAATTCACGCAGTACACGACGGTCGGCGTCCAATTCCTCGAGCGGTTCACCGCGGCGGCCACGCTCCCGGTCACGTGGCACCAGGACGGAAAGAACCCGAACTACGCCGCCGCCGGAGCCCTCGGCGGGAGCGCGACCACCACCGTGAACACGGGCGGCCCGGCCGTCGCCGACACGCGCATCGATCTGCGTGCGGTCATCGTCCGATCCGAGGACCGCAAGTCCGCACTCGGAGGCCAGATCAGCATCTTCGCCCCGACGGGCACCGGGTCCTCCGGCAACTTCGGCGGTGACGGGCAAGCGTCCGCCATGGCGATGGTGTCCGCCGAACACGCGATGCGGTTCTTCACGCTCACGGGCAACATCGGCTTCCATTTCCGTCCGAAGAACTCCATCAACCGCCCCACCGTCGACAACGGTCTCGGCATCGGGAACGAACTCCGTTGGGCCGTCGGCGGCTTCGTGCCTTTGAAGGAAGGCCGCTACCGCCTCGGCGCCACGATCTTCGGCCAGACCGGCATGGAGAGCGACAAGAGCGTCATCGGCAACACGGTCTTCACGGGACGCAACACGCCCATCGAGTGGAACGTCGAAGGACGGATGAAGCTCGGCAAGGTCAGTGTCTTCGACGAGTTCTGGGTCGGCGCCGGTGCCGGTTCCTTCATCAACCCCGGGTACGGAGCGCCCGACTTCCGCGGCGTGCTCCTCGCGGGCGTCTACCTGCCGCTCATCGACACCAATCCCGTCGCGCCGGATCCGCGCAAAGAGCAGCGGAAGAAGTGGAAGGACGAGGCGCGGACCGACACGGATCACGACGGCATCCCGGACGACATCGACGCCTGCCCGGAGGAAGCCGAGGATCATCTCGGGTCCGATCCGAACGACGGGTGCCCCATGCCGCCCGATCGTGACGGCGACGGCATCCCCGACCAGTACGATCGCTGCCCGGATCAGCCCGAGGACAAGGACGGCATCGAGGACGGCGACGGATGCCCCGAGGACGACTTCGACAAGGACGGCGTGCCCGACGTGACCGACGCCTGCCCGAAGGAGCCCGGCAAGCCCGCGCCCGATCCGAAGAAGAACGGATGCCCGCAGTTCATCACGATGATCGGCGGCGAGATCAAGATCCTCCAGCAGGTCCACTTCAAGACGGGATCCGCGGAAATCCTCCCGGACAGCTTCCCCATGCTGGCCGAGATCGCCGACCTCCTGAAGGCCAACGCGCGCATCAAGCGCGTGTCCGTCGAAGGTCACACGGACAACAAGGGCAACGCCGACATGAACAAGCGCCTCTCGCAGGCGCGGTCCGAGTCGGTCATGAACCACCTCGTCAAGAAGGGTGGCATCGACGCCGAACGACTCGAGGCCCACGGCTACGGTCTCGAGAAGCCCATCGCCGACAACGCCACCGAGAAGGGTCGCGCGGAGAATCGACGCGTCGAGTTCAAGATCTTGGAAGAGGAGCGCGACGGGCGGTGACCGCCTCGGCGGAGGCGTCTTCCACGCGAAAGCGGCCCCACGGGGTGAGGCCGCTTCCGCGCGGCCTCCTTCGGATCTCCCTGCGGACCGACCTGTTGGTTTCCAGCTCGCGCGCTCGCCCTTGCGACGGTAGGTGAGCGCGTCGGTTCCTGAAACGTGGCGCCACGGGCTGAGGCCGACGGTCACGCACCTCCTTTCCGATTCGTGTCCGCCTTGCCGGGATGGTTTTCAGCTCGCGCGCTCGCCCTGGCGGACGCGGGGGCTGGTCTCGCGCGTACGGAACGTGAGTTTCCGTCCGCGCGCGCGAACGTGAGTGGAAGGAGGGGGGGGACGTGGAATACGGCCGTCATGCGTCGTTTCGCCTCGTTCCTCGTCGTTCCCGCCCTTCTCGTCCTTTCTCCGTCCGTCCTCGCCGACCCCGTCGTCGCGCCCGAGACCGGTGACGTGCAGCCGGTCGGTGGTGACCCGCTCGCCACGAACTACGCCGGCGCGCCCGCCTGGCGGAGCGCGTGCGTCGGGGATCCGTTCACGCGGCAGGACGTCGACGGCCTTCTCGGCGATCGCCCCGCGCTGCCCCTCGGCCGGTTCGAGATCGCGCTCTGCGACGCCTGCAATCCTTGGGTGAGCGGTCTCCGATCCTGTGGTCCGTCCGGCGAATCGATCGAAGCGGCGAACGGGACGAAGCGGTTCGAGTTCGGGCTCGAACGATGGAGCGTGCCGTCGATGGGATCCTGGCGGTTCACGTTCGGAACCCTCTCGTTCCACGAGCGCGGCACCGTCCTCGCACGTCGCATCGGACCGCGCGTCGTGGTGCAACTCGTGGGGGACGTGTCCGGGGTCCAAGTCGCGACGGGGCTCGACCTCGCGAACCGACCGACCGGCACCACCCTCCTCCGCGGCCGACTCCTGAGCTCCGACGTGCTCGAGGCTCCGGGAGGGCTCGTCACGCTCGCCGCCGCCATCGACGAGGGCCGTGCGAAGATCGGCGCCACCGACGTGGACATCGCTCTCACGCGGTGGACGACGCCGAACCTCCCGGTCGTCACGCCCCAGGTGCGTGCCAACGCGTCCGGTCGCGACGTGTGGTCCCGCGCGGGGAGCGGTCTCCGGGGGTCGCTCACCAAGTCCTGCCTGCGACTCTCCGACGGGTGCAGACGGAGACGATCGTCGTCACGTCCACGTTCGACGCATTTCCCGGATGATCCGAGGTTCGCGAGGGACCTTCACTCCAGGTCCTGCGCGAACATCTCCGTGACCCATACGCTGCCGTCCGCGTCCTCGAGGACCGCGATGCCGGCGCCGTCGAACGACTTCTTGAGGAGGTTCGTGCGGTGCGAGGGGCTCGCGTAGAGCGCGCGGTGCGCGAGCGCCACGTTCGACGCGTGGGCGACGTTTTCGCCCGCGAGCTTGGCGGAAAGACCCGCGGCGTCGAGGCGACGCATGGGATCGCCGTCGCCGACGTCGTGACCCACTTCGCGACGTGCCTTCATTTTCGACGCGTGCCGTGCGGCCACCACGTCGAGGCGGCGATCGCGCTCCAGGGGCGCCAGTCCTTCACGGGTCCGGACCTCGTTCACCATCCGGAGAAGGTGCCCCGCGGCGTCGACCTTGCCGCGATCGATGTCTTCCCCCGGCGCGGCGACGTTCGTCTCCGACTCCGGTTCGACGTCCGCGAACGTGTTCGCTTCGAGGACGGGCCGCGGCCCCGAGACGACGTGCGCCAGGACCTGCACCGTGAAGCGTCCCGGACGATCGAGGACGAAGCGAGCTCGCACCCGACCCTTCTCGAACGACGTCGGAACCGTGTACGGTGCGCCGCTCGGTCCCATCACGACCACGTGGGCGCCCGTGGCGGGGACGAGCAGGTGGGCGTCGAGCGTGAGCCATTCCCCGGTACGACCGCGGACGGGCAGAGGCGCGAGGTCGGCGAGGGCGTCGACGGCGACGGCGGCCACGTGCCGGGTTCCGTCCTTCGCGGTCGCGCTCGCGACACCGCATCGTCGGACGCCCTGCACGCGGAAGGACCCCTTCCACTCGTCGAGCTTCTTCTTCGCGGTCTCTTGTTCGAGGGCCCTTCCTGAGACCATCCACACGCGGGGCCACACGTGGGGTTCTCCGAGTTCCCGTTGGATCGGGGACAGTCCGTCGACGTCGAGATGGGGAAGCCCCTTGAGCTTCCGATCGACGACCGCGCGCGCGACGGACACGAGCCGATCGTCCCCGCGCCCGCACGACGCGACGAGCTCCGTTTCGGAGTCGGTCAACGTTTCGGGACGCGTGGCGACGGGCGATCGCGTCGTCGTGGGCCACGACACGTCGTCGTCCGCGCGTGCGATCCCTCCGACCGTCGCGAGCCCGGCGACGCCGAGCCAAGCGCCCAGGAGTCTCGAAGAAACGTTCAAGACCTCTCCTGGCGCGACGAGCGCCTCATGGACGAGTCGCCGGAGGCGACTCGTGAAACCAACCTGGCCGTCGTCACACCGGCACGAAGCGAAGAGCCATGCGAAAGAGCCTCGCCCCAGCGGGGCTCTTTTGCAGGGCTCGAGTGCCTCATGGACGCGCGGTCAATGCCTCACGGCCGCGCGTTCAGTTGATGGAGAAGCTCTTGCCGACGGTCACGCTCGAACCGCTGAAGGGCGGAACGCGCGCGCCACGGAACTTCGCGGCGACGCAACCTCCGACGGCGGTGCCGGCGAACGGGGGTTGATCGACTTCACGGTGCTGACGGTGCCCTTCGGTTCGAACGTCACCTTCACGTGACCCGAACCGGTCGAGACGTCAGCGCTTTCGCCACGACGACGCGGAGAAGCGCGGCCCGCACGAAACGCGGCGGACGCGGCACCACGATCGAATTGTTTGTCGCCACCGGTGTCCGCGGCGGCCTTGGGCGCCGCTCCTCCGCCCGCCGACGCGCGCATCGCGTCCTCCAGGCTCTTCGGCTTCGCGGGTTCCGCTGCGGGAGCGGGAGGCGTCGCGACGGCGACGGGTTCGGCGGGCTTCGCTGCGCCACCGCCGGCGGGCCTCGCCGCGGGAACGGCGCCGCCCGCGCGCACCGGAGGCGGCGTGCCGACCGTCGGGGCCTTCGCAGAGAGCGCCGCGAGAGGATCGGACGCGCCGGAAGGTTCGGCAGCCGTCGGAGTCGTCGTCGGTCCCGGAGCTGCAGGCACCGCCGCGGCGCTCGTTTCGGGACCGGGGGTCTTCGTGTCGGCGACCACCGGTGGCGGAGTCGCCGGGCCCTTCAGAGCGATGACGAGGGCGACCACACCGCCGAGGAGCAACACGACGGCGCCGGCGACGATGAGCATCGTCTTGCTCTTGCCCGATCCTTCCTGGCCTCCGGCGGAAACGCCTCCGATGGGCGCGATGAGAGGTTCGGGCGCGGTGGGCAGGAGGACGGGAGCCGCGAGGGCGGCCGTGAACGCGCCACCGCCGGAGAGGTTCATGATGTCGTCCGCGCGTCCCGCCGAGTCGCTGCCCTTCGAGGAGCCCGTGCTCGCGGAGAGCGCGCGGATGTCGATGAGACCCGAAGCTTCGTTGGGCGAAGACGCCTTCGACGACGACGTCGCGGGAGATGCCACGGCCGGGGCGCCGCCCGCCTTCTCCGTCAGGGCCGAGAGCGAGAAGAGCACGCTGTTCTCGTTCCGTTGGCCCGTCAGCTTGCCCGGGGACTCACCGCTTCCGGACATGCCACCGCGCGGCGCCGACGTGAGAACGTCGTCTTCGCCGCCGGCCTGTTCGACACCGCCGAAGATGTCGGCACCCGGCGCGCGACCGCCGGTGCGTCGCGCCGCCGCACCGACGGTCCCACCCGGACTCGCCGCCGCGAAGCTCTCGCCGTATCCGCCGCCGCCGCCACCCCCGGTCGCGGGAACGTCGTTGCCGCTGAAGAGCGCGCCGAGTCCGCTCCCGGACGCGTGGGACGCATCCTCCATCACGCCCGACGCGAGGGTCTGGCGCGGCCCCGAAGAGCACGCGGCGTAGAGCTCCTCGATCTGGTTCAGCGGATGCCAATCCGCCATGCCGTCCTTCCAGCAGTACGTGTCGTCGTTGACGACGCCGGCCTTGTACTCGGCGACGATCTCCGCGAGCGTCATCGTCCGCTGGTCCGTTTCGGAGACGCTGACGGTCCATGGAGCGGCATCGGCGCCCGGCTGCGCGGTGTAGTCGAACGCGCCGCCGCCGTCGGAAGCTTGGGCTCCTTCGTTGCCATTCACGACGATCGTCGATCCACACTTCTTGCAGCGGATCTTGACGACCTTACCGACGACCTTTTCGTCGGCGATCGTGTATTTCGCGGCGCACGATTGGCAGGAAATTTTCATCGGGGGACCGTCTTTCACCCATGCGAACGAGCGCGCGCGTCAGAGCGACTCGCATCTTTCAGTCGAAACACGTGTTCGCTTCGTGCCTCGACAAATCGTGTGGTCTTCCGCGGACTTGATGTCGAGAAAGTATAGCGGTCGAATTTCGAGCCGAGCAAGGAACCCTTCCGAATTCGATTACGGATTGGGACACACGTTCGATCTGATGTTTGGCTTCGATAAGCGTGTCGCCGCGTTTCGACGCGAACCTCCGGCACATTCGAGGGGCGGATGCGGAGTGAGGACGTCGCCCCGGGTCCCACCTTTCCCACACCGGCCTTCGCTCGCGTGCCGACCCTCGTGCGATTGAGACGCGACCTGGATGCCGCGGACACCTCGTCCGTCGACGTCCGTCGAGGAGGCCGTCGACGTCAGTTCAGCAGGACGAGCGACGCGCCGTCCTTGCCGCAGAACTCGGCGCTGCCTTCGAAGCGATCACCGCAGACGGGACAGATCTTCTTCCGCGTTTCCGAAGCCGACGAGGCGGCGAGCATCGCGTAGGGAACGAGCGCCTCCCGATCGGCTGCGCAAATCGTCGTCCCCGTCGGGTATCCGCGTCGGCAGGTGGGGCACACCATTCCCGTCGTGCCCTGGAGTTCGACGCTCCCGTCGACCACGAGCGCGCTGCCGTCGTGGGGACAGAACGTGCTCCCCGAAGGGAATTCGCGTCGGCACGCCGGACACACCATCGAACGTGCGGACGCCCGCGCGATCGCCGCGTCGCGTGCCTTGGCGACGCTCTCCATGTGCGCCTTCATCTGCCGCTCGTGATCGGCGACCTTCTGCCGCCGGTGCTCCTCGAATTCGGCGAGCTTCGCCGCATGACGTTCCTCCGCCTCGCGGGCGACGGCGGCGGCGCGACGGCTCCGTCGGACGCCCACGATCGCGAGGATTCCGAGCCCGATCGAAACGATCGCGACGACGGCGATGAACACCGCCCGCGAGCGTTTGCCCTGTTCCTCCACGCGCGTGCCGTCGCTACCGATGCTCCCCGTGGTGATGATGGCGACGGCCGCAGTGTCGCTCTCGCCGGCGGCGTTGAGGCCGCCCTTCGCGAGCAATGCGTCGTAGTTCGCGGAACTCGCGATCTCGACCGTGACCTTCGCGCTCTTGCCCCGTGCGTTCACGAGGAGCTCGAAGACGCCCTCGACCGCGGAGTCTCCGGCGGACACGCGACCCGTGGGATCGACGCGCAGGCCCCGCGGACTCACGCTCCCCTTCCGACGAGACTCCAACTCGTCTCCGTACGCGTCGGACACCCGTTCGCGTCGCGCACCACGGCGGCGAACGTGAAGAGATCCGCCCCGGTCGGAGGAGTTTCTTCGAGGGACGCGCCTCGAGTCGCGCGGGTTCTCCGGGCGACTCGCAGCGAACGTCCCTCGCGGGAGTCGGTGCGGGCTTCGGTGCCGCGACGGTCGCCACCGGAGCGGGATCGGACGCGGGGGTCCCGTGGTCCGAGGCGACGAGGTCGTACGAACGCGTGCGCTTCACGTCCGCGACGCACCGTCCTTCGGCGATGACGATCTCGTATCGACCGGTCTCGATGAGGTCGATCCGCTTGTCCGTCGTCGCCGTCACCAGCGTTTGCATAAGTGCCTTGCGCGGGTCGCCGGGAGGCGTGGTGCAGCGGGTGCGCCAGGAACGGCCCGCCGCGTCCCGAGAATGGGCTTCGCGCGCGAGCGTGGGCATCGGGTCGTAACACTGGTTCGTGCGCCACGTACGACCGCCGCCCGCGAGGACGAGCTCGTCGCCTTCGCCCCGGATCGTCACGGTCTCACCGCCACCTTGGTTGCCCGAGACCGGGGCCGGACCGCAGCCGCCGAACCACTGCTGGACGGTGTAATCCTCGCGCATCGCGCCTTGCCGCCACTTGCCGTCGAACGGACCGTCGGCGGATGCGGACGGCGCGAACGTGATCGCCGCGAGAGCGACGAGGACATGGATCGCGAGTTTCGGGACGGTTCGGGACATGGCGCGGCGCGGCTTCATTGTTCCACGTCCATTGAAGGTTTGTTGGCGAAAAGCCCGAAGATGTGGACAACTTGCACGTAACGCTCATGCTCATTCAGCGATTCGGATTGAAGCGCGCGGTCGCGACGTTCCTCGCCTTCGGGGCGGTGTCGGTCGCCGCGGGAACGGCGCACGCCGAAGGCGGAGTCGCGACGGGCAACGGTGGCGGCTTCGACACCCACCTGTTCCGGCCCTCCCTCGACTCGAAGGGCCTCTTCACGCTGAACGGTGCCGACATCCTCGGTGCGAACGACATCAGCTTCGGCCTCGTCCTCGACTACGGCCGCACGCTCCTCCGCGTCCCCGACAATGGTCAGGAGCGTCCCCAACTCATCGACAACTCGTTCCAAGCCACCGCGATGTTCAATTACGGCATCGCGAACCACGTCGTCGTCGGTCTCACGATTCCCGTGAACCTGATGACGAGCGGCGATCAGATCAACCCCACGACGACGCTCCCGGCGACGGCGGGATGGAGCGGGCAACAGCTCGACTACCAATCCCTGAGCTTCATCGGTCTCCACGGCAAGTGGCGCATCACGCGCCCGGAGCGCACGATCGGTCTCGCGCTCGCCGTGCAGTTGGGTGTTCCCGTGGGCGACGCCGCGAAGCACGGCGGCGGTGACGCGAACTTCTGGTACTGGCCCCAGGCCATCGTGGAGAAACGCTTCGGCGCCACGGGACAATTCAGGATCCACGGCAACGTCGGCTACCGCGGTCACGACGCGACGGCGACGACGCTCCTCCTCGACAAGGGGACGTTCCAGGACGGGAGCCGGCTCACGTACGGCGCCGGTGCCTCGTACCGCATTTTCGCTCCGGTCGATCTCGTCGCCGAGACCTACGCGACGTATCTCCTGAACTCGAAGACCGCGAGCGATCTCAAGATGTCGAACGAGGTCGTGGGCGGTCTCAAGATCTTCGTCGAGCGCAACTCGTGCCTGATGCTCGGCGCCGGCCCCCGCTACACCAACGGCTTCGAAGCCGCGGACCTTCGCGCGTTCATGGGCTTCATCTTCGAGCCTTCGATCGGCGATCGGGACGGTGACGGGCTCAAGGACGACGTCGACAAGTGCCCGGACGAGCCCGAGGACTTCGACGGCTTCCAGGACGAGGACGGTTGCCCGGATCCGGACAACGACAACGACGGCATCCCGGACGTGCGCGATCGCTACATCAACGAGCCCGAAGACCGGGACGGCGATCAGGACGAGGACGGCTGCCCCGAAGGCAACGACGGCGATCGCGACGGCGACGGCATCCCCGACTCGAAGGACAAGTGCCCCGACGATCCCGAGGACAAGGACGGGTTCGAGGACGAGGACGGCTGCCCCGATCCGGACAACGACAAGGACGGCATCCCCGACAAGCGCGACGCTTGCCCCAACGACCCCGAGGACAAGGACGGGTTCGAGGACGAGGACGGTTGCCCCGATCCGGACAACGACAAGGACGGCATCCTCGACGCGCAGGACAAGTGCCCGAACGAGCCGGAGACGTACAACGGTTACCAGGACGAGGACGGTTGTCCGGACAAGGGCAACGTCGTGATCCAGGACAACAACATCCTCATCCTGCAGAAGATCCTCTTCAAGACGGGCTCCGCGGAGATCCTCCCCGAGTCGTTCGAGATCCTCGATGCCGTGGGCACCACGGTCGTCCACCATCCCGAGTTCACGCTGCTCGAAGTGGCCGGTCACGCGGACGAACGAGCCGACGACGCCTACAACCTCCGTCTGACGCAGGAACGCGTGAACGCGGTCGTCGCGGCCCTCGTCTCGCGCGGCGTCGCGCGGAGCTCGCTCCGTGCGAAGGGCTACGGCGAGTATTGTCCGGAAGATCCCGCGCACAACGAGGTCGCGTGGGAGAAGAACCGCCGCGTCGAGTTCAAGATCGTGAAGACGAAGGACGGCCCGACGGGCGTCGAACTCGGCTGCGCGAACGCGACGTCGCACGGAGTTCGACCGGATCCGGTTCCTTGAGGGACGCTCACCGATCGAAAGGACCTCCCGCTGGGCGAGAGGTCCTTTCGATCGCTTCGCTTCGGCGATCTCTGGTCTCGGCCGTATGATTTTCCAGGTCGCGCGGTTGCGCGCTCGCTCCATGAGGGCGAGGGACGCTCGAGCGGTGTTCGGGAGTTCGCGGAGCGGCAAGACCTCCCGCTGGGCGAGAGGTCCTTTCGATCGCTTCGCTTCGGCGATCTCTGGTCTCGGCCGTATGATTTTCCAGGTCGCGCGGTTGCGCGCTCGCTCCATGAGGGCGAGGGACGATCAGGGTGTTCGGGAGTTCGCGGAGCACAAGACCTCCCGCTGGGCGAAGGTCCTTTCGATCGCTTCGCTTCGGCGATCTCTGGTCTCGGCCGTATGATTTTCCAGGTCGCGCGGTTGCGCGCTCGCTCCATGAGGGCGAGGGACGATCGAGCGGTGTTCGGGAGTTCGCGGAACGCCAAGGCCCCTCGGCGGAGCGGGAGTCGGTTCCGTCCCTAGGCGTTTCGCGGTGACGAACACCGCGAATGTCCGCGCAGGCTCGCGCGCCAGCTGAGAACCGTCGGGTTGGGACCACACGTCGCCGAAGCGAGTCGATCGGAAAGACCTCTCGCCGAGCGGGAGGTCGTTTCGATCGGCGAGCGCCTCCCGGCTACTGCCCTTGGAGGATGGCCTTGCAGGCGTCCATGCAGGCGCGATCGCCCATGTCCTTGCAAATCTGGCGGAGGACGGACGTTTCCTCCACGGTGCCGCGGCGGCCGAAGACCTTCGTCTCGAGGAGTGCGCGCGCCTGCGGGAGGCCACCGGGTTGGATCATGAGCTGGCGCGCCTTGTCGACGTCGGAAACGACGACCGGCTTCGGCGGCGGGGCCGCGGTCGCGGAGGGAGCGGGCGGAGTCGTCGGCGCGGTGGTCACCACCGGGGGCGCGATCACCGGAGGACGCGGGTCCTTGCGGACGGGGGCGACGGACGGCGTCGGGACCGGCGTCGGGACGTTCATCGCGGTGCGGTCGGGGGGCGTCGTCGGGACCGGAGGCGTCGACGCGGTCGTCGTCAGGACCGGCGTCGTCGCGACGGGGGGCGTCGTCGGATCCGGCGTGGCCGTCGGGATCGCGTCCATCTGCGCGAGCTTCTGCGCCGCGATTCCACGACGGGCCGCGTCCACGTTCTCGGCGCGGCTCACTTGGAAGTACAAGCTCCGGCGTCGCTCCAGATCCGGTTCGGACTCGGCGCGTTTCATCATCGCGTCCGCCCAGCGCGCCTCGACGTCGGCGTACTCCGGCCGGGAACGCGTCGGCGAACTCTCCGGAATCTCCGCGATCAACTTTCCGTGAGCGGCGAAACAGTCGCCTTGGTCGCACAAGGTTTTCGCCGTCGCGAGCGCCGCGAGCTCCACGGTCTCCGCGGGGGGGCGATTCGTGGGGCCGTTCGGATCGTCGGAGCCCTGGTTCGACGCGAACCACGCGACGACTCCGCCGGCCGCGACGATACCGACGAAGATGAACATCGGTACCCAACGTGAACGACGGTCGCCGTCCACGACCGCACTCGCCGTCCGGTCGCCGATGGCCGTGAGCTGTTGGCTCTCCGTGGAACCCGGGCGGAAAATCTGGCCGGCTCCGACGAACTTGAAGCGCACGTCGCCGAGCTCGATGACGTCCCCCGCTTCGATGAGACCGCGGCGGAGTTCCGAACCGTTCACGTGGACGCCGTTCGACGAACCCTTGTCGAGGATCTCGAAGCGCCCGTCGCCGAGATCGTGGATCTCGCAGTGAACGCGGGAAACGGAGTTGTGGTTGATGGAGACCTCCGCGTCCTCGGCACGCCCCACGATCATCCGCGGGCGATCGAGCGCGTACTCCATGCCCGGCGTCGGTCCGGCGAGCATCACGAGACGGTTCGGACGCTCCAGGAGCTCCTGTCCTCGCGGAGCCTGACCGCGGCCCGGTGCGGTCGACTTCATGTCGACCGGAGCCGTGGCCGCCGCGCTCTGCGACACCGATTCGTCCTGGAGCACGGCGCGGTAGTCGCCGATCTGGATCAGGTCGCCGTGGACGAGCTCCTGCTCCTGCAGGACGCGGAGGCCGTTGACGTACACGCCGTTGTAGCTCGAGAGATCCTCGAGGACGAAGGTGGTCGGTTCCGACCCGTTCCGCTTCCGTATGGCTGCGTGCGCGCGCGAGACGTTGCGCTCGGTCAGCCGGATGGTGTTCCCGTCCTTGCGACCGATCGTGTAGTCGTCGCGGGTGAGTTGCACCACGAAGCGCTTTCCTTCATCGTCCTCGATGACCAGCTTCCACATGGTGTGCCGCGTGCGCTCGCCTTCTGGACCCGACGGGGGACGACGGAAGCCCGGGGGCTCGCGACGTCCGCGTAAGAGGACGGATGAGGGATCGCACCACCAGGAAGCGCGGGTGCTTCCTCACAGTGTAACGACGGCCGGGCAATTCTGGCAACGCGTTCGTATTCCCATGGAAACCGGGGTCCGGCGGGAGCCCCGGAAGCCTCAATGAACCGCCGGTGAAGCGACCAGGGTCGCGAGGGTCAGGGCGCGGACCGCGAACGTCGCCCACGGGGATCCTCCGGAAGTCGTCGCGCGGGTCGGCGCCATCCACGCGGCGCCGAACACGGTCACCTGCCACACGTAAGGTGCCGGAAACGCGGCGATCGCGAGCACGGCGAGGACCGTCACCGCGAGTTCCACGACCAGACGGCGTTTCGCGGCGAGCAACGCGCCCGCGATCGCGGCCAGACCCAAGCCCACCGTGAAGAACCGCGTGAGGCGTGCCGTGTCGCCGAGGTTGAAGGCAGCGACCCAGTAGATGGACCCGAGCGACATGCCCGAACCGACCGTGAGGGCGAGGGTCACGAACCTCCCGAAGGCGAGGGCGGCGGCCACGAACGCCGCGCCCGCGACGGCCACGTCGACGGTGCTGTTTCCGGCCGACGGCGTTCGCGCGCCGGATTCCGGGTTCCGGATCCCGTCGACGACGTAGGGGGCGAAAACGAGTGCCCTCGGTTCGAGCGCCACGGCGACGAACCATGCCGCGGCGCCGAGGGCTCGCCGTCCCGCGTGGAGAGCCGCGAAACCGAGGACCACGAACAGGAACGGAAGTGCGGAGAGGGAGCCACGGACGGCGAAGTACGTCGCGAAGGCGTACACGCTCGCACCCGAGACGATGGCCGCGGCACGTCCGAGTCGCGTGGCGGGGAACACCCTCGGGAGTGCTCGCGCGAAGAGGACGAGAGCCCCGTGGGTGGCCAGGAGCGCCACGACCTCGAGGAAACGCGCGGCGCTCGCCCGGTTCACGTGGTTGAGGCGCGTGATGGCGTCGAAGGGCAGGAAAGCGAGGAAGGGAAGCGTCGACGGGACCGGCGGCGCGTCGTTCCACGGCGACGCCACGTACCCGTAGGTCGCGAGCAGCGAAATCGTGGCGAGTCGAGCGGTGAGGCGATCGACGGCTCCCCCTCGCTCGGGCGGAGTCGTCGATCGGGACGACGGGGACGGCGCGGAGGTGTCGGGAAGGGCGGTGGGGGTCACGGGAGGGGCCGATGCGGGGAAATTCGCCCTCCGACTTCGTCCATCCGGGCCCCGACGGCAAGCGTTTGCGGCATGTCCCGTCCTCCCGTGTAGAATCCTCGGGGAGGCGGGCAAGGTTCGAATGCGGAGAATTCTCGTCGTCGAGGACTCGAACTCCACGCGCGCTTTCGTCCGGGCGGCGCTCGAGGATCCCGCGTTCGCCGCCGAGGTCGGAGAAACGACGATCGTCGAAGCGGCCAGCGGGTTCGAAGCCATGCGCCTCCTGCCGCGAGGGCCCTACGACCTGATCGTCACAGACATCAACATGGGCGACATCAACGGGCTCGAACTCATCCACTTCATCCGGAAGTCCGAGCACCACCGGGCGACGCCGCTCGTGATCATCTCGACGCAGAACACCGATCGGGACGTCGAACGCGGCCTCGCCCTCGGCGCCGACGCGTACCTCAAGAAGCCCTTCACCGAGGTCGAACTGCGTCGGACGACGGCGTCCCTGCTCGGTCCGGCGAAGGGCGCGTGAGCGATGGTCGAAGGCGGCGGAGGTCGCTCGGACGGCGTCGTCGACAAGGCGCGCGAGGAGTTCTTCTCCGAGGCGCAGGAGCTCGTCGACGCCCTCGGGCGTGATCTCCTCGCCATCGACTACTCCTTGCGGAGCGGCATCACCGATCCCGAGAAGATCAACGACGTCTTCCGGGCCGTCCACACGCTGAAGGGACTCTCGGGACTGTTCGGCGCCGTCCGCATGGCCGGTCTGTCGCACGAACTCGAGGACGTGCTCGACGACCTCCGGCTCGGTCGCATCGAACTCTCGCAGCGTGTGCTCGATCTGCTTTTCCAGAGCGTCGAGATCTACGGACGCCTCCTGGCCGCCGAGAAAGAAGGTGTCGCCGAACCGGCGTCCGAGGTCGAAGCACTCCTCCTCGCGTTCGGGCAGGTGACGCAGCGAAAAGGCGCGACGGGGACGAACGTCATCGCCCAGTACGAGCTCGACCCCGGGTTGCTCGGTGTGCTCACCGAATACGAGGAACACCGGCTCCGGTCGACCATCCAGTCGGGCGCGCAGCTGTTCCGCGTCCACGTGAAGTTCGCCCTGGCGACCATCGACTCGGCGCTCGACGAGCTCAAGGCCAAGGCGAAACCGCACGGCGAGATCATCACGTACCTGCCCACGGAATCGGGCGGCGACATCGACACGATCGAGCTCGAGATCCTCATGGCGAGCCACGTGCCGTTCGACGTGCTCGACGCCGCCATGGCCGGACCGGACGTGCGCATCGAGCCGGTCAAGCGTCGGGCCGTGAAGTCCGTGCAGCCTGCACGTACGTCCCTCGCGCCGCCGCGACCGAGGGACGGCGACCTGCCCGATCCACGAGGGCTCGGTGCGCCGCGTGCGCCTTCGCCCATCGACGTCGTCGACGAACCTCCCCGCGCCGTGTCCCTCGCGCCCGGACCGATGGCGCCGAACAAGGACCTCTCGCTCCGCTCCGTGAGCCAGACCGTCCGCGTCGACATCCGGAAGCTCGATCGCCTGATGACCGTCGTCGGCGAGCTCGCCATCGTGCGCACGGCCCTGCTCCGGCTCGCCGAACGGGTCCGCGCGCGCCCGGAACTCCGGGAGCTCGGATCCGAAGTGCAGCGGCTCCACCGGAGCTTCGATCGTCATCTCGGGCAGATGCAGAACGGCATCCTCGAGGTCCGCATGGTGCCCCTCGGGCAGGTGTTCGACAAACTCGCGCGCGTCGTCCGCCAGATCTCCCGCGAGCACGACAAGCAGGTGAACCTCGTCATCACCGGCGCGGAGACCGAGATCGACAAGCTGATCGTCGAAGAACTCAGCGACCCGCTGATGCACATGATCCGGAACGCGATCGATCACGGTATCGAGACGCAGGGCGAACGTACGCGCGTGGGCAAACCGCCGGTAGGCACGATCGCGCTCAACGCCTACCAGAAGGGCAACCACGTCCTCATCGAGGTCGAGGACGACGGCGCAGGGATGGACCCTTCGGAGCTGGCGGCGAGCGCGGTCGATCGCGGAATCGTGACGTTCGACGAAGCGGAAGAGCTCTCCCGTCAGGAAGTTCTCGCTCTCGTCTTCCGTCCCGGCTTCACCACGCGATCGGTCGCGACGGACCTTTCGGGCAGGGGCGTGGGGCTCGACGTGGTCAAGACGAACATCGGCAAGCTCGGTGGGCTCGTCGACATCACGAGCGAGGTCGGTATCGGCACGAAGATGACCGTGACGTTGCCGATCACGCTCGCGATCATCCGCGTGCTCGTGGTCGACATCGCGTCGAGTTCGTACGCGATCCCGCTCGCCACGGTGGAGGAGGCGATCGCGTTCGACGAGCCTTCCGTGCGAACCATCGAGGGGCGCGAGTTCTTGACGGTGCGTGGCGCCTCGCTGCCCATCTGCCGACTCGCTCGACTCTTCGGCAACGAGCAACCCGGGTGGCCCTCCGCGCGTTCGTACGTGGTCATCGCCCAGGTCGGTCAGAAGCGCCTCGGTCTCGTCGTCGACCGGCTCGAGGGGCAACAGGACATCGTCATCAAGCCCCTCGGCCGCACGCTCCGGAGCGTGCGGGGATTCGCGGGAGCCGCCGAGCTCGGGGATCAACGTGTCGCGCTCGTCCTCGACGCGGCGTCCATCATCGACGAGGTCCTCGCCAGCGACGGAGCGACCGCCATCGAACCCGAATTCGAGATCGAGGAGTCCTGAACGTGCGTGCCCTCGTCCACAGATCCCGCGGTGAACGGTCGGCCATGCGACGTGCCGGTGACTTCGGTCGGGTCACGGAGTTCCTCGGGTTCGTCCTTTCCGGGGACACCTACGCGGTGCCCATCCATTACGTCGCCGAGATCCTCCGGGTCGGAACGGTGACTCCCGTCCCGCGATCGCCGCACAAGGTGATCGGGATCATGAGCGTCCGGGGGACGTTGGTGACCGTCGTCGACCTCCGACGTCACATGCGCCTCGTCGAGGGACCCATCGACGCTCGTTCGCGCATCCTGCTCGTCGACGGCGGCGGCGACGAACAAGTCGGCGTCCTCGTCGACGAGGTCCTCCAGGTGTACCGTCTCGGCGAAGGGCAGATCGAACCGTCGAGCGCATTGGGCGGCGATCAACCGCCGCACATCGCCGGCATCGGTCGCGTCGACGGTACGTTCCTCGTGCTGCTCGACTTCCGACACGTCGTGGGAACGTGATGGTGAGGCCGCGCCACGATCCGTCGAAGAACCTGGTCGGCTTCGTGGTCGGGGACGTGCACTACGCCGTCCCGGTGGCCGCGGTCCGCGAGATCACGAACCCGATCGACGTCGTCGAACTGCCGCTCGCGCCTGACGACGTGATCGGAGTCGCCGACGTCCGGGGCGAGGTGGTTCCCGTCGTCGACCTCCGGACCCGCTTCGGTCTCCGCGACGACGGACCCTCCCGGCGCAGCAAGTGGATCGTACTCCGCGTCGCGACGAAGTTGTGCGCGCTCGCCGTCGACACGGTGACGGACGTCTTCGGGGCGACGGACGGTGAATTGAGAGCTCCTCCGCCGCTCCGAGGTGGCGAACGGACCCGTGGGATCCGACACGTGACGAACCGGGGCGACACCCTCGTCTTCGTCCTCGATCCGGCGATCGTCGCGGCGAGCGCGCTCGAGATCGACGATTCCGCGGTCGCGAGCGAACGTTCGTTCCCGTTCGGCAAGGGAACGCCGTGAGCGCCGCCGCCGACGCGATCGTCTGGTTGCTCGACCAAGCCGAGCCCGAGGCGCGAAGGACGGCCGCCGAGCAACTCCCGAAGGTCCCGGCGGACGAAGTGGTGCCCCTCCTCGTCCGCGCGCTCGCCGACGACGACTGGCGGGTGCGGAAGGAAGCCGTGCGGGCGGCGACGCGATTCCGCGACGCGAAGGGGTTCGTTGCGTCCCTCGTCGACTGCCTCGGCGTACGGGACGACGTGGGACTCAAGAACGCCGCCGCTGCCGCGCTCTCCGAACTCGGCGAGGACGTGGTGCCCGAACTCGCGTCGCGGCTCGGTGGCTGGGACCCCGACGCCAAGAAGCTCGTCGCGGAGATCCTCGGTCGGATCCCTTCGGACGCGAGTGTCGCCTCGCTCCGAGATCTGCTCGGCGACGCCGACGCGAACGTCCGCGCACAGAGCGCCGAGTCCATCGCCATCGCGCGGTGCCTCGACCGACCGAACCGATCCGCCGTGGCGCGTGCGGCGAAGTGGCTCTCGCGCGAACCGAGGTGCCGTTCGTGCGCGTGGCCGCCCTCGATGCCGCGTCCCGCCTCGACGGGGACGTCCCCTGGTCGTCCCTCGGAAGTTTCGTCGGCGAACGGACGCTCGCGAGGGCGCTCGTGCGGTTCGCGATCCGGGCGAACGAGTCCGGTGCCGCGGCGTTCGTCGCTCGCCAACTCTCCGGGGGAGCTCGTGGTCCACTCCTCGACGCCACGCTGGCGCTCGCCGCGCGCATCGCCTCCGAAACGAAGGATGCTCCGGCGTTCGGCGCCCTCCGCGAGGCGCTCCGCGGGATCGATCTCGCGGAGGTCGCGTCCCGTCCGGTTCCGACGAGGGCGTCGAGGTCCGATGGCGCGAAGTCCTCGTGCTCGGACTCGCGGCGACGGAGTTCGCCGTCCGTCACGTGACCCTCCGACTCAAGGACCCCGATCTCTCCGACGTCGCCGAACGCGCCCTCGTGCTCGCGGGAGATGCGGCGCTCCCCGCGCTGGTCGAATGGCTGGGTAGCGCCGTCCCGTCCGATCGGCGCGCGGCGCTCCAGGTGGCGCTCGGGGCGCTCGGTCAGGGAGGGTCCGTACCGTCCCCGTGGCTCGTTTCGGTCCGTGCTTCGGTGGCCGACGACGATCCGGAAACGGCGGCGCTCGCCGTCCGCGTGTTGTCCCGTGTCGGGGACGAGGGCGACATCGCCCACGTCGCTTCCGTCGCGACCCATGCGTCCTGGTCGGTCTCGTCCGCTTCGACCGCCGCCCTCGCGACCCTCGCCGCACGATTCCCCGGAGCCGCACTCGCGTACGTCCGTCGTGGCGCGACGGACGGTGCTCCCGTCCCGGTCCTCCTCGCGCTCGCGGGCGTCCTCCACGGGACGCCCCACGCGTACGACGGCACGCGCGCCCTCGCCGAACGCGGATTCGCCAGCGACGATCCCCGTGTCCGACGCATGGCCGTCCTCACTCTCGCCGACGCCTACGGAAAAGAAGCCACCGAATCCATCGCCTTCGCCCTCGCCGACGAAGATTCGAGCGTCCGCGTCGCGGCCGTCCGTGCGCTCGGAGTGCTCGGCGAGGCCGTGCGGCTCGACGCGTTGGTCGCCGCGGGCTCCGATCCCGCCCTCGTCGGTCCTGCGCTCGTGGCCCTGCTGACGACGGATCGGCGCCTGGCGGAGGCGCGCATGCTTTCCCTCGTCCGGAGTGCGGACCCCGTCCTCGCCTCGATCGCGGTCGAGGTCTCGGCGCGCGCCCTGCCTTCGGTGCGCGTCGAGGTGCTCCGGGTGGCCCTCGCCCACGCGACGACCGACGTCGTCATCGGGGCCCTCGCGGAGATCGACTCCGAGCTCGTGGCGGCACTCGTCGAGCCACTGGCGCGCCTTTCGGCCGACCCCAAGCCCGAGGTCCGATCCCTCGTCGCGTCGGTGTTCGGTTCGAGTTCGTTCGAGGGCGCTCGCGCCCACCTCGTCGCGTGCCACGGTCGGGAGACGGATCCGATCGTCCGGACGGTCCTCGAGGATGCCCTCGCGTCGGTCGCGGGCGCCGACGGCCGGGACGCGTCGGGGAGCGCCGTCCCGTGACCACGCGCCGCTTCGGCGAATTCGCGTCGGAACCATCCATGTCCGTGGCCGAATTCCGGTCGCTCCGCGAACTCGTCGTCGAGAAGACCGGCATCGCGCTCGGCCTCGAGAACCGCGCGACGATCGAACGCAAACTGCGCGAGCGCGTCGTCGCGACGGGACTCACGACGTTCGGCGAGTACGTGCGCTTCCTCCGTTTCGGTGCGGGAGCGACGGCCGAGTGGGACGAGGCCATCGATCGGCTCACGACGAACGAGACCTATTTCTTCCGTGAAGCCCACGCTCTCCGCGCGCTCACGGAGGAAGTGCTTCCCGAAATCCTCCCCCGCGCTCGGTCCCGTGGTCGTCTCGCCGTGTGGAGCGCGGGATGTTCGACGGGCGAAGAAGCCTATTCGATCGCGATCGCCCTCGACGAGGCGGATCCACGGCCGCCCTTCGACGTGCGCGTCCACGGATCCGACCTCGCGCGTCGCTGCGTCGCGGAGGCGCGCCGTGGCGTGTATGGACCTTCGGCGTTCCGCGCCACGCGACCCGAGACGCGACGTCGCTACTTCGTCGACAAGCCCGACGGCGCCCACGTCGTCGACTCCATCAAGGCCCGGTGCCACTTCGGTCAGACGAACCTGGTGAACGAGGACAAAGTGCGACTCGTCGGTCGTCAGGACCTCATCTTCTGCCGGAACGTCCTCATCTACCTGGACCCACACGCCCGGAAGCGGGTCATCGATCTGTTCCTCGAACGGCTGTACCCGGGGGGCGTCCTGTTCCTCGGGCACTCGGAATCGCTCCTGAACGTCTCGACGGCCTTCGAACTCCTCCACCTCCGTGAGGAGCTCGCGTACCGGAAGCCGTCCCGGGATCTCGGCCAAATGGGCCGGTGAACGGTGGCGACCGAGGACGCCCCACGGACGGGCGAAATTGGCGGTAAGCTTGGGGTAGTCCCGTGGCTCCGCCCGACCGCGATCCCATCCGTCTCCTCATCGTCGACGATTCGGCATTCAACCGCCGGAACATCGCCGACGTGTTCGCTGCCCACCCGGAAGTGCAGGTGGTGGGCAAGGCGGGGGACGGGGAAGAAGCACTCAAGCTCGCCACGTTGCTGAAGCCCGACGTCATCACGTGCGACCTCGAGATGCCGCGCATGGACGGGTTCACGTTCCTCCGCATCCTCATGGCGAAGCAACCCACGCCCGTGATCGTGGTCTCGAGCTACGCGCAGCGCGAGAACGTCTTCAAGGCCCTCGAACTCGGCGCCCTCGACTTCGTCACGAAACCGGAACGTCAGATCGCGCCCGACGCGTCGGAGGTCCACGCCGAGATCCTCCAGAAGGTGCTCATGGTCCGATCCCTGCGATCGACCTACGTTCCGACCTCGCTGATCCGGAGGCCGACGAGCATCGCGCCCCCTTCCGACAGCACGCCGAGCGCTCCGGGTTCGATCCCACCCGCGCCTGCGAGCGTTCCGTACCGCCTGCCGAAGCGTCTCGTCGCGATCGCGAGTTCGACCGGTGGTCCTTCGGCACTCCTCCAGATCTTCGGGAAGGTGCCGAAGACGTCCGCGTCCGCGTTCGTCGTCGCGCAGCACATGCCCGACAAGTTCACGCGCACGTTCGCCGAACGACTCGACAAGAGGGGGCCGGTGCGCACGAGCGAAGCCCAGGACGGGGACGCGGTCGCCCAACTGACGGGATACGTGTGTCCTGGCCGACGGTGCATGGAGGTCGTCTTCGAGGCCGGGGAACTCCGTGTCGTCGTCGGGGCACCGCTCACCGACGATCGTTACGTGCCCAGCGCCGATCGCCTTTTCGCCTCCGTGGCCCGTTCGGCGGGTCCTCGATCGATCGGTGTCGTCCTCACGGGCATGGGCGACGACGGACTGCGTGGCGCCAAGGCCATCCGGGACGCCGGCGGAACGATCCTCGCCGAGTCCCAGGAAACGGCCGTGGTGTTCGGGATGCCCGGCGCCGTCGTCCGAGCCGGGCTCGCGAACGAAGTGCTCCCGCTGCCCCAGATCGCGGACTGGCTCGCGGCGCTCTGAGCGTCGTTTCCAGGACCGGATCTCCCGTCGCCGCCCGGCGGTCGATTGCGGTACCCTCGTTCGCCATGGCCACGCGAACCGATTCCGAGCTCGACGAACTCCTCTCCCTCGCCGTTCGCGTCGTCGACCGGACCATGAAAGGTGGAGTCTCCGTCGCCGAGTGCGTCGTGCGCTCCGGTGCCGAGCTCTCGACCCGCGTCCGCCTCGGCAAGCCCGAGATGGTGGAGGAGGCGAGCACCCGCGGCATGGGCATGCGCGTGATGAAGGACGGCCGCGTCGCCTCGACGTCCACCAGCGATCTCACGGAAGCCGGCGTCGATCGCTTCGTGAAGGACGCCCTCGAACTGGTGGAGCTGTCGCAGGAGGATCCGTTCGCGGGTCCCGCCGATCCGAAGCTCCTTTGCGACCCGAACGCCGCCCCCGACCTCGAACTCTACGACGACGCCGGAGGGCGCATCACCGCGGCCGAAGCCATCGCTCGCGCCGAGAAGGGGGAAGCTGCCGCCCGCGCGTTCGACCCCCGCATCACGAACAGCGAAGGCGCCAGCTTCGGTCGTACGGCCGGTGGCGTGGCCGTGGCCCTCTCGAGTGGGTTCCGCGCGGCCTACCGAGGCTCCTACCAGTCGCTCAACGTCGTCCCCGTCGCCGCCGACGAGGGCGGCAAGAACCGCCGCGGCTACCACTGGACGGCCAAGCGCTTCCTCGCCGATCTCGACGATCCCGAGGCCGTCGGTCGCGAGGCCGCACGAAGGACGCTCCGGAAGCTCGGGGCCCGCACGGTGGCCTCCACCGAAGCGCCCGTGATCTTCGATCCGGACGCGGCGCGATCGATCCTCGGAATGATGGCCGGTTGCATCATGGGCGGTTCGATCTGGCGGAAATCCAGCTACCTCGTGGGTCGCGAAGGCACGCGCGTGGCCAGCGACCTCGTCACCATCGTCGACGACCCGCTCATCAAGCGTGCGCCCGGTTCGCGACCCTTCGACGGCGAAGGCCTCGCGAGCCGGGTGAACGTCGTCGTCGAGAAGGGCATCCTCAGGACGTATCTCTGCGACAGCTACTCGGCGCGAAAGTTGAAGCGCGAGAGCACCGCGAGCGCGTCCCGTGGGGGAGGGGGAGGCGTCGGCGCGAGCACGACGAACTTCATCCTCCGCGAAGGAACGGACTCCGCCGAGGCGATCCTGAAGGGCACGAAGCGCGGCCTCTTCGTCACCGAGATGATGGGCTTCGGCTTCAACGCCGTGACGGGTGACTTCTCCCGCGGCGCGGCCGGTTTCTGGATCGAGAACGGCGAGCTCGCCTACCCCGTGAGCGAAGTCACGATCTCGCTCAACGTCGACGACATCTGGCAGCGCATCGACGCCGTCGGCAGCGATCTGGATCTCCGGACGTCGACCGCCGCACCGACCCTCCGCGTGTCGAAGATGACCATCGCCGGAGGCGAAAAGGCCGAAGGATGAGTCCGGACGATTTGAAGGCGCTTCGGAAGGAGCTCCAATGCACGGCGAAGGAGCTGGCGGCCGCCCTCGAACTCGAGCAGGCCACGGTCCTCGCGTGGGAGCGGGGCGAGGAGTTTCCGACGAAGAAGTACGTCGACCGGATGGAAGTCCTCCGCGCCAAGGGACCTTCCGCCATCCCGAAGAAGGCCAAGGGCGACAATCCCGTGAAGGTGCTCGCGGACCCGAATCTTTGGCTCCTCGTCCGGAAGCTCGCCGCCCACAAGCGCCTGCGGGACGAAGTGACGAAGCTCGCCGCCGCGTACTCCGACCCCGCAGAAGAGTAGAACGCATCCCACGACCTGCTGCGCCCCCTTCGTCGTCGGGTCCCCGAGTCGGGTGGCGGAGCCGACAGGCACGATGGGGCTGCGGGCCCCCTCGAAATGCGGAAGCTTTCCTCGCTCGCCCTCCTTCGCCGAAGGGCGCTCGCGACGGTCGTGAGATGCGTTCTAGGGACCCGATCGAACGGGGATTGGCGGTGCCGCGCCGCCGAAATGCATCGAGGGACCGGCCGTAGCGCGGTCCCTCGAGGTCACTTCTCTTCTTTCTCTTCTTCTGCGTCTTCCTCGTCGTCGTCGTCTTCGTCGTCGTCGTCGTCTTCGTCGTCTTCGTCGTCTTCGTCGTCGTCGTCGTCTTCGTCGTCGTCGTCTTCGTCGTCGTCGTCTTCGTCGTCGTCTTCGTCTTCGTCGTCGTCGTCTTCGTCGTCGTCGTCGTCGTCGTCGTCGTCGTCGTCGTCGTCGTCGTCGTCGTCGTCGTCGTGGTCGTCCGAAGACTCCGCGTCTTCCGCACCGCCGGCGTCGTCCGATGCGGCGCCTTCTTCGGGCGCATCCTCCGTCGCCTCGTGTTCGGCTTCGGCGGCTTCCTCCTCCTCCGTGGATTCGGTGGATCCGACGATGGGAGCTTCTTCCGCCGGCGCTTCGTCTACGCCGCCCTGCCGTTGCTCCAGCTCCTCGCCGAGCTCCCGTTCGACGACCGCACGCGAGTCATCGCTGAGTTCGGTGAACTCCTGGAGCGTGGGAAGATCCTTCAGGGACTTGAGGCCGAAGAATTCGAGGAACTGGGGCGTCGTTCCGTAGAGGAGCGGTCGGCCCGGTTCGTCCTTCTTCCCGAGGATCCGGATGAGGGACCGTTCGAGGAGCAGTTTGAGCACGGCGCCGCAATCGACGCCGCGGATGTCGTCGATCTCGGGCCGCGTGATCGGCTGGCGGTAGGCGAGGATGGCCAGGGTCTCGAGCTGCGCGCGCGAGAGTTTCACCGGCTTCTGCTGCGTGAGGTCGCGTACGAACGGCGCGAACACCGCGTTCGTGCGGAAGATGTACCCGCCGGCCACCTCGTCGAGGTGGAGGCCGCGGGGCTGGTACTCCTCGCGCAGCTCCTCGACGAGCTCCTTGATCTGCTTCGGGGTCGTCGCCGCGACCTTGGCGATGTCCACCGCACGGACGGGCTTGTCGCTCACGAAGACGAGGGCCTCGATGAGGCCCTTCAGGTGCACGCGGCTCACGTCGGGCGCGGGCGCCACGATCGTCTGGGTCGCGGGCGATTCGGAGTCCGCCAGGGCGGACGGGTCCGATCCGTCGTCGCCGTCTCCCTCGGAAAGGTCCGCGTCCGTGTCGACCGGGATCTCGTCGTCGGTCGAACCGTCGTCCGACGCATCGGCACCGTCCGGCGCTTCGGGTCGGAGTTCCGTGTCGCGGACGCGGCCGGCGCGGTTCAGGAGCTCTTCGAAGGCGGTGCCGGAAACGGCCACCGTCTTCTCGGAGTCGCTCCCTCCACCGGCCATGGGGTTGATGGCGGTCGGCATCTCGCTCGACGGAGGACCGAAACCGTCGTCGTCGACCGTCTTCGGAGGTCGATCCGTGACGAACGTCGAGTCCGCCGGCTCCGGGGTCTCGGGCTTGTGCTCCACCTTCGGATCGGAGTTGCCCATGGCGCTTACGAAGCCTCCTCGTCGTCGGGATCCGCGGGGGCGCCCGGGGCGTCCGGAATCGGGTCGTCGGCCGCGACGTCGGATTCGCTCACGGCGTACTGTGCGGGAGCGGACACGTCGTCCGTGGCTCCCGCGCGTGCGGATTCGGGGAGTTCGGTGTCCGCCGCGTCCGCGGAATCCTCCACGCTCTCGGAGGCCGAAGCGTCCACGAGATCGTCCGCGGTCTCCGGGTCGAGGGACATCGCGTCGTCCGCCTCGTCCTCGTCCGTCGTCACCTCCGACGAGGACGCCGCCGCAGCATCCACCGTGCCGTGCTCCGACGGGTCCGCGGGAGTTCCCGCGACGTCGTCGCCGTCGATGTTCGTCGGAATCTCCGTGTTGCCGTCGAGCCGGCTCCATAGAGGGGAGCCGCGGCTCGGCTTGGTAGAGGCGCGTCATGCGGAGACGGCTCATCTCCAGGAGCGCGAGGAAGGTGATGACGAGGTCGAACTTCGTCGTGAGCCCCGCGAAGAGGTCCTCGAACAGGAGTCGCTTCTGGGACTGCAGGACGTCCACGAGTTCGTGGATGCGATCGGTGATGCTGATGCGATCCGCCACGATGTCGTGGGTGAGCTGCACCTTGCTCTTCGAGAGCACGTGCTGGAACGCTTCCACAAGCGAGAACAGCGGAATCTCGGCGAGCGGCGGCAGGCCCGTATGGACCGCCTCCTCGATCTCCGTGCCGCGGAAGAACACGTCCTTGCCGGCGATCCCGCGGTCGAGCAGCGCGTTCGCGGCGTGCTTGTACTTCTGGTACTCGAGCAGACGTCGGATCAACGCCTCGCGGGGATCGATCTCCTCGAGGTCCACGTCGTCCTCCTGATCGGCGGGCGGCGTCGGCAGGAGCATCTTCGACTTGATGTGGGCGAGCGTCGCCGCCATCACGAGGTATTCGCTCGCGACGTCGAGGTTCAGCATCGTCATCACGGAGAGGTACTCGAGGTACTTCTCGGTCACGAAGTGGATCGGGATGTCGAGGATGTCGAGCTCGTGCTTCTGACAAAGGTGAAGCAGGAGATCGAGGGGACCCTCGAACGTCGGCAGCGTGACCGAGACCTGACCTTCCCGTCCTTCGACGGGCGACTCGAGCTCTTCGGTCGTTTCCTTGGCGGCCTTCGTGGCCCGACTTGCTTTGGACACGGCGCGCCACGGTACCCCGCGAGAGACGGCGGCGACAAGCGATCCTCTCGGGAATCGCCCAGGTTTGTCGGGAAGAACCTGGGGAAAACTCCGGGACAAAATCGGGACATCCCGTGGACGAGCCGACACGACCCCACACGACGCGCACACGAATTGCGCCCGCCGCCACGTCGTAGGAGAGTGCGCCCGTGACCGGTCCCCTCGCCGCCACGTTGGTCGCTTTCGGATCGGTCTTCTCGATCGTGGATCCGTTCACGGCCGTTCCCGTGTTCGTCGCACTCGTCGGGGACAAGTCGAAGGCCGTGCAGACACGGACGGCTTTCCTCGCCGCGGCCACCTGCTTCGCGACGCTCACGGCGTTCGCCGCCGCGGGGGCCTTCCTCTTCCGCTTCTTCAGCATCACGATTCCCGCGTTCAAGATCGCGGGAGGCATCCTCCTCTTCTTCGTGGCCATGGAGATGATGCGTGCCCATCCCTCGAGCACACGGACGACGGAAGAGGAGACCGCGGAGGCGGAGGGCAAGAGCGAGGTCGGTCTCATTCCCTTGGGCCTTCCGCTCCTCTCGGGACCCGGGGCCATCGCCACCGTGATGGTCCTCGTGGGCAAGGCCGAGGCGCCCGCCGATCGCGCCCACGTCTACGCGGCCATCTTCTTCGTGAGCGTGAGTGCATTCGCGATCCTGCGCTCCGCGTCGTTCATGGCGAAGCTCCTGGGACAGACGGGCATCAACTTGATCAGCCGCTTCATGGGTCTCATCCTCGCGGCCATCGCCGTGCAGTTCGTGCTCGACGGCGTCCACGAAGCATTTCCCGTCCTCACGCGCTGACCTCGCCGTGCTCCGGACCGACCCGGAGCCGTGGTCAGTGACCGAGACCGAACGAGTGCAGGAGGAACCGCAGCGTCGCGCCGAGCGGACGGTAGAACATGGCGTTCGCCGCGGCGGGGAAGAGCACGAACACGCCGAGGAGGATCGCGAAGCCGTACTTCTGCAGCGGGCGCACGAAGACGTCGAACACCGGCGGCAGGAGCCTGTGACCGTCGAGCGGCGGGATGGGGAGGAGGTTGAAGAACGCGAGGGACACGTTGAGCGTGAACATCGCGAGGAGGAGCACCGTGACCCCGGAGGATCCGGGGCGCATGTTCGCGGTCGGATCGAAGGACGTCGGCATGGGCACGACCCCGGCGTGGACGAGCGCCGAGAGGATGCCGACCGAGAGCAGCGCGAGCACGAGGTTCGAGAGGGGACCTGCCGCGGAGACCACGGCCGAGGCCCACCGTCGGTTCACACCGTCACGCATGCGGTCGGGCCGGAAGGGGACGGGCTTCGCCCAGGCGATGTACGCGATGCCGCTTCCGCTCAGGATGACGAGGAACGGGAGGAGGAGGGTGCCCACCGGGTCGACGTGGGCCACCGGATTCAGCGTCAATCGCCCTTGATCCTTCGCGGTCGAGTCGCCGTACCGGGTGGCCGAGAACGCGTGGGCGAACTCGTGGACGCTCAGCGACAGGATCATCGGAATCAGGGTCAGCGCGAGGCGCTGCACGAAGCTCCGAACGTCGAATCCCGCCGTTTCGTCCACGCCCGAACCCTACCACGATGCCCCCGCCCAAGCCGTTCCTCCTGCGGTACGATGACTCCGTGGAAAATCGTGCCGTCGCGATGCCGAAGGTGTGCCCGAGTTGCGGCACCGGCTTCTCGTCGGACGTCCTCTTCTGCCCCACGGACGGTTCGCCCCTCCGCTCCGGTGCCCGTGGCGAGGTCGCCGCGGAGGACCCGTACGTCGGCAAGGAGATCCTCGGGCACATCGAGATCCGCAAGCTCGCGGGCGTCGGCGCCATGGGGCGCGTGTACCGCGCGTTCCAGAAGGGCATCGATCGGGACGTCGCCGTGAAGGTCCTGCACCGCGAGCTCTCCGCGAATCCCCAGCTCGTCGTCCGCTTCAACCGCGAAGCGAAGGTGGCTTCGCGGCTCCAACATCCCAACGTCGTGCAGGTGTACCTCGCCGGACAGCTCCCCGACGGCGCCCTCTACATCGCCATGGAGTACCTCGACGGGCTCTCGCTCCAAGGTGCCCTCGGCGCCGCGAACGGAGCGATGTCCCTCCCGCGCGCGCTCCACCTCACGCTCCAGATCTGCGACGCCGTCGGGGAAGCCCACGCGCAGGGCGTCGTGCACCGCGATCTCAAACCCGAGAACGTGATGCTCGTCCGTCGCGGTGAGGAACCGGACTTCGTGAAGGTGCTCGACTTCGGCATCGCCCGGTTCAATTGGGGCGAGCAGTCGATGGCGACGGCCGCCGGCCTCATCTTCGGGACGGCGCGGTACATCTCGCCCGAAGGCGCGCAGGGAGACGTCGTCGGACCCGCGGGGGACGTGTACGCGATCGCGACGCTGCTCTACCAGATGCTCGCGGGGCGCACGCCGTTCGAAGGCGAACAGGCGGTGGGGCTGTTGGTGCAGCAGATCCACGACGCGCCGCCTCCCCTGCGTTCGATTCCGCGGGCCGCGTACGTTCCGGCTCCGCTCGCCGACGTCGTCATGCAGAACCTGTCGAAGAAACCGGCGGACAGGCATCCCGACGCACGTGCATTCGGTCGCGCGTTGATCGACGCCGCGCGCGCCGGTGGCGTCGACACAGACGACATCCTCGCGCGCGGATTCGTGAGGAGGTCGTCACGGGACGTGGCGCACGTCAGCTTCGAGCCCATGCAAAAGACGGCGCAACACGCCCCGTTCACGCCGAACGCGGAGGCGCCCGCGAACGACGGACCGCGCACGGAAATCGCCGAGCCCGCCGCCCCCGCGTTCGAGACGCCGTCGCCGGGCGTGACCGCGAAGATGCACCCGACGCCCCTCGCGCCCCACGTGACCGCACCCCTCGTGCCGGTGCCTCCGCCTTCGTCTCCCGGAGTCGACACGACCCTCGACGATCACGACGGCGTGTCGCACGCGACGGCCCTCGAGACCGCGCTCCGCGTCCAGCGGGACTCGGGCGATCGCGTCACCGAACCCTCCGCACGGAGGCTCGAACGCGGGTGGCTCGGGTCCCGCGGGCGTGCCGCGACGATCGTGGTCGCGTGTTTCTTCGTCGGCGTCGCCGGCGCGACCGCCGTGGCCTACCGCGCGGGGTACCTCCGCACGCTCGTCTCCTCCACCACGATGCCGCAGCCTCGCCCGGGACCCGATGTCGCCCCGCCGACCGAACTCCGCCCCATCGGTCGTCCCAACGACCCGATCGTGGTCCCCGTCACGCATCCGACGTCGTCGCCGAACGCGTTGCTTCCCGTGCCGTCGAACCCGTCCGGGAAACCGTCGACGACGTCCACGGCGAAGCCCGCCGTGGCGGCGTCGAAGTTCAAGGCGGCCGTCGACGTGAGTCCGGCCCATCCTCTCGCGGGACAACCGGTCGCGCTCGTCGCGAAGGTCTCGGGCCTCACGACGACGTCCGTGGTCGATTCGCCCGCGTTCGAACTCACGGGGCCCGGTCTCGAGGGAGGCGCCAAGCTTGGAGGGTTCGCAGGGCCGACCGGCACGTACCGGAGCGCCATCACGCTGTTCGAGCCAGGGAGTTTCAAGCTCGTGTTCACGGCGACCGTCGATGGCGCCGCGCTCCGTTCGGAAAAAGTGGTCACGGTCGCACCGTCTTCCGGTCCCGCTCCGACGGCCGCCCCGAGCGCGACCGGACTCCCGCCACCGCCACCTTTGCCGAGCGGGAGCGCGCGTTGGCTGTAGACTCTCGGGGCATGCGACGTTTCCGATGGCGCGACGTTCCGGCGTGGATCCTGGCGGTGGCGTCCGCGTCCGTCATGTCGTCGCCGGCGTCATCGTCGGCGGCCGAGCGCGCGGATCCTGCCGCCAAGGTCCAACCTTCGAACGTCGCGTTGCCGAATCCTCTCCTCCGTCCGCACACGGTGGCCCTCGTCGAGGCCGGCATCATCGCGTTGCCCAATGCGCCCATCTCCAGCGGTCAACGCGGCGGATCGACGCCCCTCGGACGCATCGGCGAGGGCGATGCCACCGTGCAGACCGGCCTCCACCTGCTCTACCGCGCGACGCCGGTCTGGGCGTTCGGGGCGAGCGCGCTTTTCGGTCCGAGCCCGACGTCGGACAACCAATACGGCGGCCTCGGCGGACTCCGGCGGACCCACTCGCGGAGCTACCTCCTCCTCGGAGCGGACGTCCGCTACTTCCCGCTCTCCCTCAAGTGGGTGGAGTTCTGGTTGGGACTGACGGGAGGCGGTGTCGTCATCGCCGACCGTTTCACCACGGACGACGCCCCCAACGTGCCCACCATCCTCGGTCAGAAGGACGTGACCGTTCGCACCGAAGGACTCGCCGTGGGCGCACAAGCCGGCGTGGACTGGATGTTCTCGGACCGGTTCGTGGCCGGGCTCGCGGTGCGTGGCGATCGTTGGTTCTTGCCGAACACGCCGGGCTGCACGTCCATCGGCGACTGCGCCACCCTCGTCGGCATCGTGAGCGCCATCGAAGTGGGGCTCACGGTCGGTTACCGCATCCCGCTCTGAGCGGCGGCCTCCGCGGCGACGATCACGTCGGCGACACGCTCGAACACGAGAGCGAGGACCGCGAAGAAGAAGAGGGCTTTCACGGGCGCGAGGAGCGCGTGGACCTGGCCCGGGGACGCCGCTCGCGCCACGAGCGCCGACGCGACCTCGACGACGATGGCGGCCGTCACGACCGGCGCCGCGATGGCGACGGAGAGGGCGATTCCGTCCGTGAGGGCGCGCACGACCCCCGGAGCCCACGACGCGGCGGTCGCGAACGCGGGGGGATGGAGGTGTGCCGCGAGAACCCGGGTGGGACCGCCGGTCGCGAAGAAGAGTGCCCCGGCGAGCAGTGCGAACGGCACGCCGACGAGGGAAGGTTTGCCGTCCACCACGCTCGAACTCGCGGATTCGCGGACGCCGCGGAGATCGTCCACGAGGCCGCCCGCCATGGTGGCGGCCCAGAGCGGAACGGCGGTCGCGACCGCGAGCGGGAGTCCCCTGAGGAACTCGAGACCGAGGGAAACGGCCCAAGGCACACGGGCATCGTCGATTCCCGGCGAGGTACCCACACCCTGCGTCGCCGGCGCGAGCGCGGCCGCGAACGCGAGACCGAAGACGGCACGCACCGGACCCGGCAATGCCCGGAGGCCGAAGGCAGGGACGAGAAAAATCGTGGGAACGAGCCGCGCTCCGACGAGCCCGACGGCGCCGAGATCGACCCCCGCGTCCCGGAAGACGTCGACGAGCTCGGAGACGAGCGGCGTCATCGTTCGCCCCCGGCGTTCACGTCCCACATGTTCCAGGCCTATACCAGTTGACGTCCCGACGAGGGCCGCGCAATTCTGCCGGCCCTTTCCGCGCGATTGCCCGTATCCCGAGGAGCGTCCGATGCCGTTCGACATGTCCATCGTGGGCAAGCCCACCGAAGCGAAAGCCCTCACGTACACGTGGAAGGACGTCGTCCTCTACGCCCTCGGCATCGGCGCCAAGAAGGACGAGCTCGACTTCCTCTACGAAGGCAAGGGACCGAAGGTGATCCCGAGCTTCGCCGTCGTCCCCAAGTTCACGCCGCTCCTCGACGCGCTCTCCCGCTGCGGCGGCAACATGGCCATGGTCGTCCACGGCGGCGAACGCGTCCGCATCAAGAAGCCCTTCGCGCCCGAAGCGACGGTCAAGACCACGGCGACCATCCGCGGCATCTACGACATGAAGCGCTTCGCGAACGTCCTCGTCGACACGACGACGACCGACGCGAAGGGCGAGGTCGTGGCCGAGACCACGTCCTCCATCCTCTTCCGCGGCGAGGGGGGGTTCGACGGCGAGCTGCCCCCGAAGGAAGACTCCGGCATCGCGCTCCCCAAGGACCGCTCGGCCGACTTCCGCATCGAGGAAGCGACCACCGCCGAGCAGGCCCTCCTCTACCGCCTTTCGGGCGACCTGAACCCGCTCCACGCGGATCCTGATTTCGCCACGATGGTCGGCTTCCCGCAGGGCCCGATCCTCCACGGCCTCTGCACGTACGGGCACATGGTCCGTCACGTCGCGAAAGGCGCGACGAAGGGGGACGCCACGCGGATCACCGGCTTCGAAGCCCAGTTCCGCAAGCCCGTCTGGCCGGGCGACACCATCGTCACCGAAGGTTGGATCGTCGAACCCGGGAAGATCGCGCTCCAGGTGAGCGTGAAAGAGCGGAACGAAGTCGTCATCGGCGGCGCGTGGGCGACCACGCTCGTCGACTGAGTCGCGACCCGAACGAATTCCACCGAACCGTCGACCTCGAAATACCCGTACCGAAGGCGCACCAGGCGCACCCCGAAAGAGGCATCTCCATGGCCAAGCTCGCGAAGTCCATCGTCATCGTCGGCGCGAAACGCACCGCGTTCGGAACCATGCAGGGCGCCCTGAAGGGCGTCTCCGCGAACGACCTCGCGGTCCACGCCTCGAAGGCGGCTCTCGCGCAGTCCAAGGTCGCGGCCGACGCCATCGGCCACGTGATCTTCGGCAACGTCATGCAGACGAGCGCGGACGCCATCTACTGCGCGCGGCACATCGGACTGAAGGCTGGCCTCCCCATCACGACACCCGCGCTCACCGTGAACCGTCTCTGCGGCTCCGGATTCCAGGCGATCCTGAACGGCGCCGAGCAGCTCCTCCTCGGCGAGACGCAAGCCGTCCTCGTGGGCGGCACGGAAAACATGTCGCAAGCGCCCCACGTCCTCCGCGGCGGCCGGGACGGATTCGTGTTCGGCAAGGCGCCCGGCCTCGAGGACTCCCTCTGGAGCGCTCTCACGGACAGTTACTGCAACACCCCCATGGCCGTGACCGCCGAAAACCTCGCGACCAAGTACGGAATCAGCCGCAAGGACTGCGACGACTACGCCATCGGCAGCCAGCAGCGTTGGGCCGCGGCGAACGAGAAGGGCTTCTTCAAGGACGAGATCGTTCCCGTCGAGATCCAGCAGAAGAAGGCGACCGTCTCCTTCGCCGTCGACGAGCATCCGCGCCCGCAGACGAACGCCGAAGGACTCGCGAAGCTGGCGCCCGTCTTCAAGAAGGACGGCGTGGTCACGGCAGGTAACGCTTCCGGCATCTGCGACGGCGCCGCGGCGCTCGTCCTCACCACGGAAGAATTCGCGAAGGCGAAGGGGCTCACGCCGCTCGCGCGCATCGCGCAGTGGGGCGTCGCCGGTGTCGAACCGACCCTCATGGGCATCGGTCCCGCGCCCGCGATCCAGAACGCTCTCGCGCGCGCCGAGCTCAAGGTCTCGGACATGGATCTCGTCGAGGTGAACGAAGCGTTCGCGCCGCAGTACCTCGCCGTCGAGAAGGAGCTCGGCCTCGATCGCGCGAAGACCAACGTGAACGGCGGCGCCATCGCCCTCGGTCACCCCCTCGGCGCGAGCGGCGCCCGCATCACGGCCCACCTCGTGTACGAGCTCGCGCGCCGCGGTGGGAAATACGCCGTCGGCAGCGCGTGCATCGGAGGCGGCCAGGGCATCGCGATCCTCCTCGAAAAGGTCTGAGCGAAGTCTTCCGGAACGCGCCCTTCTTCGCGGGCCACGTCCTCTTCCAGCGACGGCAAATGGGGTTCTTGACCCCGTTTCCCGTCGCTGGTGCATTTCAGCGTCCGTGGACGCCGGGCGGTCCCCGATCGGTCTGAGCCTCGAAAAAACACGAGTTCTCCGTCGATCTCCGGGCGAATGGATCCAATGTGCTACTCCAACCTACATCGGTGTCGGAGGCTCCTCCTCCCCCGAAGGAGACCCATGCCGAACGTCGCCGTCGCCCGTCCTGCCTCTCGCCTTCGCGCGCTCCCCTTCCGGGGACTCGCATGCGTCGCGTCGTTTGCCGTCGCGCTCACGGCGGTCGGATGCGCCAGCTCGTCGGGCGACGACGTGGACGTGGCCGACGATTCGGACGAGGGAGCCTCGGCCATCGTGACGCGCCGATGTCCGGCGACGCTCGTCGCGAAGTTCCTCGCTCCCTCCATCGCTCCCCTCGCGGAGGTGGAGCTCCTCGCCGGCACACCGTTCACGGACGAGAGGCGGGACGAGATCCGCGTCCAGGGCGAACGCCTCGGTCGCCTCGCGCGCTACGAGATCGATCTCTCGCTGCAGCGCGCGGAGCGGTCCGAGTGTTTCTACGAGGCGAACTCGCCCATGAACGGACCGAAGACGTCGGCGCGCTTCTTCTCGCGGGACGGGCGCAACGTCCTCCGAGTCGACGCGCGGGACGGAGCCGTCGCGGACTTCAGCTTCTACGTGAACGTGGACTCCTACGCGAAGGCGGGCTGGGCCCTGGAAGACGACGCCTTCGCGCGCGTCGCGCTCCGCACCGGGGACGTCACCCTCGACGACGTGCCCTCGCCGGACGGCGGTGTGTCCCGACCCGTGGTGATCGGTCGCATGGCGAGCTTGTCCCTCGCGCCCGAGCTCTTCTGACGGGTCGTTCGCGTCGGACCCGTCCGTGACGGCGCCGTGGAAGGACGCTCAGGCCTTGTACTCGACGAGGACGGTGCCCTTCTTCCGTTCCTGATCGAGATCGACCGTTCGCGCGCTCTGCCCGCGCACGATGGCCCACGCCGCCGCGTTCCGCATCGTGTGGGCCGCCGCGATCGCCGTCGCCAAGCTCGGGAACACCCACGCGAGCGTGCCCGGCTGGACGCTGCGCCAGCCGTACACGACGAGGGTGACCTGTTCGAGGAAGGGTTGCATCGGCATCGGGGTCGTCGTGCGTTCGCGTTCGCGCGAAGTCGCTACGAAGACGTAGGGAAGGTACATTCCATTCCCGGAGCCGACGAAACAAATCGGCAACGCACACGCGCCTCTCTCGCGGGTTCCGACACGTGGACGACACGGATAACGCACGACGACAAAGCCGTGACGCCGCCGCGAACGCGCCGTCGACCGCGGACTCGCGTGCGCACCCACGACCCGACGTGTCGGTGCTCCGTCGTTTCAAACTCGCCGACACCACGCAAACCGGCGCGAAAGTCCCACGCGGTCGTCGCATCTTCTTCTTCCTCCCGGGCTTGCCCCTGATCGTCGGCGTGGTCGGTCTCGCCGTCGCCGTCGTCATCGGTGTGGTCGGTCTCGACCACCTGCGTCGCGTCGCCGAAGACCGCGCTGCGTCACAAGCGGAGCTCCTCGCGAACACCCTCGCCGCGCGCATCCTCCCCATGGCGCCGCAGCAACGGCTCGACGCCATGCAACTCGCGTCGCGTCGCACCGGAGCCGAGTTCCTCGTGGTCCGCGCCGACGGCGACGTGGTGTTCGATGCCAGTCTCGGCGCGACCGATCGCGTGAAGCTCCGCGGCGTCATCGTGGAGCGACGCGGATCGGCCGAGACCGCCGTCGGCCGCACACGGTTCGCGACGGCGGGCCTCGGCGGATCGCCCGTGCCTTCGTTCCTCGTGGCGTTCGTGCGCTGGCCCGAATCCGAGGGTGCTTCACAGTTCCTCACCGCGCTCACGGCGCTCACCACCTTGTTCCTGGGCATCGCCACGGTCGTCGCCTACGCCGTCGCGCAGGACGCTTCACGGGACGTCGCGTTCGTCGACGCGCGCGTGCTCGGCATGGCCCAGGTGCGATCCGAGCCCACCGGAGAACCCGTTCCCGTGCGCACGCTGGACGAGGTCGGGATGTTGACCGTCGCGTTCAACGACCTCGTGTCGCGCTTCGTCGCTGCGGACAGGCGGTACCGGGAGGACCTCGCGCGCGTGCGCCTCGCCGACCGTGATCGGGCGGCGTTCCTCGCCGCCGTCAGCCACGAGCTCCGTACACCGCTGAACGCGATCCTCGGCTTCGCGGACATCCTCCTCGCGGAGGTCGACGGCCCGCTCACCGAAGGCGCCCGCGAGGAGATCGAGCAGATCCGGGGCTCCGGCCAGCACCTCCTGGAACTCATCAACGACATCCTCGAGTTCTCGGCCATCGAGAGCGGTCAGCTGAAGTTGGTCCGGGCCGCCGTCGACGTCGTCGCGCTCGCGAACGAGGTCGTCCGCGAGACCCAGGGATCCATCGGCTCCAAGGCGCTCACCGTCCGCGTCACGGGCGAAGCGAAGGTCCACGCGTTCGCCGACGCCAAACGTGTCCGTCAGATCCTCACGAACCTCGTTGCGAACGCCGTGAAGTTCACCCAACGGGGCGAGGTCGTCGTCGCCGTCGCGCGCCACGGACCCTACGCGCGCATCAGTGTCCGCGACACGGGACCCGGTATCAACGCCGCCGAACGCGCCATCATCTTCGAGGACTACAAGCAGGCCGGTGACGAGCGATCGAAGCGCCGCGGCACCGGACTCGGTCTCGCGATCACGCGGCGCCTGGTCCTCATGCACGGAGGTTCCATCCATGCCGAGAGCGAGCTCGGTCGCGGCTCCACGTTCCACGTCGCGTTGCCGCTCTGGTTCGACCCGAACGAGGGCAGGGGAGGCGTGGCATGACGCCCAGAGGACCCTGGCTCGCGCTCCGCCTCCTCGGCCTGCAGCTCGCCGCGATCACCGCGGCGGCGTTGCTCGTCACCGTCTTCGCGCCGCGTCTCCTCCTGCTCGAGAGCGCTTCGTTCGGAGTATCGCCCGCGCTCGTGGCGACCCTGGGCGCGTCCCTCGCGATCTTCGTCGTTTGCGCGACGCTCCTCTTCACCTGGCGTCTTCGACCGATGCTCCGCGCGGTCGACGAAGGGTCCGACGTGATCGAGCCCGGGGACGTCGTCTCCCTCTACATGTTGCCCGTGCGACTCACCGTGACGGACACGGTCGGGATGGTGGCGATCACGGCCATCACCTTGGTCCCCGGAATACGGCCTCCCGCGACCGACGTGGCGACGTGGGCCGAGGTGCTCCTGCTCGCGTACACGATCGGGAGCGTGCTGATGCTCCCGGCGTACGTCCTCATGCGGGCGGCCGTCACGCAGGTCCTCGAGCAGCTTCCCGTCGAGATCACCTCGGCGGCCGTGGATCATCCCACGCGGCGGGCCCAGAAAGTGCCCCGACTCCAGCTGCGCGTGCTCATCGCGGCGTCCGTACCCGTCGCGTTCGTCGCCCTCGGCGCGTCGCTCCTCGTCGTCGCCCACGTGCGCGCGTCGAACGCGGAGGTCCGGGAGCGACAGGCCCTGGAACTCGCCCGCGGCATCTTCGACAGCATGGACGACGACGCGAGCGGTCGCGTCGAGGCCATGGCCGCCGCGCAGAAGCGTGGCTACAGCGTGCAGATCGAGCCGGAAGAAGCGCGCTTCAGCGTGGTCCGCGAGGAGACGGGGACGAGTCTCATGCGCGTGCCGCTCGACCACGGCCACGCGCTCCTCCGATTTCCGACGTCGCCGCTCTCCGCCCTCGCGGCGATCTACGTCGTGGTCTCCCTGCTCGCCGTCGCCATCGCGGCGCTCCTCGGGAGCCGGCTCGGGGGCGACTACGCCACCGACATCGCGCTCGTCACCCGCGAGCTCCGGACGATGGGCGCCGACGACATCGTCCGCGGCACGCGCGTGCAGCGGGCGGCGCGGTTCGTCAGCGTCCACCGACTGATCCAGACCATCGACGGTCTCGGCGGCATCTTCCGGGAGTTCGGGTCGGCGCAGGAGCGCGCGATCGAGGCACGCACCGCCACCGAACGCATGCGCGGGCTCTTCCTCGCCTCCATGAGCCACGACCTCAAGGCACCCCTCAACGCCATCCTCGGGTTCGCCGAACTCGCGTCGCGTGGGAAGCTCACCGCCGGTCAGTCCGAGAACCTCGTCATCATCGAGCAGCGGGGTCGCGAGCTTCTCCACCTCGTTCAGACCATCCTCGACGCCGCACGTGTCGACGCCGGCGAGCTCCGCATCGAACCCGAGCCCACCGACTCCGCGGAGCTCGTCTTCGGCGCCATCTCGGAAGCTCGCGAACTCGTGAACGAAGCGGACGTCACCATCTCCGCGGAGCTCGCCGATCGTCTCCCGATCCTGAACGTGGATCCCGTCCGTGCGACGCAGGCCCTCACGGCCGTCATCCTCTCCGCGGTGCGGTTCGCCGAACAGGACACGGTGCGCGTTCGCGCCTCGCGGTCCGTCGACGCGTCCCGCGTCTGCATCGAAGTCGAAACTCCGGGCAAGGGGCTTCCCGACGCGGAGGTCACCCGCGTCTTCGAAGCGTTCAAGGATCCGGAGCGCGCCCGCAAACACGGAAGCCTCGGCCTCGGTCTCTCGCTCGCCCGTGCGATCGTGGAGCAACACGGTGGTGCCGTCGAAGCGACCGCCGTCGAACATCACGGAACCACGTTCCGCATCTGGCTCCCCACCCTCCGGAGCGGGTCCATTCCGGCCTTTTGAGCCAGGAACCGCGGCGATCCCGGGCAGTATCCCTCTGACGGTCGCGCCTGGAGGTGTGCCACGGTGGCACGCACACACTCCCGAAAACGTCGGACGGCTGGCCCTTCGGGCCCGGCACGTGATTCGCTTCAGGGAGGGAACCGAAGCCGTCGTTCCACCCCGGAGTTCCGCCATGCGTTCCACGATCGTCGCACACACCCTTTCCGCGCTCGCCGTGACTCTCGCGTTCGCGTGCGGTCCCTCGGGCTCCGCGGAGGAGACGACGCCGTCCAACCCGACGACGTTGACGACCCCCGGGTCGAACCTCGACGTGAAGATCACCCTGAACGCCGTCACGCTTGGAGACGACTGCGGATCGGGCGCCGGAGCCAGCGTGTCGGCGGGAACGTCGGCCGGCGCCGGTCTCGCATCGGACTGCGCGCCGTCCCCGGACGGAGGGAGCTGCGGGGGTGGCGGCTTCTGCCAACAGACCAACATGCAGCTCACGTTCGCCGTCGCCGGCACCTCGGGTACGGCGAAGGTGGCCGTCGTGGAGACACGGATCTACGTCAAGGGCGAGTCGACACCCTTCGACACGCTGAAGTCCCGCGAGCCGCAGGCGTGGAAGACCAACGCTTACGTCGCCTGGGACGAGACGCTTTCGCCGGGACCGGACCTCAAGACGAGCTACAAACTCTCCGCGCCCGATTGGTCCAAGGCGTCGTCCGCGAAGGCGCCCGCGGGTAGCTCCCTCTATTCGAGGGAATACGAGGTGGAGGTCGTCCTCGACGTCGACGGCGTGAAGCGCACCCTCCGCGTCGACGGCGTCACCCGCGAGCCCGCCGTCGCGACGTGATCGTGACTCGGCGGACGGTGCGCACGGTCTCTGGCGTCGCCCTCGCGGCGACGCTCGTCCTCGGATGCCGCGCGTCGTCCTCCACTTCCCGTGCCGAGGGGCTCGACGCGTCCCCGCTGCCGAGCCCCACGCCGGCGGACGACGTCGTCGTCGCGGTCCGGAACGCGGAACTCCGTCGCGACGTCGAACGCCTCCAAGGTCGGGCCCGGTTCACGGACGACGCCATGGAGAAGGAGCGTGCGCTCTATCTCGACGATCGGACCTTCCGTCGCGAGACCATGGTCGCGACGCTCACGAATCCGACGAACACGTACGCCCGTCAGCGCATCGCGAGCTACGGACTCGGCACGCGCGGGTGGGACGCGCTCCCCGAGTGGAACCCTCGCTCCGTGCCCGTCACGGCCGCGGTCGCGTCGGCGCTCGTCGAGGGGCGCCCCGTCGAACTTCCCGCGGACGCGTCGCCCCTCTGGGACGGCGTGCGCCCGACCACGGCGAAAGGGTGGATCGAACTCGGCGAGCGCGTGTTCTTCGGGTACCCGCTCCGACGCGAGGTGTTCCTCGAGTGGGCGATCCGTCGTCCGGAAATCGCGAAGAGCGTCGGTGTGACACCCGCGGCCGACGGATCCTATCCGGGGGCGCGGGTCTTCCAGGACGACGAGGGCAAGGCGGCCATCGGGCTCACCTGCGCCATCTGCCACACGCGCGTCGTGGACGGCGTGCTCCACGTCGGCGAAGCGCGGCGCGAATTCGACTACGGCCGACTCCGTCTCCTCTTCCACGCCGACACGAAGACCCCCGTCACGGACGACCTCGCGCGGCGGATGCGGTCGTGGGGACCGGGGCGTGCGGACGTGACGGAGGACGACGACGAGGATCCGGTCGCCATCCCCGACCTCTGGGGACTCCGCGAGCAGTCGTTCCTCACGCAGGCGGGAACGCTCCGTCACGTGGGGCCCACGGTGCTCGCGCTCCGCCAGGAGACGCAACTGCTCCACTCGAACCACCAACGCGTGCGTCCTCCCCGTGAACTCGCGTGGGCGCTCGCGTCCTACCTGTATTCGCTCGTTCCGCCGCCGAAGACGGACATCGCCCGGACGGACACCTCCGCCGGCAAGGCGCTCTTCGGTGAACACTGCGCGTCGTGCCATTCGAACGCCGCGTTCGGTGGCGATCCCGTGCCCGCCGAACGTGTGGGCACGGACGACAAGCTCGCGAACGGGCGCGCACGCGGCACGGGAAAGTACCGCCCCCCCGCGCTCCTCGCCGTCCGATCGGCGGCGCCGTACTTTCACCACGGCGCCGTCGCGACCCTGGGGGACGTCCTCGACCCCGCCCGACTTTCCCCCGAATTTTCCCGCGGCACGTTGGGCAAAGGAGCCGTTCCGGGTCATCCGTTCGGTACCGAGCTTTCCAAGAAAGACCGCGGCGCCCTGATCGTGTACCTCCAGTCCCTCTGACGATCGCCCCGGTCGTCGTCCGGACCATCGCCATGGACCCCGTCGTCTCTCGTCACGTTCCCCCATCGCCGTCACGGTTCGTCCCGACCGAGGCCATCCGCGAGGCCTACGGCTCCCGCGTGGATCGGCTCGGGTTCCACCTCCTCGAATCGGATCCGCTCGGGGACCGTGCGGCGGAGGTCCTCGCGACGCGTTCCAAGGCCGAGCGATCCGCGATCGTCACGAACGTACTCTCCGGCGGTGCTTCCGCCGACGTCCCGCGGGAAGTTCGCGACGTCGTCGAACACGCGGCCTCGGTGCCCTTCTGGTTCGACTCCCGTCGGGGCGAGCGAGGCGGAAGGGCGTTCGTACGCACCGCACTCGCGGGTGGGCTGGTCCTCGCGTTCCGTTCGCTCGTGCTCGGATACACGTCGCCCGCGGGCAACAAGCCGCTCGTGTTCTCCGGACGCCTCGTCGAAGCGGCGCCGCGACGCGTGGCAGAAACGAGTCACTTCGTGCATTCGGTCACGTCCCCCGGAGGCATGGCACGCTCGGGTCCGGGATTCGCCTCCGCGGTGCGTGTCCGTCTGATGCACGCCGAAGTGAGGAGACAACTCCTGGCCGCGCCGGGGTGGCGCACGGAGACGTGGGGCATCCCGATCAACCAGTACGACATGGCGGGAACGGTCCTCCTGTTCTCGGACGCTCTCGCCGACGGGCTCGCCCGTTTGGGGCTCCCCTTCGACGACGACGCACGCGAAGATCTCCTCCACCTGTGGAGGTATGTCGGTCACGTCCTCGGTGTGACTCCCGAGCTCCTCGTCGCGTCGACGCGGGACGCGGGCGAATTGTGGGAGATGATCCTCGGCACCACCGCCGCGCCCGACGACGATTCCCGGGCGCTCGCGCGCGCACTCGTCGCCATTCCGGTCCGACTCCCCACCACGCCGCGTGCCCGGAAGACCGCCGAGGCCCACGTCCGGTTCGCCTACGGTCTCTCCCGACGCCTCCTCGGTGACGAGGTCGCCGATGCGCTCGGCTACCCGCCCACCGCCTGGACGGACGTCCTCCGCGCGCTCCGTCCCGTGTTCGGTGCAGGACGGAGGGTCCTCGGATCGTCGATCCTGTCACCTGCCGTCGGGCGTGTCCTCGACACGAACGGGGCCCGGTACTGGGACCGCGTGGTGCGGGAAGGTCTCGTGGCCGGCCCCGCGACCTACACCGTGGACGGCCCCGTGCGCGTGTCCTAGTCACCGTGCGGGTCGCCGACCCGCGTGCTATCCCGCCGACGCGTGAGACGTCCCTTCCTTCGCACTCTCGTCCTCTTCCCCTCGCTGGCACTCGTCGCGTGCAACGCCCTCGTGAACCGCGAGTCGCCCATCCAGGTCTCGGATGACGGCGGCGCCGTCGATGGGAGCGACGTCCCCGACGGTACGGTGTCGGGGCGCGGGGATGCCGCTTCGGACGCCGCCGAGGCCGACGCTCGCGTCGTCGACGCTGGGACGCCCGCCGACGCGCATGCAGATGCCGCCGTACCGGACGCGACCCTCGGCGACGCGGGAGAAGGCGGCACGATCCGCGATTCGGGGCCCGATGGACTCGTCGAGGCGGACGCGGGCCCCGTCTGTCCCGACGGCGGCTGCCCGATCCTGACGGTGGCAGGCACCTTCGTGTTCCCGGCGGACGTCGAGGTCGACGACACGCACGTGTACTGGTTCGTCTACGGAGGTCAGAACCAAGGCCTCGACGGATTCGTCTACCGCCTTCCGAAGGATCGCACGTGCATCGGCCGCGACGCCGGTTGCCTCGATCTCCTCGCGTACGAACGCTTCCGCATCACGCAGTCCACCATCGCCCCGAACGACGTCTGCTGGACGGAGTCCTACGAGTACGACCGCGAGGTCGTCTGCTTCTCGAAGAACCAGGGCACGCTGCGCCGCATCGCACGCGGCCAATCCTACGCGTTCGCTCCCACCTACGACGACGGGGTCGTCTACTGGGTCCTTCGTGGAACCGTGGACGCCGGACCCGCCGCCATCGTCGGCGCGTCGCTCGCGGCCGGTATCGACGCGGGCACGCGAACCGTGGTGTCGGGACGGCGCCACGTGTCCGAGTTCGTCGCCCAGGGGGCCGAAGTCGTGTGGTCGGAGGGGAACGAAGGCGAGGACGGCGGTCTCTTCGCCGTGGGCAAGGACGGCGGCGCGCTCCGCCAGCTCGCCTCGGCGTCGAACGGCCCGCGGTACACGAACGTCCACGGCGGGTTCGTCTACTGGTCCCCGTCCGGCGAGAACGCGATCTACCGTGCGCCACTCTCCGGCGCCGGTCCCTCCACGCGCATCGTGACGACGAGCTCCTTCGTCTTCGACCTCCGTGTGGACGACGTCGGAATCGTCTGGGCGGAAATGGGCACGCCGCCCAACAACCTCGACTCCGCGGTCCGCGCAGCGAACCTCGACGGATCGGACGTCCGCACGCTCGCGTACGACCAACCCTCCATCGCCGCCATGACGGCCGACGCGACGCACGCGTACTTCGTCGTCAACGGGACGCGCACCGCGAACTACGAGGACGGCGAACTCCGACGCGCCGTCCGTTTCTGAACGGGCGCCCGTCGCTCAATGGTCCGTTCTCGTGGGAACGGCCGCGATCGCCGCGAGGACGCCCCGCGCCTTGCTCCGCGTCTCTTCGGCTTCGGCACGTTCGTCGCTCGCTTCGACGATGCCCGCTCCCGCCGTGACGCGGAAGACGCCGTCGCGGAGGACGGCGGTGCGGATCGCGATCGCGAAGTCCAAATCGCCGTGGTCGGTGACGTAGCCGATGGCGCCTCCGTAGATCCCGCGCGGTTCGTCCTCGAGCTCGCGGACGATCTGCATGGCCCGGAGCTTCGGGGCGCCCGACAGCGTTCCCGCCGGAAATGCGGAGCGGAGCACGGCGAACGGTGAGCGTGAGGCGCCCACGGTTCCCGAGACTTCGCTCACGATGTGCATGACGTGCGAGTACTTCTCCACGACCATGCGCTTGTCGAGGCGCACGGTCCCCGTCTCGGAGACGCGCCCGACGTCGTTGCGACCCAGATCGATGAGCATCACGTGCTCGGAGAGTTCCTTCGGATCGGCGAGGAGTTCGCGTTCGAGGGTCGCGTCCTCCTCGGCGTTCGCGCCACGCTTCCGGGTCCCGGCGATCGGTCGGACGGTCATGGTCCCTGCATCGAGACGCACGAGTGTCTCCGGACTCGCTCCGGCGATCTCCGTCCGCGTGGTCTCGCCGACGAGGGGAGGGAAGTCGACGAAGTACATGTACGGCGACGGATTGATCGCGCGCATGGCCCGATAGACGTCGAACGCGTCGCGGCCCCGTGCAGGCACCGTGAAGGGACGCGCGAGGACGATCTGGAACGCGTCGCCGGCCCGGATGAACTCCTTCGCGGCCCGGACCTTCGCGACGTACGCGTCGTCGCTGGTGCCGACCGTCACGTCGTCGGGCCACCGTCCGCGCTCGGGTACGTCGAGGGGGCGGAGTGCTCCGGCGCTCGAGAGCACGCCGACGACGCGGGACACGTCCTCGTCCGCCCCCCCGGCGACCGTGAACGTCTGCGCGAACGCGTCGAACACGACCACGGTCGCGCCGCCGACGAAGCGGGCGAGAGGCACGCCGTTCTTCCGCTCCCAGGCCGGCACGCGTTCCGTCGCGTGGATCAGATCCCACGCGACGAACCCGAAGGTCGCGCGTGCGAACGTCTCGGCGACCGTCGTGTCGCCACGGGGAGATCGCGGTGCGAAGAGGCGTTCGGCGAACCCGGTCACGTCCTTCGGATCGCCGAGCCGCTCGCGGAGGTCGCCCGTGGCTCCTTCGAGCTCCCAGGCGACGATACCGTCCACCTCGCGGAGGACGGCGCTCCACGACGGCCGCGTGCCGAGGATGCCGTAGCGTCCCCACCGATCGCCCCCGACGACGCTCTCGAACAGGAACGAGGCCTCTCCTCCTGCGGCGTCGCGGAGTGCGGCGAACGCCCGGACGGGGGTGAGACCGTCGGCGAGCTTCGTGACCGTCTTCACCCGCGGAGCCCGAGGCCGAGATGCTTCCGTGCGGCGTCCGGTTCGAGCGGCGTGCGTCCGACTTCACGGGCGTAGGCGGCCGCGCGCGCGACGAGCGGCGCGCTCCCTTCCGAAAGGACGCCCTTCGAGAGGTAGATGTTGTCTTCGAGGCCGACCCGCGCGTGACCGCCACTCCGGATCGCGTACTCGGTCATCGGCTTCTGGTGCCGTCCGACGGCGGCCACCGCCCAGGACGCCCCTTGGGGCAGGATCGACCGCATGAATTCCACGGACCGCTCCGTGGCGCTGATGCCTCCGGGAACGCCGAGGACGAACTGGAAATGCAGCGGGCCCGTGAGCAAGCCTTCGCTCACGAGCGTCAGGGCTTCTTCCACGTGTCCGACCTCGTAGCACTCGAGTTCCGGTACGGAGCCCGCTGCGGCGATGCGCTTCGCGAGATCGCGGATGTCGGGCTTCGTGTTCACGAACACGTCGTCGCCGAAGTTCACCGATCCGCAATTGAGGGTCGCCATCTCGGGCCTGCAGGCGAGGGGGCCCGCACGTTCCGCGATGCTCATGCCCACGGCGCCACCGGTCGTCGTCTGCACGATGCAGTCCGTCTTCTTCTGGATCGCTTCGATCGTCTCCTGGTACCGCTCCTTCGACTGCGTGGACGTGCCGTCGTCGTTGCGGACGTGGAGGTGGATCACGGCGGCGCCCGCCTCGCGACAGCGTGCGGCCTCGTCGGCGATCTCCCGGGGCGTGATGGGCAAGTGCGGCGTGTGCTCGCGGGTGACCTCCGCTCCGACGATGGCAGCGGTGAGCACGATCGAGGACGGGACGGGCGTGACGATGGGCGGCGCCGACGGTCGACCCGACGGGAGCGCCACCATGTAGAGCTCCTTCGGTCGCCTTTGGAGGGCTTTCGGTGTCACGCACGTACCGATCGCGCGGCAGACGACGACCGGTTCGGCCAGCACGTCGGCGGCGCTCGGCGACGCGTCGCCCGACCGGAGGTTCGAGATCACCTTCCGTGCTTCGAACTGCATCTTCCGGCTCGTGTTGCCCATGGCGACGAGCTCGGCGGTGGCTTCGATGTAGTCGCCGGCGAGCACGGGCGCGAGGAACTCCACGGCCTCGTACGCGCGGAAGAGGCCCTCGTCGCCGTCGAGGCGGATGAGCAACTCCGTCGCGAGGTCTCCGAAGAGTGCCAACATGCGGGCGCCGTCGACCAATTCGCCGGCGTAGTGGGCGTCGTGGGACGACATCCGGAGGCGGAGAACGACCTTCATTCCGATCATGGGGCGACCGAGTATACCCGTCCGGAATCGCTCGCGTGTACGGAGCGTTGCATCGTGGACCCGCCCCGAAATTCCAGGAATCGGTCCTGAAACCACCGCGAAAACGGCGCCCCTGGCTCCCGAGGCCCGGAGGGTCAATTGCCCTGGTGGGCCGACCATGGTAGCCCCCGATTCGATCCATGACGTTCGTCGACGCTCGGAATCTTCCCCAGCACGTGGCCATCATCATGGATGGCAACGGGCGCTGGGCCCAGCTCCGCGGAGAACCGCGCGTATTCGGTCATCGTGAAGGCTCCCGCGCGGTCCGTCGGATCGTGCGCGCCGCGCGCCGCCTCGGCGTGAAGGCGCTCACGCTCTACGCGTTCAGCGAGCAGAACTGGGGCCGGCCGACGGACGAGGTCGACACGCTCATGGAGCTCCTCCGCGAGTATCTCTCGTCGGAACGCGGCGAGATCCTGGAGAAGGGCATCCGGTTGGATGCCGTCGGCAACCTCTCGCGCCTCCCTCCCATCGTCCGCGCCTCCCTCGACGCCCTCCGTGCGGAGAGCGCCGCCAATGCCGACATGACGCTCACCCTCGCGCTCTCCTACGGCGGTCGCGAGGAGATCGCCGTCGCGGCCCGCGAACTCGCGAGGGAAGTAGCGGCCGGCCGCCTCCGCGAGGACCAGATCGACGAGGACGCCCTCCACGCCCGCATGCCGAGCTTGCGCGTCGGGGATCCCGATCTCGTGATTCGCACCGGCGGCGAACACCGCATCTCCAACTTCCTCCTCTACGGCGTCGCGTACGCGGAACTGTTCTTCACGGACGTGCTCTGGCCCGAATTCTCCGAGGAGCACCTGTACCGGGCGATCCAGAGCTACCAAGCGCGCGAACGCCGCTACGGTCGCGTGGGCGTGGGCGTGAAGGAAGATCCCGAACTCGTCGCCGTCGCGCAGACCAGCGCCGCCACGAAAGAATCCTCCCACGGCGTGAACGGTACCTCCGGCGCGGCCGCCGCGTTCGCTTCCCCCGTCCCGGTCACGGTCTGAGCGATGACGGCCGAAGCCGCCCCCAAGAAGCCGGCGTCCAACCTCGCGGTCCGCGTCGCCACGGCCCTCGTCGCCGTGCCCATCATCCTGGGCCTGCTCTACAAGGTGCCGCCCATCGGCTTCTACGGCCTCGTGCTCCCTGCGAGCCTCGTCGGTGCGTGGGAGCTCTTCGCCATGTCCCATCCCGGCGATCGGCCGTCGCAGGCGATCGGCGTGGCCCTCTCGGCCGCCGCCTCCCTCGCCGTGTACTTCGGCACCGCCAACGACATGCGCATCGTCGTCACGGCGCTCGTGGCCGTGCCGCTCGCGGGGCAGCTCGTCACCCTCGTGCGTCTCGGTGAGATCAAGACCGCCGCGCTCCGTTCGTTCGCCATGGGCCTCGGTCCGCTCATCGTGGCCGTGCCCCTCACGCTCCTCGCCGTCGTCCAGCGGGATCTCGGCGCGGACGGACCCGGCTTCGTCTTGATGACCCTCATGTTCGCCTGGCTCTCGGACACGGGCGGCTACTTCGCCGGCCGCTTCCTCGGGCGCCACAAGCTGTACGAAGCGGTCTCCCCGAAGAAGACCATCGAAGGCGCCGTCGGTGGCCTATGCGGAAGTGTGCTCGGCGCGTTGCTCGCCCACTTCGGTTTCCTCCGTTCGCTCCCTCTCGTCGACGGCGTCGTCCTGGCCATCGTGGCGGGAGCCGTCGGTCAAGCCGGGGATCTGGGCGAGTCCCTCGTGAAGCGTTCGACCGGCGTGAAGGATTCGGGACAGATCGTCCCCGGCCACGGCGGCGTCCTCGACCGCATCGACGCGCTCCTCATGACGAGCGCGTGCGTCTACGTCTACGTCCTCTGGTTCCGCGGACACTGACATCGGCTTTCCGAATTGCGTAACTCACCAAAGAGTTACGTCGGTCCCAGGCCTCGGTGATCGGGTTGGATCTCCCCGACGTGCCGATGGGGTCGAACGAAGTCTCTTGGAGGCGTCCACGAGTCCCCGAAGGGGACGAGTTGCGAACGGAACAGACCGCCGTCAGGAGATTGCCTCGTCTCGGGTGGAAAGTGGCCCTCGCAAAGCGAGAGGGCCACTCACCCGAACAACCGGCGGACGGTCGGTCTAAGGTCGGGGCCCCCGGAGTACCGAACGTGAAGACCAAGAACGCATCTGCCGAGCCGACGGAGTCGGCCACGGACGTCACCAAAGCCCCCGCGAGGAATTCGATGGCAGCGCCGAGCAAGGAATACGACTTCTACAAGGTCATCCAGGACTATCTCGATCGTGCGGCGAAGGTGGTGAACCTCGAGCCGTACGTGAAGACGATCCTCAGCCAGCCGAAGAACGAAGTGATCGTGAACTTCCCGGTCAAGATGGACTCGGGCGAGGTCCGTCTCTTCAAGGGCTACCGCGTCCAGCACAACAACCTGCTCGGCCCGTTCAAGGGCGGCATGCGCTACCACCCGCAGGTCTCCCTCGACGACGTCAAGGCGCTCGCGGCGATGATGACGTGGAAGTCGGCGCTGATGCGCCTCCCGTTCGGCGGTGGCAAGGGCGGCATCAAGTTCGATCCGCACTCCGTCTCGAAGCACGAACTCCAGAAGATCACGCGTCGCTTCACGCACGCCCTCGGCGAGAACATCGGCCCCGAGTACGACATCCCCGCGCCGGACGTGGGCACCAACGGCCAGACCATGGCCTGGATGATGGACACGTACTCGAACATGGTCGGCTCCGCGAACAAGCAGAGCGTGAAGGGCGTCGTCACGGGCAAGCCCGTCTCGAGCGGTGGCACCCTCGGTCGCGAGAAGGCGACCGGCCAGGGCATGATCTACTGCGTCATCGAGTGGGCCAAGGAGAAGGGCTTCAATCTCGAAGGCGCCACGATGGTGGTGCAGGGCTTCGGAAACGTCGGCTCCAACGCCGCCGTCATCCTCTCGAAGCTCGGCGTTTCCACGATCGCCGTCGGTGACCACACCGGCTACATGGTCAACCCGGAAGGCTTCAACGCCCACAAGCTCCAGGAGTGGGTGAAGGCCAACGGATCCATCGCGGGATACCCGGGTGGCAAGGCGATCACGCGGGAAGAGTTCTTCGCGACCAAGTGCGACATCTTCGCGCCCTGCGCCCTCGAGAACCAGATCGGCGAGCCGGAAGCGAAGTCCATGAACTGCAAGGTCATCGTGGAAGGCGCCAACGGTCCGACGAGCCCCGCCGGCGAGAAGATCCTGCTCGAGAAGGGCGTCGACATCCTCCCGGACGTCCTCGCGAACTCGGGCGGCGTCACCGTCAGCTACTACGAGTGGGTCCAGAACAAGCGCTCCGAGAGCTGGACGGCCGAGGAGGTCGACGACCGACTCGAAGCGACCATGAAGCGGGCGTACCGCGAGGTCAGCGATCTCGCGCGCACGAAGAAGACCGACCTCCGCGTGGCGGCCTACGCGATCGCGCTCCAGCGCATCGCCGCCGTCTACATGGAGCGCGAAATCTTCCCGTGAGCTACGTCGGTACCAGGCTCGGGCGCTGGTACTACGAAGAGTGGGGTTCCTCGCGTCGCGCGGGGGACCCCACGTTCGTTTTGTGCCACGGCCTCTTCTTCGACGGTGGCTGCTGGCGGTCCCAGGCCGAGGCGCTCTCCGCCTTCGGCCGCGTGATCGTGCTCGACGGTCCCGGACACGGCCGCAGCGAGGTCCCCCCGGCCTTCACGCTCGAGGACCATGCGGACGCCTTGGTCGACGTCTGCGAGGGCCTGCGCTTCGACAAGGCCGTGTGGGCCGGTATTTCGTGGGGCGGCATGATCGGCATGCGGCTCGCGCTCCGGCACCCCGAGCGGGTGGCGGGCTTGGCCCTCTTCGACACCAACGCCGACGGCCAACGGTGGACCGATCGGCTCCAATACCGGGGCCTGGTGGGCCTCGTGCGGGCCTTCGGACTCTCGAAGGCGCTGGTCGAGACGCGCATCGTTCCGGAGATGTTCGGGGCCACGACGATCCGCGAACGGCCGGATCTGGTCGCGACCTTCGTGTCCCGGCTCCTTGGCGCCAAGCAGGAGGGCATCGCTCGTGCCGCGAACGCCGTCCTCGTCACGCGGCGATCGATCCTCCGCGAGCTGCCGACGCTGCGCGTCCCGAGCCTCGTCGTCGTCGGCGAGGAAGACGTCGCCACGCCGAAGCCCTTCGCGGACGCCATCGGACTCGCCCTCGGCGCCGGCGTGCACGTCGTCCCGCGCGCCGGCCACACGATCTCGCTCGAGGCGCCCGAGGCCGTGGACACGCTCCTCACGAACTTCGCGAAGCGCGTCCTGGGCTGACGTCGGACGGGGCCCGTATCTTCCGGACCCGACGACGGCGTCTCAGAACATGACGGTGCCCGACAGGTACAGATCGAACAGCTTCGAGTCGTCGACGCTGTAGCGACGGCCGGGAAGATCGATGACCGGGCGGTGGTTCGGGTTCGGGATGCCCGTGATGGTCTGCGAATTCGCGGCCGAAGGCGCCGAACGACACGGACCGGAGAGCTCCGGCTTGTTCTTGAAGTCCGGGTTGCAGGCGTCCGCCGCGGTGATGATGTGGGATTGGACGAACGTGACGGCCGTTCCCGCCGTGAACTTCACGTACTCGCCCGCCTGCCACGTGATGGCGGCGTTGAAACCGAACTGCGCGTAGGCCTGTTGGTCGGTGATGCCGGCGAAGTAGACCTTGGGCGCGTTCGGGTCGACCACGCTCCGGTCCGGGGTAGCGCCGACCTTGTAGGCCCCGGGGTTCGGGTTGCGGAGGGAGGGCGCCTGGGAGGTTCCGAGGGCGTCGAAGAGCTCGCTGTATTCGCGACCCGGCGAGAAGTACGTGCCGCGCGCCCGGAGGTCGACGACGACGCGCTGGAACTGCTCGCGTTGCTCCCAGGGGATCACTTCCATGCCCATCATGAACGTGCCCTGGATGGGCGGTCGGTTCAGGAGGGAGCCCTGGAAATCGGCGGAAGCGCCGAAGTCGCCGCGACCTTGCGGTGTCTCGAAGAGGAACGAGAAGCCGGAATACGGTTCGACGTAGCCGAAGCGGCGGGAGAACACCGTGTGGACGTCGATCGACGTCATGGCGCGGCTGATTCCCGGTTCGCCCGCCTTCGTGGGATCCGACGGATCGGCGCACTTCGCGACGCCGGGAGCGGGATTCTCGATGCACGCGCGGAGAGGAGCGCCGACGCCCAGTCGGAGTTCGGAACCGAGGACCCACGTGGGCTTCGAGGGGTCACGCTGCTGGTTGAAGATCGCGTAGTTGAGGCCGAGCGCGATGTAGTCGATGCCACTGCGTGTGGGGCTCTTCGTGGTGGGACTGAAGAGCGTCGCGCCGAACGGATCCTGGAAGCGTTCGGGGTTCTTGTCCGAACCGTCGAGGGGCGTGAGGTCGCGCGCGTCGCCCAGGATGACGGGCAGGCGGAGCGTGAACGCGAGATCCCGGAAGAGGCCCACGTCCGCCTGGACGTTGAGCGTGCTCAGGGTTTGCGAATACGACGCGACGTTCTCCGAACGGGCGACGAATCCGCCCGTCGAGAGGCCCGGTTGGAAAATCGACGTCTCGCGTCGGATGTTCGCCGTCTTCCACCGCTGCGAGAACCCGAGCGTGAGGTGGAGGTCGAACATGTCGTCCTTGTCGAACGCGTCGACGACGGACGTGATTTCGGCGGTCTCGCTGAGGAGACGGGGCTCGGCGGCGGCGACCGGCTCGTCGGCGCGGGCGAGCGACGGCGCGAGGGCGAAAACGGCCCCGAAACTTGCGAAAAGGACTCCCCGTACGCGCGCGCGCATCCGTCCGGACGCTAACGGGCGGGGGTTCGCCGTGTCAACATCCCTCCCGAGCGCGCTTCGTGAAGTCAACTGCCCGGCCGTCGCGACGGCGTGGACACGGGAGCCACCGGCGGAATCCGGAGCGTCTGGGTCGTGTCGTCGACCTCGGGGAAAATTTCGGACGAGATGTCCTCGGCCTGGAGTTCGCTCCGGGCTTGGTGGAGATCGGAGTTCGTCTGGTCGAGGCGGTCGGCGAGGACACCGAGGAACTGCCACAGGATCTTGACCGCGACCTCGTGCTCCTTGCGGAGGATGTCGAAGAAGTCCGCGCGGCGGATGGCGATGAGCTCCGTCGGACCGTTGGCGGACACGCTGGCCGAGCGGGGGACGGCGCGGATGAGGGCCATCTCGCCGAAATGTTCGCCGGTGCCGAGCCGGGTGAGGACGGCGTCGCCGCGGGACACGCGGACCTCGCCGGCGAGCACGATGAAGAGTTCGTCCCCGCTGTCGCCCTCCTTGATGATGGAGGCGCCGTCCGCGAACCCGCGGACCTCGACGGCCTGCATCACGCGGAGGAGCTCCCTCTCGGTGAGTCGCGCGAAGATGGGCATCTTCGCGAGGACGTCGCGCTTCAACGCGAGACGCTTCGCCCGCGCGTCGTCGGCGGCACCCGGCTCGCCGACCTTCACGACGACGCAGGTGATGTTGTCCTTGCCCCCGCGTTCGTTCGCCAGCGCGATGAGCGCCTGGATGCCGCCCTCGCCCTCCATGGCGAGCGGTTCGCGGAGATCCTCGACGGACTCGAGGTACCCCGTCAGGCCGTCGCTCGCGAGGAGGAAGACGTCGCTCGGGAGGATCTCGATGACGAGCGTGTCCACGTCCACGCGCTCGTAGACGCCCACGGCACGGGTGATCGCGTTCTTGTGGGCGACCTTCTCGATCTGCGCCCGGGAGAGCTTGCCGCGCTTGATGAGTTCGTTGAAGACGGTGTGATCTTCGGTGACCTGCTGGATTCGGCCGCCGCGCTCCATGTAGATGCGGCTGTCTCCGACGTGGGCGATGAACGCCTGGTGGCCGATGATGAGGAGCGTCGAGAGCGTGGTGCCCATGCCGCGCTTGTTCGTGTCGAGTTCGGCTTCCTCGTGGATGCGCGTGCACGCGCGCTGGACCGCGTGTTCGAGCAGGCTCAGGATCTCGCCGCGGTTCCCCGAGGACCCGTGGGCGCCGTCGTGGGAACTCGCGAGGTACGCGTCGATGCGTTCCTTGTTCGCCTTGACCTCCTCGTGCACCGTGCGCACGGCGATCGCGCTCGCGACCTCGCCCGCGGCGTGGCCGCCCATGCCGTCGGCGACGATGAAGAGCTCGAGCTTCTTGTCGACGAGGAAGTTGTCCTCGTTGTGCTCGCGTACGCGGCCGACGTCGGTACCGGCGAAGAATCGGGTCGTATCCGGGGTGGACATCTCTCTCCTGTCTTATCCCGCCGGGATTTCCGTCACCACACGATTCGCCTCGATGGACTCGCGTCAGGGGACCCGCGTCAGGCTTCGTCCTCGGAGTCCGCCTTGTCGCCGCCGCGGAGTCCGAGAGCACGCGCTTTCTTGTAGAGATGGCTCCGTTCGAGATCGAGCGCGCGGGCGGCCTTCGTCATCTGCCCGCCGTGGTGCGCGATGGCTTCCTCGAGGATGGTGCGCTCCGCATCTTCCACGAGCACGCGGAACGGGATTCCGGGCCGGTACAGCCCGTTCGCCCGGGGCGCCGCGCCGCCGGGAAGACAATTTTTCACGTCCTCCTTCCCGATCACGTCGTCGGGCGTGAGGATCACGAGCCGCTCGATGAGGTTCCGCAGTTCGCGGACGTTCCCCGGGAACGCGTAGGCCCCGAGGGTCGCCATGGCTTCGTCGTCGATGCGGACGTCGCGCCGGTCGTTCGCCGCCGCCGCCAACGAGAGGAAATGGTTCGCCAGGAGCGGTATGTCCTCGCGGCGGGCACGGAGGGGCGGCAGGGCGAGGGGCAACACGTTCAGCCGATCGTAGAGATCCGCGCGGAACTCGCCCTTGTCGCACGCGGCGACGAGGTCACGGTTCGTGGCCGCGACGACCCGCGTGTCCACCTTGATGGTCTCGTTGCCGCCCACGCGCTCGATCTCCCGTTCCTGCAGGACGCGGAGCAGCTTCGCCTGCATGGCCAGCGGCATGTCGCCGACCTCGTCGAGGAAGAGCGTCCCCGAACTCGCGCGCTCGAACTTCCCGCGGCGCTGTTTGGTCGCGCCGGTGAAGGCGCCCGCTTCGTGCCCGAAGAGCTCGCTCTCGATGAGTTCGCTTGGAATGGCCGCGCAGTTCACCTTCTCGAGGGGCCCCTTCGAACGTGGGGACATTTCGTGGATCGCCCGCGCGACGAGCTCCTTGCCCGTGCCTCGTTCGCCCGTGACGAGGACGTTCGCGGCACTCTTCGCTGCGCGGCCCACCTGCTCGACGAGCTTCGCGATCGCGTGGCTCCCACCCACGAGTTCGCCGGTCGTGCCGGCGCGCATGCGGAGTTCCTTGGCCTCCGCTTCGGCGCGATCGAGGCGGAGCGCGGTCTCGATGGCGATGAGGAGAGCGTCCGTGTTGACCGGCTTCTCGACGAACGAGAGCGCTCCCAGCTTCGTCGCGCGCACCGCCGTGTCGATCGTCGCGTGGCCGCTCATCACGATCACGGGCACGTCCACCTTCGACGCGCGGAGACGCTGCAGCAGATCCACGCCGTCGCCGTCGGGAAGCATGACGTCGAAGAGGCAGAGATCGTAGGTGCGCTTCTTCAACTTGTCCTCGGCGACCTTCACGCCGCCGGCGACGTCGACGCCGTAGCCTTCGAGGGTCAACGCCTTCTGGAGCGTCGTGAGGATCGCGGGTTCGTCGTCGACGACGAGGAGGTGCGCTCGAGCCATGATGGACGCGGAGAGTGGCATCCCGGCCGGCCCGAGGAAAGCGCCACGCGCGACGAAGGAGGCCGTCCGGCCCCGAAAATGCCGTACACTCGTCCGCCATGCGTCCGCTCTGGGTGTCCGCCCTCGTGCTCGTCCTCGCCACCGGCTGCGGTGCCCATCCCGGGTCCAAAGCGCGGACCGCCGCCGAAGGTGCCGTCGCCGCCGACGCGCAGGTCAGTGACGCGGAGTTCGCCTCCGCCGTGAACGCCCTCGTCCTCTCGGATCCGGGGTCCTCGGAGCGCAAGGCGCGTCTCAAGGGAACCGTGGCGCGTCAGATGACGCGGGCGCTCGACCGCTTCAAGGCGAAGCACGCCGACCGCGGCATCGCCGCCGTGACGGGCGCGATCTACCTCACGCGGACGGGCGAGCTCACTCCGGACGTCCTCGGGGCCAACGGCGTCGCCGCGGTCCGCGCCGCCGTCGCCGAACTCGCGAACTCCGGCGACGAAGGACGTGCGCACGCCCTCTACGCCATCCTCCTCGGGGCCGTCCCCGAGAAGGAGCGCGCCGAGGTGGCGGCCCACATCGCCGCCATCGGACGATGGACGTCGGACGCCGTCCCCGCGGGGGACGTGAGCGTCGCCGGCGCCCGTGCGATGCAGAAATACGCGCTCCGTCGGCACCTCCTGGAACCGTCGAAGGACTCCCTCGCGTTCGCGACGCAAGAGACGACGAAATGGATCCAGCGTGCGATGAAGCTCCGCGCGACGTACCGAGAGACGCGCCAAGCACCACCGCGTACCGAAGCGGACGCCGCCGTCCGCGCGCTGCAACAAGGCGGTGCGATCCTCGTCGCGCTCCACCTGTTCGAACTCGACGCCGCCGGAGCCATCCAGGCCGTCGAGAAGGCGGACGCCAAGGAGCTCGTGCCCGAGGAGATGATGCGCACGCTCGCGTCGTTGAAGTCCAAGGCCGACGCCGCGACCTGGCTCGACACGTTGCGCATCCTCCATCCCGCGTCGGTCCGCGAGGGCGACGACGAGGACATGCCCGACGCACGCGATCTGTTCCACGCCACGGCGTTCCGTGTCGGCATGGAGGCCTACCGTCTCGATCCGACCTTGCCCGACGCCGCCGGACTCGTCGCCGCCGGCATGCAGGAATTCGGAATGGCGGAGGCGAGCCCCACCGTCCTCAAGAGCGCCATCGCCGCCAATCCCGATCCGCGTGCGATGAGCGGTGCCCTCGCGGTCGCCATGCGCGGCATGGGCGTGGAGATGGACTCGGAGGACCCCGAGTCGGCGCGTCGCGTGTTCCGAGCGACGGTCCCCATCTTCGAGCTCGCGGCGTCGAAGGCGCCCAAGGCGAAGCTCGATCCGTCCCCCGCGCGCGTACGGGCGCTCATGGGGGAGATCGAACTGCGCGAGGGGCGTCTCCCCGAAGCGAAGGTCCTCTTCGCCGAGTCGTCCACGTCCGAGCCCTCCGGTCTCGTCTTCCTGTCCCTCGCGCGCATCGAGTGGCACACCAAGGAGCTGGAGAAGGCGAAGGCTCACCTGCAAGCCGCCCTCGCGTCGCCCGACACGGCGAAAGATCCGGTCCTCAAGGGCGACATCCTCGTGACGCTGAGCGACGTCTCGCGCGCGAGCGGCGACGTGCCGGCCGCGAAGTCCCCCCTCGTCGACGCGCTCCGGACGCTGGCGAAGGCGCGGACGCAGACGGCGCCCGACGACGCGGCACGGGTCGAGCGGATGCTCTCGCGGGTCCTCGATCGCTTCGGTGCTTCCGCCGCCGCCGACAAGGCCCTCGATCGCGCGTTCGTCGCCGCGAGTCGCGACAAGTCGCAGGTGTCACAGACGGTCTCGCAGCAGATCACGCGTGCGGTCGTCCGCACCGATCTCGTCCGCGCCCGCGACGGTCTTTCCCGTGCGCTGGCAGCCGACTTGCCGAACGACGAACTCGTGTACTTCGCGCTCTGGGTCCGCCTCGTCGAACGTCAGGCGAAGGTACCGACCGACGGTTCGGCGGGGCGCGTTTTCTCCGCCATCTCCGACGACGGCACCTGGATCGGTCGGCTCGCGGCGTTCGGCGCGGGCAAGCTCAAGGCGGACGATCTCGTCGCGAGCGCGAAGACCCCGGTGCAGAAGACCGAAGCGCTCTTCTACCGTGCGATGGACAAGAGGGCCTCCGGTGACGCCAAGGCGGCGGACGAGGGATTCCGTGCGGTGCTCGCCGCCTCCGGGCTCGAACTCTCCGAGATGGTCCTCGCGCGCGAGATCCTCGAAGGTGCCAAGGGCGACTTCGCCGGGGCGCTCCCGAAGGACGTGGTCCTGCCGTGAACGCGGACGCGCGGACCGAAATCCGCACGACGCTCGATTGGGGAAGTCTCGCGCCGTTGCGCCTCCGTGCGCGCATGGTCGCCGAAGGAGCCTATTCCGGGGCGCATCGGAGCGCGCGTCGTGGCGCAGGAGTCGAATTCGGTGGGCACCGGGAGTACGTCCCGGGCGACGACCTCCGTTGGCTCGATCGACGCTCCCTCCTCCGCCACGATCGCCTCCAGGTGAGGCAGTTCGAGACCGAGACGGACCGCGCGCTCCGTCTCGTCGTCGACGCGACCGCGTCCATGGGGTACCGCGGTTCGCGGGCGCTGGGAGCGAAGCTGGCGTATTCCGCGCTCGTCGCCGCGGCGCTCTCCCGGATCGCGATCACGGGCGGCGATCCCGTGGGCGTCCAGTTCATCGGCGGGGACGATCTCCGGTCCCTCCCGCGCTCCGGCGGTCGCGAACAGTTCGAACGCATCGTCGCGACGCTCGAACGGGCCGAAGCCGGAGGCGACGCACGCGCGAACCTTCCCATGGTCGAAGAGGCCCTCGGAGGTCTCGCACGCACCGCGCGCCGCGGAGCGATGGTGGTGGTCCTGAGCGATCTGCTCGACCTTCCCGAAGGCGCTTCCGATTTCGTGTGCGCTCTCGCCGCCCGAGGAAGGGTGCTCGTCGTCGTCCAGGTGCTCGACCCCGACGAGGTCGACTTCCCGTTCGAAGGGACCCTGCGCGTCCGCGCGCTCGAAGGATCGACGGTCGTCGAGACCGACGGCGAGTCCGCGCGCGAGGCCTACGTCGCGCGACTCGCCGAGCTGGCCGAAACTTGGGAGCGCGCCCTCGCGCCCCGGGGCGGTCGTCTGGTCCGTGCCGTCACGAGCACCGATCCCGTCACCACCGTCCGCGAAATCGTCGCGAAGCTGTTCTGACGCCGTTCAGGGACCGACCACCTGCACGACGACTTCGGCCGGCCATTCGGCGACGGGTTCCCCGCGGAAGTAGAACGTCACCGTCGTGCGTCCTTCGCGGACGCCGACGAAGACGTATTCCTTGTCGAACGGACCCCGTGCGACCTGGACGACGTTCGAGTCGGCCGACGCGACGCTGTACGCGGACTCGGGCTCGTCGGATTCGGACTCCCCGACGAACGCGCTGATGCGCGCCCGGATGGCGATGCCGTGGACGAGCGAGATGCGACCGCCGACGACGCTCGCCGAGAGGGGAGGGATCGAGACGTTGGTCGATCGGATGTCGACGCGCTCCGATCCGCATCCGAGGAAGGACGTCGCCGCGAGGAGGAACAGCGCGCCGAAGGCGGAACGCCGGAAGGACTCAGGAACCATCGGTGCCTCCATCCGTCGTGGACCCCGCGTCCGACGCCGTGGCGTCGGCGCCCGCGTCCCGCGCCGCGTCCTTCGACGCGTCCTGGGAAGCCCCCGCGTCGCCGCCGTCGTTCGCTCCGGCATCGCCGGCGAAGTCGCCGATCGTGACGTCGATGGACTCCTCGCGGCCGGCGTAGCGCGCGAAGATCTTCACGACGCCCGGGGAACGCGCGGCGAGCGTCACGGCGGAAATGGCGCGCTCGGGCGGGACCTCGTGACCCGGAGAATCCTCGAGGCGGGCGATCGACGGGTCGCTCACTTGCCACGTCGGCACGATCGACCCCGCGAGGAACTCGCCGGTTCCCGAGACACCGATCGCTCCGAACACCGTCGACGAACCGGGAGCGCGAACCCGGTTCGCGACACCGTCGTGCGCCAGGATCCGGAGGGATTTCGGTACGCTCACGACGACGTGCGTGAAGTCGACCACCCGGCCGTTGCTCGTCGCCGTCGCCACGAGCGCGCTCGTGCCCGGTCGGAGCGAAGTGAACACTTGGTTCGCCGACGAGAAGAACGAGCCGGACGCCGGAGTCACGCGCGCCGTCGTGGTCACGGAGGCGACGAAGTCCAGGCGGAACGTCGCGCCGAGCGCGAACGACGTCGGAAAGGTGGCCCCGGCCACGGGCGCACGCGGATTCGTCGGATCGAACGTGCCGCCGGGGACGGCGCCGCACGTCGGGTCGACACCCGTGCAGGTATACCGGAACGTGCCGTTTCCCAGTTCGCCTCCCGTATCCGGACCCGAGCTCCCGAGACTCGAACACGCGGCGAGCGCGAGACCGAAGGTACACGCGGTCGCCGTCGCCCACGTCGTCGCCGGGACGGACGATGGCCTCGCGGATGCCGTTCTCGAATCGTGGATCACGTGGACTCCTCCGTGGCCGGTGCGGTCGTGGGTCGAGCGCGGGTTCCGGTCACCGCACTCGGGGGCATCAGCACGGAGCGTGCCAGAGCACGACGAATTCCGCCAACCTCCGCCGTCCCCGCGTCGGGTGCCCTCCCTGACGCCGTCGTGGCGGTGCGTCCACGGACCGCATGACACCTTTGTCATGTCCGGACGGGAGTGATAGCCCACGAACGTGCTCCGTTTCGCGACCGCGCTCGCCCTCGGCATCGCGTTGTTCGTCGTCCTGCCCTACGCCGCGCACCGGCTCCGGCGACGTCGCGCCGACGAGCGCGCGTTCGCACCGGCCCATCTCGTCCCCCCGGCTCCCCCGAAGGCGCGACGCCGGTCGGCCCTCGAGGACCGAGGTCTCTTCGCGACGCGCGCGCTCGCCGTCCTCGCGCTCGCGGTCCTCGGCGCGTCGCCGTTCGTGCGGTGCTCGCGCCTGGCGCTCGCGCGGCAGGGCGGCGCCTCCGTCGCCATGGCGATCGTCGTCGACGACTCGATGAGCATGCGGGCCCGCGTCCGTGGCACGTCGAAGTTCGCCCGCGCGAAGAAGGGCGCCCAGGAACTTCTCGCTTCCGCGCGCGAGGGGGACGCCATCGCCGTCGTCCTCGCCGGGGCACCGGCGCGCGTGGCCTTGGCGGCGACGACGGATCTCGCCACCGCCCGCGCCGCCGTCGACGCCCTCGTGGAGAACGATCGCGCGACCGATCTCGACGGGGCCGTCACCCTCGCCCGATCCCTCGTCGGTTCCCTCGCGCAGGTCGACAAGCGCGTCGTCGTTCTCTCCGATCTCGCCGACGGCTCCGCCTCCGAACGACCCTTCGGGGACGGTGCGGGCGTCCCCGTGTGGGTGCCCCTCCCGGAACTCCGCGAACCGGCGACGGACTGCGGGGTGATCGAAGCGGATCGTTCCGGCGTGCGCGTCCGCGTGCGCGTCGCCTGTACCGAAGGCGCCGTCCGTACCGCACGGACCGTCGAGGTCGTCGCCGGATCGAAGGTCGTCGGCACGGGCGCGTTGCCGGCTTCCAACGGCGACGACGTGACCGTCACCGTACCGGAAGGAACGGCGGAGAATCTCGTCGCCAGGCTTTCCGGCGAGGACTCCGTCGCCTCCGACGACGCCGCGCCGGTCCTCCACGAGTCGGCCAGCGGTTCGCTCGCGGTGGTCGCCGATTCCGCGGGAGAGACCACCGTGACCGGAGGCGCTCCCGTCGTCGAGCAGGCGCTCGCGGCCCTCAAGCTCGACGTCGCGATGCGACCCTTGCCCCAGGTTCCCGATCGCGCGGAGGATCTCGCTCCATTCCTCGGACTCGTGCTCGACGATCCCGCGGGATTCACCCCGGAGGAACGTCGTGCCGTCTCCGCCTACCTCGAGGACGGCGGCCGGATCCTCCTCGCCCTCGGACCCCGTGCCGCGCGGGCGCCCCTCGGTGCGACGTTCGAACCCGTGCTCCGTGCGGCGACGCGATTCGTTCTCACCACGGATCGCGGCGCCCACCCGGACGCGCCGGCCTCCGCGTTCGGCGAAGCCGCCCGATCCCTCGGGGATCTCGAGGCCCATGAACGCACCGTGCTCGCTCCCGAGGACGCGACCGCGTTCGAACCGCTCCTCCGGTGGAACGACGGCGCGCCTCTCCTCGCGCGACGGTCGTTCGGCCGGGGCGAGGTCTGGATCGTGACGTTGCCCTTCGGCGTCGACACCAGCGAGATTTCGATCCGCCCCGGCTTCCTCGCCCTGCTCGACGCGTGGGTGGACGAAGCGCGTGCGCGAGTCGCTCCGCGCCGCACCGACGTGGGAGTTCCCTGGGGTTTCGAGGGTGCGAAATCCGTCTCCGTCCAGGGTCCCGGAGACGCCGCGTCGACGAACGTCGACCGCAGCGCGACGAAGTTCACGCCCCCCCTCGTCGGGACGTACACGTTCGACGTCGACGGTCGAAAGGAAGTGCGCGTGGCGATGCCGCTCGTGCGAGAGTTCGACTGGAAGCCGCGGAAGGCCGACGGTGCGGCGATCACGACCGAAGGTCCGGCTTCGCAGACGCCTCTCGACGTGTCGCCGTTCGTCGCCTTCGCGCTGCTCGCCCTGATGACGTCCGAAATCGCCCTACGATGGGCCTGGTCCACTCGCGCGGAGGCACGATGAAATCGTCTGGAGGTCCGTCCGTTCGTCCGAAGTCCGTCCTTTCCCTCGTTCCGTTCCTCGCGGCGCTCGTGGGCTGTGCGGGGCCCTACGGATACGCGCGCACCTACGCACCGACGGGCGAAGAGTCGAAGGCCCTGGAGGGTAGCCGCGAGTTCGATCCCGTGATGGCCGAGAGGGAACCGGACGCCTGGCGCAAGGGCAACGTCTCCCTCTTCGGGGTCGTCGTCGCACGGACGGACACGGCCTCCGGCGAAGCCGACCTCACGGTGGGGCTGCGGCGCGTCGAGCCCCGGAACCTCTGCGAGAGTCAGGCGTCGGAAGACACGTGCCGCGTCACCGTGAGCGAGGCCGATTTCGGCGTCGCGCACGTCCTCGTCAAGCTCGCATCGGGCGACGCTTCCGGAGAGCTCAGCGTCGGTCGGTCGTCCCTCGTGCGCGTCGTGGGGCAGCTCGCGCCCGAACCGGACACGACGGACAAGAAGCCGGTCGTGCATGCCTCGTTCTACCGGCACTGGCCCCGAGGCTACTTCGTGACGCGGGCCGCCGCCGCGTCGATGCGCCAGTGAAGGTGCGCCACGGATGACGCGACGATGAACTCCCTCGCGACGCTCACGCCCACCCACGTCCGCCTTCCCGCGCTGGGGACGGCACATTCGCACGCGTTCCAACGCGCGATGCGCGGGACGGCGCAGAGGCGCGCCGCTTCGTCGGACGACTTCTGGACGTGGCGCGGTCAGATGTACCGGGTGGCGTCGTCCCTGACGCCCGAGTCCATGGGCGCCATCGCACGCGTCGCATACCGCGAACTCCGCCGCGCGGGGGTGCACACGGTGGGCGAATTCCACTACGTCCACCATCAGCCCGACGGAACGCCCTACGACGACCGCACCCTCCTCGCCGAGGCCGTGATCGAGGCGGCGAAAGCCGAAGGCCTCCGCATCGCCCTCCTGCGGGTCGCCTACCATCGTGCCGGACCGGGTCGCGACCGCGAGGACGGGCAACGTCGCTTCTGCGATCCCGACGTGGACACGATCCTCCGGGACGTCGACACCCTCCGCGCCCGCCACGCCGGGGATCCGGACGTCGCGATCGGTCTCGCGCCCCACTCCGTGCGCGCCATCCCGCCCTCCTGGATTCGACCGCTCGCCGCCTACGCGGACACGCACGCGCTCCCGTTCCACATGCACGTGGCGGAACAGCCGCGCGAGATCGAGGAGTGCCTCGCGGAGACCGGTCGTCGCCCCATGGAGTTGCTCGCCGATCACGGGGCACTCTCGTCCCGCTTCGTCGCCGTCCACGCGACGCACCTCCTGCCCCACGAAGCCGCCCTCCTCGGGAAGGCCGGTGGCTTCGCGTGCATCTGCGCCACCACGGAGCGTGATCTCGGCGACGGTCTCCCGGATCTGGGAGCCCTCCGCGCGAACGGCGTGAAACTCACGACGGGCATCGACAGCCACGTCGTCACCGACGTCATCGACGACGTGCGCGCTCTCGAGACCCAGGAGCGCCTCCGCACCCGATCCCGCGTCACCTTCGACGACGCCGTCCGGACGCCCGCCGAGCAGCTCTGGTTCGAAGGGTCGCACCATGCGGCGATGGCCTCCGGGTTCGCCGACGTCGGCGCCGACGTCCTCGTCCGGCGGGATCATCCGACCCTCGAACTCGTCGCTCCGGAGCACCTCGTCGACGCCATCGTCTTCAGTGGCCATGCCGGGCTCGTGGACCGAATCGACGTCCGCCGAACCTGACATCGTCGAACCGGGACGCCGTCAGGCGCAGGAAACCCTTGGGAAAATCGTGCGGATTGACGGCCCCTGGAACGGGGTGTGGTCGATTGGCCCCGCGTGCACGCTCGAGCTCACATGCTACATGTGCGTGCTCAACCTACAGCGATCATGCGCCCCGTTTTCCCAGCACCTGCACTCAGCGTCCTCCGCGACACCCAGCCGCCGGTGTCGAGCACGCGCGAGGTCTTGGCGGACCGCTACGAGGTGCTCGCGCTCCTCGGGTGCGGCGGCATGGGTTGCGTGTACCGGGTGCGGGACCGCGCGCTCGACGAGGTCGTCGCGTTGAAGATGCTCCGGAAGGAGCTCGTGACGGACGCCTCCATCGTCGAACGCTTCCGTCAGGAAGTGAAGCTCGCGCGCCGCGTGACCCACGAGAACATCGCGCGTGTGTTCGACATCGGCGAGTGCCGTGGCGAGAAGTTCCTCACCATGGAGTACGTCGAAGGACCGTGCCTCGCCGAGCTCGTGACCGCCGGCGAGATCATCGTGCCTCGTCGTGCGATCGCGATCGCTCGCGCCGTCGCCTCGGGTCTCGCGGCGGCCCACAAGGTCGGAGTCATCCACCGGGACCTCAAGCCGGAGAACATCCTCCTCGGTCACGACGGACGGATCGTGGTGGCGGACTTCGGCATCGCGCGTCTGCTCGAGTCCCGCGGAGGCATGGCGCACACGAGCGATTCGCCCGTGGGAACACCGGCGTACATGGCGCCGGAGCAAGTGGAGGGTGCGGCCGACGTCGACGCGCGCGCCGACATCTACGCCCTCGGTGTCGTCCTCTTCGAGATGCTCGCCGGTCGCCTGCCGTTCGACGGCGCGACCCCCACGGCCATGGCGATGCAACGCCTCCTCCGCGATCCTCCCCATCTCCGATCGGTGCGTCCGGACCTTCCGGGCGCCCTTTCCGATCTCGTGTTCCGTGCCATGGCGCGTTCGCGGGTCGATCGCACGGCGTCGGCCGACGAGCTCGAAGCGGGCCTCCACGCCGTCGCCCACATGGTCCCGGACGCGGCGCCCACCATGCCCGCGGGCTTCTCGTCCCGTCTCTCGCTCTACGACGTGAGCGAATCGATGGGCACCGATCGTCGGGTCGACGACGTCGCGCGCGATCTCTCCCGTGTCGTGATCGGGCAAGCGCTCGAGTCGAATCCCGTGTCGGCGCCCACCGTCGCCGCCTTGGAGACGTTCGAGGAACGTCGCGCGCCGGCGCCGGCGCCCGCGTCCTCCCACAGCATGAAGGCCGCCCACCGACGCGCGACGGACCTCGCGAAGTCGGTGGCGATCCTCCCGTTCAAGAACCTGGGGCCCGCGGACGAGGAATACCTCTCCGACGGACTCACGGACGACCTCATCGACTCGCTCTCCGTCGTCTCGGACTTGCGCGTCCGCCCGCGGGGGATGGTCACGCGATTCGGACGTTCCGACCTCGATCTCCGGAAGGTCGGACGTGAACTCGACGTGCAGGCGATCGTCGAAGGCTCCGTCCGTGCGCTCGGCGGCAAGGTCCGCGTGAGCGCCCGCGTCGTCGGCGTGCACGACGGCTTCCAACTCTGGGCGAAACGCTTCGAGCGACCTGCCGCGGAATTCCTCGTCCTCGGCGACGAACTCGCCCAGGCCATCGCGTCCGCGCTCA